>CAXTSZ010000016.1:0-51311 GCA_964247125.1 uncultured bacterium
TCCAGTATTGTGATGATATTTTTGGCGAATTTACAATATTTGTGCTGTTTTCAGTGTTGAATTATGCTGAACGATTATCGTTCCGATAGGCTTCGCCAACGCAGCAGTTCCCATCGTTGCTGCCACGAGCAATCCGAAATCTTCTTTGACTCCGAAGCTTAGAGCCGCTGAAGTTCCGACGATCGACCATAGAACTGGAATAATCAATAAACTCAATGAAATTTTCCTGTCCGCCAACAGGAGCAAACCAAATGTGAAAATGGTTGTCGGGCAAGGCACACCAAACGTAGGTGTTGAGGGGAAAATTCGCCCCAGCCCATAGCTAATTAACGGATAAATCACCAGCGCATAAGCAATAAACACCGCGCCGAGAATGCCGTCAAATCTTCGGCTAGCACGAAAACTCAATCTATTTTTTACTACGCCTTCGTATAAAAATAACAAACCTTGAAGAATGAACAACGTCCCGAACAAATAGGCGGGTGGGCTGATTGTTGTAAAGAAAATTAAATGATACACGATCCCTGTCCAGAGCCAGAGCAACCCAAGTAGCCCTGAAATAATTTTGTTTCTGGATGGCTTGCGACTTGCTGCCAGGACGATCGTTACAACCGCTACCAATATGAGCACAAACTGAATCGGATATATCGCTTGATTGTACTTCTCGAAAATCTGAAAAAACTGTTCGATTGTAAAAGGAATGCTATTACTCATATCTTCTCGTCATTATCTATTATTAATTTCGCAGAATTCTAGAGCGTATTGAGAGAAATTTGTTGAGTCATTATTGCTGCCAGTATTTTTAATTTAGAATTTGCTTGGTTTTGGATCGAGTGATACTTTCGCCGCATAGATCCCAGCCAAGATACCCAAGATATTGCCGATCCAAGTGCGCCAATCGGGACTGTAGCCCACATAAATCATGAATTTGCCAGATAAAATAGCGAAGATGATTAGTCCAGAAAATGCCGAAACGAAGACATATACGATCGTGAAAAAGAAAAATGCTATCAAATATTTCATAAGTACCGATGCCAAATTTTCTTCCCCTGGTTCAAGCCGTTTCAAATGTCCATCGATCCATTTATCAAGTGGGAAGCCAACGAAAAAACCTATAAAAGTCAAGAATGCGCCCATCCATGTGTTGTGAAAGACATAAGCCCCTAACAAAGCACCAACGATTCCAACCATTGACATGGCGACGAAGACGATGAGTGATACCCACCAGTAATTTGCTGTGGCATGGGATATCTGCCGACATTCAGGGCAGCGATAATTTCCCAACGGTGCAGCCCAATATCGCTGCCAAGTGACGGGAAAAGTCGTTCGGCAATGGGGGCAAACTAACTGTCCCGCAAAGGTGGTTTTTGGGTGGCGAGAGGTTTGACGATCGTTGCGTAGACTCATAATTGTGCTCCTACAGGTTGTTGCTGAGATCGCGGCTGTGTAAGCTGAAGCTGTAAAACCGAGCGTGCTGTTACTCCAATCACTGTTAGGGGAAAAATTCTGAGTCCCGTCGGACAGATAGTAAAGTGTTACTCCAGCTAAATACAGAGATAACTCTCGTTTTTGATTTTTGGTGGATATTATTCTCAAAAACGTAAGCCCCGAAAAAAGCAACAATGATTACAACTAATGTCATGACGACGAAGATGATGAGTAATACCCACCAGTAATTCACTGTGGCATGGGATATTTGCCGACATTCAGGACAGCGACAATTTCCCAATGGTGGAGACAAATATCGCCGCCAGGTGACGGGAAAAGCAGTGTGGCAATGGGGGCAAACTACTTTTCCCGTAAAGGTGGTTTTTGGGTGGCGAGAGGTTTGACGATCTTTGCGTAGACTCACGATTGTGCTCCGATAGGTTGTTGTGGCGATCGCGGCTCGATTGGGAATGCCAACCAACACCACAAGTACAGAAAAATAAATCCAGGGGTGACGATCGCTAACACAACCGAGACAATCCGTATCAATGGTAGGGACTGATGCCAGCGTTGAGCGAGGGCTGAACATACGCCTGCAATGACTTTGTGGCGACGACTCCGGTAAAAAGTAGCCGGAGGTTGCCCTGAAATGCCTGCTGTGGTTCGCGATTGCTGGTGGTTTAAAATCCAGGAAAGCAGCAGCCCGATCGCTCCTACAACCGCCGATGGAATGGCAAAAATCGCCAGCCAGTGCGACATTACCAACCCAGAAATAGCGTCTCCCAGCCAAACCGGATCGGGACAACGAAAGCGGACAGCTTCCGCCGAACAACCGAATTGTTTAGCCAAACCAAATGCGCTCCAAGTTACGAGCAGCGGAGAAATGCCATACAAGACGCAAAGGCTCAACAAAAACCAATACCAACGGGTCGAAAGTTGTCGAAAAAATGCGATTGTGGCGATCGCGGGGCCAACTAATAAAAATACGTAAATCAACGACATGTAAATCATGAATTTTTCTGGATTAGGTTTCTTGATTTAGGATCTGCAATTGTTTGCCACTCTTGAATCGCTATAGATGGGATTTGTAACTCAATGGTTCCGCCAGTGAGCATCGGTAAAGTTAGCTCCAGCGGAATTTCAGAATGCAATTGTGGTAGAACGGGTTGAATGTCATATTCACCAACATTTGCTAAAGCAGTTGCGCCCTGAGAAATTTCGTTCGTAACATCTTTGGCGGTCAGAGTTTGCCCCATCGATGTTGTCAGGGTGAGCGATTTAGTGTGGTCTAATTCCACCGCACCAAGAAAACCCACCAGCCGCAGGGAAACCATCTCACTACCATCGGGACGAGCACGCTTGAAGGCAACTACCTGCCAAGACTTTCCGGTGCGATCGCGCAGGTTTTGGCGGGACTGGTAGAGCATTTGTCCTGGAGCTTCTTCAATTTGGGTTACAGTAGCAAAGGCGGGTAGAGGAATGAAAATTACTAACAAAATACAGATCGAAGCAGCTAGTAGCCAGCGGATCGGACGAATTTTAGACGTGTTCGAGTAGATTAAATTCATTACAAAATTTCTCATTAAAGTTAAAGTTTTTCTCATAAAATAGCTTTAATACGCCTAACACCAGGATTGTTCTTCTGGAGGATTGTGCAGTAACTCGCGAATATTGGCTTCGATCACTCGATAGCCCACATTGCCATTTAGTCGCTGTCGTCCTTCATTGAAAATTAGGGTAGGGCTGACCGTAACTGTATGTTCTTTCATCAAGTCAAAATCTTTGGAAAGTTGAGCGTATGCCTCACCACTATTGATCTGAGATTGAATTGCAACGATGGACAATCCTAATTTTTCGGCAATTTCAAATTGCACCTGGCGGTCAGAAATATTTGCCAGTTCGGTAAAAAACGCCTCCCGAAATGCCCAGATTGCTTTTTCAAATATCTGTTCCGATCGATCTACTAAACCTTTCGTTTCTAGTAGTTGAATCGCATGAAGAAATAGATGGCAGGATGTAGACGATAGTGGTGTGACTTTCGTCCAAATGTCAGGATGAACGGTAATGTGGTCAAATTTTTTGACTACATCTAGAACGTGGTTGCTATATCCTGCCAATCCGCCTCGATCTTGCCAACGGTTTTCTAGTTTTTCACGAGCCGAACCAAAGACGGAGACGAAGTGGTGTTCGATTTCAATCTTGTCTTGAAAAGTTGTTTTCAACTCATTCAGCCGAATTTGAGCAATATAAGCCCAAATACAAAGCACATCAGAAAAGTGAAAAATCCGAATAGGTTTCATTTTTATTTTTGGTAGTTACTATCGCTATTATTCTAGATAAGATGAAAACAGCATTGAGAGGGCAAAGCTCCCAATAAATGTCAAAGCATGACCAGCCGAAGATCTGGCAGAGGCTATGCCAAAGAGGGTACTGTTACGCGCCGCTATAAATTTTCATAATCGAATCAAGTAGTTTCAGCGCATCTGGTTTACTCCGTTGGAAGGAATTGCGACCAATAATCGAGCCGAACCCACCACCGCTGTGAATAGCCTGTACTTCTTCCAGCAGAGCCTCATCTGAATGGGTAGCTCCACCAGAGAAAATCACGATTCTGCGGCCATTGAAGGCACATTGAACGACATGACGGACTCGCTCTAGAGGAGTCGCGATCGGAATCTGCATTTTTTGGTAAACCTCTCTTGCCGCCTGCTGTTCGATGCGATCGGTTGGCAATTTGACTTTAATGATATGTGCCCCTAGTTGAGCGGCAATTTGGGCGGCATAGGTGATGACATCGATCGAGGTTTCTCCCGCCGTACTCACTCCCGAACCACGCGCATAAGACCAAATTACTACTACTAGCCCGCACCGCTTGGCTTCGGCAGCATAGGCGCGGATTTGCTCGTACATCTCGAAGCGTTTGGCAGAGCCAGGATAAATCGTGAAGCCAATCCCGACGCAGCCTAACCGCAGGGCATCCTCTACGCTACTAGTTAATGCCTGAGTAGGATCAGCCTCATCAAGTAAAGCATCATGGTCATTTACTTTCAGAATTAAGGGAATTTCCCCAGCAAATTCTCGCGCTCCAGCTTCGAGGAACCCTAATGGTGCGGCATAGGCATTACAGCCAGCTTCAATTGCCAATTCAAAGTGATAGCGCGGGTCGTAAGCGGGCGGATTGGTGGCAAAACTCCGCGCAGGGCCATGTTCAAAGCCTTGATCCACAGGCAAAATCACTAGCTTGCCAGTCCCGGCGAGCTTGCCATGATTTAGTAGTCGGGCTAGGTTGGTGATAGTGCCAGGATTGTCGCTACCATACCAACTCAAAATTTCTCTAGTTTTCTCTGTCATGGGTTACCTCTAAGGATTACATAAAATCTAATCTTGCCTTCACCCAATCACTCGTAGGGGTAATTCATGAATTACCCCTACGAGTACTTTGGGTTTTCTGATAGCCAACATTGTCGATAATCTTCAACATATTGCTGCATCGAAATCGGTGGACGATTTAGCAATTGCTGCACATCGGAGGTCACTAGATCTGCTAATCCAAATCGAGCAGTAGTGTAAATGCCGACCATTACTAATACGAATTGCAATGAGAATCCTTGCCTTAACATTTGCCAAATAAATATAGGAATTGCCGGATTAGTATAGTGAATCGGTCTGCCTAAAACATTAGTAAAAATCGTGGCAACTTCGTAGTAAGTCAAAGCGACTGCACCTGTAAGATCGTAGGCACGGTTAATTTCTGATGATTCATTAGATTGATGGTGTTCTTCAGTTAAAAATTTAACCGCAACCGCAGCAATATCTCGCACATCAATAAAACTCGTCTTACCATTTCCCGCCGGCATAAACAGCCGATCGCGAATCCGAATATCCTCTCGATGGGTAGTGTTCAGATTTTGCATGAAAAAGCTACAGCGCAAAAAGACTGCTGGGATGTCTAGTTGTTCGATCGCGCGTTCGATCGCATAGTGTGGCACGATCCGATTTTTATCCGCACCAACAATTGACAAGAATACAATTTCCTCAACGCCTGCTTGTTTAGCCACATTCAAAGCAGGGGTAATTTGATGGATATCTGCGATCGCGGGTGGACGAACTAGAAAGAGTTTATGGATGCCAACAAAAGCGTCTGTAAAAGTATCAGTATTAGTAAAGTCGAATAAAACACATCGAACATTACTTCCAAAACTGTGTGAAGCTTCAATTGGATTTCTAACTGCTGCGATAACAGGATTCTCCTGTGCAGAGAGTAACTGCACCACTTCTCGCCCGACATTGCCCGTCGCCCCTGTAACTAAAATATTTATAACCACTAGAATTTATCCCTCAAAGATATCTTTGCGATTTTGGATTTTATCTAGCCAAGTAGCTAGTCACTTACAAAAATCAAAATAATTAGTCGATCCTAAAATTATCCCTTCTCACCCTAACTTTAAAATGTGAGGAAACTGTGAGTCAGTCGCAATGTATTTTGCTTAGAATTGTATTACCTATCGCGCCAAGCTGCTTGGAGAAGCAATCATAGAACTATTTAATAAAAGATAATAACAGTCAGAATATTTACGAAAATTAATGCTGTTTTATTCTGATTCATTAAGATATTTCAATCTATGTCTTTAGACAGAGGTCTTTATTGATTCGATCGATTTAACTAAGGGTAAGTTCATTTGTATCTACTGTTTAAGTAGAGTTGTCTATGTTGAAACTTATTTCACTAGCGTTGGCGCAGCCTATCGGAACGATAATCGGATTAATAACGATCGTCTCCATTGCACCCAAGTCTGAAGCGATGACCGCAAATATGCAACCATCGTTGCAACAACCAGCCGCAAACCTCCACGCCCAAATTATTTTCCGAATCGGCGATCGGGGTTATACTCGCCGTGAAGAATGGCAGTATCGCCGCGACTTGAGAATGCAGCGCAGACGTGAAGCAGAATACCGTCAGTATGGTCGTATGGGCAGATATAACCATGATGGCGATCGTAACCGCGATGGTGAGCATAACCGTTACGGTGAGTATAATCGTGATGGTCAAAATCGCCGCGACCATCGCTAGTATTCCGAGATTGAAGACGTTAGCGCAGCCTCTGAAAAAGAGAATCGCTATATTTCAGAGGCATTAAGA
This sequence comes from uncultured bacterium, assembly GCA_964247125.1. Lineage (GTDB taxonomy): Bacteria > Cyanobacteriota > Cyanobacteriia > Cyanobacteriales > Chamaesiphonaceae > JAAFHZ01. Next base: position 6,569 of record CAXTSZ010000016.1, read on the forward strand.
ATGTTGAGTATTAGCTTGGATTTCCAGCAAGGCATCGAACGACTCAAACTGAATAAGTGGCTGATCGGAGCGATCGTGGCAATTCCGATTGCTGGAACTATTGGCTATATTACTTATAACCAGTTGGTGACGGCACCCCAACAGCGGGCACAGCGGAAGATTCAGACGGCAGCAGTTACACGGGGTAATCTAGCGATCGTTGTGTCCGCTAATGGCACAGTGCAACCCGAAAGTTCGGTCAATGTCAGTCCTAAAACCTCTGGTGTTTTGAAGCAGTTGCTGGTCAAAGAAGGTGATTTTGTCCAAACAGGGCAGATTGTCGCCTATATGGATAATTCAAATCTCCAAGGTCAATTACTCCAGTCTAGAGGTAACCTTGCTGCTGCTGGAGCGAATTTGGATAAGGTAATTGCAGGGAATCGATCGCAAGATATCGCCCAATCTCAAGCTCAGGTCGATGGAGCCAATGCTAGCCTAAGTAAGCTGGTCGCTGGTAATCGAGTGCAAGATATCGCTCAAGCTCAAGCTCAGGTGGCTGAATCTACAGCTAGTTTGAACAAAGTACTGGCTGGTAATCGATCGCAAGATATTGCTGGAGCCAGAGCCAATCTAAATAAAGTCCAAGCCACCTATCGGCAAGCAGCAGAAGATCTCCACCGCAACCAAAAATTACAGTCAGCAGGTGCAATCTCTCAACAAGCTCTCAGCACTGCTCGATCGACCAACGATAGTGCCCAGGCGCAAGTGGAGCAAGCCCAGCAAGCCCTCAATCTACTCCAAGCTGGAGCACGCCCCGAAGATATTTCTCAGGCTAGAAGTGTTCTCAAACAGCGGCAAGAAGCATTGAATTTACTCAAGGTTGGCTCCCGACCTGAAGATATTGCTCAAGCCAAAAGCATTTTGAAACAGCATCAAGCGGCTTTGAATTTACTCAAGGTTGGGTCACGACCGGAGGATATTGCTCAAGCTCGCGCCCAGGTAGTAGCAGCTCAAGGTGCTATTGCGATCGCGCAACGGAATATTGACGATACCGTGATTCGTGCCCCCTTCGCGGGGATTATCGCCCGCAAGTATGCCGATCCTGGTGCCTTTGTGACTCCGACCACGGCGGGTAGTGCGGTGACTTCGGCAACCTCATCTTCGATTCTTGCTTTAGCATCTACCAATGAAATTGTGGCACAGGTAGCTGAAGCTAGCATTGCCCAGATTCGCGTCGGGCAGGTAGCAGTAATTAAAGTGGATGCTTATGCTGGCAAAACTTTTGAGGGCAAAGTGACGCAAGTAGCCACCCAGTCATTGGTGCAACAAAATGTGACCAGTTTTGAGGTAAAAGTAGCAGTTGCTGACTCCCAACGATTGCTTCATCAGGGGATGAATGTGACGATCGATTTTAATGCTGGAGAATTAAACCAGGTGCTAGTTGTACCAACAGCTTCGATCGTCCAACAGAAAGCCGTTCAGGGTGTATTTGTAGCGAAAAAAGGTGGCGATCCGGTATTTACGCCGATCGTGGTGGGGACGACTGTAAATGACAAAACCGAGGTCAAGTCTGGTTTAACTGGGAACGAACGGGTTTTACTCAGCTTTCCCGCCGGAACCCGCAAAGCTTCTTCAGGCTTCAATTAGCTTGATAATCCTATGAAAACAAGATACCCTCCCAAATCCCTACTTCGTCCATCCCGCCGTACCAAACGCAAAATCTCACTGCTGGAAATATTCCTCATGGCAGTCGAAACCCTGTGGAGTAACAAAATCCGCAGCGGATTGACGATGCTGGGTGTAGTTATTGGGATTTCTTCCGTAATTGCGATTACTTCGATCGGTCAAGGCGTGCAAAGAGCCACCGAGTTAAGAATAGAGGCACTAGGCACTAACATCCTCCAGGTGTCAGCAGCAGCAGCAAGAACTGGCGGTATCAGTCAGGGGGCGGGCACTGCGAGTACTTTAACTTGGGAAGATGCGCGATCGATCGCCAAACAAGTCCCCGCCGCTACAGCGGTGTCAGCGTTCTTGTACCGCCCAGGTGTTCAGGTGGTACGGGGCAATGTCAACATTTCGACAACTGCCATCGGCACGGATTTAAACTTTCCAGACGTGAGAAATATTCGACCGGAACTAGGGACATTTTTCCGGCAGCAGGATTTGGATACAGCCAAAGCAGTGGTGGTAATTGGTGCCAAAGTCCGAGACGATCTATTCACGCCATCAGAAACAGCGATCGGTAACGATATTCGGATACGGGGTAAACGTTATCGCGTGGTGGGGGTGATGGAGCGGAAAGGGTCTGTAGGGCTACAAGATATGAATGATATGGTGTACCTGCCCCTAACTAATATGTCCGCCGAAATTGTCGGCAACAATGCCCTGACAGGTGTGGCGATTAATGGCTTTTGGCTAAAATCGAGTAATGCCGACCAACTCGAAGCGGCGGAATTTCAGGTAACGAATGTCCTCCGGCTGCGCCATGATATCCGCCCGCCCAAGGAGGATGATTTTCGCGTCACCAATGAAGTAGATCTGATTAAGACTTTCACGAGTATTATGGGTTCTCTGACGCTGATGGTAGGCGCGATCGCCGGAATTTCCTTAGTCGTCGGTGGCATCGGCATCGCAAATATTATGCTAGTTTCCGTGATGGAACGGACGCGCGAAATCGGTCTGCGGAAAGCCGTCGGTGCAACTAGCGGCGCGATCCTCAACCAATTTTTGATGGAATCGATCGTCATTTCGAGTATTGGTGGTGCGATCGGCATTGGATTGGGTGTAGCCCTCGCTTTTGCCGTCGCTACGATCTTCAAATTTCCCTTTGTGGTGTCGCTATTGTCAGTGGTGGTCGGTTTTGTCCTCTCGCTGATTGTTGGTGTGTTAGCGGGCGGTATTCCTGCCCGTAATGCGGCAAAATTAGACCCAATTTTGGCACTACATGGGGATTGATTGACTATGGCAGTCCAGTCCAGCGGTTTCAATCGTTGGCATTTAATAACTATGACAAGAATGATTTCACTCAAAGATATTACTAAAACCTATCACTTGGAAGCCCTCGATGTCCCTGTACTCAAACGGGTTAATTTGTCGATCGAGGAAGGCGAATATGTCGCCATCATGGGGGCTTCGGGTTCGGGGAAATCGACCCTGATGAATATTATTGGTTGTCTCGATCGACCTAGCAGTGGACAGTATTTTTTAGCAGGTCAAGATCTGACTACCCTCGATGATGATGAACTTGCCGATATTCGCAATCAATATATTGGGTTTGTGTTTCAACAGTTCAACCTCTTACCAAAGCTCACATCCCTCTCGAATGTGATGCTACCGATGATTTATGCCGATGTCGATAAGTCTCAACGAATCGAACAAGCAACAGCAGCATTAGTCCAAGTCGGTTTGAGCGATCGGATCCAGAATCGTCCCAATCAACTTTCCGGCGGACAACAACAGCGGGTGGCGATCGCCCGTGCTTTAGTCAATCATCCCGCCTTAGTCCTGGCAGACGAACCGACTGGCGCGTTGGATTCCACCACTTCTGAGGAGATTATGAATCTGCTGACAGAGTTAAATCAACAGGGTACGACGATCGCGATCGTCACTCATGATGCCAACGTTGCCGCCAGAACAAAACGGATAATTCGGATGGTGGACGGGGTAATTGTTGAATCGATCTAAATACTCTGGAATTGGATATATATCTACCTATTGATTCGATATCAATGACGGTAGCAATAATAGTCTGACGATGGCTAAATGTAGCGACATTTCTAGACAAAGCTAGAGAATTACCAAAATTCCTTAATATGTTACTAATGATTAAAATTGCTTAGAGTATAACTTTCCTCACAGGTTCCTCATCTTTTTCCAATACCATGAGGTATAGTCAATTCCCTGGTCATCAATAAGGATGAAATCTATGAAATGGCAACAATTAATTTTAACTTTTGTCGTCACTATTTGCTTGATCTTTGCTGGAAGTGCCCTGGCACAAACAGATATTAATATTAACAACACCAACCTCGTTCGCTTTGGTGGCAGCGTGAGTGTTCCAGAGAACCAAACTGTCGAAAATGCTAGTGCTTTCGGTGGGAGTGTGACGATCTTACCTAATGCTAGAGTTTTGGATACGGCGATCGCTTTTGGCGGTGATGTCATCCTCAAAGCAGGGGCACGGGTAGATGGCGATGCTTACTCCTTTGGCGGCAAAATCGTCCAGGAACCAGGGGCGATAATTGGTGGCGAAAAGGCTACTTTTAGTGACAGACATGGCATGATGTATGGCTCCTATGGCAGACAAAGCTTCTTCGCTCACTATTTCTTCAGTGCGATGTTTAGAATTTGTGCTGCTGTCGTAGCAGCTATGCTCGGACTGATTATCTTGCAAACTAGCCCGCAGTTTCTGATGGATTTGGCTGAAAAGTTGCGTCAAGATCCTGGCTTGACAGCACTTTGGGGCATTGGCGGGATTTTTGCCATCCTTTTTGGCACTGTGTTTTTGGCAATTACTCTAATTGGGATCCCCTTGATTCCACTACTGAGTTTGAGCGCGGTTGTTATGTCTTTAGTCGGTTCGCTCGGTGTGGCTCTATTTGTCGGTCAACGGCTGGACAAAAATGCAGAACAGCCAGTATCACAGCAGTTCTTAATTGGTTTGGCAATCTTGACAGTACTAGCATTAATTCCGTTTTTGGGAGGCTTAGTAGTTTTCCTGATTAATCTGTTCGGTTTGGGTGTGATTTTGTTATGGAAATTTGGCAGAGCACAACCTCAGATGACCGCTTAGAAAACTTCCCTAGATCCCCGACTTCAATCGATAAAGCCATTTATCGGTAGTTATCGGTTCAATATTGTCATCTAATTTATAAACACAACCAGGAAATTAATAACATGAACGTACCAAATGACAACCTTCAAGAAAACGTCGAGACAATCCAATCTGAGTCAGTAACTGGGGAGCATCAAGAAAAAACAACAGAAAAGATCGGTGTAGAAGAATTTAGTATTAATGGTGATGCCCTCGGTGCCAAAATTAAGGAACTAGTTCATCAAGGTAATATTCGGCGGATTATTATCAAAAATGAAGAGGGGCATATATTAATTGAAATCCCCTTAACTGTTGGCGTGGTTGGTGGGGTCATCAGTGCGGCTTTCTTCCCGATTATGGCTGCTGTGGGATCGATCGGGGCGATGGTTGCTCATCTAACGATCGTGGTAGAAAAACGAGAATAATCTTGCTGAGAAGTATTGTTTGGATGACTCGTTGACCTTTGGTCTGCCGTAGGCAATCGTCAACATTTTTCCAATGGCCGATCGAGTCATCCAAGAATAGCTTTAAGTAGGTAAGTAAACTATCTATTTGGTTGAATACGTCGATTATCAATGCCCCTATTGCGCTCAAGCCGCGAGTATCGTTCGAGAGATTCAGTACGAGCTTGGAGATCGATTATGTTATGTCGTTCGGCATTTTCCACTAGTCGATCTGCACTTCCAAGCCATGAGAGCAGCAGCAGCTCAGAATCAGTTTTGGCAGATGCACTATTCCTTGTTTGAGTTTCCATCTGCTTTAAGCGAGACAAATTTATTCTATTACGCCCGCAAGTTGGGATTAGATAACAATTTATTCGATCGCGATCTCAATAACGAACATCACTTGCGCCATATCCAGGAGGATATCAAAACTGGTGTAGAAAGTGGCGTAAATAGTACGCCGACATTTTTTATTAACGGGGTTCGACACGTTGGTAAGTTGGATGCAGGCGCGTTATTAAATGCGATGCCACATCACGGTAGCTATGCTAACGAGCATTACTAATTTGAATCAGCACTTCACATAAATCAGCGGTTAACCGCACGATTTTAATCGTGCGGAATGTCAGATTAAACCAAAATTTTTCAGGAGTTAATTGATATGAGTAATTTATCTAAAGCGTATTTGTTAGGTGGTGGAATTGGTTCTTTAGCTGCCGCCGCATTTATGATTCGCGACGGCGAATTTTCGGGCGAAAATATTACGATCCTCGAAGCGAAGCCCGTCGTGGGCGGGAGTTTAGATGGAGCAGGGAACCCAACCGATGGTTATTCGCTGCGCGGGGGACGGATGTTGACGACGGATAATTATGAATGTACTTGGGATCTGTTTAAGTCGATTCCCTCGCTGACTCTACCAGGGAAAACGGTATTTGATGAAACGATCGAGTTTAATGAGAAATATAAGTCACACGCAATGGCGCGGCTGGTCGATCGTCGGCGGGCGAAAGTGCCTGTAAGTTCGATGGGCTTCTCAATGCACGATCGTCAGGAACTATTACGACTAACTAAGGCTGGTGAGGCTGAATTAGGTAATAGCTGTATCACTGATTGGCTCTCACCACGCTTTTTCGACACGGAATTTTGGTACATGTGGGCGACTACTTTCGCCTTTCAGCCGTGGCATAGTGCGATCGAATTCAAGCGTTATTTACATCGCTTCATGATGGAATTTTCACGGATTGAAACCCTCGCAGGGGTGAAGCGCACTGTCTACAATCAGTACGATTCATTGGTGCGTCCCTTGCAGAGTTGGTTGGCAACCCAAAATGTCAACTTTATGGTGGATTGCAAAGTGACGGATCTGGAGCGGCACATCACTACAAATAAGTTGGTGGTGACAAGCATTCACTATCAGCAAGGCAGTGAAAGTAAAACCATTGCAGTTGAAAATGGCGATCTAGTTTTCCTCCAAAATGGATCGATGACTGACGCTTCGAGTCTAGGTTCGATGACAAGTGCGCCGCCGAAGCTAACCAAACAGGATTGTAGTAGTTGGCAACTATGGGAAAAGTTGGCAGCAGAAAACTCCGGTTTCGGGAATCCAGCGGCATTTAATAGCAGTATTGCCGAGTCATGCTGGGAATCTTTTACCATCACGCTCAAAAGTCCGGCATTCTTCGACAAGATGCAGGAATTTAGCGGTAATGAGGCGGGAACTGGCGGACTGGTGACGTTTAAAGACTCGAATTGGTTGATGTCGATCGTCCTCGCCCATCAACCCCATTTTATCGATCAGCCTGTTGACGTGCAGGTGTTCTGGGGATATGCACTGTTTCCCGATCGAGTGGGGAATTTTGTCCCCAAACCGATGGCTGAGTGCAATGGTGCTGAAATTCTCCAAGAACTTTGCGGTCATCTCCGCTTCGATTTAGATACTGTCGCATCGGCTAATTGTATTCCCTGCCGGATGCCGTATATCACCAGTATGTTTATGCCGCGTTTGCATACCGATCGACCAATCCCGATTCCCCGCAACTCCCGCAACCTGGCTTTCATCAGTCAGTTTGTGGAGATTCCTGATGATGTGGTTTTTACAGTCGAGTATTCAGTACGAGCAGCACAGATGGCGGTTTATGAGTTTTTATATATCGATAAAAAGATTCCGCCTGTAACGCCTCATGACAAGTCACTAATGGTGGAGTTTGAGGCTTTAGCTAAAGCATTTAAGTAATGTGATTTCACGCAATCTTTGAACTCATGTTAGTTGGAAAAATCAAAGTAATTCAAGGAGTCATCATGAAAGGTTATTTGCAAAATATCAGCAAGATCGCGATCGAGAATCATGATTTTCGTCAGGTACTTTACTTATATAGATCTAAAGGAAACAGATGAATCTTAAATATATCTACACTCGATTGCACGTTCAAAACTATCTAGATTGCAAGCTGTTCTACCAAGATGTTTTAGACTTGAAAGTCACTCTAGCCAATGATGCTGAAGAATATGCCGAGTTTGATGCAGGCGAAACTAAAATTACGATTCTCAATCGATCGCGGTTGAAAGACTACATCGACTCGATCCAATCAGCAACCTACGATCGCCACGATGCCAAGATTTTATTGAGTTTTGCCGTGCCCGATCTGGATGACGCGATCTCCCAATTGAAAGCCAAAGGCATCGCCATCTTCAGCAGTCCTTGGCAATACCCAGAGCAAGAAGGGCTAACGGGCGGGTTTCTCACTGCCTGTATTCGCGACCCAGACGGCAATCTGATCGAACTCGAACAAATTCTTAGCTAAGGTGAAACAACGATGATTAAACTATTTTAGGCTCTCATCTACCGGAGATTTATGCCACAAATACCTGTTCTGTTTATCTCTCATGGTGCGCCAGATTTACCACTGCGTCCCAGTGTTATTCGTGACTTTCTGATCCGGCTCGGTCAGCAACTGGAAAAACCAACAGCAATTCTGGTGATTTCTGCCCATTGGAATACTACCGATCCGATCGTTAGTGCAGCAGCGCAGCCAGAGACAATTCACGATTTTAGTGGGTTTCCAGCCGCATTATATCGTCTAAATTATCCTGCCCCTGGTGCTCCTTTACTAGCACAGCAGATCGATAAATTGTTAATAGAGTCAGGTTTTGCCAGTGAAGTTGTCACCAATCGAGGGCTAGATCACGGTGCGTGGGAACCACTGATGTTGATGTATCCTGCCGCCGATATTCCAGTTACCCAGTTATCGATTCAGCCGCGCAAAGACCCAGCTTATCATCTGCGCCTGGGACAAGCGATCGCACCTTTACGATCGTCTGGTGTACTCATTCTCGCTAGTGGCACTGCAACTCATAATCTCAGGGAAATCGGTCGACACGATGATGCCCTCCCGCCAGCTTGGGTATCAGAGTTTGCCAACTGGTTGAGTCAAACAGTAATCGCTGGAGATCGATCGGCACTGATTGATTATCAACGTCTCGCGCCATACGCCCAGCGCAATCATCCAACTCCCGAACATCTGTTGCCGCTATTTGTCGCAATTGGTGCCAGTGGTGAAGACTCGAAAGCTACTCAGCTTCAGTCTGGCTATAGTTATGGGGTGTTAAGTATGGCAGCATTTTCATTTCGATGAGCTACGAAATTCGACTGATTTACCGCCCTATTACTCTAACCTCATGAACACTCTCACCCGCCCTCGCGAATTGATTTACACCGACTGGACACTAACCGAACCTGAATTCGACCCAGCAAAATTACGCGCCAGAGAAACCGTATTTACGATCGGTAATGGTTATTTGGGCACGCGCGGCAGTTTTGAAGAAGGCTACCCCAATGCGTTGCCAATTACCTTAATTAATGGGGTGTATGATGATGTCCCCGTGGTCTATACCGAGTTGGCAAATTGTCCTGACTGGCTGTTATTGGTGGTAATTATTAATGGCGAACAGTTCCGGTTAGATCGCGGTGAAATTCTTGCCTACGAGCGGCGGCTGGACTTGCGACAGGGGGTGTTGAGTCGATCGATCCGTTGGCGGAGTCCAGATGGAAATACTGTAGATTTGAAGTTCGAGCGGTTTGCTAGTCTGGCAGATGAACAGGTATTAGCAATGCGGTGTGAGATTACGCCGATCGATTTCGATGGCACCATCGAGGTGCAATCCAGTATTAATGGTTATCCCGAAAATCAAGGCTTCGACCATTGGGAGCATCTCAACCGAGGTAAGACAGAGCAGGGAGTCTGGCTCCACGTTCGCACCCGCAGTACCCAGATCGAACTCGGTATGGCTGCGAAAATGACTACGAGCGGCAGTGAAACCTTATCACAAGTCATAAATACACCTGACTGTCCCACCTTGACGACCACTTTTGTCGTCACAACGGGGCAGGGTGTCAGCGTAGAAAAGCTAGTAACGGTATTTACTTCTCGCGAGACCAAATTACCAGTTCAGGCGGCTCAAGCCAAATTAGCCACACTGACATCTTATGCCCCTCTCCTGGCAGCTCATCAACAGGCTTGGGAGGCAGTTTGGCAGTACAGCGATATCGAGATTGAGGGCGATCGTACCGCTCAGTTAGCCGTGCGCTATAACTTGTTTCAACTCTTCATTGGTGGCTGTACCACTCAAGGATCGTTAGATACTGACCCTGACAGTGTTCCTGCCAAAACCTTGTCAGGATTTGGCTATCGGGGGCATATCTTTTGGGATACAGAAATTTTTATCCTGCCCTTTTTCACCTTCACCCAACCTGCGATCGCCCGTAGTCTCCTCGATTATCGCTATGACACCCTGCCTGGAGCAAGGCGCAAAGCCGCTCACAGTGGTTACAAGGGGGCGATGTTTGCCTGGGAAAGTGCGGCAAATGGTGATGAGATGACCCCTAAATGGTCGCTGTCGAGCGATCCTTATGTGGAACCTGTTCGGATCTGGAATGGGGAGCGCGAGATTCATATTACTGCGGACATTGCCTATGCTGTCTGGCAATACTGGCGAGCAACGGGTGACGATGTGTGGATGCGCGATCGCGGATCTGAAATCATCCTCGATACTGCTTTATTCTGGCTGAGTCGGGTGGAGTGGCATGAGAAACAACAACGCTACGAACTTTGTGGGGTCATCGGTACCGATGAATATCACGAGGATGTGCGAAACAATGCCTACACCAATCGGCTGGTGCAATGGCATCTAGAAAAGGCGGTTGCTGTCTATGAGTGGCTACAGCAAAAGTTTCCAGATCGGGAGATCGAACTAACCCAACAGTTAAAAATCACGCCAGTACAGCTACTAGCTTTTCACACGACGATCGCTCAGATGTACATTCCTTACGATCCGAAGACGTTGCTAATCGAGCAATTTGAGGGCTTCTTCGCGCTCCAGGATCTCAATTTAAGCGACTACGAACCGCGCACGCGATCGATCCAATCTGTCCTCGGTATGGCAAAATCGAATCAGAGCCAAGTTATCAAGCAACCCGACGTGCTGATGCTGCTCTATCTCCTGTTCAACACGCCAGAATTTGCCAATCGCCAGGATATCTTGCACGAGAACTGGAACTACTACACTCCCCGCACCGATAGCCGTTACGGATCGTCCCTCGGTTCCTCCGTTCAAGCACTCCTCGCCGCCAGCCTGGATAAATCGGTAGATGCTTACGACCACTTTATGCGGGCAGCCTCGATCGATCTCCAAAACACTTTCGATAACACCGAAGATGGCATTCATGCGGCTTCTGCTGGCGGTGTTTGGCAAGCTCTCGTCTTCGGCTTTGGCGGTATCCAACTCACCGAAAACGGCCCCGTGGCGACTCCCCATCTGCCACAGAATTGGACGCGGCTCAAATTCAAACTGAGCTGGCGCGGTACTTGGCACCATTTCAACCTTTCGCCCTCAGTTGTTTCAGCTACAGATATTCAGGGCTTTATCTTCGATGTCGATGGCGTGTTGACGGATACTGCCGAATATCACTATCGGGCTTGGCAACGACTGGCTGACGAAGAGGGATTGCCTTTTGATCGACAGGCAAATGAAGCCCTCCGTGGTGTCTCTCGTCGCGAGTCGCTGATGCACATCATTGGGATTAGACAGTATTCGGAAGCGCTGCTTCAGGGGATGATGGAGCGCAAAAATCGTTATTACGTGGAATCGATCGCCACAATTACCCCCGAAGATCTGTTTCCAGGAGCCGTTGAGCTATTACAAGAACTCAGACAAGCGGGCATCAAAATTGCGATCGGTTCTGCAAGTAAGAATGCTCGAACTGTCATCGATAAATTAGGGATTGGGAATCTGGTGGATGCGATCGCTGATGGTGATAGTGTCGAAGCTCCTAAGCCAGCCCCAGACTTATTTCTCCATGCTGCTCAACAGATCGGACTCACTCCCGCTTGTTGTGTTGTTGTGGAAGATGCCACTGTGGGCGTTCAAGCGGCGATCGCGGCTGGGATGCGATCGATCGGCATCGGCCCAATTACTCGCGTTGGAGCTGCTGACATCGTTTTACCAAACCTGATTGGCGTTCACTTAGTCGATCTCCAATCTCAATTAAAACTAGCTCCAGCAAAATCATCCAACCAACAGTCTAATTGTTAGGAGAAAAAATCATGACAGATATCATCAGCCGCGAAATTCACCTAATATCTCGCCCCACCGGAATGCCCACCCCAGCTAACTTTGCCCTCGCCCAAACTAAATTAGAACCATTGCAAGGCGGGCAGGTACTAGTTCGCAATCTCTATATATCAGTAGATCCCTATATGCGTGGGCGGATGAACGGCGGCAAATCCTACGTGCCATCATTCGAGTTGGACAAACCGATGACTGGCGGCGCAGTTGGCGAAGTAGTTGAGTCCCTCGCTGAAGCATTCCAGCCTTGTGATGCCGTCACTTCCAATTATGGCTGGCGGGAATATTTCATCGCTACACCACCAGAGCTACACCCAGTCAGCCGCGACATTCAACCGCTGTCAGTTTATCTCGGTGCCCTGGGAATGACGGGTTTAACAGCTTGGGCGGGGCTGTATTTGGTCGATGTCAAAGCTGAAGATGTGGTTTTCATTTCAGGAGCCGCAGGTGCGGTGGGAAATGTGGCTGGACAACTGGCAAAAATACGCGGCTGTGAAGTCATCGGCTCGGCAGGTTCCCTAGAGAAGGTCAAGTTTCTGCGGGAAGAATGCGGTTTTGATATCGCCTTTGACTACAAATCCAGTCCCGTAATTCCAGCGATCGAACAATTGAATCTAGCAGCCCTAAATGGGATTGATGTCTATTTCGATAATGTCGGCGGCGAAATGCTCGAAGCGGCACTCTCGGCGTTACGTCTGCATGGACGAATTATCGCCTGTGGCGGCATCTCTGGCTACAACGCCGAAATGCCCCAACCTGGGCCGAGCAATCTATTTAATATCACCACCAAACGATTGACCATGAAAGGTTTAATTGTCGGTGATTGGCTGGGTTGTCGGGGCGAATTTGAGCAAGTAGTAGGTGATTATTATCGATCGGGCAAATTGAAAAATAAGGAAACAGTGGTAGTCGGAATCGATAAAGCAGTGAGTGCTTTTCTCGGTCTATTTACGGGTAAAAACATTGGCAAGATGGTTGTGAAATTAGAGTAGATAGTCAGACAGAATTCGCTCAGCAAATTACCTAAAACTCAGGAAAAACAAATGATTAATGTCTTAGATAAAACCGATATAGAAATCAAAACTGATGTGCTATCGGAACTCAAATACGATCCTAGTCTCAAAGTTACCGAAATCAGTGTATTAGTCACAGATGGCATCGTCACCCTCACTGGTTATACCACCAGCTTTGATGAGAAATTGGCAGCCGTCCATGCTGTGAAACGAGTAGCTGGGGTAGTTGCGATCGCTGACGACATCGAACTTCACATCCCTGATGCCAACCACCGCACCGATGGTGACATTGCCGCCGCCGCCGCTCACAAAATTGAATGGGCGACCACAATTCCCCAGGGAACCGTCGAGATAACAGTGCGGAACGGTTGGATCATCCTAGAGGGTGAGGTGGAGTGGTGGTATCAAAAGAATGCAGCGGAAACCGTCGTGCGATCGATCTCAGGCGTTCACGGGGTATCTAATTCAATTTCGATTAAACCCACTGATAAAATTCCCGCAGTTGGGATGGGGATTGAAGCAGCCTTAAATCGCAATGCCATGTTAGATGCCAGTAAGATCCGCGTCGAGATTGTTGGGAGCAAAGTCATCCTCCACGGCACAGTGCGGACGCTTGCCCAGCGCGAGGAAGCCGAACGCATTGCCTGGGCTGCTCAAGGAGTGTTCTCGGTGGAAGATCATCTCGCCGTCAAGTGGTATACGAGCGGGGATTAGCAATAGCAACAAAGATGAATAATATGACCTTCTTTTTACTTAGGGTAGGTAATGAAACAACTGTTGCATAACTTACCTTGATAGACTTTGAATCCCAGCTTTATCGCTACTTTATTAGTCTATTTCCTGTCAATAACAATTACCAAATAAAACCCAAATAACATGCAACGTACCATTGAAAAAACTGACACAGAATTACAAAAAGATGTGATATCCGAACTCAAATACGATCCCAGCGTTAAAGTCTCAGACATTGGCGTAATAGCCAAAAATGGGACAGTGACACTCAATGGCTATGCGACCAGCTACAACGAAAAATGGGAAGCTGTACACGCTACCAAGCGGGTTGCAGGGGTCAAAGCGATCGCTGATGACATCGAAATCCAGCTCCCAGCTTCATACCACCGTACCGACACCGATATTGCCGCAGCCGCGATAAATCAAATCGAATGGTCTACGACAATTCCCGACGGCACCGTTCAGGCAACAGTCCGTAATGGCTGGATTACCCTAGACGGCGAAGTCGAATGGTGGCACCAAAAAACCGCCGCAGGTGGTCTTGTCAAGCAAATGGCGGGTGTCAAAGGAGTCACTAATTCAATCTCCATCTCGCCCAAAGTGACGAAGCATGAAGTCGAAAAAGACATCAAATCTGCATTCAAACGCAGTGCGATGTTGGATGCCGAACACATCCGCGTGGAAACTTCTGGCAACAGCGTCACCCTCCACGGTCAAGTTCGCAACTACAGCGAGTATGACGAAGCCGAACGAGTTGCTTGGTCTGAGCCAGGTGTCTCTTCTGTAGACAATCGCCTTGAAGTAGATTGGATGTTCTAGTGCTATCCATAGATCCAGGGTACCCACAAGGGGCACCCGAAAATCTCTGCTTTTACTACAAAGGTCGAGAAAATATTAATAGAGAGGTCTAATTATGACTCACGATCGAGAAGATGATACCAACATCGAACGACAACGAGAACTCCAACATGACGAAGAAGCATTCCGACTTCGCCAAGAAGAGAAACGGCTACGAGCCGCTCGATTAAATACGCCATTTGTTTGGATAATTAATACTATTTTTTGGCTAGTAGGCACACTAGAAATATTACTAGGATTGCGATTCCTATTACGGTTGTTTGGTGCGAACAATCAAAATGAATTTGCTCGATTAATCAATAATTTATCCGCACCTTTTATCGCTCCATTCTCGACTTTATTTATTAGTCCTGTTTTTGGTAGTGGGGCATATATATTTGATGTCAATATTGCAATTGCAGTTGTCGCTTACGCTCTATTGAGTTATCTAGCTATTTCACTAGTCAGATTGATCTTTTATCACGAATCATAAGCAGAGGAAAATATTATGTTAAATCTCATCTGGACTGGTGTTGTTATCCTTTTTGGTCTTTGGTTATTAAGATTATCAATTAATATCGGTGGTAGCTTAATCCACTTACTGCTAGTTTTGGCTCTAATTGGCTTTTGTTATAACGTACTAATTGGAATGCGGATCGGTCAATAATCGTTACGCCTCAATTTGGAACGTACCGATCAAAACAATCTACTTAACGTGAGTTCGGGTTAAGAAGAGCCACGATTTCAATCGTTGGCGGTACTAGAACGAAGCCAATATCCTTAACCCGAACTCACGTTACTTATGTTAAAAATTATGATTAGTCCTCAATCTCAAGCGGCGCAGCCCGTCGCACCTCACCAAGAGGATTCTCCACAGCCGACAAGAGTTGCAGTTTTGCTAGCAGGGTATGGCGAAGTAGAATCTTACCGCGATCTCAGTAGTTATAACCAAGCTGCAACTAAATATATTGCCGCTCAATTTGTATCGATTCCAGAGTGGTTGTATCCGGCGGCTGGTTGGCTGTTGGGATTACAGGATTGGTACAATTTTGGGTTCAAACATCATCATTTTATCTCACCTGAAAATGAGATGTTTGAAAAACAACGAATTGGGATCGAGCAACAGTTACAAGACCGCTGGAACGATCGGGTACAAGTATTTAAAGGCTTCTATTTCTGCGAGCCTTTTGTTCAAGAAGTCGTGGCGGATATTATCAATCGAGGATTTCACAACTTACTAATTTTTCCATTACTCGTGGTTGATTCTGCATTTACTGGGAAAATAGCTGTTGAGCAAGTTAATGAAGTTATTGCTGCAAATACTAAAAATCCTCCATTCACAGCAATTCGATATATTCCCGCATTTGCAACTGAACCTAGTTATATCGATTTGCTAGTGCGTCAGATTAAGAAATCTCTAAATCAATTATCTACATCTGGCTGCTTTGAGTCGCAGATTGGTATCATCTTAACGGTTCATGGTGGCCCCGAAAAAGCAAATGGTTTGTTAACTGGGGTAATTGATGGACAAGCGTTGTTCGATCGCGTCCAAGCCCAACTACAGCATCAATATCCACTAATCTCGATCGGGTGGATCAACCATGATATGCCGTTCATTAAATGGTCGCAACCTAATCTCGAACAAGCAGCGAAAAGCCTAATCGGATCGGGTGCCCAAACTATTGTATTTAAACCATTGGGCTGGGTAACTGAAAATTATGAAACTATCCTGGATGTGGAAGATGCGATCGAATCTTTGCAGCGTCAATATCCAACTGTTACTTACACGCGGCTCGAATGTGTCAATGACGATCCTGAATTTTTGAACATCGCAGCAGGATGGGCAAATCCTCAAATTGAAGCAATGTTATCATTAACACAAGGCTCTACTGATGCAAGCTCAATCGAAGTTTTGAACAGAAATAGCTGCGCCAATGAAGAACATAAATAAACAGATTCCCCTTAATAGATTCTATAACTCTGCAAATATCAAGAGGTAAATTAATGAGTCGAATTGTTGTCACCACGATCGGTTCACTTGGCGATTTGCATCCTCAAATTGCATTGACAATCGAACTTCGCAAACGCGGACATGAAATTATATTCGCAACCATGAAGGAATATGGAGCAATCATCGAACCATTAGGATTTAAGTTTCATCCGATGCGCCCTGATGGTACTCCCATCAATAATCCTGAAGAAATAGCCAAGATGACGGACTTAAAAACAGGTTCGGAATATGTCGTTCGGAAGTGGCTGCTGCCAAATTTACGCGACACATATACCGACTTACTCGATAGTGCGAAAGATGCCGATCTCATCATCGCTGGAGACATAGTATATGCAGCTCCTTTAGTTGCAGAGCAATTGGGGATTCAGTGGGTATCACTAGCACTCGCACCTGTTGCATTTTTCTCTGCTTACGATCCATCCGTTATCCCTTTATTTCCATTTTTAGTCAAGTTACGTGGATTAGGTGCCCCGCTTAACCAAGTTATCATTCAGTTATTAAAAGCAGTTACTAAATCTTGGGCAGAACCAATTCATCAACTCAGAAAAGAACTCGGATTATCCCAAATCAATTACAATCCGCTCGTAGATAAGTCTTCTGCCTGTCTGGTGTTAGCAATGTTTTCTTGTATTTTGGCAAAGCCCCAACCTGACTGGGATAAAAAAAATGTGGTGACTGGATTTACATTTTATGAGGGCGATCTTAATCAGGGGAAACTCCCTCTACAACTACAGCAATTTTTGGATACAGGTGAAGCACCAATTGTGTTTACATTAGGTTCAGCCGCAGTGATGGTTCCTGGTACATTCTATCAGGAAAGTGTTCGAGCAGCGACACAATTAAACCGTCGTGCAGTTTTATTAATTGGTAAAAATACTTCTCCAGATGATCTTTCAAAAGATATTATTGCGATCGATTATGTGCCATATTCACAAATTTTTCCTCATGCTTGTGCGATCGTCCATCAAGGCGGAATTGGGACGACAGCACAAGCCCTCCGAGCGGGTCGCCCTACCCTAATAATGCCCTATAGTTACGACCAACCAGACAATGCTGCACGAGTCAAACGATTAGGTACATCCAGGACGATCGATCGTTCGCAGTATACAGCGGTACGAGTTGCTAGAGAATTACAAGCATTACTAGAAAATCCTAAATATGCCACTAAAGCTGCCGAGATCGGACGGATTATTCAAATGGAGAATGGTGTGAACATAGCTTGTGACGCGATTGAACATCAACTCAAAAAAATTCCTTTTCATAGCATCAAGGAATGAAAGCTGAATTATGCTTTGGTGTAGTCTCGCCTTTAGCGATCGGAAATAAATAAATCTTTAAATTTACAGGAGAAAATGTATGCCAGATCCACAATTGAATTCATTAATCGGTGCAGACGCAGCGGACGACGCTGAGGATGATGCCTATCGAGCAGAAGTGAATGGTGATGAAGCTGTTGGCGGCAGCACCGCAGTTCCCAGTCAAAATGACACGGAAGAATTGGCGGAGGCGGTGGGGATTGTGGTAGATGATGACACACCCCTTGATACTGAAGAAATGCTCGAAGATCGCGATCTAGATCGTTGGGAATTAGATCCCGCATCCGCTATCGATCGATAATATTTAGCATCAGAGTCGAGCGGATCTAAGGTAGAGATTATTTATCGGTAGATCGATTCTTCAATGGAGATGCTCCGCGATCGAATATCAAAAAGGTTGATGATTATGCCAGAATTTTTATTCGTTCTAATGCTCTCAGCTTTACCTGTGATTAGTAACTTCATTGGTGCAACGATCGCGGAAGCATTGCCACTATCGAAACAAACATTAGGACTGGCTTTACATGCTGCGGCTGGCGTACTTTTAGCGATCGCATCTACAGAATTAGTTCCTAGAGTTCTTATCGCCAAACCTGCTTGGGCGACAATTCTAGCATTATTTTTAGGCGGAGCTTTCTTTGTCTGGGTGAATCAATTGCTCGACTTAGATAAAAATCGACTGCGCGGGGTTGGGGGAAATACAGTTAGCTGGGTAATTTTTCTGAGTATGTCGATCGATCTATTCGGTGATGGCTTATTGATTGGTACCAGTTTGACAATTTCGCCCCATCTAGGTGTGGTGCTAGCATCTGCCAGAGTTGTGGCACATATTCCTGAAGGTTTTGTGACTAATGCCGAATTTAAAAGCCAGAATATGCCGCGCAAACTGAGATTTTGGTTGCTAGCTGCATTTCTGATTCCGGTGTGGCTGGGGGCGACACTGGGCTATTGGGGATTGCGCGGACAAGGCGATTTGCTCAAGCTCATTGTACTCGCATTTACCACAGGCACTTTAATTGTCGCGATCGTCGAAGAAATTCTCCCTGAAGCACATCAAACTCAAGATACAAACTTGTCTAGCTTGACGTTTATCGGGAGTTTTGCCTTGTCAATGTTATTCTCATCTTATCTGGAATAGTCGTTAGATCGAATGCTCTCCTATCAAAAACTACCCCGATGGATCAAATTTAGCTTAACGTTCCCATTGATTTTTCTAAATGGGTGGCTAATTTTGTTACTTTATCATTCCTTACAACCGATTTCCAGCATCGTCATTGCGGCTTGTTTAGTGACGTTTTTACTAGACTATCCGATCGTCTTTTTAGAACGACGTGGATTACCAAGATCTTTAGCGATTAGCTTAGTGCTGGTTATTGCAGTTGCATTAGTGGGTGTAGTTAGTTTTGGGCTATTGCCGATCGTATTTCGACAGTTAGAGGAATTTGTCAACCGCTTACCAGCTTGGCTGACAGCCGCACAGCAACAAGTTACCAACCTCAGTAAGCTCCCGATCTTCCAAAATATTCCGATCGATCTTACTAATGTAACAGCAGGATTAACCGATCGAGTCACTCAAGCCCTGCAATTAGCCTCTCGTAAAGCGATCTTCCTGGCTCTGGATACCATTAACAGTGCCTTAAATTTGCTCCTAATTCTCGTGCTAACGATCTTATTAATATTTAGTGGTGAATCGTTGTGGAAAGGATTATGGAGCTGGTTCCCGGCACCTTGGAACGATAAAATTCTAGACTCGCTTAGACAAAGTTTTCAGAGCTATTTTGCAGGTCAAGCGATCGTCTCGACAATTCAAGGTGTTTCGCTTATGACCGTGTTTCTACTGCTGCAAATTCCGTTTGGGTTGCTATTTGGATTGACGATTGGATTTGCTAGTTTAATCCCCTTTGGTGGCACCATTACTGTTATTTTGATTAGCATATTGCTGGCTCTGCAAAACATTTGGTTGGGACTCAAAATTTTGCTGGTGGCGATCGTAGTCGGTCAAATTATTGACAATGCAATTGCTCCCCGATTGATGAGCGGCATGACTGGACTCAATCCAGCAGTCGTATTTATCTCCGTGCTGACGGGATCTCAGGTTGCGGGACTGCTTGGACTACTCTTAGCTGTGCCGATTGCTGGATTTATTAAACGGATTGCAGATTCCTTCAAGCAGCAACTGAGTCGATCGATTCCGCAAAGCGGAGGCCACGCTAATGACCCCGAACCAGATTCGATCGTGGTAAAAAATCCTAATAATTAAGGCAGGTTAATTCATGTTTTATCTACAAAAATAATGCAATTAAATCGCAATAATTTTCTAAAGTTCCTGATCCAGTCAGAACCAGGAAAACCAGTATTATCAAACGGCTTACGCGCTGCATTGTCATTGGGTCTTCCAATGTTAATTGGGCAATTAATGAACCAAAGAGAAAGCGGATTATTTATTGGTTTAATCGCTTACTTTGTCAATTTAGCCAACGTTGCTGGCTCTTACCAGATTAAAGCTAAGGCGATGGCGATCGCCACTTTCGGCATCACTATCTCAGTATTTATCGGCACTCTAGTCGCTAGCATCCCCATCCTCGCTGTAGTGTTGACATTTTTGTGGGGAATGGCTTCCGGTTTTGCATCGCTATATGGTAATACTGGTGCCAATGTCGGTTTGGTAGTTGGGATATCATTTATTTCAACGATTGCTGTACCAGGAGACTTAGATGTAGCATTGATGCGATCGCTACTATGTCTAATTGCTGGTGGCTGGGCGATGCTACTTTCTTTGGTGATGTGGCCATTTAAACCTTACGAGCCGCTCAGAATTGCGGTGGCTGACTGCTTTAATGCTCTTGGCAATTACCTTCAGACATTTGCAGGTGAAGCCGCCACAACCGAACATATTCTAGACGTTAGAAAAACATTAGAAACCGCTCGTACTACTTTAGGGACAGCCAGAATCGGACAGTCGGCACAAAGTTGGATGGATGAGCAGTTACTGGTGCTAATTCAGGATGGAGATCGCTTGCTCGGATCGCTGATTGCCCTCGCCGAACTACTCGAAACTCACTCCCACCAACAGCAATATCGATCGGTTCAATACTTAATCGATGATGCCCTCACCCAAATGTCGAGCGTGTTTCGATCGATCTCCAAAGTGATATCCGGCAAGTCTGCCAGTATCGATCTGGGCAATCTCAACCGGATCTACGAAGAATTGAAAGAACGACAACATTTGCTGCGGGGTACGCTAAAACATTCCAGCACGGGGAGGGAAACAGACTACACAAATCTCGTTGCGCTGGGGAGCTTAATCCGAACGCTCGAAAAACCGATTGAGCAACTACAATATACGGCTCAGTCAGCCAAATCGCTGCTAGAAGCCAGCAACACCATTCAACGTCATGCAGAGCCACTACTATTAATTAAAACCAAACGGCAATCGCTGTTCAGTTTACTCAAGGAAAACTGCACCTTAGAGTCGGCAATTTTTCACCACGCCTTGCGCTTGGGAGTTAGTCTCAGTGTCGGCGTAATTTTATACAGCATTACCAATTTACCAATGGGGTACTGGATTACGCTCACCACGATGCTAGTCCTCAAACCGAACTTGGGCGCAACTTTCCAGCGATTTTTTCAGCGAGTTGGTGGGACGATCTTAGGCGCGGTGGTAGCTGCTGCGATCTTGATGGCGATCACGATCAAGCCTGTATTAGACATTATTATTGTCATCACAGTATTTTTTGGCGTTGCCCTAATTGGTTTCAACTATGGCTATTCGGTGGTGTTCTTGTCGATATTTATCTTGCTAATTACTGATACCAGTAATTCTACCGGGTGGCAATTTGCAGAGGTTCGCGTGTTGAATACCTTAATTGGAGCGGGATTAGCGTTTGGTAGTCATTACTTTATCTGGCCGAATTGGGAACGCGATCGGTTTCCCAGTCAACTCGCCACTGCCCTGAGACAGTCCCAAACCTACTTTAATGATGTCATGGCCATTTACCAAGGAATAGAGGCGTATGACGCGAAAATTATTGCTCAACGGCGACAAACTGGACTGGCGATCGGCAATGCCCAAGCTTCATTCCAAGGATTGCTCCGCGAACCGAAAATGCACCCAAAATTAGTCGAACCAGGGATGACGCTGCTCGTATATCTGGGACGTTTTACCAGTGCCATCACAGTTTTAGCCACACATCTCGAACACTTTAGATTAACGGTACCGCTGCCTGAATTAGCCACCATTGTCCGCCAAATTTCGCTAGTGTTGGAGCAATTAGCTGATGCCGTCGAGCAGGAAATCATCCCCCCTCCTTTGCCCGATTTAGAAGCAACATTGAGAAGAATCCAACCACACCTGGAATCATTACGGACTGCCCATGTCCAAGAGTTAGCTGGCGATTTCGGCAGCACAGTTTTAGTAGAGCGAGGACATACGCCGACTCGTCAGGCTGTTATCGATTACAGCATTCTCGATTTGGAGATCGACCAAATAATGCGGCGATTAATTGCGATGCACTCAGCAATAGTGCGACTAACCAATGCCCCAAAAATAGTGTAGGCATCTGCTTGGGAGAATCGCCCAGAACCAAATACAATTAAAGAATATCCGTCAGTCCGACATTAAGTAGAGCATTCAGCCTTGCTGTACCAGAGGTAATCGACATGACAACACTATTAATCCAAACCGATAATACACCCCTAACGGTCAACTTCCCAGCGATCGTCAAAATGACCCAGGCGCAATTCTATGAATTTTGCCAAGCCAATCAAAATTTACGCATCGAGCGCACCGCCCAAGGAGAAGTCATTATTATGCCACCTGCTTTCTCAGATACAGGCAACCGCAATTTTAATATTGCCCTTCAGCTTGGGGTCTGGGCAGAGCAGAACGCGACGGGAATTGGCTTCGACTCCAGTGCAGGTTTTACCCTTCCTAATGGAGCTACCCGTTCTCCTGATGCGTCGTGGATTAAATTAGAACGCTGGAATGCTCTGACAGCAGCAGAACAATCTTCTTTTGCGCCAATTTGTCCAGATTTTGCCATTGAGTTAAGGTCAGCTAGCGATACCCTCATCTCCCTCCAAACTAAAATGCAGGAATATATCAACAACGGTGCATCTTTGGGTTGGTTAATCGACCGTAAAAATCGCCAAGTTTACATCTACCGTCCAGATCGATCGCCTGAAGTTTTGGCGCAGCCCGAACTTGTTACGGGAGATCCAGAGTTACCTGGATTTGGGTTGAAGATGGCAAACATTTGGTAATTTGAATCCGAAATAATGTCTAAAACCTAACTGGTTGGGAATTCCCCCTACATCACTACAACACATCTGAGATTCTTTTATGACTGCAATACCCTATCTAATTGTCCATGACGCTGCCTCCGCAATTGAATTCTATAAAAATGCATTTGGTGCCACGGAATTCTTTCGTCTGGCTGACCAAGAAGGAAAAGTGATGCACGCCGAAATCAGGATTGGCGATTCAAAGATTATGTTGGCGGACGAGTTCCCCGATATGGGCTACCGTAGTCCGACAGATCTTGGAGGTTCACCTGTATCTGTCTTACTTTATGTTGAAGACGTGGATCGATTGTTCACATCAGCAATTAACGCTGGTGCAACTTCGACCATGCCAGTAAAAGATCAGTTCGATGGAGATCGTCGAGGAACCTTGACAGATCCATTTGGACATATTTGGCTTGTTTCAACACGCAAAGAAGACGTGTCTCCAGATGACTTGCGGCAGCGTTTTGAAGCAATGCTGAAACAAAATAATACATAACGAATTGAAGTGATAACGCCGCAAACTTGAGTAATACGATAGGCAGATCCAAATGTCCACAACAACATTAGTTAACTGGTTGGAATCGGCTACTGAATTAGGGACACTACCTCGTGATGTTTTAGAATCGATCGCCAGTAAATTAGAGGTATTAATCATCCCACCGGGCTGTCGAGTCACAATCGAAAATACGCCTGTCACGAAGCTTTATATCTTAGAATCGGGACAAGCAGAGCGTTATCGTCGCCAGAAAGCGGGATTGATGTGGGCGAGTGGATTATTGCCCGGTGCAGTGGTAAATTTATCGGCATTACAGCAAGACCAACTGACAGATAGCCGGATTGTAACTATCTCTGAGTGTCAGTTTCAGACGATCACTGTCGATCGATGGCAAGCCTTAGTTACGCAATATCCTCAGATTACCGCAGTTTATGCCGATCGTTTGGCAAGTAGATTAGCCCAACTTGAAGGTGAAATCGCCTACGAACAGGACAGACAAGCCGCACTACGGACTTATTTAGTGCCCCAAGCCAAGCGGGGAATTGTTGGTAGCAGTCGTTACGCCGTCAAATTGCGTCAACAAATTCGTACTGCGGCAAATGACGATAAATCCGTCTTGATATCGGGCGAACCAGGATTAGAAAAAGATAATATTGCCGCGTTGATTCATTTTGGTTCCAAGCGTCGTCATCAACCGATTATTAGTCTCAAAAGTGCCCTAATTACTGCCAATGGTGCGGAATTATTTGGGCGAGTGGGTGGAAAGCCAGGGCTATTGGAATGGTTGGGTGAAGGGACGTTGATTTTGAATGATGTGCAGGAATTACCGCGTGAATTAATACCGCAGATCGAGCAATTATTAACTACAGGCAACTATAATCCAATCGTTCCTGAAGGTCAAATTTCAGTCGCCCCTAGATCTAGTAATACTCGGATAATTCTCATCTCAGAGAGTACTCAACCGACTTTTAGCAAGGCAATTGAACATCAGATTAAAGTACCAGGATTGCGGGTGCGGAAGACCGATTTAGAGGCGCAGGTAAACTATTACCTCAATATCATTTGTCGTCAAAAAAAGTTGTCTAAACCCCAAATCACACCAGAAGCAATTCGACGGCTCCAAACATATGATTTTCCAGGTAATTTACTAGAATTGCAGGGCATGGTCAATCGAGCCTTGGTACAAGCACAAGGTAGTAATCTCTTAACGGAAGAAGTCTTCTGGGCACAGGCAGCAAAGAAGCAGTTATTTCGCCTGAATTTATTGAATGCTTACCCTTGGTTGCGACAGTTTTTAAATAGCGATTGGTATCCCGATCGAATTAATTATGGTTTTACTGCTTGGGTATTTCCCCTCGTGGTATTGATTCTATTTATTGCGCCACAGGATCGCCAACATAATTTCGCACTCAATCTATTTTGGGCGTGGTGGTGGCCGTTAATTTTATTATTGTTCCCAATTATTGGCAGACTGTGGTGTGCTTTTTGTCCATTTATGATTTATGGAGAAATTGTCCAGAAACTCTCACTCAAATTCTTTCCCCGCACACTGCAAAAATGGCCGCGCGAAACTGCCGAAAAATGGGGCGGTTGGTTTCTATTTGGTCTATTCCTGCTGATTTTCCTTTGGGAAGAACTATGGAATCTAGAAAATACAGCTTACTTATCTAGCTGGCTACTATTGCTCATTACTGGCGGAGCAGTGGTTTTCTCCCTAATGTTTGAACGTAGATTTTGGTGCCGTTATCTCTGTCCGATCGGCGGAATGAATGGTTTATTTGCTAAATTATCAATAGTAGAATTACGCGCCCAACAAGGTACCTGCGCGGCAGAATGCACCACTTATCACTGTTATAAAGGTGGCGTGGGTTTTGGCGAAGGAGCGACAACTAATGGTTGTCCGGTTTATTCTCATCCAGCCCAATTAACCGATAATAAAGACTGTGTATTGTGCATGACTTGTCTGAAAGCTTGTCCCCATCGATCGGTAGAATTAAATCTCCGTCCGCCAGGAATCGAACTGTGGACGACGCATATTCCCCATGCTTATGAAGTTGCTTTATTGTTTCTATTGCTGGGAGGTGTATACCTGCATCGCTTACCAGAGATCGATCGATTGTTAGATTCGCACATAGATCTCACGCAATTTTTGCCACATTTAGGACTATCGATCGCTGCGATTCTCATACCTGTAATTATTCCATTCTTAGCCTATGGTGTAATGCAAGGATTGTACCAAATAGGCAAATTAGAATTTATCCCCTTCAAAAGTTGTAAACCTTTACCATTCATCAATCTTGCCTATGGCTATTTACCATTAGTACTAGGTGGAAATCTAGCCTACTATTTCAAACTAGGTTTAGAAGAAGGCGGACAAATTATCCCTGTCACCTTTGCTACCTTTGGACAAATTGGCGATAATTTACCCAGTTTTATCGCTCATCCAGCAGTGATTACCTTCCTCCAAGGAACGACTTTAATTGTGGCACTACTAGTCACATTTTTCCTAACTCAGAAAATAGCCAAACGTCCGATTCGATCGATCGTCCCTCAACATCTGGCTAGTGTTTTACTAGTCATAACTCTGTGGATATCGATCGTTGGCAATTAATTACGAACTAAAACTAATGAGACTAATTATTGCCAAATCAATTGTTTTACTGACTTCTTAGTGGCTGGAATGTATATATGACAAGCACTCTAGTTTTGAATCTATCCCGGTGGTTATCAGTTGGTATTGTCCTAGTTAGTTTGATGTCTGGTATGGATATATCGGTAAGTCAAAATGGGTCGCAACTGTATATTAGATAGCCGATCGATCTTTGCCATGGGCTGGGATGTAAAAGGTTAACAAGTGGCAAAAACAGGAACATGCCTGTCGAGAGAAAGGCCAGACCATAGACGCTGACAGTGGCAATGTCTAACTGCCGAGGAAATTCCGAGCTACTAGCCGGAATAGGAATAGACTCCAATTCAGAAGAATGCATTGTTTTTTGTATAAGGTTGTGATTTGGTGAACGCAATCACACTAAATATTTGGTTAAGTTCAATGCCTGGAGTTGAGGTAAAGACACTAAACTAAGCTGCAAATTATTTATAGTGAACTATTTGTAAATATTATTAGCATTGTTCTCAGTAATTGGCAAGACTATTGAGAATTTTTATTCATAAATGCTGAAACCGGAACTATTTTCATCAATTCTAAGCTTTGCCCAGATTGAAATTCAGGAATAAATGTCTAAAACAAGATAACAGAATCTTGATCATCTCACTAATTAGTATCAGAGTTATTAATAATATAATTCTCAATAGAAGTGAAAGGAGGCTATCGCTGATAACGATGATTATGAGCGCAGTTCCTAAATAATTAAAAAAATATGGATTGGGGTAATTAGTACTTACCCAATCCATAACCGTTAGAGAGGAGAACACCAGACTGATAAGAAAAATCTCAAATAGTTTAAGAGCTAAACATTCACAAAGCTTATCAACTGGCGGTCTATGTAGTTACCTTACACTTAATGCAACTTCATGTCAATAAAATTACAAGAAGAATTTAGTATCACTGATCACAGGTGTACTTAATACCTGATATATGACGAGCTACAAGCTGATAGCTAGCAACTCTTTGAGACATTGTGACGGAGCTAACAGCTGGCTTCATCAATCCCACTTACGCAATCTTAACAAAACTCAACTTTATATTATTGATAATAAATCACAATAAGTGTGATAACATCCTTTATCATACTTATTGATAGTAATATTCAATAAGTAAATCCTTTGTATTTGGCTTGGAGATGTTGTAGTGACTGGTATATTGCCGATGGCGGCTAGAGTTGTAACTTATTTTCAGTATGGAGGTTAATCATGCAGACTTATCACAAACAGACCATTCAATATGATTGGTGGGCCGGCAATGCCCGCTTTGCCGATTTATCTGGGCTATTCATTGCTGCGCATGTAGGACAGGCCGCCCTCACAGTTTTTTGGGCAGGAGCCATGACCCTTTTTGAACTTTCTCGCTACAACCCCGAAATAGCGATGGGTGAACAAGGTTTAATCCTGCTGCCCCACTTGGCTACTTTGGGAATTGGGATCGGGAAAGGAGGCATCATTACTGACACCTATCCAATGTTTGCAGTGGGAGCAGTGCATCTAATTTCTTCAGCAGTACTGGGAGCGGGAGCCTTATTTCATGCTTTCAAAGCACCAGCTAGTTTAGATGAAGCTCCAGGACAAGCTCGTAAATTTCACTTTAACTGGAATGACCATAAGCAATTTGGGCTGATTCTCGGTCATCACCTGTTGTTTTTAGGAATGGGGGCTTTAGCTTTAGCTTTTAAAGCCACTACTTTTGGCGGTTTGTACGATCCAGTTATTCACGATGTCCGAGTAGTTACCGCGCCAACTCTCGATCCAAGCGTGATCTTTGGCTACCAAACCCACTTTGCCAGTGTCAATAACCTCGAAGACTTGGTGGGTGGACATATATTTGTCGGGGTCATGTTGATTTTGGGTGGTGTTTGGCACATTGTGCGCGAACCTTTACCATGGGCAAAAAAAGTATTGATCTTTTCAGGGGAAGCAATTCTTTCTTACTCCCTGGGTGGCATTGCCCTCGCCGCTTTTGTGGCCTCTTACTTCTGTGCCGTCAATACCTTGGCTTATCCGGTAGAGTTCTACGGCCCAATTTTAGATGTCAAGCTGGGCATTACGCCTTATTTCACCGATACCGTGAAGCTAGCGATCGGTCACACGCCCCGTTGTTGGTTAGCTAACGCTCATTTCTTCTTAGGCTTCTTCTTTTTACAAGGTCATTTGTGGCACGCCTTGCGCGCCATGGGCTTCGACTTCAAGCGGATCGAAAATGCGATTAACTCGATCGCCGAACCCCTGCCCGCTCCGATAGCTCCGGTCAAAGTAGCTACTGCTGAAAAACAAGCATAAATAATACCGCCGGGCAGACCCGCGTTTGCCCGGTAACTTCTTAGAGGATTTTGTGATGACTATCTCTTTAAATCGGTCGATCGCAGATGGCAACCCCCGTTTGCTATGGTTGGTAGGTAATGCCCAGCTGGTGAATTTTTCGGGTCAACTGCTCGGTGCCCATCTGGCTCATGCTGCTTTGATCGTGTTTTGGGCCGGGAGTACGACCATTAGTGAAGTGCTGCGTTATCAGCCAGATCTGCCTTTTGCCGAGCAAGGTTTTTTACTATTACCGCATCTCGCAACTTTAGGCTGGGGCGTGGGTAACAATGGTCAGATTTTAGAAACAGATACCTACTTTGCGATCGGTATGATTCATTTAGTTGCGGCGGCTGTATTAGCAGCAGGCGGGTTGTATCACGTAGTACGCGCCCCAGCCAGCTTAAATACAGGAAGTCCGCAAGTTGCTCGCTTTCACTACGAATGGACTGATGCCAAACAGCTGGGTCTGATTCTCGGACATCACCTGATCCTACTGGGGCTGGGCGCTTGGCTGTTGGTACTCAAAGCTACTGATTTTGGCGGCATCTATGACCCAGCCCTGCACCAGGTGCGGCTAATTACCAGTCCCACTCTCGATCCTAGTATTATTTTCGGCTATGTGGTGGGTTTAAACCACGGTGTTTGGAATCCCCAGGGAATGGCCAGTGTCCACAACCTCGAAGACGTAATTGGCGGTCACATGTGGATCGCGGGAATTTTGATAGCTGGTGGTATTTGGCATATTGTAGTGCCACCTTTACCGATCGTCCGTCGTTGGCTCCGCATTGATGCTGACGCTGTTCTGGCTTACAGTCTGGCTGGTTTAGCTTTAATGGCCTGGACTTCCAGCGCCTTCGTGGGTTTCAACACTACAGTTTTCCCGATCGAGTTTTATGGCGCCGACCGTACTAGTCTGGCGGCCAGCCAGTTTTTCTTAGGGTTGGTGGCACTAGTTGGCCATCTGTGGCATAGCTATCGGGCGCGTACCAACTAAATAATTTATTAACAGGAGATATTTCGTGGCTAAAATCGGTCTTTTTTACGGCACTCAAACAGGCAAAACTGAATTGATCGCCGAGATAATTCAACAAGAGCTGGGTAACAATGCCGTAGATATCTATGATATGTCCCAGGCCGAAGTTGATGATTTTGCTGGTTACCAACATTTGATTATCGGCGCCCCAACCTGGAACATCGGGGAGTTGTCGAGTGACTGGGAAGCTTTCTTTCCAGATTTAGATGAGATTAATTTTAATGGTAAAAAAGTAGCTTACTTTGGGGTTGGTGACCAAGTTGGCTACGCTGATAATTTTTTAGATGCGATCGGAATTCTTGAAGAAAAAATTAGTGAGCTAGGCGGCAAAACCGTTTGTTCTTGGCCAGTTGAGGGCTACGACTTTAGCGAGTCCCGGGGGGTGCGGGATGGTAAATTCATTGGTTTAGCACTAGATGAAGATAATCAAGGCGATCTAACCGAGTCCCGCATCAAAACTTGGGCAGCACAGGTGAAACAAGCCTTCGGCATTTAAGAATCTGAATTTAGGGGTAAGTACCCCTAAGCCCCACCAGTCCACTTCGCAATGGCTCGATCGCTATTATTACTTTCTAATGAAACATGATTATCAATTTTTATGGGTCAGTGTTAGTCCAGCGTTAAAGGTATTCCACAGTAATCTGTTCAATTATTTAGCTAAAGATTTTGAAATTGGCCTTTGGGAATATCACCAAACCCTAGATGAACCTAGCAGTATGTTACATGCTCAAGAACTACTCCACGAGTTCATCAGTAAGAGTCAGCAGCCAGTTCACCTCATTGGTCATGGCATGAGTGGGACTGTCGCTTTATGCTATGCGCGTTGCTATCCAGAAAATGTTGCTTCCCTGAGCTTATTGAGTGTCCCTGTTCAACCAGCGATCGATTGGCAATCTTATTACTACCATCACCTGCGCTCTTTGCCCTACAAACGAGAATGCATTCTGCGCTTGATCGCTGGTAGCCTTTTTCCGGATGCTTGCTCTGGCTGTATTCAACATGTCGCCAAGAGACTAGCTAGAGATTTGTTAGAAGCCCCTGGCGATCACTCTCTGTGGAAGTTTGAACTATTGCCCCAAGGTGGCGTGGAAATGCCCCTCCTGTTGGCAGCAGCACAAGACGATGTGATCGCGAAGGAAGTCCTATTTACCGACTGGTTAAACTATTTACAGCTAGAAGATGAAATTTGGCATCACCCCACAGGTGGACACTTCTTTCACCACTGGCATCATCAGAATATTGGCGAACAAATTCAAGAATTCTGGCAAAAATCTCGATCCCTAAGACGCTCCTTGGTTCCAGCCATATCATGATTTTATTCTGTTCCATTGTTGCTTGGGTTTTGACAGTTAGTGGCTTTTTGACAATTTGTTACAACTTGCAAGCTGGGATCAAGCATCTTTATCAGCTGCATCGGGTGCCTTGCAGTAAATGCCAATATTTCAGCAATAGCTGCCATCTCAAATGCACAGTTAGTCCACATCTCGCTTGCACAGAACAAGCGATCAGCTGTCCAGATTTTGCACCGATCGGTGCTCTGCCACCATCATCTATTTTCAAGCCCAAGAAAACTGTACATTCCCGCTATAATTTAGGTGATTACCATGAAAATTAGTGATCGAAAACGCCATTATATTTCCGCTGTTCAACTCCAGCGAGTGAACATGATTATTACTGAACAGTGGGATAAAGTCATGTTAATAGCTCAAAAAAGAGCTAATGCTCACCATCAACAAAGACTATTCTTACTACGGCAAGTAACTCGGCAGCATCTACCACAACAGGATATAGCATGAAGATTAGTTACAGGTCTAAAATTTTGTCTTATTTACAAATGGTAAGGATCGAAAGCTCTCTAGAGCCAGACTTAGGGTGAGTA
Source organism: uncultured bacterium (assembly GCA_964247125.1). Lineage (GTDB taxonomy): Bacteria > Cyanobacteriota > Cyanobacteriia > Cyanobacteriales > Chamaesiphonaceae > JAAFHZ01. Next base: position 37,999 of record CAXTSZ010000016.1, read on the forward strand.
AAACTAATTGCTGGAAATTTAGAGATTCATCCGAATTCCCCAATTATGAGCTTTGATTACTATTAATTTAAATTGAGATCTATTCTCAATAACTGCTAGAATCAAAGAAACATGCAACACCACTACCAATGCTGACAACTATTGAAGGATCTGTGATCGGCAGACAGCTCTCCCGGACAGGAAAACTCAAGCAGGTGCAGATAAAAACATCGAATCAAATTCAGGAAGTTAAGGTACCCAAGATCCTCCGACCATTCCTAGCGCAGGTCTTAAAATCAAGTACTGATCTAAAACTCCAAGTGAAAATTGGTCACCGTAAAATCAAAGCTGTCAATGTGTTAGTTAATCATCAAGATAATCGACAATTGACGACTCAGCAAGCTATAGCACCTATCAAAATCCAAATATGTACCAAAGGTGCTTGCTATAAACGAGGCAGCAGCCAGATCGGGGTGGCTCTACAAGTCATGATTCAAGAGCACCGCTTACAAGATACGGTATCCATCGAAAAAGTTGGTTGCCTCAAGGAATGTAAAAATGCCCCCAACGTGCGGCTCAAGCCATCAGGGGTCATTTGTCATCGGGCTTCATCACACAAAGTAGCTCAGTTACTAGAGCCACTGCGGCACTCTGAAGATTTTCACTGCCAATTATTGGGAGTATCCATCCCCAGTTAAGATAGCTAACTAAAGTCGCGCAGCATTTTTTTAATCTCGATCGTGTGTAGTTCCTCTGTCCCAATCATCGTCCTTGCAAATTCTTCTAGGTAGACACTAGCATCTTCGACAGTGTCCAACAAGTCTTTATAAAGCTTGAGTGCCTTGGTTTCATGATACAGGCTTTCTGTCAGAATATCTTTGACAGTGTGTTTGTAGGTTTCTTCCATCGGTGCAATGTTTAACGAGGGGTGTCCTTCTAAACCAGTTAAGATTTCGCCCACTTGTTGAGCATGTAGCAAAGACTCATTCGCCTGTTCCTTAAAAAAATCTACGATCGGGATTCGATTAGGTCCAGTTACCATCAGAGCATAGTGAGTATAACGAACTACTCCAGCTAGCTCAAACTCCATAATAGTTCGCAGGGTATCGATCGTCTGTTTTTGATCTAGGTCTCTCATTATTTTTTAAGCTTATTGTGGACTACAACTATTTTGAACTAATTAAGACTTTTTATCAATAGACTGCATTTTAATCAGCCGCTGTGCCGTTCGGCCATAACCAAACCCCAACTTAGTCAGACAGCGGGAAGTAACCAGAAAAGGCAGCGTAGCAGCTAATTTTGTTGACAATGGACAGCATGGCCAATGTTCTTTGGGAGTATTTTTCAAGGTTTCTACCTCCAATACTTGATAGCGTAAATCCCAATCATGTAGCTGATGAATATCTGTGATGCACCAGCCCAAATCGACTGAATGCGGCCACCATCCTGATGAAATAGCATTAAACAATAGAATAGAGCCGTAGAAATTATCGGCCAGACCGGTCAAAATCTGCTGAACTTGGCTTTTTCTTAAAGACATCAAGAAATCTTCGGCAATTAATAGCGGCGGTGCTAGAGTCGATTTTTTCACGCGATTGACCCAATCCCAATCTATTGCTGTCACAGCAGTTTCGATGAACTGTCGTCGATTGTGCTCTTGAAAAAATTGTCGCCGCACCGCCATCACCGCTGGTGAATCCATTTCAAACCAACGTACTCGGCCATTATCTAGCCGTTCAAACCTAGTGCTAAGACCAGTTCCCATTTCGACGACCACGCCATCTGGATAATGGCGTAGGTAATTTTGGACCCAACGATCGATCAGCACGCTCTGGAGGCAGCAACTAGTTAAGGAAAAATCAGGCGGAGAGAGTTGACTAAAATCATAATCTATGGAGGCAACTAATTCGGCAGACTTGCCATCATAGATGATAGGTTCAGGATACTGTTGTTCGATCGCCCGCGCCCACAAAGGCATTAGTATTTTGGGAGAGAACTCATTGAAATCAACCTTGCCCATAGTCATGATTGGTTACCAAGTAAAAGCTTATTGAGATTTATTCTCATAAAATGTATAATCTAGTTTAACACTACAACATGCTAACTAGAAATTACCAGTGGATATCACACCTAACTCTTTTCGGGCAGAGCTAAATGAAAAAGGTTGGCGGCTTACCCATCAACGTGAAAAAATTCTGCAGATTTTCCAAACATTGCCACAGGGCAATCATCTCAGCGCTGATGATTTGTATAAAGCATTAGAAAAGCAGCAAGCAGATATCAGTCTGTCCACCGTTTACCGCACTGTAAAAGTTATGGCGCGGATGGGCATTTTGCGTGAATTAGAACTAGCTGAAGGTCACAAGCACTATGAAATCAACACGGCATCACCAAATCATCACCATCACCTGGTTTGTATTCAATGTAACCGGACGATTGAATTTGAAAATGACTCAATTCTCAAACAGAGTCTAAAGCAAGTAGAAAAATGTGGCTGGCAGATGCTAGATTGTCAGCTTACTATTTATGGGATTTGTTCAGAAGCAGTTACGATGGGCTATCCAGCAATCATAAACAACAAATGGAAGTGTAGTAAGTCGATCGCAACTCTAGCTCTCCCCCATTCTGAAAACACCTAGCCCATCAGAGCTAAGCATCTAGCAAAGTTTTCCCAAAGTAACTATTTTGGTTTTCAATACCCGGTAAAGCAAAGAAATATCCACCACCAACAGGCTTAATATATTCTTCTAAGGGTTCACCATTGAGTCGTCCTTGGACAGTAATAAACCCCCGCTCTAAGTCCGCTTGAAAACAAACAAATAATAATCCCATGTCTAACTGCCCCGACTTAGTATAACCGCGCGAATAATTAAAACCGCGCCGCAGAATAAAACCCAGATCTGATTTTCGTGGATTAGCTAGTCGAATATGAGCTGTCTTAAAAATAGTTTTATCGGCGGGATCTTCTTCATATTTAGGAATATCCCTCTCCTGTTTCATGCCCAGCGGTGCGCCACTATATTTATCTCTACCAATGATTTCTTGCTGCTCTTTTAGGGGAGTGCGATCCCAGAATTCCACTTTATTCCGAATAATCCTGACTACTTGATAGGTACCGCCAGTTGTCCAAGCCGGCTCATGAGATTGTGGCTGTACCCAAACAGCTTTGTTCATTAGTTTATTGTCATTAACATCCAAGTTGGCCGTACCATCCTTAAAACCCAATAGGTTCCTCACACTTTCACCAGGTTTCTTGATAGTATGTGGCGGTAGAAAACCATCCAGTTGCCAGCGCAAAGACATTAGATCAGGAAGATTTTTAATGATATCGCGCACAGCATGAATATTAGTTTCAGCTGTATTAGAACAAAACTGTAGCAATATATCACCATGACAACGATCGCCATCTAGAGCATCATTAGGGAAAGCTGGCATATTTACCAAATGAATTGGTTTCACTTTTTCAAGACCAAAACGGCTATCAAACAAAGAAGCTCCGACAGCTACAGTCACGGTCAAGTTGTCTGGGAAAACTCGATCGCCCATCACCCCAGAGTTTACTGGTGGTAACTTCGGATCAATTTGGGGCACTTTGCCACCCTTGGTTAAAAATTCAATCCGAGTGGTTAAAGTCTGAAGCAGGCGCATTAGATCTTGCTTATTTCTGGCTAAGACATCAAAAGAGACCACTAGTCCAGCAGCTGGAGTAGGGTTGGTAATGCCAGCCTGATGCACACCATAGAAAGGTACCATCTCTTTCGTAGTATCCTCTTCTTTCGCCGTGAGCGTTTTATAGCCTAGACTGCTTAAAACTGCTACACCACTAGCAGCAGCCATCCCCATTAATAAATCGCGACGCGTAATCCGGGGCGTGATGATAAACTTCGGTCTTTGTGGTGTACTTTCCATATTTTTTAGAATTTATAGTGATGATATTAAATTGCCTTAACAGTTAGTTTACCCTTGGCATTACTTTTACGGCCACAAATCATGCCATATGCCCCCGGCTTCAGATTAGCTTTCAGCTTGCGGACAAACCCAGGAGCCATATTTTCAGCTTCTTCTACTACCTTTACTCCTTCAATAATTTCCCACTCTACTTGAGCAGTGGGACTAGCATTGGTAATAATGAAGATATTTTTACCGCTGTTGACAGTTAAATCCATTTTGTCGCAGGCTTTTTCGGTAACAGCGATGGCCACCTCCGGTACAGCCTCAGCGCTGGCAGCTTTCTCACTGGTTTGACTAGCTGAACAACTTCCTGAAAAGCTAGCTAGAGCAAGAAAAATAGCAATATTTGATCGAATACTGAAAAAAAGCATAGCTTGAATACTGTAATTGAGATGAATAAAAAGCAATAAAGCAAGAGACTACTCGATACCTAATGTACCCCTCAGTTTAGATAGGTCTTCTGCCAAAATAGTGATAGCTGCTTTCAAATCCTTTCGATCGGCATCCTGCAACTTGTCATAAGTCTGGTAACCACCATCCGCAGTTTTATACTTAGCCAGTCCAGTATTTACCTTCCCAAAGTTTTCATCCACCCGCGCCAAAAGAACAGGATTAGCTTTTTGGAGTGCTGGCCGCAGCAACTCAACAATTTTTTGGGAGCCTTCCACATTGGCGGCGAAATCCCATAAGTCTGTGCGGCTATAACGATCCTCCTCACCACTAATTTTGTTAGCAGCTACTTCTTCGATTAGCCCGGCGGCTCCACCCACCATTGTCTTGGGTTCAATGACCAATGTTTTCATGCGCTTTTGCAGTTCCAAAGTATCTTTGAGGAGATTGATAGCTATTTCTTTAGCACCATTAGTGGTTTTGTCTTGAAATAGAATTTTTTCTAAGCGATGCCAACCAGTAAACTTCGGATCTTTCTCCTTCAGCTCAAACTTGTCTGCCCGCTGATCCATAGTGGCGTCCAAATCTGTAAATGCTTCGGCGGCAGGTTCGCCCCGCTCCCAATGTACACGAGCTGGAGCGTAAAGCTTTTGGGCTGTAGCTAGATCGCCCGCAATTATCGCATCAGTAAAAGCCTTGGTTTTCGGGACTAACTGATCAAATTCTTTAGTGATATAGACTTTGTACGCCGCGATCGGCGTTGACAGATCCATTGGCGGTAATGTTGTCGGTGCAATCCCTTTGATAGAGGCTAATGGAGCAGCTGCGACGTTAGGACTTGGAGCATATGTGATAGCCTGTTGACCGTTGGAGCAGGCAGCAATAATCATTGTTAGTAAAGAAAAAGCAATAAAATTGGATTGAATTGGTAAAAATTTCATATTTGCGTGTTTATGATGATGAATTAAAGAGAAGTTATTTAATGTGAGACCACGGGTTTAACAGTCTTACGCGGAGCAAAGAATAAAAACAGCATTGGAACCAAATAACTGAAGTAAGCTACGACTTCTGTTACTGTCGGAGTATCGCTGTAGCCTAAGATTCCAGATAGCACAGTTCCCAATAGACCGTTTTTGGGAAGAAAATTACTGGCATCAAACACCACATCCTGAAAAAAGTTCCAGATACCAGCTTCGTGAGCAGCCCGAAAAGCGCTAGCTAGTAAACCCGCAGCTACGAACAGGATAAACAAGCCTGTCCAGCGAAAAAAGTACTGAAGATTGATTCTGATACCACCCTGATAGATCCCGAAGCCGATCGCCACCGAAGCTATTAAACCAAGAACAGCACCAATGGGAGCTTCAATACCAACATTTTGCTCGAAAGTAGCTAATAGAAAAAATACTGATTCTAAGCCCTCTCTTGCTACTGCAAAGAAAGCCATGCCGACCAGAGTCATGCCCCAGCGATCACCGGAAGCTACAGCTTTATCAATGGATGCTTGAATCTCAGTCTTCATTAACCGGGCTGCTCGCTTCATGCACAACACCATCCAACTCAAAACACCCACTGCCAGTAAAGCAATTATTAATGCAAATAATTCCTGTTATTTTGAGGGTAGTTACTGCTAGTTGCCTTTAAGATAACTCCCAAGCCAAAGCACAAAAAAATGGCTAGAGTTACACCCAGCCAGACTGGCTTCATCCACTGTACATATCCTGTCTGGCGCAGATAGCTGTCAATAATGCCAACGATGAGAGCAGCTTCAATCCCCTCACGCAGCATAATCAAAAACGGAACCAGCATACAAAATACTCACGATGGGATACTTGATCTACAAGCCAAAATTTCTACTTTAGCTGCTGGCATTATCACCTATATTGATAATAATATGCAATAGCTTATAAAGAAAGATGTCCCAAATATTCAATTGAGACAAAACGTTAAACAATTGCTCGAAGAATTTTTCACCCAGTAGGATAGAGATAGGATCAATTCATTCCGAGGCAGGTACAGCATGAAGACGTGGATAACGACATCAGACAACCTCACCAAAGAATTACAAATCGCGATCGCTGATTTACGTCAAGTCAATCCGCTAGTTGGTCTATGCCGATTTGGGACGATTGGAGCAATATTTTTCAGTTTAATGGCACTAGCCTGGTCAGTTACTGAGCTTTACCAGTTTGTCATAATTACGGCGGTGGCGGGTATCTTTTATGCTTTCTGGATGATCTCTAGTCATGATATGGTTCATCAAACCCTCACTGGTTGGCAATGGTTTGAGACAGTCTGGGCGCGCCTAATAACTTGGCCAATGCTCTGGCCTTATGGCACATATGCGATCCTTCATCACTTTCATCATGCCTATAATGGCATTGATCTGCGCGACCCCGAGCGGGTGCAGTGGACAATGGAAGAGTATCAAATGGCGCATCCCTGGCGGCGTTGGTATGTCCGGCACCAGTGGCCGATAGATATTTTTGGAGGCGGTGGCATTGGACTAATTATCAAAACCTGGAGGAGCGCTTGGCAGTTGAGAACGGTGCTGCGGCAATTGCGATCGCAGTTCTGGATTGATTTGATCGGGATGCTAGTACTTCAAGGTGGCTTGCTAGCCTTTTTTAGTGATCGGGGCGAAGTGGGTCGCTATCTGCTGTGCTGGCTGATCTTGGAACGTACTGCTGGAGTGGTGGTGCAAACGCGTGATCATTTAGAGCACTATGGCCTATGGGGACAAACTGAGGGCTACCAACTAACGCAACTCTATACCTGCCGCAATCTGAATACTTATGCCTGGTTCGGCTGGTTGATGGGCGGATTGAACTATCATGCTGTTCACCATGCCTTCCCAGATATTCCGTTTAATCAATTGCCCACGGCATTCTGGCGTATTCAAAATGTCTTACAACGGCACGGTTTGCCACCAATGCTTCAGGGACAGGGGTACTGGCAGGAAGCTTTTCAATTAGGCCAACAACCCGCAGTCATTGGGGCGGTCAATGCTTTAGATCTAACTGGTCGTTGCTGCATGGTGTCAGTGTGATGACAGTTAAATGCTAGTCTGGTGGCAATAAGAACAAACCATCCGCCCCCGCTTCAAAATCGATGGCTTGCGCCACTGCATTGATATTTAATGCGCCATAGATATGTGGAAATAGGTTATTGGCGTCAGCCCCTTCGTAACGAATTTCTGGTTGCACGCGATCGCACTCAATTACTAAAATTACTAGATCCTGCTGATTCTTAAAGAAACGATGGGCTGATCCGAGCACTTGAACTGCCGTGGAACAATGGATAAATCCTTCGGTGTCTAACGTGTCGCCCCGATAGGTACCCAAGTTTTTGGCTACTGCCCATTGTTGGCGTTGGGTGATATGGAGGATATTTTTCATGGATAATTTGGTTGTTTTGGCGATCGATACTTGAGCATCACCCGTTCACACTAGTGCTATGCTCAATGAATTAAATTGGGATATGCTATGTCACCTTTGGTCAGTCTAGTTACAATTGCAGCGCTCTTGCTTTTTTTAGTCGTTACCATTAACGTCGGTGGAGCCAGAGCTAAATACGGCGTAAAGGCACCGGCCGTATCGGGAAACTCTGATTTTGAGCGGGTTTTGCGAGTTCAGCAGAACACCCTAGAACAGCTGGTTTTGTTTTTGCCCGCCCTGTGGATTTTTGCCACTTTTGTCTCGCCGATCGCTGCTGCCATTCTCGGCGCTATCTGGATTGTGGGCCGGATCATCTACGCTTGGGGCTACTATCAAGCGGCGGAAAAACGTGGTCCTGGATTTGGGATTAGTACCCTAGCTACGGTGGTTCTTTTGTTGGGTTCAATAGTCGGAATTGTATTACAACTATTGAAAGTCTAAAAAAATGTGTTCGGTAATAGTAACTATCCCCTCTCGTCCTCCCGCTGGGCGAACTAGAGGGGATTAATTGCCCAATATTTAAACCAAAGCGGTCGGTGATGCTTCTTTGGCTAAGAATTTTTCCAGCTCAGTGAGAGCCTCAGCATCGACTTTCGTTTGCATCGGACAGAACTTGGGACCACACATTGAGCAGAACTCGGCAGTTTTGTAGATGTCGGCGGGTAGCGTTTCATCGTGATACTCCTTGGCGCGCTCTGGATCGAGCGACAACTCAAACTGACGATTCCAGTCAAAGTTATATCTAGCTCTAGATAACTCATCATCTCGATCGCGTGCCCCTGGACGGTGCCGACCAATATCTGCTGCATGGGCAGCAATTTTGTAAGCAATTAGACCATTGCGCACATCTTCCGCATTGGGTAAACCCAAGTGTTCTTTCGGTGTCACGTAGCACAGCATCGCCGTGCCATGCCAACCAGCAATAGCTGCGCCGATCGCTGAAGTAATGTGGTCATAACCCGGTGCAATATCAGTGACCAACGGACCCAACACATAGAAAGGTGCTTCGGAGCATTCTTCCATTTGCTTTTTCACATTAAATTCAATCTGATCGATCGGCACATGACCAGGACCTTCCACCATCACTTGCACGTTATGCTCCCAAGCCTGGCGGGTCAGATTGCCCAGCGTCTTCAGTTCAGCCAGTTGCGCTTCATCCGAAGCATCATGGGTACAACCGGGACGCAGTGAATCACCCAAACTAAAGGACACGTCATATTTTTTGAAGATTTCAATGATGTCGTTGTAGCGCGTGTACAGTGGGTTCTGCTTGTGGTGATGCAGCATCCACCGAGCCAAGATGCCACCGCCGCGCGAGACAATACCAGTCAACCGATTGCGCACCAAGGGCAAATGCTCAATCAAGATCCCCGCATGGATGGTTTGGTAATCGACTCCTTGTTGGGCATGTTTTTCAATGATGTGCAGAAAGTCTTCGGCAGTAAGGCTTTCAATGTTACCGTGGACGCTTTCTAACGCTTGGTAGATGGGGACAGTCCCGATCGGTACTGGGGAATTTTTAATGACCGCGATCCGAATCTCATCCAGGTTGCCACCGCCGGTGGTCAAGTCCATGACGGTATCAGCACCATACTTGACGGCTAAGGCTAGTTTTTCTAGCTCTTCATCAATACCCGAAGAATTGGGTGAGGCACCAATGTTGGCATTGACTTTGCACTTAGAAGCGATGCCGATCGCCATTGGCTCTAAATTGGTGTGGTTAACGTTGGCCGGAATAATCATCCGCCCCCGCGCTACTTCATCGCGAATCAACTCCACTGGCAAGTTCTCACGTTTGGCCACAAAGTCCATTTCTTCAGTGATTACGCCAGTGCGGGCATAATGCATTTGAGTAACATTGGCTTGACCTTGACGTTTGGCAACCCATTCAGTACGCATATTTCATTTTCCTTAAGATAAACAGCTTCCCTCCGCTGGCATTACCCAGTCTCAGGTGCAAGGGTATTTTCTCAGCCTCATTCAAATGAGGCACCCCTAGCCATGGGGTCAATTGTAGCACTGACAACTGATAGCGAGGGGTACCCAAAATAGGGAATTGATAATTGTTTACTTGCGGTAAGCGGGCTGCGGTTCGATACCACCAATCCGATTTAATGGCCAAAACTTAACGACGGCTTTGCCCACAATCTTACTGCGCGGCACGAACCCCCAGAAACGACCATCCGAACTCCCATTGCGATGATCGCCCAAGACTAGATATTTCCCAGCAGGGACTTTTCCTTGCTGCCAGGCGGGGTCGGCGGGGGCATTAATCAACTTGGTGGTCACTTCGGGATAGTCTGGGGTGGATGCGCTGTCTGGGTTCCAGGGTGCGATGTTGGGGTCTCGCTCCTCGGGCTTTTTCTTGTTATTCTCAGCGACTCTTTTGGCATATATTTCGGTCATTTTGTCAGGAGCGGACCAGCTGGGATAGTTCTCACTTAACGGCTGACCGTTGATGGTGACATGGTCGTTATGAACGCTGACAACATCACCAGGGAGACCAATCACTCTTTTAATGTAGGCATCTTTGATCCCTTCTTTTTCCAAATATTCATTAGGGTCAAAGACCACAATATCACCGCGTTGCGGATCAGAAAACCGATAACTAACCTTATCGACGATTAATTTATCATCGACCTGGAGAGTGGGTTCCATCGAGCCAGAAGGAATGTAGCGGGCTTCGGCCACAAAAGTGCGCATTCCCAAGGCCAGTACTACACTCAGTCCAATGGTCTTGATGGTTTCTACCCAAAAATTTTCAGCGGGCGGATGGGCTACTGGTGTCGATGGGGGAGTAATTGGTTGTTGCTCTGTGGCCATAGGTGATTTTTTAGGTGATTGCAGTATTAGATTGAGACTTTTCGTGAGCTTCCCTAATTATAATCACTGGAGTTGCGCTCGAAACCAGATAATGGATGTTATGACCTCTACCTTGTTAGCGTTATGACTAGCTCCTTGCTGATTCGCCAGTCCCAGATCTTAATGCCTGATGGCAGTTGGATGGTGGGAGATGTTTTAGTCAGAGATCGATCGATCGCATCAGTTGCTGAACACATCCCCGGGACGGCTGACTTAGAAATAGACGGTAGAGGTTTAACTTTGTTGCCGGGAGTAATCGACCCCCAAGTACATTTTCGGGAACCCGGACTAGAACACAAAGAAGATTTGTTCACGGCTAGTTGCGCCTGTGCCAAGGGCGGGGTCACTTCTTTCTTGGAAATGCCCAATACCAAGCCGCTGACGATCACGCAAGCTGCCCTTGATGATAAGTTACAGCGGGCGGCTAGTAAATGTTTGGTGAACTATGGCTTTTTTATTGGTGCCACCGCTGAGAATTTACCGGATTTGAATACCGCCCAGCCCGTCTGTGGCATCAAGATTTTCATGGGTTCGCAACATGGCGACTTGCTCGTTGAAAGCGTGGAATTTTTGGAGCCGATCTTTGCTAACGGCCGGCGGTTAATTGCTGTCCACGCCGAAGATCAAGCTCGGATTAATCAACGCAAGCAAGAATTTGCAGGGTCTACTAATCCAGCCACTCACTCAGTGATTCAAGATGATATTGCGGCGTTAAATGCGACAAAATTGGCAGTGTCTCTCTCGGAAAAATACCAGCGGCGGTTGCATATTTTGCATTTATCCACGGCGATCGAGGTCGAATTTCTCCGCGAGCATAAACTAAGCTGGGTAACAGCAGAAGTTACTCCCCAGCATTTGTTGTTAAATACGTCAGATTACGATCGCATTGGCACCCTAGCGCAGATGAATCCACCCCTGCGCAGCATTCATGACAATCAAGTCTTATGGCAGGCTTTACTGGATGGCACGATCGACTTTATTGCTACCGATCATGCGCCCCATACTTTAGAAGAAAAGGCCAAAGGCTATCCAGCGGCTCCCTCGGGGATGCCCGGCGTGGAAACCGCCTTACCTCTAATGCTCACCCAGGCGATCGCTGGTAAATGTACAGTGGCACAGGTCTCTAATTGGATGTCTACCGCCGTAGCAAAGGCTTATGGCATTCCGCAGAAGGGGGCGATTGCTGCTGGGTATGATGCAGATTTGGTGCTCGTAGATCTGCAAAACTATCGGCCAGTTTTGCGATCGGAGTTGCAAACCAAATGTGGTTGGAGTCCATTTGAGGGTTGGGAACTCACTGGCCACCCGGTGGTAACCATCGTTTTGGGACAGGTTGCCTATGACCATGGCCAGTTACACACAGAGGTGCGCGGTGAGGCATTGCAGTTCACAGCTTAAGCGGTAGGTTTAACAAAAAAGATCGTCAGCCGCCGGACTAGGTAACCGCAAATCCACGCCGTAGGCTAAATGGAGGTTCTCGGGAGTCATTACTTCCTGGGGTGTCCCATCGGCGATCAATTTTTGATTGAGGAGCAACATGCGATCGATCTGATGGATCGACTGACCCCAGTCGTGGCTGCTGACTAGCAAGATTTTGCCCAGTGCCTTGAGTTCGGCAAAAATATCAAAAATAATGGTCTCGGTTTTGCTATCTACGCCTGTAAATGGCTCATCGAGCAAAAATACATCAGCTTGCTGGGCCAGCGAACGAGCCAAAAATACCCGTTGCTGTTGGCCCCCAGATAACTCTCCAATGCGGCGATCGCGCAGATGCCACATCTCCACCCGTTCTAAGGCAGCCTGCACCAAAATTCGATCTTTTTTGCGGGGACGACGCAGCCAGCCAAGGCTGCGGGTGCGCGCCATCATGACCACCCGCTGGACGGTAATCGGAAAGTCCCAATCGACCTGAGAGCGCTGTGGGAGATAAGCCACACGATCGAGCTGCCGACACAGCGGACAAGTACAGTAACTCACTAGCCCACTTGTACTAGGTGTTAGGCCCAGCATGGCTTTGAGCATCGTGCTTTTACCAGCTCCGTTGGGTCCCATCACGCCCACCAATTCTCCGGGCTGCACGCAGAAACTCACATCGCTCAGACCTGTAAATCCTGAGTAATTGACAGCTAATCGCTGGACTTCTAACATCGGCGCAACATTAACGTAATGATAATCATTATCGTTGATTAAAGAACAGATTTGATCAAATTACTTGGAGATCGCGGCGGACTGCCATCAAAGCAAATCCCAAGAGGTTCAATCCTGGCCATTTGTCAGGGCGCTCAGCATCCGGGCTATCGGCAGCTAGTCCTGTGCCCCAGATTTTATCTACCGGACTGGCTTCTACTAAAACCCGATCTCCCGTATCGATCAAAAATTGTTTTAAACTGCTGTTTTGACTGAATTTGGCCAGATTACCACGCACCACAATCTCGAAACGCTGGGCATCCCAAATGTGAGGTTGAAAATCTTGTACTTCTCGGCCAAGTTCTTTGGCAGCGCGGGGGTGCTGAACCGTCAGAATTTTTTGCAGAGTTGCCCGGTCGCCAAATAATCGGGCTTTTTCAGCCATCATGTAGTGTTCGGCCGTGCGGAAATGAACGCCGTCAAGGTCAAAACCAATTTCAAACCATTGGCTAAAGCCAATAGTCCGGACAATTTTGGGAGGGAGTGGCGAGGAAAGCTACCCAGCGATTA
>CAXTSZ010000017.1:0-50796 GCA_964247125.1 uncultured bacterium
TTACCAAAGGGACGGTGCAGCTAGACAAAATTGAACGGAAGGCCGAAGAAGCAATCAATTCGCCAGCTATGTCACTTAAAACTATTGAAGAGCGCTCTCAAGGGGCACTTAATGAAGTTCAGGGTGATGCCGCTGATCGTGACAAAATGAGCCGCTCTAACGATGCTAGGTTGCCCGTAGTTAAGCAAGCTGAAAAAGCACTTAACAAAATGCAGAAAAACTAGAGACTCAAATTCTTACTTCTGAAAAGAACCTCATCTCATGCGTAAACAGCCGCCACAACAAGGCTTATTCTATAAGCTGGCTCGTAAAACTTCCGAAGCTGTTGGCTCTCCGATCGCCTCGATCTTAGCAGTCACCGTGATTATTATTTGGGCAATCACTGGACCAATTTTTAAGTTTTCTGATACGTGGCAGCTGGTCATTAACACTGGGACAACAATTGTAACGTTCTTAATGGTTTTCTTGATCCAAAACTCGCAGAACCGCGATGCCAAAGCAGTTCAGATCAAACTAGATGAGCTAATTCGGGCAATTAGTGCTGCCCGTAATGAAATCATTGATGTCGAAAATTCATCAGAGCAAGAACTGCAAAAGCTGAAACAAGACTTTTCGGGGCTGGGCAATAACTCTCAGGAATAAGTGTAATTTCATCAAAAATTTTGGAGAATTATCATGGCATCCAAAAATAAAACCTTCAAATATCAACGACCCGAGACTTCAGCCACTCTAAAATTGAATTGAGATCCCTGGCTTGACCGCGCCGACTAATCGAAAATTGAGCATGATGCCGATCGATTTCCTCGGCTAGATCGACCAAAACCCGTTGAATAGCCGGACGGTTGCAACCAGTAGCTTTTAGCAAAAGAGTCTGAGAAACCGCGAATTTCGGGTCATAGCTGGAATTCCACTCCATGATCAAATCGATCGCCATTAATATCTTGGTGGCAGCCGGAGTGCGCCGCTTAGAATTGCGCGGAATATCAGGCTGAACGATCATCAAAAGCTGATCAATACGACGGTGAGCATCTTTTAGGTCTTTTTCTAAAGAAGACACTCGCTCCAGAACATTGGCAATATCTCCAGACAAATCTACCACCGGCACAGTAGTCTGGTTGACCTGTGCCCACAGACGCCTGACCTCTTCCTGAAGAGTGTAAAGCAAATCATTCTGAACGACAGATTCTGCTGGCTCGGCCGGGATGAATAAAGGTTCAATCGAATCATTAGAATCATTTACCCCTAATTTGACACCCTTGGCTGATAAATGTCCGCCCAAATCATCAACCAGATAGTAATGAAAATAATACTGAGTCGCGGAAGAATTCGATCGTTTCAGTTCTGCCTCAGAAATAACATGGCCAAGACACTCTTGCAAGAAACGGGCAGTAGTGCGATCGGGCGGACAGAAAAAATAAGTACAGATCTGAGCATAAACACCGCGTAGATTATGAACAGAGACCGCTTTTTCTCCTGGTAAAATCGGCACGATTTTACCAAAATGTGCCTTAACCGAGCGCTTCACCGAATCAGCTAAGCTGCGATTAAGTTCATCCGGTGAACCCTGAGAGAGCAAAACAATGCGCGGATGCCCCCGAAAACGTTCTAAAGCAGCCAGCACAATGTGAGCGGGGAAAAGACAAGGCGTGAGAAAGCCATCCGCTTTAGTGCGTTTCTTCAGCTGACCCTCAAACGACAACCAGTAGGAATTATCAGACAAATCAAACGTTCCTTTGGCCACCACCTCTGAAAAACGGCGACCAGTAGCAGCGGCAATGCCTGCCGCCAAGTCAAAAGGATGATCAGACATCAATAAATTAGCTGTAGCCGCCAAAAAAGACCCTAACTCAATGGGCTGGAGGTTGTCTTGCTTGGTATTATTGCGATCGGCAGAAGCCGCAGCAAATTCGCCATAAGTGGCCATATCGTACTTCAAATAGGTGAGAGCAAAGTGTTCTCTCGTAGAACCAGAAACACCATTTCGCTTTGAGTAAGAATACTCCTGACTAGTAGCTTTGACTAGCGGTAGCCGACCATCATCGATCGCTTTCTTAATGGCCTTGCGGTACATTGGTAAATAGACCTTACCCACAGTTGGCTGAGGGTAGCCTTCCTCCAGCAGCGCAATTTCCTTGAGACAAAGAGACTCAATTCGCGGACGCGACTTGATGGCAACTAACTGCTCAATAAAATCAGCAATCAACAATTCCAACTCGGATTTAAAAAGCTTAGAGCGATCGCCTTGAGTAATGCGCTGACGATAGCAAGTAATAACAGTTTCACGAGACAAGTCCATGATCCGGTATCTAGATGTATAAAAATAGCATTATACAGTTAATATTTATCAGCTTGAAAGAAATCAGGATTTATCGCACTTTTAAGGCTAACCCGAATTCTGAAAGACAAAACAGCCCCAAAACTACCTAGTAGCTTTTGAGCTGTCATTACACAATCTAAAGGCTAATAGTTTTAGCTCTGTAATGCTTCTGCACCACCAACAACTTCCAGAATTTCCTGGGTAATTGCTGCTTGCAGCGCCTTTTAGTCATTAAGTGAAAGCTTATTGAGATTTATTCTCATAAGATATATAATCTAGCTTAACACGACAATACGCTAACTAGAAATTACCAGTGGCTATCACACCTAACTCTTTTCGGGCAGAGCTAAATGACAAAGGCTGGCGGCTGACTACTCAACGTGAAAAAATCCTACAAATTTTTCAGGCACTACCGCAAGGTGATCATCTCAGTGCCGATGATTTATATAAATCACTAGAAAGACAACAAGCCAACATCAGTCTGTCCACCGTTTATCGCACGGTGAAAATCATGGCGCGGATGGGTATTTTGCGTGAGTTAGAACTAGCGGAAGGTCACAAGCACTATGAAATCAATACAGCATCACCATATCATCACCATCACCTGGTTTGTATTCAATGCAACCGGATAATCGAATTTGAGAATGATTCAATTCTCAAACAGAGTCTCAAGCAAGTCGAGAAATGTGGCTGGCAGATGCTAGATTGTCAGCTCACTGTTTATGGCATCTGCTCAGAAGCAATTAACATGGGCTATCCGGCAATTATCAACAACGACTGGAAGTGTAGTAAGTCGATCTCGCTGATGTCATCGGATTCTGACAGCAACAATTGATTACAGTTTAGGAATCGATATTTTCTAGCTTGTCTGGGCGGTCACGAAACCAATTTAATCGCCAAGTGTGCGGCTGTAAATAAAGACCACCTATACCAACCAAAAAAACGACATAGCCAATGGCTTGGATTAAATATAATCGTTGTACATAACCAAACAATGCTGAAAACACTAATCCAGGGAACTGTTCTTCGGGCATGATTTTACTTAAGTTCCAAATCATTGGCCCCAGAATACAATCTTGGTCAGCAGGTCTAGCAAACCGCTCGTGGAAAAAACAGATACTTTGAGACTCTCGATTTATTTGAGCGGCAGAATTGACCGCTTGGTCAAAACGAGCTAGTGATGTTACAACTAAACCAGCAATAATCAACAGTAGTAAGATACCCATCACTGCAAAAAATTTGCGAATATTTAAGCGCATCCCCCACTTAAACAAAAGCACCCCAATTAGAGTAGCTGCTCCTATACCGGCGATCGCTCCCAACGTTGGTACAATCCCCTGCTGAAATTTACTGGCAATAAACAACACTGTTTCAAAGCCTTCGCGGAGGATCGCAAAGAAAACTAGGCTGAATATCCCCCAGCCTGCTTGGGTCTCACTTTTCAGTGCACTGCCCACTGCCCCTTCTACTTCTTGCTTTAAACCCTTGGCGTGTCGAGCCATCCAAATTAGCATCCAACTGAGTAGTCCGATCGCCAATAGCCCAAAAAAGCCTTCCATCAATGGCTCGATTGTCCCCGCGTACTGCTGATTCGCCGCGCCCAAGCCCTTGATAGCCCACTCAAAAGCAGCCCCTGCCATAGCACTGATGGCAATCCCAGCTCCAATTCCGAAATAGATCCAGTTTTTGAGGTGGGTTTTACCAGCTTTTTTTAGATAAGCAAATACAATGCCTATAATAAGAGCCGCTTCTACGCCTTCGCGTAAAGTGATAATAAAAGTAGGTAAGGCAGAACTAAAGTCCATTGATGGTTTCTCTAACAATTACAGATTTAAACAGCAGGCTGGACAATTTTCTGGGCTTCAGCTTCAATGCTTTTAACGAGCGTAGTTACTTCCACCGGAGTTTTAACAGGAGCTGCTGGAGGAATCGGTGCTGGCCAAGCTTGGGTCAGATTTGTCATGGATTTACGGATCACAGCAGCAGCAGCCGGATTGTCTTTTTGGAGTTGAGGTTCAATCGTCTTAAATAATTCATTAGCATAAATGACGAAGCCCCGTGAATCTTGATACTCTACAGCTTGGGCAATTTTGCCATTAGCAATCGCCGCCCCGTACTCCGAGTTAGCCGTATCTAGTAAACCATTGATAATCTGCAAGACAAATTTCGATGAAGTTCTTTGAGCAGTTGGGAGGACGGCGATTGCGCCATCTATAGACTTAACCGAAGTATTAAAATCTGTAGTCATTTTTCCAGTATCTTTGCCGCCAGCCTTCACCAAGTCCAGCAGAGAATTAAGTGAGGTTTTAAACTCTGGCACTTTGCGCTCCTTAAGCTGCTCTTCCACATCAGCATAAATTTCTTCGACAGGGTGACCAATATGCGGTTCGGCTTGATCAACTTTTTTCAGATCTAGCAATTCCTTAGCCACTAACAAGTGACCTTTCATCAGACCTAGCTTCGTCATGTAGTCAACGTCTTTAGCTTCACCAGTCAGTTCTACTTTTTCGATCGTCACCAAATCTTTGATTTGATCGAACTGCGCCTGGTCAATCACTTTTTTGCTAACTAATTCTTCGGGCTTACCATAAGGGCGACTGCCTTTGATTTTGTTAGAAAGAGCTGGCACGCCTAGTTTAGCTTCTAGTTTATCTAGTTCTGAGAGTAGTGCATCATTAATATTTATTTTTTTGCTGTGTCCACCACTATGTTGACTAGCCACAGAGCTAGTAGATGACTCGACATTAGATGGGGGAGCAGATAATGAACCAGCTTCTGGAGCACT
This sequence comes from uncultured bacterium, assembly GCA_964247125.1. Classification (GTDB taxonomy): domain Bacteria; phylum Cyanobacteriota; class Cyanobacteriia; order Cyanobacteriales; family Chamaesiphonaceae; genus JAAFHZ01. The sequence goes on from CAXTSZ010000017.1 coordinate 5,103, forward strand.
AGTGCAGGAACTCAGACTGAATAAGGAAACAGTAACTAAACAAAAACTAAAGTACGGAGAAAGTTTCATCAATGGATTCTGAATGAAGACTGTAAGAACGTGGCCAGTGAGATAAAAACCTTAGCTATTGAAAACTAGTTTCATTAACTTGATTTTGCCAATCCTAACTTTTTTGAGAAATAATTGCAATAGGGATAGAGCTTAATCGCCGAGATCAAGAGTATCAAGCCGATGCAAGAACATCGAATAAACCCATGCAGCCGGCTTGTGCCATATAGTCTTGATGGGGATGAAACATATATTGACCAGGATATTTGAAGCTAAATTCTAAAATATGCCGCTCGGCGGTACCCATCGTAATTACATCACTTTCATAGGTCGGCACTAGGGTACGGCCAGTCGGGTATACCTGAAACATATTGGCATGAAGATGAAAGGTTGCTACGGGGTCGAACTCAATCATATTCTGTACGTACAAACGAACTAATTGATTTTGCTGAATCGGTATAGGGTGGTGCATATAGTAGTTCGGTAAACCATTAAAGGCAAATAGCTCATTTTTCCGATCTTCATTGAGATCATAGCCACCCATAATCAACACCATCTCATCGGCCAATGGACGAGCGGTGGGCGGATCGACAATCAACATGCCGTATAAACCTTTTCCAATATGCCTAGTGACTGGCTCAATGTGGCAGTGATATGGGTGTACCCCATAAGGCTCGGCATCGAATTCGTAGATAAATACTTTACTATTCTTGACAGGTTTGATCCCATCCATCGCAGCGGGATGGGTGCCATGAAAATGCAAGGAATGAGCGTGGCCAGCTCGGTTATAAAAAATCACGCGAACCCGATCACCCTGTTTGGCGCGCAGGGTAGGCGCAGGTACTTGACCATTGAGGTTCCAGGTGATGAAACTAGTAACCTTATTAAGCTGCACCGTTGAAGTACGAGCTTCAACACGGAACTCCCGCACTGTGCGGCCATTTTCTTGAGTGACGGTACCATAGTCAAAATTGCGCAGATACCTGACGGGGTTAAAGCCGCTGTTAGCTGGCTCACTACTCATCTCCGTCATCGCTGGAACCTGTGCTTGGCGGCGGCGATTAATAGACTGTAAGCCATAGACAGTAGCGATCACGCCTAATCCGCTCCCCATGCCCCACTGCAAAATCTTTCGCCTTGGCCAACGGCTGGCTCCATCATTGATTTGATTGGACATGAAGAGCGTTTATTAGTTTGGTATTGATAATATATATCAACTGCTTTAAGCTAACATAAATTACTTAAAGATAAAGCAGCCTAGAAGTATTGTTCTAACTTCCAAGCTGCTATGAAACATCAAAAGAGATTTTAACCTTACCCTTGCAATGCCTCGGCACCGCCAACTACTTCCAGAATTTCCTGGGTAATGGCCGCTTGCCGCGCCTTATTGTAAGTAAGAGTCAAAGTACTAATCAAAGACTTTGCATTGTCGCTAGCATTATTCATGGCCGTCATCCGTGCTGCCAACTCACTAGCGGCGGACTCTTGCAGTGCCCGCAATAGCTGATTGTTCAGATACAGTGGTAGCAAAGATTGTAAGATTTGAGTTGGCTCTTGTTCAAAGATCATATCGCGCGGCAGGGGTGCCACTTTAGAAGCCATTTTTTCGCGCTGCACTTCAAAGTTGCCACCCTTACTCGTGAGGCGAAACACTTCATCATCTTGAACTTCCAAACCTTGAGGAGTCAAAGGCAATAGCGTTTGAATTACTGGTCGTGAAGCAATCAAAGAGACGAATTTGGTATAAACCAACTCCACCCGATCAACTTCTGCCGCCAAGAATGAGGCGATTAATTGCTCCCCAATATTGCTAGCTTCTGCGGCGGTGGGAATCTGTTCCAAACCAATGTAAGTCTCGATTGTCGGTGCTTGCCGTCGCTGGAAATATTGAGTAGCCTTCCGACCTACCAAAATATATTTATAGCTAAGACCCTGTGCTTGCAGTTCTTTCGCCCGTAGTTCCGCTTTTTTGATAATAGCGCTATTGTATCCACCGCACAAACCGCGATCGCCAGTAACTACTAATAACCCAACACATTTAATATCGCGGACATCCAGTAGTGGTAATTGGACATCCTCTGAACTGAGGCGACCTTGGACACCATATAAAACCTGTGCCAAGCGGTCAGCAAAAGGACGAGTAGCAATAACTTGCTGTTGCGCCCGTCGCACCTTAGCAGCAGCTACTAAGCGCATCGCCTCAGTGATTTTTTTAGTATTTTTAACAGATTGAATCTGATCGCGAATAGCCTTAAGGTTAGCCATAATATTTATATCTATTTACTTCTATGAAGGGCAGCGGGGGCTAACCCCCGCCCGAATTCTAAGCCGCAGCTAAGAAAGTCTTCTTGTATTCGTTGATCGATTCCTTCAGCATGGCTTCGCCTTCATCAGTCAACTGCATTTTGTTGGACTTAATGTTTTCAGCATACTGTGGCTTGCTACTCTTCAGATAATCACGGAGACCAAGGGTGAATTCAGCCACTTTGTTAACGGCAATTTCATCAAGGTAACCATTCAATCCCGCATATACGACAGCCACTTGTTCTGGAACCGAGAGTGGCGCGTACTGCGGCTGCTTCAGAATTTCCCGCAAGCGGGCACCCCGAGCTAATTGGTCTTGAGTAGTTTTATCCAAGTCCGAAGCAAATTGAGCGAAAGCCTGCAAGTCGTCAAATTGAGCTAGTTCTAGCTTCAACTTACCAGCTACTTTCTTCATTGCTTTAGTCTGCGCTGCCGATCCTACGCGGGATACGGAGATACCAGCATTTACGGCTGGTCGCAGACCGGAGTTGAACAGGTTAGAAGATAAGAAGATCTGACCGTCAGTAATAGAAATTACGTTGGTGGGGATGTAGGCGGATACGTCACTACCTTGAGTTTCGATAATTGGTAGCGCCGTCATACTGCCTTCGCCTAATTCGGTGCTCAGTTTGGCCGCTCTTTCTAACAGACGAGAGTGAATGTAGAATACGTCACCGGGATAAGCTTCCCGACCGGGTGGTCGACGCAGTAATAGCGACATTTGACGATAAGCCTGAGCCTGTTTAGACAAATCATCGTAAACAATCAGAGTAGCTTTGCCTTTGTACATAAAGTACTCAGCTAGAGCTGCCCCTGTGTAAGGAGCCAAATATTGCAGAGTGGCTGGATCGTTAGCGTTGGCCGCTACCACAATTGTGTAGGCCATGGCGCCCGCTTCTTGCAAAACGTTAATGACATTTGCTACGGTAGAAGCCTTTTGTCCGATCGCCACATAAACACAAACAACATCTTCACCCTTCTGGTTGATGATGGTATCAACAGCGATCGAAGTCTTCCCCGTCTGTCGATCACCAATAATCAACTCCCGCTGACCACGACCAACCGGAATCATGGCATCGATCGAAGTGATCCCAGTCTGCATGGGTTCGTAAACCGAACGCCGTTCAATGATTCCCGGAGCCATCGATTCGATCAAACGAGTTTCGGTGGTGTTAATATCGCCCTTGCCATCAATTGGTCGTGCCAAAGCATCGACGACCCGACCAATGGTCGCTTCCCCTACGGGAATTTGAGCGATTTTGCCAGTAGCTTTTACAGTACTGCCTTCTTGGATATCACGGCCATTGCCCATTAACACCACGCCAACATTGTCGGATTCGAGGTTAAGAGCAATACCAACAGTGCCGTCTTCAAATTCTACTAACTCACCCGCCATGACTTTATCCAAGCCATAGACCCGGGCAATGCCGTCACCAACTTGCAGTACAGTACCAACGGTAGAGGCCTTGGTATCTTGGCTGTACTGTTCGATTTGCTGGCGAATAATGTTACTAATTTCGTCAGGTCTAATGCTAATCATACTTAAATCACTAAGGAGAACTTTAATAATTCGCTAGGCTGCCCGCAGTCTATCTGGCCAAACTCATTCCAATAAGTCGGAGCTGGCTCCGCAGACTGGAATCAATAATTTGCGAGCCGACCTTAATAATCACCCCACCGACAATGTTGGGTTCTATCTTGGCCATAATATCCACGTTATTAGCGCCAGTCATGGCCTTGACGCGGTCTTTAATCGATTTGGTTTGAGCTTCAGTCAAAGCAACGGCAGTTGTCACTTCTGCTAAAACATCACCGCGGAGTTTGCGCAGCATCACTTGATACTGCCCACACACACCAGCGAGAAAGGCTATGCGACCACGATCAACCAATACCATGATCAGGTTCAACATCATCGGGTCAAGGCTTTCCCCGAAGACTTTTTGAATTACAGCCTTTTTATCGCTAGCCTTTACAATCGGGCTATCTATAAATTGTTGTAAGTCAGCTGAATCGTTGAGCACCTGCAACACCGTGTTGCAATTATCATTGAATTTATCCAGTAAGTTCTGCGATTCAGCTACTGCCATCATCGCCTCCGCATAAGGATTGAGGAGCGTGTTGCTGACAACATTACTACCTTGCATTATTTACCCCCTACTAAACTGATACTGCGTTCAACTAGCGTCGTTTGCTTGGCATCGTCCAGCATGGTTGGTAACTGGGCTTCGGCCTTGGCGATCGCGAGATTCACCACCCGTTGCCGTAGTTCGGCAATGGCCTTATCTTGCTCAGAGCTGACATCTTGATTAGCAATCTGCTGGAGGGTTGCTACGTCTTGAGCAGCCTTCGCCAAAATATCAGCGTAGGCGACTTCTGCACCAGCCGCAGCTTCCTGCGTAATCTTGGCGGCTTGAGCTTGAGCATCGGTCAATTGTTTTTTCGCATCTACCAGGGCAGTTGCGGCTTGCTTTTGTTGCTTTTCAGCATCGGCGATTGCGGCTTCGATTTGTGATCGTCTTTCGCCAAGGGTTTTAGTTAAAAACTTGCGGCCAAAGACAAACACCAACGTCAGAACGATACCGAGATTAAGAATGTTGGTTTCAAATAAATTTAAATTTAGACCAACACCATGCGCCTCTGTGGCGAGGAATAAGCCAGTTGCCATGATATTTCTTTAATCTATTTGTGACTTAACGGCTGGCGCAAGCGCTGTCCGTTGTTATTTTTTTATGTGGGCAAGAGTTATTTGACTAACTCAGCTCCCAACAACTTAGTGAGAATTTGCTTGCTTAAAGCATCTACTTCTTTCTCTAAAGAAGAAAAAGCCGCTTGCTTTTGTTGGGCAATCTCACTGGCAGCTTTCTCCCGTTCGGCTTGCGCCTGTTGTTGAGCAGCCGCGATCTTTTCACTAGCGATTTTTTGGGCATCAGCTTTAGACTTGGCAATTACTGCCTGAGCCTGTCGCCGTGTGTCCATTAGATCAGCTTCAAATTGCTTAGTTAACTTCTGAGCCTCGACCAAACGATCTTCTGCTCCGAGGGAATTACTGCGGATGTATTCATTGCGATCGTCAATCATCTTGCCGACGGGCTTATAGAATAAGGCGTTCAGCAGAGCGGCCAACACGATAAATTGAACCGCCATGATTGGCATCGTCGCATTGAAATCGAACAAACCGCCCTCTTTCGCTACTGCTTCCGCAATTAACAAAATTGTGTGGGGGATCATGATCATGCTTTCCTAAAGAATAAGATTAACTATTTGGAAAAGGCAGGACTGGAGTATTTCCGCAGTCCTAGAACCGTGATCCAACTCAATGAGTTAAAAGCTTAAGCGAAAGGGTTAGCAAACAATAGTACCAAGGCAACTACCAGACCATAAATAGTCAAAGACTCCATAAACGCCAAAGATAGAAGCAAGGTACCCCGGATTTGACCTTCAGCTTCTGGTTGACGGGCAATACCTTCTACCGCTTTACCAGCAGCATTACCTTGACCAATACCAGGGCCGATCGAAGCTAGGCCGACGGCAAGAGCAGCAGCAAGTACGGAAGCAGCAGCAACAGTTGGATTCATGATTGTTTTACCTTAATTTAGAAAACGGTTAATAATTTACAAATGATGCGCTGAGGCGCAGTGGTTCTTAATGTTCTTCTTCGTGGCCGCCATGACCTTCTATTGCCTCACCGATGTAGGCTGCTGCCAAGGTGGCAAACACTAATGCTTGAATAGCACTAGTAAATAGCCCTAACACCATCACTGGTAAAGGTACAAACAGCGGGACTAATAGTACCAATACTGCTACTACTAATTCATCCGCCAAAATATTACCAAATAATCGGAAGCTGAGGGAAAGAGGTTTCGTAAAATCCTCTAAGATATTGATGGGCAATAGTATCGGAGTAGGCTGAATGTATTTAGCAAAATATCCAATGCCGCGTTTGCGAAAACCAGCATAGAAATAAGCCAAAGAAGTCAGCAACGCCAAAGCCACAGTAGTGTTGATGTCGTTAGTTGGGGCAGCCAATTCGCCTTCCGGCAAATGAATCAGTTTCCACGGTAACAACGCACCAGACCAGTTGGATACGAAGATGAACAGAAATAAGGTGCCGATAAAGGGCACCCAGGGACGATATTCTTTTTCACCGATTTGGTTTTTCGCCAGATCTCTAATGTACTCCAGGGCATACTCCAGTAGATTTTGCAAACCACTAGGAATGCGCTGCATATTGCGCGTTGCCAAAACGGAAACAATTAAAAGAGCAGCGATCACAAACCAGGATGTTAGTAACACCTGTCCATGTACTTTCAAACCACCAATTTGCCAGTAAAGATGATGGCCAACATCGAGTGCGGCCAAAGGCAAAGGGTTGATATTGTTTAAAACACTGAACATTTCCATTCAGGAGCGGTCTCCAGCGAGTGAGATTCACACAAGCGATACTCGTGTGGTTGAAGATGGTCTAGCGGAGTGTTGTAGGACGTAGAAAGGTGCGAAAGGTATAGATAAGCAGTGCTACTTTGTAAGTAAGAAAACCCAAAAAGACCGGCAACACCTGCAGCTGAGGCAAACGCATTGCTAGAATCATGACTCCTACAAACAATCCAAGACGATTGGAATTCAATCTTCTTTTTTCATAGCCTAACTTTTCGACTTCTTGCGCCAGCATCCTGACGTATACTAACCCGACAGTAGCTCCCAACAAATAATTGAGAGCAACATTTAACTCGTAAGCCAGCCAGACCGAAACAAATACTACAATGCCAATAACTGCGGTTGTAATGTACAACTCATGCTTGAGCTGTATGTACTCTGTCATTGAGCCATCGGATGCATATGTAGTTGCTTGAGCTGCTACACATTTATCACCCTCAGAGCTTGCGTTGATTGCCGCGCTTTCTGTTGGTTCCACAGTAGGTTAAACGTTACCTTGAGCCAGACCAAGGTTGATTGTATCATCGACCGGCAACAATACTTAAAAAAAATTTGTAAATTATGGCGATCGGCAGCTGAGGCTACAGAAAGGCTGACCTGAAGTTAGATTATGGACTCTTCTGGCCAGATCGTCTTTGCATAACGGCGGGGGCAGCGATCGCACAATAATTGTCCGGCAGGGAAATTCCCGATGGGTAAACCCCTGCCCAAGTTGCTAAGAGTCTAGCTGCCAGCGGCATCAGCAATTCATAGCTAGAAACATCGCTAACATACCAGCTGGGAGGTATGGCAGTAATTCCTTGGGTAGCGCCGACCAAAAGACCAGTGAGAGCTAAGGTTAGCGGTGATTGTTGGGGAATATGGGCAGCGCGTTGGGTGGCTAGCCGTAAGTTGGTAGGATTGCACAGAAAACAATAGGTGGCCATGGCGATCGGTAGCAGATAAGGCTGCTGAGCCATGGCGATCGATCCAATCATTTGGGTGATATTAGTCGGCACTGGATTAATAACAACTTGCTCATGAATTAGCTGAATCTGTTTGTATACCAGACTTTCGGCAGCGGGCATCGTAGCTAGCACTTGGGGCACAAACTGCTCAGGCTGACAGTGTTCGGTTAACAAATAGGCGATGCCAGTGGCCAGAAATAGCATACTAGCCACACTTTCCGGATCGAGAGCATGGCGCACCCCAATTTCTTGGACAGTAGCTTGCAGACGCGGGATATCGGCGTGGAGGTAGAGCGCCACGGGCAAGACGGCAATCAGTATTTGGTCTGTGCTCATTAATCGATTGGTGGTCAGTAGCCAGTCATCTAGATGGACTGCCCGACAATGAATAATGCTTTCGATACTGGCACCAGTGAGCAGCACATAGTTCTTGAAGGTGTTGCTCAAGCTGTTCTCCGGATCCGCTCGGCCGGCTCTGGCTTGTTGCCCAGCCGACATGCCGACTAAGGCTCCTTGAAATCTGCTCAATAAGGACTTTGGCATATCGGCGTACCTATTCATTGGAAGAATCTAGCATTAAGTACACCCCCCAAATGGCCATTGCTCGCAAATAATGACTGGCTCGAAAGGTGTGTTGGGCGGTGATTGCTTCGGGCGTGCGAAACTGAAGACCATGAGTATAAACTTGGTTGACCACAGTAGCAGTTAGTTTTAAGCCTTCTTCTTTCATACCCATTTGAATCAAAAAAGCGGCGAGGCCAAAATTAATCCCAATCCAGACCTCTAGGGGGTGAGTATCCTGCGGATTGACCGCCGAGCCATCGAGCCTTACCCCATTAGCGGCACCCAGTTGACCATCGTTGAAATTTAGAAAACAGGCTTGATAGATGGTTTGGAGAGTAGTTTGGATACAATCGATCGGGACAATATCGGGCAATCCCAGTAGCCGCGCGTAGAACTGACCACAGAGTTGATCGGCCATCACTACCTGCGAACCACTACCCGTGTCAATTTGATAGTATTCACCATTCCACAGGGATTTTTGATACCCAGGCTGAGCGGCGGCTAGCCAAGTTTCATAGTTGCTGATGATTGCGGTGGGGTGCGGCATAAGATTTTGATGAGCCACAGCTTTACCGATCGCGATCGCCGCCTCTAAAGCCGCCAGCCATAAGCCACCACAGTAGGCACTAATGCCTTGCAACCGCCAGTCATCAAAGGTTTGATCAGGGGCACCGCTATTTTCGGGAATGCTGTCACCATCCAAGTCAAACTGCTTCAGGTAGTCCAAAGCAGCAACAACGGCTGGCCAGCATTCTCCTAAGAATTCCGTATCGGTAGCTCCCGTAAACAGGTAAGCTCGATAAACTTGGAGAACGAAATCACTACCGAGGTCTTTCCAAAGATTACAATCTTGATAACAGGTGTAATTGGTTTTGACCCAGGGATGCTCATTGGGGGCACCTAAGTCATGGGGCGTGGCATTGGCCACTTTCCGTGCTGCCGACAGGGCTAAGGGATCGGTCACAGCTGGTCGATCGGCATAGCCAAAAGCGGTCTGGACATAGTAGCCAATCAAGCGTAGTCGATCATCACTAGTGGGAATAGCTCTGGCAAAGTCTAATAGAATTGCTTTTTCTAGTTTTGGCCACAGCAGCAGCGGCGCAAAGCCACCATACAGACGGACATCGAGACTTTCATACCAACGGTAATCGAGACACTCCAAAATTCCAAAGTGACCCACTGGATTATCCTCATCGGCAGCCGTCCACAGTGTCCCGCCATCGGTCATTAGATACAGCTCATTGAACATGGCCATTTTCAGCCAGTCTGGTAAGTCCGATCGATCTAGAATAGGCTGTTGCCACTGGACAATTTCGGCTTGCCAGCTGTCATAGTGCTTCAAAGCATCGCGGACAATTGACCAAGCATTTTTACCATTACGGCCAAAGAAATCGGTGTAACGCCGATAATAATTCACTCCCTTGGCAAATTCAGTAATGGGTAAATCCCAAGCCAAAATAAAAGGGATTTTTTTGGTCTGTCCCGGCTTGAGGGTAAAACGCACCGTTAGAGCCGCCGCAATTTGTTCACCTGGGGCAGCGACGGCTTCATTTTCTCGATCGTTCAACGAGCCATTGGCTGCAAAAATATCCCAAATATCACCGCCATCACCAGTCGGCTGCCAGCGGGTATCATAAAATATTTCTAGGGCGGGATTTGCCACTGTCGCGATCGCCCATTGTCCCTCACCTTCGCGCGGTTGTTCGTCATCTAAACGCACCCGATCGAGCAGACAACCCACTCGATAATTATCCGCAATCCACATATTGTAGTTGCCAATACTATTGCCCCACAGCGGCTGGTAATCATACACCGGACTGCCGTCATCGCGGACTCGAATCTCGTCAGTGGCGGCTGCATTAGTAAACCAACCCGCAATATTTTGCCAAGTCAGCATAATACTGAGCGTAATTGGTTGCTCGGTGGGGTTGTGAGCAGTCCATTCAAAAACGGCTACTGGATAAGAACTTTCCTGATAGCTATGCGCCCACACTGGCGATAACTGTTCACAGGTCAGCTCGGCGGCAAAAACGCCCTGGTAGCTATACCAGCTACGCGGATAGAGTGCCTGATAAGTACCAGTAGATTCTCCATTGATAGTACCGGGATACCATTGCCAACGACTGAGACTGCCATCGCGGGGAGGCGCTGTAGACATGGCATAGGCCAATGATTGATCGCCAGTTTGCTCGAAAACACTAAACTGACAGGCGGGTAGCTGACCAAAAGTATGTTCCCCGCCATCTAAATGCCACAGATTGAATTCGCCTTGATGAGATCGGCCTAAACAGCCTGCCCCCAAACCGCCAAGGGGCATCCCATGAAAAGGTCCATCATCAATATTGCTAGCATAACGAACGGTATAGGGGTTTTCCCAACCCTGGTGCAGTGGCCGACTCCAGCTCTGAGTAGGGATCACTGGCCGGGGGGGGAGATTAAACATAGAAAAGTTATATAAATCTTGACTATCCTATTGTAGTCTGGCTGCTCTTTCCTAACGATTTTTAACTTCTATTTGGTGATCAAAATTTGTCTAAGGTGTTCGACTGCGAAGCGTCTCTCATGCCAGAGTAGCCCAGAGGGTGTAGAAAAATGCCCACGGATAATCGAGTACACTAAAATCATAATAGAGAGAGTTAGCGAGGCCAATTAAATGACAACTTCGCCACTGGCTAAGAGTCCCCAGCCCATCAAGGCAGCAGAAGCGATTACCTCCGGTACAGCAAAACTGAACGCCAAAAAGCGTAACCCCACCATCGAGGACTTCATATTTCCTGATGGATTGCCGACAGCCGAAGATTTACCAGATTCAGATGATACGCCTGTGGATAGTGAGCTACAAGAATTGATACCAGGGCTACTCAAGACGATTCTTTTGGATCTATGGAGCGATCGCACTGATTGGCTCTTCTCTATTGATATGGCTTTTTACTACAAGCCCAAGGATACAAGGGTTAATGTTGCTCCCGATGGTCTGTTGAGCTTGGGGTTGAAGAATCCGCCTGATGAGAATCTGCGTTCCAGCTATGTGTTGTGGGATGAAAAAGTTATTCCACAATTTGCTTTGGAAATAGTATCTAAAAGCCCCGGTGGGGAATACACCGAAAAATTTAAAATCTATCAGTCGATTGGTATTCTCTACTATCTGGTCTATTCCCCTCTGCGTAAGAGAAAATCTAAATTGCAGCTGTATAAGTTGATTGATGGGGATTATGTACTCCAAAGCGATGGCAGTAAGCCTTATTGGATGCCAGAGGTTGGCTTGGGCATTGGTGCAGAGAAACAGATCTATGGTGGCAATCTGCGTGAGTGGCTTTTTTGGTATGACGAGTATGATACAAGATACCTTACCCCAATGGAAAGAGCCAATGCTAAGGCAACTGCACTAACCGCTGCTGAACAAAGAGCAAGCGCTGCCCAACAAGAAATCGATGCTCTTCGGCAACGGCTGCGGGATTTGGGAATAGACCCAGATACGATCAAAGGTTGATTGCGCTCCACTCGATCGCCTGTTCAATTCTTGCAGCCAAGGTCATTCGTTCATGGTTTTGAAGGTAGCCACGGCTGAAGGTGACTGGCCGCTGAGATAGCGGAAGATCCAATATTTAAAAATGGTGTCGAGCAGCACCGGAAAAGTAGCGATAAATAAAGAGTTGAAACTACGGCTTTCGGGAATTCCTAAATGTTCGGCCAAACCCTCTAACAAAACTTCCCAGCCGTGGGGCGAGTGAAAACCGACAAAGGTATCAGTCAGTAGAATAATGACAAAAGCTTTAGCCGTATCACTTACGCCTGACACAATACTATCAATAAATTCCATCAAGTTAGCTAGCTGCCGTTTGCTTTTAGTAATGATCAGCGCAAACGCGACGATCGAGGCGGCATCGGCAAACCAATTTTTGATGGCGTTAGTGCTTTTGTAGGTAAAAGATGTCCGAATTTTTTCAGCTTTTTCTTTGACTTTCCCTTCGATTTCTTTGGTCGAGATTTCTGGAGCTAAACCGGTCATCATCTGAAACTTGAGGTGCCGCTCGAATTGCTCTAACTCTTCCAAAGCTTCCTTTTCTAGATTTTGGTTAATGAAAATGTTGCTGCGATGGGTAGGTGGGTAGTAAATATCAATAATGGGACCAAAGAAAATCAGCTTCAGCACAAAATGGACAAGTAAGGGAGCGATCGTCAGGGTCAGGACAAACCGGAGGGCATCTTTGGTACGACTTTTGGAAGAGCGAAAAGTATTGACAACTTCCTGTTCGGCTTGTGGATTGAGATCTTGGCGAATTTTGGCGAAAGTATTGACGATCGATCGATCAATCAACACATTGGTTTTCTTGACCGGGGGTGATGCCAGACTGAAACTTTTCAAAACGGCGGAACTAGCTGGGGTGATATTGCTACTACCAGTGACAGCCGAATTTATCACCAAGTCTGAGGCGCGGTCATCACTATACCGATCTAGAATTTGATCAATGAACTGGAGCTTTTCTAAGATCCGGGCTTCGGTCTCAATATCTGATACATAGGGATTGATCGAAGTAATCCCACTGTCATTGGCTGCATCATCGAGATTGTTAGGATTAATGGTGCGACTGGTTTGAAACTCCGCAAGTCGCAGCCTGGCGATATTTAAATATTTGGTGAGATCGGCTTGAAAATAAGTGGTGATGGAATTACTAGGGCTATTGGGCGGAAAACTAATTTTTTGACCACCAAAATGCTCATCCTCGATCGCCTTAATTTTTAAGGCTGCTTTATAGGCTTCATCCAAAGCGCGATCGGCAGTGCGAAAAAACCACTCATTCGCCTGCTGCCAGTAATTAGAGAATCCACCAAACATAGAGTTTTTCATCTGTAGATTAATTTTTAGACACCAACTCGTGCCGAAGCTCGCCGAGTTTCTGGGGTTTTGCTAGATTGTATAGGTTTAATGCCATTAAGGACAAACTGTTATGAATCTGGCCTTGTGGCTAACCGGGGGATCGCGCAGTGGTAAAACCCAGCGCTTAGTAGACTTAGCTAGTCAATGGCTACCAACAATGGCATCCCAGCAACTGTTGCTCTTGGCCGCCAACGATGAAAGTAAGCAAAACCTGACCTTGCGCCTCTCGATCGCCATTGATGGCCGCTATCCGGTGCGTGTCCAAACGCCATTGGGGTTTTTGCAAGATCAGGTTTATTTATTCTATCCACTCATTTGTCCGGCGCTTCAGCTACCAACTTCTCTACCGATTCGACTGCGCCCCGAAACAGAGCAAGCTTGGGCGACCCACCTGTGGCAAGCCGAACTGAGTATGCGATCGTGGCAGCAGTTGGGAATAAATGAATATCGTTTGGTGCGTCGGCTGTTGGACTTAATGCAACTAGCCGCCAACGCTGGTATCCATGTAGAGACTATCCCCGAACGATTGCAACTGGGTTATGGCGAAAACGAGTTGTTTCCCTGGATGGGCGAACTAATTGCTGGCTGGCGACAGTGGTGTCTAGAAAGAAGCCTATTGACTTATGGCCTGAGCAGCGAGCTATTTTGGCGCTACCTGTGGCCACATCCTGATTATCAAAAATACTTTGCTAGTCGCTATGGCGGCCTGATTGCCGATGATGCCGATGACTATCCTGCAATTATTTATCCAGTACTAGAGCAATTCATTCAATCTGCGCTACCAGCCGCCATTAGTTACAATCCCCATGGTCAAATTCGTTTAGGTCTGAGTAGTGACCCGCAGTATTTCGGGCAACTAAGCCAGCAATGTCAGGTTGAAAATTTACCAGCCCCTCCACCGGCCCTGCAAACCGGGGGGTCAATCAATTTGATCGATGCCGTGGTAGCAGCAGTTCAAGATCCCAGCAATTGGCTGGAATTACCCGCTTCATTCCAACAGATTAGTGAACGAACGCGCGGTGAAATGCTGCGAGCAGTGGTGGCGACCATTGCCCAGGCGATCGCTAGTGAGCAGATTACCGCTGCTGAGATTGCGATTATTGCCCCCGGTTTAGATAACATTGCCCGCTACACCTTAACCGATACTCTTGCCCAGCAACAGATTCCAGTAATATCCCTGAATAATCAACGCCCTTTAAGTAGTTCGCCTAGTATTCGAGCGATCTTGACTTTAATGACTTTCGTAATGCCGGGATTGGGTCGCATGACTAACCGAGATGAAGTGGCCGAAATGTTGGTAGAGCTGTCCCGTTATCAGTCTTTTACGGGCATTGACCTAGCGATCGATCCAGTCCGCGCTGGTCTGCTCATAGACTATTGCTATCTACCCGCACCCGAATGTCCACAACTGTTACCCATCCAGAAATTTCCGCGTTGGGACAGGCTTGGTGCCCAAGCCGCCGCTAGCTATCAGCAATTACTAGCCTGGATTGCCCAGCAGCAAGCGGCGCTGTGCCCGCCCCTACAACTATTCGATCGCGCTATTTCCACCTTTTTTGGCCGGGGTAGTCTTTTGACCGCTGACCAGTTGGCGATCGTGCGCGAGTTACTAGAAACTGCCCAACATTATTGGCTAGTAGCTGCCCGCGTCGGCCAATTTTCTGATGATCAAGTCTTGATGGCGCAGTTTATTTTGCTCTTGCGGCAGGGAACAGTCAGTGCTAACCCTTATCCAGCCGTCCCTTTGGCGGCTGGCCAACAAGGTGTGACTCTCACCAATATTTTTCAATATCGAGCGAGCAAACAGTGTCACCGTTGGCATTTTTGGCTAGATGTGGGTTCACCGTTCTGGGCTAAAGGTGGCACCGCCGTGATCTATGGCGCACCACTTTTTTTACAGGATTGGGACAGACAACAATTAACGATCGCTGATGAAGAACTAGCCGATAGTCATCGTCTAGAGCGCGTATTGCGGGATCTGCTTTGTCGGGTGGATAGCGATGGCGGCGACCAACGTTTATACCTATGCCATAGCGATCTGGCGGTCAATGGTCAAGAGCAAGTGGGTGCCTTGTTGACACTGCACAGTCGGGTGACCGCCTCCCCAGACCCCGTATTTGCGTAATACAATGGATCTTGATTTCAGCTAATTTAAATAACTTCATGGATGATGCATTTAGCCCGACTCCGCCGGCTTGGACTGAAGAGGCCACCCATGCGCACATTTTCGCCTGTCCACAATGTGCCGCTACTGAAAAAGCAGCCGCTCGGGTGTGGGTGAATCGACGTGCCCCCGTGATGCTCGAAAACCGCCGACGGAAGTGGCAAGAATTTTATTACTGCAACTGTGGTAAAGCCTGGTGGGCTTGGAGTGATGACCGACTCCCCAATGAGTATGCCGATCGCCAGCCGCCCGAACTCAACGACCCGGACAATTTTTACGGTTACTTCTAAACTGGATTATTTTTAAGCTGGATTGTTTGTAAATATGCTGATGCAATGGCGAGGAATCGCTGGTAACTGGGTTTATTTGCCCGATCGACCCCGGGCAATAGTGCATTTCTTAGGTGGTGCTTTTGTCGCCACCGCCCCGCAAATAACCTATAGATTCCTCTTGGAAGACCTGGCCGAGAAAGGTTATGGCATTGTGGCCACCCCCTTTTTTAATTCCTTTAACCATCACGAGATTACGGAGCAGGTGTATCAGAGCTTTGAGCGGGTGCTCGATCGACTAGGGCTGCGTTCTTTACCAATCTATGGGGTTGGCCACAGTATGGGCTGTAAGGTACACTTGCTGCTGTGCAGTCAGTATGATGTGCAAAGAGCTGGTAATGTCTTTATCTCTTTCAATAATTTCTCGGCCAAGGATGCGGTGCCATTACTCAATCAAATGCCCAGCGAATTGGGCGTGGAGTTTACGCCCAGCCCTGAGCAAACTTTAGATTTGGTCGATCGCTATTACCCAGTGCGTCGCAACCTAATTGTGAAATTTCGGGATGATAATATCGATCAGTCTTACACCCTAGAGCGCACTCTCAAACCCCTATTTCCGGGCATGGTCACCTTGCAAAACCTTAGCGGCAATCATCTGACCCCCCTCGGTCAAGATGTAAAATGGCAAACTGGTGCGCTGTTTACACCCTTCGATGCGATCGGACAATGGGTCAAGCAAGAAGTTTATAAAGATTTGCACCAGCTGAAACACGAGGTACACCGTTGGCTCAATCCCAGTTTGTTGTGAGTGTCACCTAGTAATTAACCTTCCTATAATCATCATGCGTGAACCGCTTATCCAACTCCGGGGCATTTCTAAGAAATTTGGTAACAATGTCATTCTGGATGGTGTCGATCTAGATATTTATAAAGGTGAAGGACTGGGAATTATTGGTCCATCCGGCACCGGTAAATCGACAGTTTTGCGGATTATTGCTGGTCTTTTGGCTCCCGATGAAGGAGAGGTGTATATTCAGGGGCAAAAACGGCGGGGGCTAATTGAAGATAGCAATGACCCCATCTACATTGGAATGGTGTTTCAACAAGCAGCGTTGTTTGACTCTTTGACAGTAGAAGAAAACGTCGGATTTCGGATGCTACAACAGAGTCGGCTCCCGCGCCAGAAAGTGCGCGCCTTAGTCGAAGCAAAACTGGCCTTGGTGGGCATGCAGGGCGTGGCCGATCGGTATCCCGATCAACTGTCGGGAGGTATGAAAAAACGGGTGAGTTTTGCTCGGGCGATTATGTCTAACCCCGAGCGACCAGAAGATAACCCCGAAGTTTTACTCTACGATGAACCGACAGCGGGCTTAGATCCGATCGCCTCTACCGTCATTGAAGACCTGGTGCGGAGTCTCCAGCAGGTCGATGGGGGCTGCCCCACCCATGTGATGGTGACTCATCAAGAGAGCACCATTCGGCGGACTACCGATCGGATTATTTTCTTGTATCAAGGTAAAGTACAGTGGACGGGACGCACCCAAGACATTGATAAAACCCCTGATCCAGTAGTCCGCCAATTTTTCAGTGCCAGTACCGAAGGTCCCATTCGGGTAATTGGTTAACTACGTATATAGTCTCTTAAACCAGCAATCGGGGTAAAATGAGTTAGGCAGACACAAAGTGTAACCTCGATTGAGGTGCAGGGTGAGGTAGTTAATGCAGTCACGAGCCATTCGCGAAGGTTCAGTGGGACTAATGCTTTTAGCCGGAGTGGGGATTTTTATCGCCGCGAGTATGTGGCTGAAAGGTCTGGGTCCAGGAAGTCAAAAGTACAATATTACGGCGCAATTTCCCGATGCTGGCGGCATCCAGCAGGGCGGGCCAGTGCGTTATCGGGGTGTGCGCGTCGGCAAGATCGCCGCGATTAAACCCGGTGCCAATTTTATGGAAGTCACTTTAGAGATCACTGACCCCGACCTGAGGATTCCGAGTAATGCGATCGCTGAGACTAATCAAACTGGTCTGATTGGGGAACCAGTCGTTGAAATCACCCCCCGTGGCCAGGTGAATCTCAGTCCCGATCTGGCTAAAGCGCTCGATAGCAACTGTGATGCCAAAATTATTATTTGTCACAATGGCCAAATTCCCGGTGCAGTGGGTTCTAGTTTTAATGAGCTACTCAAAAGAGCTACGGCTTTAGTCAACAGATATGAGTCCCCCGAGATTGCCGATGCGCTCAAGCTCACGCTGCGGAATGCTAGTCAGGCCGCAGTGGATATTTCGATCCTCAGTAAAAAGTTTGGGGATTTACCCGCATCTCTCAAAAAAGAGTTGGGTTCTATTTCGGCTAGCGCCACCACCCTGACCAAATCTCTAGATAATACTGTCAAGAAAGTTGGTGATACCACCGATAAAATTGGAGCTACTGCCGATCAGTTTAGTGAAACTGCCCGCCATGTGAACAAAACTGCCGACACCTTGACTACTACGGTGGTAGAGTACGGTAAGCTAGCTAAATCAGTAGATGCGCTCGTGAGCGAAAATCGTCAGACCTTTGGAGCCACTCTTGGTAATTTTAATGCCCTGAGTATCGATCTACGCCGGACAGTTAATAAACTCAACCCGACCATCGATAAACTGAATAGCACGGTCGCGAAGGTTAATTCTGAGGCGCTAGTGAGAGATCTAGAGGGCGTTCTCAGTAATGCTAATAAAACTGCGGCCAATCTCCGCGACATCACAGCTAGCTTTAACAATCCTAAATCTTTGCTCACGCTGCAACAAACCTTAGATTCTGCTCGGATCACCTTTCAGAATGCTCAAAAAATTACAGCGGATTTGGATAAACTCACCGGTGATCCGGAATTCATCGAGAGTATCAGCCGGCTGGTCAAAGGTCTGGGGCAGTTAGTCTCGACCGGGGAAACCTTAGAGCAGCATATTCAACTAGCGCAAGAACTCGCTCCGGTAAATCAAAGCATGACGGAAACCAAGACAACCCTAGTGAATACTGACCCGGATTTGGCGGCAGCGATCGATGCCGGGATGGTACTTAATCCCATTGAGCTGCAACAGCGTCGCCGCGATCGTCTAAAAAAGCATAAGTGATGGGCGCGAGTCACCACCAGCAAAAGACTAGTCAGTGCCAGAACGCTCATCCATCGGTAAAAAGATGGTCATGGTCTCACCCTGAAGATGATTTTGTTTGACCACCAGCTTGCCGCCCAGCATCTGGAATAGACTCTTGGTCACCTTCAAACTGAGACTCAAATTCCCTGTCTCTGGCTGAAAACTCAACAGCTGGCCAATCGCCTCGCTGGCACCACTACACAGTGACGACTGATGGGGGTCGGTAGCAACGGCACATACCACCGACTGGAGCTGTAGCTTCAGCTGACCACCGACAGGATTAACCTCCACCTGAATGTGGCTACCCGCCGGCAAATTACGCGTAAAGTTTTCGACCAAACCTGTTAATACCCGATCGAGGATCGTGGGGTTACTCACCACTGCTGGCAACTGCTGGGGCATAGCTACCTGCATATTTAAGTTGCGGCGCTCAGCTTGTTTTTGCCACAGCGGTAAGCTTTGTTCTAAAAGATGACTAAAAGACATGGTGGTCAGATCCACCGCTTCGCCATCGGAATCAGCTAGTTCGACTGCTTGGAAGATCAGTTCCATCCGATTAATTTGCTCGGTACATTCCCGATCGATCGTCTCCAGCCGTTTCATGATCTGGGGATCGAGATGGGGGCGGCGCAATACCGATCGGGTAAGAGTTCGAATAGTCGTCAGCGGCGTGCGAATCTCATGTGTTAATGCTTGTAATAACTCCACATCTAAGGCCGTGGCCTTTGGTTCTGGGGCTACCGTAACGGGCGCGGTGGTTACGGGTAATTCTTGCAGTAACAATTGACTAAACTTCATCACCCACTGATAGGCTGGCACCACTGGAGGGAGCTTCCTGACGATCGTATCCAGCATTTCTAGCTGCTGCGGAGCTGTCAGCATAATGCGCCCGCGTAAAGACTGCCAAGCCAAATTTACATCGGCAGGGTCAAAAGAAAACTGAAATTGTGGTGAGTCAGCAGATCCCACGGATAACACTAGACCAAACTGGGCAGTTAGCACCAGACAAAATTGCTCATCTTGCAAAGGATCAGCCGGCAGTAAGGAAATATCGGGTGGTGTGGCAACGGCATGATGATTCTCCACCGGAGCGGGCAAAAAAGTCTGATGGGGATGCGCCGGACTAAAGACCACGGTAGGGAATTGACTAATTATTTCCGCCGCATTGAACAAGGGCACCGGCGAACATAGCAACAAACCAGCGACCTCACCGACCGGGGGCTGATGCACTACTGAATTAATGAGCGTGTGTAACAAATAACCTAAAGCATGAACCGCACCATACCACTGCTGTTCAGCCTTGACAAGCTCGGCTGCTGCGCTAGGTTGGTGAGTAGATTTACTTCCAGACAACAGCGGATCGATCGCTGTTGGTTCAGTTTTGGCCAAAATTTCATTTAATGTTGGTAGCAGCCACCGTCTCACCACTGTCACCGCCTCAATTAGGGTCTCATCTATGAGGCTACCCAAGATGAGCCGTAAAACGTTAGCCCGAAAACCGAACAGCACCCCCTAAATATCTATCAGGTTTTTGGCAAAAAACATTAAGATGGTTGGGCAGCAATCGTTCTACCACTTAGATTTCTATGACCTATAAATCGCTCGCGGCCATCAAAGAGCATCCCGATGCGATCGTAGCTAGTACTTGTGGACTACTATTGCTAGGCGGCTGGCTATCGATGTCTACTAATACGGCAGTGAGTTTGGGACTACTCTTGCTAGCCTATGTGATTGGTGGCTACAATAGCGCCCGCGAAGGGCTAACAACTCTCTGGCAGGAACGGGAGTTAGATGTCGATTTATTAATGATTGTAGCGGCATTGGGTGCCGCCATTCTGGGGTTATGGAAACAAGACTACAGCTTGATCGTGGACGGAGCCGTGCTGATTTTAATTTTTGCGATCAGTGGCGCTTTGGAAGGTTATGCTATGCAGCGCACTGCCCAAAGTATGCAAAGCCTGATGCATCTTACACCTGATACAGCTTGGCTGTTAGACGGTCAGTCCGTGTCCATTAAGGATTTGCAAGTAGGCGATCGATTACTGGTCAAACCCGGTGAACTAATTCCCACCGATGCGCTGATTACAGCAGGACGTAGCAGTATCAATCAAGCGGCGATCACCGGCGAATCGTTACCGATCGACAAAACTATGGGGGACAAAGTTTTTGGAGGAACTATTAATGGCAATGGGATCTTGCAGCTCACTGTCCATCAGCCCCCGGCGAGCAGCCTCATTCAACGCATTATTAGTCTAGTGCAACAAGCCCAAACCGAGAATACACCTACGCAAAATTTCATTGAAAAATTTGAGCGCACTTATGCCAAGGTAATTGTAGTTAGTGGGTTATTGCTAGGAACTCTACCTACACTACTGGGATTTTGGGACTGGGAAACCACGATCTACCGAGCCTTAATTTTCTTGGTAGTGGCTTCGCCCTGTGCCTTGATGGCTGCTATTATGCCGGGATTGCTATCGGGCATGGCCAATGGAGCGCAGCAGGGCATCTTGTTCAAAAATGCTAGTACTTTAGAGGCGATCGGCCAAATCCGGACGATCGCTTTTGATAAAACGGGAACCCTCACCACCGGACAACTACAAGTCAGTGAAATTTGGTACCGGAACGAGCAAGGCGAAATCATTGCTAATGACCGGACAGCACTATCACCGCCGGCTTTACAGATTTTGACCTGGGCAGCAGCGATCGAAAACAGCTCGGAGCATCCGATTGGTCAGACGATTAGCAAATTAGCCACCCAGCAGCAGATCGTTTTGCCTCTAGCTACCAATATTCAGGCACAGCCGGGCGTGTGTATTACAGGCGAGATTAATGGTGAGCTGGTGGCGGTGGGCAAAGTACCAAACCAGGTGCAATGGGACATCCAGGCTACAGACAAAATTATCGCTTGGGTCATGGTCAATGGTCAGGTGCAAGGAGCAATGACTTTTCAAGATCAACTACGGCCAGCAGCGGCTCCACTAATCCAACAGCTCCAAAAATTGGGGATTCATGCGGTGATGATCACTGGTGATAATGAGGCTTGTGCGCAGTCGATCGCCGTTCAGGTTGGCATTACTGAGTTCTATGCCGACTTACTACCAGAGGCCAAAGTAGACATGATTCGGCAGCTTCAAGCTAAGTATCAAAGAGTGGCAATGGTGGGTGATGGCATTAATGATGCCCCGGCCTTGGCCGGGGCTAATGTGGGCATTGCGATGGGGGGCGTGGGGAGTGACGTGGCCTTGGAAACTGCCAACATGGTATTGATGACTGATGCCTTGGGCAAAATCGAGACAGCGATTAAACTAGGCCGGAGGTCGCAAAGAGTCATTCGGCAAAATATCGTTTTTGCCTTGTCTTGGATAGTGATCTTACTGATCGGTAATTTTGTAGGGATGGTGAACTTGCCCTTGGGAGTATTGGGGCATGAGGGTTCTACGGTTTTGGTGACGCTTAGTGGCCTGCGGCTACTCCGCCGTTAATGAGAACAGTTGGAGCCATCGCGTTGGAGAAGTAGCAAGAAAGCGATATAGATATGGCTGGAATGAGGGTAGAGAGGACAATAGATAAAACTTTTATAATAGTTGTTGATTTTACATGTAAACAAATAGCGGCTAATAGTTGCAAAAATAGCTAATGCCCTTCGCCAACCAGCACAAATGCCGACCAGAGAACAGGCTTGGAATATTCTTGCATAGTTGTTAATATCGCTTGGCGTAAAGCCTTTGATTTAACTAGCTTCTTCACCCGCAAATTTTGATAAAATTCTGACATCAGTAATTTTGTAGCATTATCATCTACTTCCCAGAGTGAGACGATCACTGAAGGGACACCAGCCACTGCTAGAGAGCGTGATAAACCAACTACACCATCCCCCGTCAGATCGCCTCGGCCAGTGTCACAAGCACTCAATACTACTAAATCTGCTTGCAGTTGCATATCAAAGATCTCACTAGCAGTCAGGAAACCATTAGTCAAAACAATTGCACCAGGAATATCTCCCTTTAAGGTGCCCAGTAAGCCGTGGGTGGCTAAATGCACGATCGATGATTGCTGGAGCTGCTTCACTACTTCTTGTTTATCAGCAGCCGCACCAATTAAAGGTGTGACTTGCAAGATTTCAGCAACGGCTCTAGCCTCGGCTTCAGCTCCTGGTAAGTTGCCCAATGTTGTTGGTTCTCCAGCTGGATTTTTATAGTCGGTAGGCATAATCGGGTTGCCGACCACTACTGGTTTGCCGGAATGCTGGGAGCGTTTGGTATTGGTTAAACCTAAGACCTGAATGGAAGGGGCGATCGTTAGGGTATGTTTTTCGATTAGGTATTTTTCTTGAGCATCTTGCAGAGCGGCAAAAGGGACTAAAAATAGTTCTCGTTGCGGCAGGATAATGACTTCGGCTTCAGGATTAGGGGGTAAGTCTTTCGCGATCGGCTCAATCAGTAATTTGTACAACTGCTGGAGATCGCCGGGAGGATTGGGTAGATTTTCTTGTTCAGGAGTTTTTTTGTCTGCGCCAATATTTAGGCGAGTGGCCAGGATCAGGTCTTTGAGTTTAGTTTTAGCCTGAAGCTTACTCTGTTTAAAAACAATTTCACCATTGGGTTTAATCACCCAAATATAAATGAGATCGTCATCAATAATGGAGTATTGAACCAGCGTTGCTTGCTTAGTTTTAGTAATTTGCTGGATTTTGCTCAGGCTGGGTGCTTGGCGAATCGCTTGGCTGCGAGCTGCATTAGCGGTAATTATTTTGCTGGCGAGCAGTTCGGCCAAGGCTCTGGCCCTGGCTCTCTCCGAGATTTCTAGAGCTGCTTGAGGTTTATTTTGCTGGATTAAAGCTTTTTGGAGAAATTTATAGGTAATAGCTACGCGATCGGCGAAGGCTACTTTACTTCCATCGCTGAGTCCTTGACCGGAGTTATTCTTACTGCCTCTAATTGTTTCCCAAATGGCGATCGCCTCGCGCAGATTCCTTTCAGCTAAAGCTGGTTTGCGCTGGTCTAATAAAATAGCACCGATATTACTGAGAGTAGTACCTTCCACAGCTCTATTCCCGATGGCCTTACTAATAGCTAGAGATTTCTGATAGTATGCCAGAGCCTGGGAGTATTGCTCTTGTGATTGGTAAGCCAGACCAATATTGTTAAGAGTAGTGCCTTCAACAGCTCTATTCCCAATGGCCTTACTAATAGTCAGAGATTGTTGATAGTATTTCAGAGCCTTAGGGTATTGTCCTAGTGATTGGTAAACTTCACCAATGTTATTGAGAATAGTACCTTCAATAGCCCTATTCCTAATGACCTGACTAATAACCAGGGATTGTTGATAGTATTCTAGAGACTTGCGGTATTGCCCTAGTGATTGGTAAGCTTCACCAATATTATTGAGGATAGTGCCCTCCACAGCTCTATTACCGATGGCCTTACTAATAACGAGAGATTGCTGATAGTATTCCAGCGCTTTCGGGTATTGCCCTAGTGATTGATAAACTAAACCGATATTACTGAGATTGCCTCCCTCACCAGCTTTATCGCCGATCGCCTTACTAATAGCCAGGGATTGTTGATAGTATTCCAGAGCCTTAGGATATTGTCCTAGTGATTGGTGAACTTCGCCGATATTACTGAGAATAGTGCCTTCAACAGCTCTATTGCCGATGTCCTTACTAATAGCCAGGGATTGTTGATAGTATTCCAAAGCCTTGGGGTATTGTCCTAGTGATTGGTAAACTTTACCAATATTACTGAGAGTAGTGCCCTCCGTCGCTTTATTCCCGATCGCCTTGTTGATAGTAATAGATTGCTGATAGTATTCCAAAGCTGGGGAGTATTGTCCCAGGAATTGATAAATCGCACCAATGTTATTGAGAATAGTACCCTCAATAGCTTTATTTCCGATTGTCTTACTAATCACCAGAGCTTGTTGATAATATTCTAGAGCCTGGGGATATTGTCCTTGCGATTGGTAAACTTCGCCAATATTATTGAGGATAGTGCCCTCAACAGCTTTATTCCCGATCGCCTTACTAATCGCCAGAGCTTGTTGATAATATTCTAGAGCCTGAGGATATTGTCCTTGTGATTGGTAGACCTTCCCAATATTATTGAGAGTGCTGTCCTCAACAGTTCTATTGCCGATCGCTTTATTAACAACGAGAGACTGCTGATAGTATTCCAAAGCCTGAGAGTATTGCCCTAGTGAATAGTAAACTATCCCAATATTATTGAGCGCAGTGCCTTCCGCAGCTTTATCCCCGATTGCTTTACTAATAACAAGAGCTTGCTGATAGTATTCCAAAGCTTTGGGGTATTGTCCTAATAATCGGTAAACTTCCCCGATCGAAAGAGCAGCGACAATTTGTGATTCTTTGTAACCAATTTTTTCAGCAAGTGCCAATCCTTGCTGAAATTTATCCAAGGCTACTAAATACTCGCTTTTTTTGAATAACTCTAATCCCTCGGCAATCAGCTCATCTACTTGTGCTTTTTTCGCTACATCAACTTGCTGGACGATCGCACTTACAGGTTTATGATTGATTGCAATGACAGGTATCAGGATGAAACCAAGGAGCGGCAGCAGCGATAATAATTTCATCGTGATTGAGATGCTAGTGAATAAAAATCCGCAGACCGCTCTGAGTTGGCCTACAATCTTCACCATACTAGCCGACTTTTGCTAGCATTCCTCTAGCCGTTACACTTTCAGAATTCAATATCTTATCCACTTACGATGGAATGTTTCCAATAGGGCGACACGGTTGCTTGACACCATCGCGGTGTTTTAGTGATGCAAATTCGCGTTATTGTCTTGTTTTCTGAGGATAATGAAATTGATCCTGATTAGACACCAATGGAAGTTGCGATTTTTCGGATGTTAGCAATGAAACGATCGAGGAAGCGATTTCTCAGTACGATCAAAAAATTCAAATAGTAGACAGTTCAGCTGCTCAGGAACAACTATAGTCATCGAGATAGCTTTAATCGCCGTTTAGCATTCGCTCTAGCTTTTTGAAACACTGAATCGATCGAGCCGGCACAGCTAGTCATCCAAATGAGCAAACCGATTAAACAGAAAATCCAAGGCCGAGTTCCTTAACTCCACATACAACTTACTATCCATGATCTCCGATCGATTGCGCGGTCGCTCAAAAGGAATATTCATAATTTCTCCAATCTGCGCCGCCGGACCATTCGTCATCATTACCAGCCGATCGGCCAGATACAGCGCTTCATCAATATCGTGGGTAATCATCATGATAGTCACCTGCTGCTCCCGCCAAATTGCTAATAACTCATCCTGAAGTTCTTCCTTGGTGATCGCATCCAATGCCCCAAAAGGTTCATCCAAAATTAGCACCTGTGGTTGAATCGATAGTGCCCGGGCGATCGCGACCCGTTGTTTCATCCCACCCGAAATTTGATGAGGACGCTTGGCCGCTGCTTCCGTCAGTCCCACCATCTGCAAATGTTCATGAACAATCGACTTCTTCTCAGCCGCCGACTTACCGGTATGCACCGCCGCCACTGCCAGATAGACATTTTCGTAAACCGTCAGCCAAGGCAACAAACAGTAACTTTGAAACACCATCATGCGATCGGGTCCCGGTGCGGTAATTGGCTGATTCTGCAAAAAAACCGTACCCTGAGTGGGCGTATTAAACCCCGAAACCATATTCAGCAAGGTCGATTTACCACAGCCAGAGTGACCAATCACACACACAAATTCGCCTTCTTGGACATCGAGACTAATATTGTCGAGAATCGTAACAGGACCATCAGCGCTGGGATATGTCTTAGAAACTCGATCAATTTTTAAAAAGCTGTTGGCAACAGCGGGGACAGCCGGAAAAATAGCCGCAGGCATGACAGTGACCATAGTGAACGACAAATAATAATATAGTGGTTAACGAATCAAGGCTGCTGGAGCATCCATGTTAACTTCTTGAACTGAAAAATCGCGGCGAATTGTTTGATGACTAATGTAGTCCAACGGTCGATCGGGGTCGAACACCATCCCATCAAACAGCTGAAAAGAATCCCGATCGGGTTCAATCCCCACCCGCCCCAGTTGCCGAGCAGCCTCTAAAAATATATCAACGCGCCGTACCCGCTCCAAGATTTCGATCCAGTTTTTCGGGAAAGGCGTAATATTCCAGCGCGCTAGTTGCGTAAGAATCCATAGTCCTTCCACCCGGCCAGGACAGTTACTATTGTTGAGATGAAATTGATGAAAACGCGGTAGCTTTTCGCCAACATCATCGATGTGCCGCCGATAAGGCCCCACTAAACTGGGGCTAATATAGCGAACGGGGATGCCGAGATACTCCGGTTGCGCCAAGATTTCTAACAACTCCGATCGATGTCGTGGTTCGTCACAATATTCACAGGCTTCCAGTAAAGCCTTCACTAAAGCCAACATCGTGTTGGGATGCTGCTGTTGCCATGCTGCCCGCGCCCCCAAAACCTTCTCTGGGTTGCCAGCCCAGATATCCAAATCGGTAGCAATCACGAACCCGATTTCTTCGGCAACAGCTTGTGAATTCCAGGGTTCCCCGACACAAAAACCATCAATATTGCCCTGACGGAGCCGCGTCAACATTTTAGTGGGCGGAATCACTACTAAATTCACATCATGATCAGGATCAATCCCCGCCGAGGCCAGCCAGTAGCGCAGCATTAAGTTATGAATTGAGCAATCATGCACCACCCCGATCTGATAAATCCGCTCTGGCTCTGCCTTGATTACTCGCTTCAAATCACGGAGAGTCCGGACTCCTCGATCGGCAAACTCTTGACTGAGCGTAATCGCATTACCATTGCGCGACAATACTAGCGAGGTAATAGTCGGCACCGAGTATTGACCATGCATCCCCAAGGTCATGGCGAGCGGCATCGCCGCGACCATTTGAGCCGCATCATAACGACCATCAGCCACCCCCAGCGCGATTTCATCCCAGCTACTTGCTCGCTGGAGATGCACAGTGAGGCCATATTTAGCAAATATCCCCTTCTCTTGAGCCACTGCCAAAGGTACACAGTCAGTCAGTGGCATAAAGCCCAGATCGATCGTAGTTTTTTCGAGCTTCTTCACTTGAGCTGATATAACCACAGTAGACTGCGCTGCCTGCCGTTGCTTGGCGCGTTTTTGCTGGTTGAGAAAATTGATGATTTCTGCCCGCATCGGGTAGTATTCGGGATGTTTAACCACCTGCATTCGTTGGCGAGGCCGAGGTAGATCCACCGGTAAAATCTGGCCAATATGCGACTCCGGGCCATTGGTCAACATCACCACCCGATCGGACAACAACAGGGCTTCATCCACATCGTGAGTGACCATCACCGCCGTCACTTTGCTCTCTTCGCAAATTTTCATCAGCTGCTCTTGCAAACTACCCCGGGTCAGGGCATCTAAAGCGCCAAAGGGTTCATCCAATAACAATAACTTGGGTCGAATAGATAGGGCGCGGGCGATCGCCACCCGCTGTTTCATCCCCCCCGATAACTGAGATGGTCGTTTATTAACGGCTGCCCTCAGCTGCACCAAGTCAATATGATGTTCAATAATTTGCTGACGCTCACTCGCTGACTGCCCTCGATAAACTTCATCCACTGCCAGGGCAATATTCTCGCGCACTGTCAACCACGGCAACAAAGAATAGTTCTGAAACACCACCATCCGGTCGGGTCCTGGCTCAGTGATTTGCCGACCCTCTAAAATCACTCCGCCCATGGAAGGCTGATCTAAACCCGCAATCATATTGAGCAGAGTCGATTTACCACAACCCGAATGACCGATTAAGGAGATAAATTCACCCTGATTGATCTTCATATCAATATTTTTGAGCGCAACGTACTGCCCGCCGTTGGCCAAAGGAAATACTTTATCAACGTGATCTATTTCTACAAACATAATCTCTGACCGAAATTGAAGAACATCTGGCGATAACTATTGGGGATCTTGAGCAACAATCTTAGAACCCACCCAACCCACGAGCCGATCGAGCACAAAGCCCACCAATCCAACATAAACAAGACCAATAATAATTTGGCTCATCAGCGCATTAGTGTAGGAATCAAAGATAAAGAAACCAATGCCAACTCCCCCAATAATCATCTCAGCGGCCACGATCGCCAGCCAAGATAATCCAATCCCAATCCGTAAGCCCGTGAAAATATAAGGCAGCGCAGCAGGAATCAGGATTTTCGTGACGAAGGTTTGATTCGATAGCTTTAGTACCCGCTGGACATTGATGTAATCCTGCGGAATCTGCTGCACACCGACAATAGTATTAATTAAAATCGGCCACACCGATGTAATAAAAATCACGAAAATCGCCGACGGCTCATTTTTGACAAATACCACTTGCGAGAGTGGTAACCAAGCCAAAGGTGGTACTGTTCTTAAGACCTGAAAAATGGGATCGATCGCTCGAAACAACATTTTGTTAGAACCCACCAACAAGCCGACACTAATCCCGACAATCGCCGCCAGGGAAAACCCCTGAAGCACCCGCACCAAGCTAGCGGCTACCTGTAAGCCTAGACCCTTATTGTTGCCACCGCGATCGAAAAAGGGATTAATAATAAATGGATCAAAAGTCTCTTTCCAAACCTGGATCGGCCCAGGGAGACCAGTCGAACCCTCTGGCCGCAGTATTTGCCAGATTGCTAACAAAATAATTAGGGCGATGAGTGGCGGAATGATTTGGCCAACAATCTTGCCCAACTGGGCTGGTTGGAAAAATTTAGTTTTGGGACGACTTAAACTCACGGTCACGATTTCTTCCTCGATGCGTTTAATTAAATATAGCTATAGCTCAATAACGTTGTTTGTAAGTAGTAGCGGTCGGGTGGGCAATGCCCACCCCCAGATTCCAGCTAAATATCTCTAACTAAGCTGGCACCTTTGCTACCCCCTTGATTTTCAGACTCTTCAGATACTCTTCCGGTTTTTCTGGATCGAATTTCACCCCATCAAAAAAGGTCTCGATCCCCCGCGAAGTACTCGTGGGAATTTGTGCCGCTGGCACACCTAATTCCTGCGCTGCTGCTCTCCAGATATCCTCCCGATTGACTTTTTTGATGAGAGCTTTAGTATCAGTAGTGGCCGGAATATTGCCCCACCGGATATGCTCAGTTAGGAACCACAAATCGTGACTCTGATAGGGGTAGGAAGCATTGTCTGCCCAGAACTTCATCGCATTAGGATAGGCCGTGACGGGGGGGCGACCATCACCATAGTTAATATTCCCCTGGAGTGGTCCGAGGATATCGGCTGGTGGTACCTTAAACCATTTGGGATCGGAGACAATCTTGACCATCTCTTCCTTGTTTTCGGGTTTGTCGCACCACTGTTGTGCTTCCAAAACAGCCATGGTCATAGCTTTAGCTGCTTGCGGATTCTTGTCTACCCAATCACTGCGCATCGCAAAAGCTTTTTCGGGGTGATCTTTCCACAGCTCACCAGTGACCAGAGCGATACTGCCCAATTTCTTGTTTACTAATTGGTTATTCCAAGGTTCACCGACACAAAACATTTCCATGGTGCCAGCTGTGACGTTGGCAATCATTTGAGGAGGCGGAATCGGAATTACCGTCATGTCTTTACCCGGGTCGATACCATTGGCAGCTAGCCAGTAGCGTAGCCATAAGTCGTGAGTACCACCCGGAAAAGTCATCGCCGCTTTCAAGTCGGTTTTGCCGCCGGATTTAGCTTTGGCTAAAGCCTCTTTGAGATTGGGACTCTTCAGCGCAATCTTGGCATCTTTGTAGCTATTAGCGATCGAGATGGCCTGACCATTGGTATTTAAGCGAGCCAAAATAGACATGGGGACGGGCTGCTTACTCTTGGTTTTCCCCATGGTCATCATGTAAGGAATCGGTGACAAGATATGTGCGCCATCAATGCCACCCCCCTGCGCGCCAATTTCCAAGTTGTCTCTGGTCACCGGCCAGGAGGCTTGTTTAACGACTTCTACTTCCGTCATGCCATGTTTTTTGAATAAGCCTTTTTCTAAAGCAATAATCAGCGGCGATGAATCAGTTAGGGCAATAAAACCTAATCTGGCCTTAGTAGTCTCTAAACCACCAGCCGCTGCTGAAGTACTCCCGCTTGGGCTAACGGCTGGCTTCCCAGCTTCACCATTTGTACAAGCATTCAACAAAATGCTGCTGGCTGCTGCTGCCCCAGCAGTAACAATAAATTTTCTACGGGTAAACTGACTCATTCTGATGAAATTCTCCAACCACTAAAAAGTAAAACACTGCTATTTGATGAGCACATTGTTAATTTTTTCAGCATTGTAAAACTGTATAAAAAGATGCTTTTTTATAGTTATTCAAACATTTCTGTCGCGAGAAATACTTTTATATATATAGATTTTAAATCAGCATCAAAAGATACAGAAATGCCTTGAATCACCTGAGAGTCAGTTAAGACAGGGTTTCCGAAAACACAAAATAACTAATATTTGCCGGAGTTATGATTCATATAAAATATTCTTTTGTATTAGAAGATACCATTATAATTTTCCGTATTAAAAAGTACAGAAACAAGTTGTGGAGAGTTGGCGAGTGTGAGAAATGTGGTTTCATGAGATAGTTACCATTTCCGATCGATCACATGAGCATTACTCCAGAATCCGTACAAATTCTTCTCGCTTCCGATAACCTGGGCGATCGACTGCGGGGAGTCAATGAAATTAGACGGCTCGATCCAGCTATTGGCTTTCCATTACTCCAAAACCCTTTGTATGACAACAATGCGCGAGTCCGCTACTCCGCAGTCAGCCAGCTAGATACCTTAGGTCATCAGGACTTAGCTGCTAGCCTAGAAGTCTTAAAAGACAGGCTGCACAATGATCCCGAATATGACGTGAAGGCAGCGGCAGCGGATGCGATCGGAGCCTTAAAGCTCACGGAGGCTTTCCCTGACCTAGAAGCTGTCTATCACAGCACTACCGAATGGCTCTTACAGTTCAGTATTATTGCCGCGTTAGGAGAAATGGGTGACCCCAGAGCCTTACCCTTACTAGCTACCGCTTTAGAATCCCCGGTGGAATTAGTTCGAACTGCGGCCATTGGGGCGATCGGCGAACTCCAATTACCAGCTGGCATTACTTTACTCCAAACAGCGATGACCGATCCAGACTGGCAGGTCCGTTATCGATTAGCCCAAGCACTGGGCAACATTGGTGGCCCCGCAGCTCAAGTATTATTGACACAACTAGCGCAAGATCAAGATGAAAAAGTAGCCGCACAAGCCACGTCTTTACTGACTCTCTAATTGTTCTAAAGCTTCGATAATTTGCATCCCGCGCGGGTCGCCGAGCTTGAGGAGTGCGGACTTCGCATCAGCGCGGACTCCCAAATCAGCATCCTCGGCCACCACTTCAATCAGGGCATCCACCGCCGTGGCATAAACTACATTAGAAGGCAACTCGCGACAGAGCCTACCGATCGACCAAGCACAGTTACTACGCACTGCCGAAATTTGGTCATTGACCATAGCTTCAATCAGTGGCGGAATCACGGATAATACTACTTCGTAGCCCAGACTAGCAGCTTGTGCCAGGGAACTAGCTGCCCATAGTCGCACCGACGGAATATCAGTTCTCAAAGCATCAATGAGGGGGGCAATGGTTTGGCGATCGTGACAATTCCCCAAAGCCCATACAATGCCTTTCCGAGCATAGCCATTCCAATCCGTTTGCAGTTGCTGAATTAAGGGCAATACTACCTCGGGGCTAGTATTACGTCCGAGAGCATAGGCTACCGATACACGAATCAGGGGGCAAGGATCGGTAATGAGCTTCATCAATAAAGGGATCGATCGATCATCTTGAATTTCACAAAAAGCTCTAGCAGCCAACATTCTTTGCCCTGGTTCAGAAGACTGCAATAAAGCCAACATTTCATCTGGATCTGGCTTGGGTGCAACTGGTTCATCGACCAAAGCATCGAGCGGACTAATCAAGTCCTCTTCTATTTCTAAATCTTCGATGTCTAGTAATGCTAGTTCGTCTTCTTGTTCGCGGAGCATATCTGAAGAATAGTCAATCATATCTTTAGTATGAATACCTCTGCCAGTCATTAATAACTGGTGTGGAGCATTCTCTATAGTACCACAGCCATCTTGAGCATCCTAGCCAACAGCGAAGCCCCAGTTTCTGGTCAGAAACTAGGGCTTTAGTCAGTACTAGATGACGATCTAGACTACAGCCACCGGAGCGTAAACGCTCACCTTTTTGCCGTTTTTACCCCGGCGCTCAAAAGTCACAATGCCATCAACTAAAGCAAATAGCGTATAGTCTTTTCCTACGCCCACGCCGTTACCAGCATGAACAGTGGTGCCCCGTTGACGCACAATAATGCAACCAGCTTTGGCCACTTGACCGCCATAAAGCTTTACGCCCAGACGCTGGGCGTTAGAATCGCGCCCGTTTCTAGTACTACCAGTACCCTTCTTACTTGCCATGATTTTCCTCGGTTATGGGATGCGATATTTAGCTGACAACGATCGAATCGATCATCAATCGGGTGACTTCTTGACGGTGACCGCGCTTTTTACGAGTCTTTTTCTTAGGCTGCATTTTGTAGACGATTACCTTGCGAGCGCGCATGTGCCGGACGACAGTGCCGTTGACAATCGCTCCAGCTACCAGTGGCTGACCAATAGTAATTTTGTCGCCGTCAGCAACCATCAACACTTGGTCAATGGCAACAGCACCGTTTTCTTCAACGTGGAGCAGCTCAATGTCATAGAAGCGACCAGCTTCCACGCGCATCTGCTTACCACCAGTTTCAATAATTGCGTAAGTCATAGATTTTGGATTAATTTGCCGTACAGGTGCTTGCGACTAGCAAGACTTGATAATTGATAACCTGATCCGAGCAGAGGAACAGCATATTATTATCGCTTGAAATGTACAGCATCGTCAACATCTCACTGTCAAAACTTTGGATAAAATATCATTATCACTGCCACGCTACTCGAAAACCAACATTGACTAAGCGGTGACTGTAATCGAGGCGGCTCGCCGATCGACACAGCCACGGCACGTAGTTCCAGGAACCGCCCCGGATGACATGACTCTTAGTACCAGTAATAATCCAAGCACTACCATCCACCGGGGCGTCATGGTAATTGACATGCCACTGATCGGCACACCACTCCCAGACATTGCCGTGCATATCGTGCAAGCCAAAGGCATTAGCGGGAAAGCTACCAACTTCAGTAGTTTTCTGGAGATCTTCACCTTTTTTGCCTGCCCCATAGACGTAATTGCTGGCATAGTTGGCCAAGTCAGTACTAATTGTTTTACCAAAGTGAAATGGTGTCACCGTTCCAGCTCGGCAAGCATATTCCCACTCGGCTTCGGAGGGCAATCGATAATGACGACCAGTTTGCCCAGATAGCTTTTGGCAAAAGATTGTGGCATCTTGCCAGGTCACTGTTTCCACCGGGAGCCTTGCCCCCTTAATGAAGGATGGATTTACACCCATCACTGCTTGGTATTGTTCTTGAGTAATGGGATATTTACCTAAAAAGAAATCAGATACCTGCACCTGATGCTGAGGATACTCACTGGGAGAACTCTTGGCTTCGGATTTGGGGGCACCCATATCGAAGTTACCACCGACAATTTTCACCATTTCGAGCATTACGTTATCTGCTAAGTTTTCAACTAACTGTTCACCTTGTCGCCGAGATTTCTTGACTACTATGTGCGAGTAGCCCCAGAAAACTTTTTTGATGCGCAATTTAGCTGTTTCAAACTGGAAAGATTGCATACTTGATCAAGTCAAATAGTGATTTTGGACAAGAGCCGGAATAACTAAGGCTCTAGAGCGCTTTCACTATAGCTGAAGAGTATAAAATTTGCCAATGTCCTCGATAGATAAGTACTAATTATTGGCCAGCCGTTATGCTGAATCAGACGACCTGAACACACCTATAATAAACTGCGGTTTATTTGAATTAGGCACCATGCGACTTTCTCAGAGCTTATTTGTCACCTTACGGGAAGAACCCGCCGAAGCTGAAATCCCCAGCCACAAGCTCCTGCTCCGCGCTGGCTACATTCGCCGTATCGGCAGCGGACTTTACGCCTACTTACCCCTAATGTTGCGGGTACTAAATAAGGTGCGCCAGATCGTCAAAGAAGAAATGGATGCCACTGGTGCCCAAGAATGCCTGCTCCCCCAACTGCAACCCGCTGAACTCTGGCAACAATCCGGTCGCTGGGATACTTACACCCAAGCCGAAGGCATCATGTTTGCTTTTACCGATCGACAACAGCGCCAAGTCGCCCTTGGTCCCACCCACGAAGAAGTAATTACGGCTGTTGCTCGCGACTTAATTCGCTCCTACCGCCAACTACCCCAAAACCTCTACCAAATTCAAAGCAAATTCCGCGACGAAATTCGTCCCCGCTTTGGCCTGATGCGCGGTCGGGAATTTATCATGAAGGATGCCTATTCTTTTCATGCCAACGAAGAGAGTCTGAAAGAAACCTATCAGGCTATGCACCAAGCCTACTGCCACATCTTACGCCGCTGTGGATTGGAGTTCCGGGCTGTGGATGCCGACTCTGGAGCGATCGGTGGTTCTGGTTCCCAAGAATTTATGGTGCTGGCGGCGGCTGGTGAAGATGATGTGCTGTATACAGAAGATGGTAAATACGCTGCCAATGTAGAAAAAGCCGTGTCCATAGCGGCGGTGGCCGTTTCTTCACCTTTTAGCAAATTAGAGCAAATCGCCACGCCTGATACCAACACGATCGATAAACTCACCACGCTCTTACAATGCTCGGCCACGGCGATCGTCAAAAACGTTCTCTATCAAGCTGTCTATGACAATGGCACTACAGTTTTAGTTTTAGTCAGCATCCGTGGTGATCAGTCTGTTAACGAAGTGAAGCTCAGCAACGAGTTAACCAAGCGAGCGAGCGATTACGCGGCTAAAGCAATTATTGCGCTCACAGTACCGGATGGCGAGGCGATCGATAAATGGGCCACCAAACCCTTACCCCTCGGCTATATTTCTCCTCAGCTCAGCAACGAATACATCCAAGCTGGCAGCGTCACCCCTCATTTCTTACGCTTAGTCGATCAAACTGCCGTAGAACTAAAGAACTTTATCACTGGTGCTGATGTGGATGGTCAACACATGGTGGGGGCTAATTGGGGCAGCGACTTCCCTCTCCCAACCCCTGTGGATATCCGCACCGCCTTAGTTGGTGACCCGGCTCTACACGATCCCAATCAAACCCTCCAAACCACCAGGGGCATTGAAGTTGGCCATATCTTTCAGCTGGGTACCAAGTATTCAACCGCGATGGGTGCCATGTTTACTAATGAACAGGGCGAAGAACAACCCTTGGTCATGGGTTGTTATGGCGTAGGCGTATCCCGGATGGCTCAGGCTGCCGTCGAGCAGTCCTATGACAAAGATGGCATTATTTGGCCAGTGGCGATCGCTCCCTACCAAGTAATTATCTGTGTACCCAACATCAATGATGCCAATCAGATGGCAGTGGCCGAGCAACTTTATCAAAATTTAAATAACGCTGGGATTGAAACCATCCTGGATGACCGCGATGAAAGAGCGGGAGTAAAATTCAAGGATGCTGATTTAATTGGCATTCCCTACCGGATCGTCACTGGTCGTTCTTTGCAAAATGGCCAGCTGGAAGTAGTCGATCGAGCTACGAAACAATCCCAAGAAATTGCCGTCGATCAAATAGTATCCGTTGTTCGTCAATGGATCAGTAATGCTGTAGCACGACAAGGATGATGCTATGATGCCGTGGGTTAATCACGGTGCATTCAATCAATTTCGGAAAGGTGGTGGGTCTGATACCGCCACCTCCACCCAATGAACCCATCAGGAGTTATGGAATTACTTACCATTCTGCTGTCTAGCTTCTTGTCTACTCTAACCCTTGGTGGCATTGTGGCCGACAAGGCCGCCGAAGGCGCTATTCGGTCGCGCTTTAACAAGATTGAGGACATCCAGGTGCGGATTGATAACGCACCCAACTTACAAATAATTAATGGTAAAGTCGATCGGATGCGGGTGGCTGCTAAAGGTTTGTGGCTGACCCCCGATGTCCGAATTGATGGTTTTGAATTAGAGACCGATCCCATCCAAGTCGATCCCCAGAAAATTCAGCAGTTTTCACAGCTGAATTTTGAATCTTTACCAAAACCCCTCCAAGCTGGCATCAAATTTAGAGTAGATGAGCAGGATATTAACAAATCCCTCAAGTCTGCCTTGGTATTGAATCGGATTCAGCAAGTGATCAGTGATGGCATTGCGACATTTGGTGGATCGGTGGGCACTATATATAGAGTAGAGAATCCCCAAGTACGTTTTCTGCCCAGTAACCGACTAGGTATGAAATTCACATTGATCGACACCGCGCAGCCAGCCGACAAACTGGATTTGGATATCGAAAGTGGAGTTAAAATCATTGGTGGTCGCAAGATTCAGATTGTAGGTGCCCAAGGTACCGTCAATGGTTTCCCTTTACCTAGTTTTGTCATGGAGAGCTTGGTGAACAGCATTAATGAACGGGCTGACCTAGCTGTACTAGAACGCAGTGGTTTGACTGCTAGAATACTGGAGGTGAGAGTGACCAACAAAAAATTGGAAGTGGCTACCTTTGTCCGTTTTCAAGTGCCACCACCCCAACAGCCCAGATAACTTGAACACAGCTGTATTTTTTTGATAGGATCAGTCTGAGCTGCGATAACTAGCCAAACAATCCAGACTAAACATCATTTTTCTTACTTGAGGCAGGCTTCATGACCCAAATTAATTTGTCGAAGAGTGCAATGGCCACGATCGCAGCCTGTGTAATTGGTACAGCTGGCTCGGTAGCTTGGTTCGGTACTCACCGGGTACCCTCGGTCAAGGTTTCGGTAGAAATCGACCCGAACAACAAGACTCAGGTTAGAACAGAGACACCAGACAAAACTCCTGCGGCCCAATACCAAACCCCAATTGTTGGTAGTCAACTGCCCGCCGATAATAGCGTCACTATCTATCGAACTGAGCCAACTCAGAATGGGTTCAAAACAGTTCCTCAAAAGCTACCACCCAAAGATCCCAACCAATCGGTAGATGAAAATTTGCGGGCAGCTTTTGCCGAGATATTAGCTGGCAACAGAATTGGTGAAAAGGCAGCGAGTAAGAACAGCAAGCTTCAATCAGTTTCTACGATCCCGCCAGGCACTAGGCTGCTGTCTCTTCAGGCTAAACCTGATGGTGTTCACTTGAATTTATCTCACGAGTTTGGAGATGGTGGTGGTTCGATGGCGATGCAAACTCGTTTGGCTGAGGTCTTAGCTACGGCTACTAGCCACGACCCCAAT
The DNA here is from genome assembly GCA_964247125.1 of uncultured bacterium. Taxonomy (GTDB): domain Bacteria; phylum Cyanobacteriota; class Cyanobacteriia; order Cyanobacteriales; family Chamaesiphonaceae; genus JAAFHZ01. Next base: position 43,223 of record CAXTSZ010000017.1, read on the forward strand.
GCCAATGTTTGGATATCGATCGAGGGCGAAGAACTAAAAGTATTGGGTGGTGAAGGACTAGAAGTTCCCCGACCACTGAACCGGAAGACTTTTCGTGAAGCATTTGAATCCCAACAGCAATAGCTAAAGATCAGACCCCAGCTGGGGTCTTTTGGGGGGCTAGCTCGGGTTTACATACATTAAAGTCTGGCCAAATTCCACTGGCTGACCGTTTTCTACGACAATCTCCATGATTTGACCAGCCACCTCCGCATCGATTTCATTCATCAACTTCATAGCTTCAATGATACAAACGGCTTGTTTGATGGCAATACGATCGCCGACCGAAACAAAAGAAGGATCATCGGGTCCCGGTGCCCGATAAAAAGTGCCCACCATGGGTGACTTGATTTCCACCCATTTTTTCTCTAGCGGCGAGGCAGCTGGCGCGGTAGTCTCGCCGGTCGTGGGCAAGACTATCGGAGAAATAACCGCATTGCCAGTTATTTGACTAACTACCGCTGGAGCTTTGCGCACAGTCAACTCAAATTCAGTATTTTTTAAATTTAGTTCAGTGATATCGGTACTCGCGATCGCCGCGATTAGTTCCCGCAGCTCTTGAAAATTAATCGACATATATTTTACAGGAGGTAGATGGGGCTGGAAAATCCCCTATGTTCAAGCTTAGGCTGTAGACCAGCCCCCAAAAAGCCTATTCTCGACCTAAATACGTATCAGTCCGAGTATCTATCTTGATTTTCTCACCAATAGTGATAAATAGCGGCACCATAATTTGGGCACCACTTTCTAGGACTGCGGGCTTACTACCACCAGTGGCCGTATCGCCTTTCATCCCAGGGTCGGTTTGAGTGACTTCTAGAATGACAGTATTGGGCAGTTCTACTTCTAGGACTTGCTCGCCCCATCTGACCACATTGACCTCCATCCCCTCTTTGAGATATTTAACTCGCTCGCCGATCTGTTTTTCAGTCAGAGTGGATTCCTCAAAGGATTCCATGTCCATAAATATAAACTGACCAGCTTCCTTGTAGGTGTGCTGCATGGCAACTTTTTCCAGGTTAGCTTGCGGCATGCTTTCGCCCGCCCGGAAAGTGTGTTCAACGGTGTTGCCCGATTGAGCATTTTTGAGTTTGGTGCGAACGAAGGCGGCTCCCTTACCAGGTTTAACGTGCAAGAATTCTATGACTCGCCATACGCCACCATTCCACTCGATCGAAACGCCAGGTCGAAAATCATTACTAGAAATCATGAATTTGTTGTGGGAAATAGTCAGCATTTAATTTTATCAGGCTGTGGGGAGTTCTCATTCAATTAACCAGCCGGACTATGGCAAGATGAAGGAGGCACAGATGTGGCAGTGGCCGCTCTTGCCCAGCCTTCAGCCAAATTTATCTTATGAGTTTTATCAAAACTTTTATTACTAACTACCTCCAAAGCAGCTTGCGTACAGTGCTGACGCTCAGTCTGTGTGCTTTTTTGTCGATGAGCTTGAGTAGCGCTGCGACTTTATTGCCCTCGGGTAATGCGATTACCGATAGTCGGGCTATTTTGCGTTATGCTCTCCCGATCGATAGTCCCGATATCCGTAAAGTGCAGGCGGGTTTAGAAGATATTTCTAACCAATTGCGCAGCAAGAGGTGGCAAAAAATTGCTAGCAATATTAAACAGGCTGGAGTGATCCTGCAAAGCCGCAGTGCCGATATTTTAAAAACAGTGCCCGCAAACAATCAGACAGCAGCAACGGCTTTGTTAAGTAAGATTACGGAAAACGTCAATGGAATGATGGCGGCAGCCGAGGCGAAGGATCGATCGCAAATCCAGCCCCAAAAATCGGCAGTATTAGATCAAATCGGTGAGTTAGAAGCTTTGATGGTCAAGAGCTTCCCCTATGATGTACCAGCAGAATATAGCAATCTGCCGCAACTCAAAGGACGGGCAGCAGTCACGATGACTACCAGTAAAGGTGACGTGGAAATTGTAGTAGATGGTTACAGTGCCCCCGTGACAGCGGGCAATTTTGTGGATTTGGTACAGCGGGGGTTTTACACCAAGCTGCCCTTTACCCGCGCTGAAGATTCCTATGTGTTACAGGTCGGTGATCCACCAGGCGCAGAAGTCGGCTTTATTGATCCTAAAACAAAGAAGTACCGAGCAATTCCCCTCGAAGTCTTAGCAAAAGGCGATCCAAAACCCACTTATGGGATTACTCTCGAAGATGCTGGTCGTTACAGTGATGAACCAGTGTTACCATTTTCGTCTTTTGGTACTTTGGCGATGGCCAGACCAGAAACTGAGCCAGATGGTGCTTCTTCGCAGTTCTTTTTCTTTTTGTTTGAACCAGAGCTAACGCCAGCTGGTCGCAATTTATTAGATGGCCGCTATGCCGTATTTGGCTATGTGGTGTCTGGCCAAGATGTCTTGGATAAAATGACAGCTGAGGATAGCGTAATTTCGGCCAAGGTGACTCAGGGCTTAGAAAATTTAGTTAAGCCGGGATAAGTTTATTTCCACATCTCTTCCCCCATTGGGGGAAGAGGAAATTCAGATTTCATGCAAGTAAGGGATTTCTCGTCATGGCATTTATACAACTGCTATTGGTTTTGGGTCTGGGTGCTGGGGCGACGGTGTATGTGTCGCGGTTACTGCGCGAGCAAGGTCAACAACAGCGGTTAGATCAATCTTTTTATCAAATTTTGCAAGCGCACGATAGTACAATTTCGCTGATTGAATTGGGGGCATTGGCGCAAGTCGATGCTGAGATTGCGAAAGAATATCTCGATCGACAGGTGCGGGTCTTGGATGCAGTGCCAGAGGTGGATGATGACGGTGATACTTTCTATCGCTTTCCTAAATTAAAGTTGGCTCAATATTTACCAAAGAGCGATTGGGCAAAAGAACCAGTAGATGACTGGGATTAGTAGCGCAATTTCTTGCCGCCCCAAACTGTAACTTTTCACAACCATCTCGCTCTATGTACCCAAACCACACGACTATCTAGGCTAAAATCAGGGATAGATCACGTCAGAGCCTTATTCAAGGCGGGTTCATGAGCATCTCCGATTCTGTGCTGACAGAGTTACTAAGCCAACATTCCTACCTGCGCCCACATCTTTATTTCAAGTCTTCGTTAACCGCCCTATCGCGGGCGATGGAAGACCTCGTGTTAGCCGGTGCCGAGCGACCTCTAGTCATTGCCACTTTTCAAGAGGAGCGATTTTATCGGCAGGAAGCGCATCGTTACCAGCGGATTGCAGCCCAAACTGATCGGGCTTATGTATTGTCGGTCATGGAGAACAGCAAGGCTCCGCCTACCGACTATATTTTGATTTCGATCGATCCAGCTGATCATCTGGCACAGGAATGGAACTTAGTTGTGATTGGCAAGCAGTCAGCGGCTTGCTTGATCTGCCAAGAGCGGACTGGTGAATGGCGCAATGCCAAAGGGCTAGAGTCTTCACAACGCTTTGATGGTATTTGGACATTCGATCGACAAGTCGCCATTGACGCAGCACAAATTTTGCTGGGTCGAGTTGCCAAATATCGACCCAAGCTCAAGAAGCAGCTCCAAAAGATCCACAGTGAGCTAGCGGAGGAGCCAATCCTAAACACAGAAACTGGCTCGGCTAGTGCCGATGCCTTTGTGCAGCGCTTGGTGACTTATCTTCAGGCTGGTCAATACAAACTGATTAAAGCTTACCGGGCGATCGCGGCTCAAGAAAATCGGGAAAGATTGGTGAACTTGATTGCTGGTGCTCTGCGCAGCTCGCTCAAGCCTGCCGAAATTTTGCAGGTGGCAGTCCAAGAACTGGGCGAAGCAATGCAGGCCAGCCGCTGCTTAATCTATCAGTATCAGATCGATGAAACCATTGCCACCATTAATTATGAATACATTAGCCAACCAGATATCGTGCCATTGGCTGGTCATAGCTGGGATATTAGTACTCATCCATTGCTGCAAGAAGTTGCGACCAGCCGCGTTCCTGGCATCCTCATGGCGGCCGACCAGCTAAATTCCAACATGGCCGAACTAGTCGCTAAATATCAAATTGTAGATTTACTGCTCGTGCCAGTGCTGTCGCAAGATCGATTGCTGGGCATGATTGAACTTCACCATTGTGAATCAACCACCCATCAGTGGTTACCCGAGGAAATAAGCCTCGTCGAAGCAGTGGCTACTCATGTAGGGAGTGCCTTGATCCAGGCCGAAGCTTATACCCACCTGGAATATTTGAACGAGCAGCTTGCTGTCCTCGATCGCATTCGGGGCAACCTGGTTGCTATTACTGGTCACGAGTTGCGGACTCCTTTATCCACCATTCAAATTTGCTTAGAAAGTTTGGCTAGCGATCCAGATATGTCGATCGAGATGCGGCAAATCATGCTGAATACGGCGCTCTCGGATAGTGAGCGGATGCGTAAACTCATCCAAGATTTTTTGACACTCTCCCAATTGGAGAGTGGTCGTTTTCAGTGGCACCCCGAAAATTTGTCTTTGCGTGAATGTGTCGATCTGGCGATGAGCGGGATGAAAACCCGCAATTACCAAACAGATATGCCCCAAATAATTGTAGACATTGCGGACGATTTACCACTGGTTAAATTGGATGGTGAATGGCTAGTGGAGGTGCTCACGAAGCTGTTAGATAACGCCTATAAGTTCACGTCGAGCCAGGGCTGCATCACGATTCAAGCCAAAAGCCACAATCTAGTACTCGAAGTGATTATCGCTGATACTGGCCGGGGCATTGAACCGAATTTACTCCAGGCTGTGTTTGAACGGTTTTATCAGGAGGAAGGATCTATGCGCCGGACAACTGGGGGTACTGGTCTGGGGTTAGCTATCTGTCGGCAAGCTGTCCTCAGCTGGGGAGGTGAAATTTGGGCGGAGTCGGCAGGGAAGAATCAGGGGAGTAAGTTTCACTTTACGATCCCGTTAACTAGCTAGTTATTGGTGATTTTCCAAGGGGATCAGCCTATGTAGTATTGTTAGTGGCTATATGAAAATATCTGTTTCATTGTCCCCAGAGTTAGTTCAATAAATGGATCACTGTACTGTAGATAGTTTTATTGTCTGTATCGAATCAGGTGACAATCAAGGTGGAGTTTGATACCATGTACATAGTTACGTACATAAAATATGTTTATATCAGAAGTTACAACACCGACAGAAGCCAGAGCAGGATTTTTCCAGCTGCTTGATCGAGTGGCTGAAAGTCATCAAGTCTGTATTATCAATCGCCGTGACGGTGAAAACGTAGCACTGATCGCCGAATCCGACCTAAACAGCTTAATTGAAACGGTATATTTGTTTCGATCGCCAGCAAATGCCCAAAGATTGCTGGATGCAATGGCCGAAGTAAAAACAGGCAAAATAGCATCCCAAAGTATTGAAGAATTGCAGGAGGAGCTAGAAATCAGTGGCGAAGAAGAAAAGAAAAGGTGAAGAATCATCGGAAATAGCCGAAGTTCAAGTGATTCACCTCAATCCATTTTTCACTACCAAATTCAAAGAAGATTTAGGTTGGTGGTACAAAACAGATGATAAAAAAGCAGCTAAAATCCTTGACTTGGTAACGGCTATAATGACAGCGCCGTTTACAGAAGGTGGAAAACCCGAAGCCTTGAAGTACATGGAAGAAAACTTTTGGTCACGGCGGATCGATCTAGAGCATCGGATAGTTTATGCAGTTAGCTATGAGAAAATTGTCTTTTATGCCTGTCGCTATCATTATGATTCTATAGCTTGACTGGGTTGAACCCTGTTGAAACACGACGATCGTCAAACTATAGAATTCAAAGCCACCACTACCGATACAAGTATATCTACAGCGGCGGAGCCGAAAACTTCTGAGCATAGGTAGGACTACCGGGATGAGCTTGGGCATAGGCTTGACGCAATTGCACATTCACTGCCACCGTCTTGGCATCATACATTTGCATGGCTAGCTTCGGATAACAACCCAAAACAATAATGGGCAAGAAAAAACAAGCCGCAATCAAAATTTCCCGGGGCTGGGCATCCCGGAATTCAGCTTGGCTGGGCATTATGCAACTATTACCAAAACACACCGCATCCTGGTGGCCTTGGCCTTGCAGACTCAGATCGTCAATATCACAGGTCGGCGCGATATCGCAGTTAGCCGCCATCCCACCCGGATTGTAAAAAATCTGGCGCAACATCGAGAGCAAATAAACTGGCGTCAGAATCAAACCCAGTGCCGATAAAAAGATCGTGACTACCCGGAAGGGTGAACTATAGACATCACTAGTAGCCATCCCTAAAAACACGGCTATTTCCCCCGCAAAGCCACTCATGCCCGGTAAGGCCAAAGAAGCCAGAGCACCAGCGGTAAATAGGGCAAATACTTTAGGCATCACCTCCCCAATATTACCCATGTCACTCAGCGTCATAGTGTGAGTGCGATCGTACGTCACACCTGCCAAGAAAAACAACACCGCTGCAATTAAACCGTGGGAAATCATTTGCAACATGGCACCGTTAATACCCAAATCGGTGAAGGAAGCAATTCCCAACAACACAAAACCCATATGGGATACCGATGAGTAAGCCAAGCGCCGCTTCATATTAGTCTGGGCAAAGGAGTTTAAGCCCCCATAGACTACATTGACTACCCCTAAAATTGCTAATACTGGTGCAAAATAAACATGAGCATCAGGCAGTAGTCCCAGATTTAAGCGAATTAAGCCGTAGCCGCCCATTTTAAGTAAGACCCCCGCTAGCACCATAGATACCGGTGAAGAGGCTTCGCCATGTGCATCGGGCAGCCAAGTATGTAAGGGGAAAACAGCGAGTTTCAGGCCAAAGGCGATGAAAAGACCAACATACAGGGGGATTTCCCAGGCGATCGGATAATCCTTCAGAGCAAGTTCGGCGACATCAAAGGTAAAGTTGTCGCCATAAAAAGCCATGGCTAATGCTGCGACCAGGATAAAGATGGAAGACAGAGCCGTGTATAACAAAAACTTAGTAGCCGCATACTGGCGCTTCTGACCACCCCAAATTGAAACCAATAGGTAGACCGGGATCAGCTCGATCTCCCACATGATGAACAGCAAAACCAAATCCTGAGCCACAAACACCCCAATCTGGGCAGAATACAGTACCAACATCAGGACATAAAAAAGACGCGGCTTAATATTGACTTGCCAAGCGGCAAAAATCGATAGCGTTGTGACAAAGCCAGCTAGTAAAACTAAGGGCGCTGATATGCCATCTACTGAAATAGCCCAACTCATTCCCAATTGGGGAATCCAGTTGTATTTCTCTACCAACTGAAAGGTGGTGCTAGTCGGATCGTAGTGCTGCCAAAAGACATAGCACATCAAAACAAAGTCGGCGATCGCCACACCCAGGGCATAGAGACGGATATTCTTACCATCTTTGTCGGGCAGAATGGGGATAAGTAAGGAAGCAAATAGGGGCAGACAAACAATTACAGTCAGCCAGGGAAATGAATTGGGCACTATCGAGACTGAGTAGAAATACTCACCAGTGAATGAAATTAATTGTACTAAGTTCTGAAGATTTTACCCGTAAATCTTGGCCATATCTC
>CAXTSZ010000018.1:0-19175 GCA_964247125.1 uncultured bacterium
AGCCTTTCGATCGTTTGCTAATTGCTCAATCTCAAGTCGAAAAAATGACTTTAGCCACCTTAGATAGTGCTTTCGATCGATCTCATATCGATCGGCTTTAGTCTCGATCGATCTCTTGGTAACTTATAATAGAATCAGACAGCAGATCTTCCAGCGAAAATAAGAGCAGGTGTTATGCAAGTTACTCTCCCGCCAGAATTAGAACTAATAGTCAGTCGTCAACTAACTAGCGGCAAATATCAAAACGCGATCGAAGTTATTAGAACAGCGATCGAACTCTTGGAACAGCAGGAAGATATCTATCAAGGAAGATTAGGCGAACTGCAACAAGCAGCGCAGGTTGGTTGGGAAGCATCCCAGCGAGGTGAGGTAGTTGATGGTAGCATCGCGATGGAGCAAATTAGATCGAATCTTAACTCTCGATACACAAAATAGAGCTAATGACAGATCGATTTAGACTGACAAAACCAGCAATTCAAGACATCGAAGAGATTGCCGATTACATCGCTCAACAATCTGGGTTAGAGCAGTCAGAAAGGTTTTTAAGCAAACTAGAATCCAAATTTTCTAAAATCGTTACCTTTCCTCTACTTGGCAGAAAAAGAGATGAGATTTTGCTCGATATCCGCACTATCCCACTAGATAACTATTTAATTCTTTATCTACCGATCTGTGATGATATCGAAATTTTACGAGTGGTTAGCGGTTACAGAGATTTATCCAAATTATTTACCGAATCGGAAGAGTAAAAACATTGACATATCTATTCGATCGTAATGATGTTTGATCGAGCTTTACGTTATCGATCGATATTGATGTTTTGTCGTTGGCGTAGCCTACGGTCGGTAATCGCTTGTGGTGGAGGGATTCGATCGTGATGATGTTCGATCGGGCTTTGGGTTATCGATCGATTCTGATATTGTGTCGATCGCTGGTGGTAGGGAGATTCTATCGATGTTGGTAGTGAGCCTTGAGGATTCGATGCGTTGGCGTAGCTGCGGCTTTGCCGAATCGTCAGATTGTCTATAATAGAGAAAATACCAAATGTTCTACTTCCCATGCCTGTAAGCACCGAAGCCATCAAGCAAGACATAGATCGACTGACTTACAACCAACTTCAGCAAGTAGCTGACTTTATTGCTTTTCTAAACTTTCGGCATCAACGCGATCAGCGGAATCTCATAGATCGATCGCAACTGGCTAACCTATTTACAGAGTTTGCTGACGAAGATCGTGCCCTCGCCGAAGCAGGTATGAACGACTATGCCGTCATGCTCGATCGGGAAGACTAAGCATGACTAATCTGCTCAAACGTGGCGAAATCTGGCTAGCCGATCTCAATCCAACTCAAGGTTCCGAGCAAGCAGGTATTCGCCCCGTCATCATCTTCCAAAACGATCTTGTTTCTGAGTTCTCAACGACAACCATTACCATTCCCTTTTCCACTAACCAACGTCGCGCCGCCTTGCCCATCTGCCTATTAATCGAACAAGGTAACGGGGGACTCAACCAAGATTCTGTCGCCTTATGTTTTCAGATGCGAGTACTGGATAAAACTCGCTTGATTCGCAAACTCGGACAACTAAGCCCCGATATAATTGCCCAATTGGAAGAAGTTGTTTTATTAACATTAGGCTACGAATAATGAATGTCAATGTTGATGATTTTAGGGCTGTTTTGGCGATCGATGGTGATGGGGCAATTCGATCTTGATGATGTTCGTTGGCGAAGCCTCTCAGGATGAGAATCGGGCTTTGGGCTATCGATCCTTGTTGCCTAAATGTAGGAATGGTAAAATTGAATCATATTCAATCTGCCCCATCACATCATGAGTACGATAGAATCAATCGTTCGGGAACTAGAGAAAATTCCCGAACCAATGCAACTAAGCCTTTTAGCTTTTATTCGATCCCTCGGTATTAGCTATCCAGTAGCAGCTACACCGCAGAACGAAGCTAAGTTAAACGACAAAAAACATTACCCATTGCGCGGAATGTCAATTCAGATCGAGCCTGATTTTGACGAACCCATGACAGATCTGTGGATGGCTTTGGGCGAATGATTGTTATTGATACCCATATTTGGTTATGGCTCCTACACGATCCAAGCCAACTATCAAATGCTGCGCGAGAACAGATTGAGATTGAAGAAGCCCAAAATGGCATCTTAGTTTCAGCTATTTCAGTATGGGAGATAGTTGTAAAATCTAGTCTGGGTAAATTAGCACTGCCATTATCAATCGATGATTGGTATGCTCTAGCCAAAAGTCATTCAGGGATAGTAATCTAGGCACTGAATCCAGAAGACGCGATCGCCAGCACTCAACTACCAGGGGATTTCCATAAAGATCCTGCTGACAGAATTATTGTAGCGATGACAAGAAGATATAATGTCCCGCTAATTACCTGCGACAACAATATTCTAAAATATCCTCATGTAAAAGCGATCTGGTAGCTAAATATTCAGGTGGTGCGACTTTATCCATTTTCCGAAACCCCTAATGGGTGATAGTTATGGGCTGTCAGATTTTCTCAATACCTTTCTTGATATCAGTGTCAACGCTAGATATCTAAAAAGTTTGAGAGTCTGCCTAAAATCCAGCCAACACCGACGATGCCCCGGATTCAAAATGGATAAAGTCGAGAAATGCGCAGAGAATAGCAGGATACAATAGCTTCAGGCCAAGCTGATTCTGACAGCAAAATAATGCAAATTTATCTTGATTATAGTGCGACTACTCCCACCAGACCGGAGTCAATTACTGCAATTCAGACAGCGCTGACGGCAGAATGGGGGAATCCGAGTAGCTTGCATCGGTGGGGCGATCGATCGGCGATGGTGTTAGAGCAATCACGGCTTCAGGTAGCTGGATTGATTCATGCCGATCCCAGTGGGATGGTGTTCACCTCTGGGGGTACAGAAGCGAATAATTTAGCTTTATTGGGTGTTGCCAAAACTTATGACCAGCCCCAACATTTAATTATTTCTAGTGTTGAACATGCCGCAATTAGTCAGCCAGCGGCATGGCTCCAATCTCAAGGCTGGCAAGTGACGCTCCTGCCAGTCAATCGCTGGGGGTGCGTTGATCCGCAGGATTTAAGCGCCGCGCTCCAGGCGAATACGGCTTTAGTCTCCATCATTTATGGTCAGAGTGAAGTGGGTACGATTCAACCGATCGCCTCCCTCGCTGCCATCTGTAATCATGTGGGGGTTTTGTTTCATACTGATGCGATTCAAGCTGTTGGTAGAATACCTATTGATGTTCAAAGCCTGGGTGTCGATTTACTCTCCATGTCTGGTCACAAATTTTATGGTGGCGGTGGGATCGGAGCTTTGTATATTAAGCCGGGAGTAAAGTTAGCGCCGTTGTTATTGGGTGGCGGGCAAGAAGCAGGGTGGCGTTCTGGAACGCAGTCGATTGCGCAAATTGCTGGGTTGGGGGTCGCATCGGAGTTGGCGGCGCAAGAAATAGCTATTGAAATGCCCCGGTTGATCGGGCTGCGCGATCGATTGTTTCAGTTATTGGGTGATCGTTCGGACTTGAAACCGACGGGACATCCCCGGGAGCGGTTGCCGCATCATTTGAGTTTTTGTTTGCCGGAGGGGATCACGGGTCGTCAGATGGTGCGATCGATGAATCTGGCCGGAATTGGCATTAGTGCGGGTTCGGCTTGTAGTAGTGGTCGATCGACTCCCAGTTCGGTATTACTCGCTATGGGACTCGATCCAATGATGGCTATTGGTGGTATGCGGATTACCTTGGGTCGATGGACGACGGCGGCTGATATTGACTGGACTGCGATGGTTTTGAGGCAGATTTTAGATGCGGCTTGTTGATGTATTAACGGCAACGTAGTGAGCTAAGAGCATCTTCGGCGAACCTACCAATGTCCTTAGCTCGGTTTTATTTTTGGGGACGGTTGCCAGCACCACAGGACTGAAGTTTTGGACTCCCAATGTACGCTCTCTAGATTCCCACCTAGAAATTCTGACGGCTGGGAGTGCTCGCCGAACCAGCCACCACCCGCAGACCAATATTGTTATTGCGATTCGACGCAGTATTATTGTTGCGATTGGCAGAACGGCAGTTCCTAGCATTATTGTTCCAGGAGCCGCCGCGCAGCAGGCGTTAAATAACTTCTAACCCTTCTTTACAACCTGTTACCAGGTCGGGTAAATAAATCGACTAAAGCCTAGGCGGCAAGTTCGATCTAGTGGTAATTTTAGCAGAAAAAATTTAAAAGCGCTGCGCGCCGGAATAGAGGGCAAAAGAGCAAGAGGGTAGAGGGCTAGGAAGTCCTCGCCGAACCAGCCACCACCCGCAGACCAATATTGTAATTGCGACCTGACGCAGTAATATTGATGCGATTGGCAGAACGGCAGTTCCTAGCATTATTGTCCCAGGAGCCGCCGCGCAGCAGGCGATGTTTGTCGCTATCCCGTGAGTTAATATCACCTCTGGCACTACCATCAGCAGGAGCATTATTGTAGTTATTGTTCCACTCATCTAAGCACCATTCATAAAGGTTGCCATGCATGTCGTACAAGCCAAAGGCATTAGCCGGAAAACTACCAACGATCGTAGTTTTCTGTCGATATTCACCTTTAGCCGCATTACCATAGGGATAATTGCCATTATAATTAACGATTTCTGGAGTGATCGTTTCACCAAAAGCAAAAGGCGTGGTGGTACCCGCCCGACAGGCATATTCCCACTCAGCTTCACTGGGTAATCGATAGGTATGGCCTGTTTTTTGACTCAGCTTCTGACAAAAATCCATCGCATCCAACCAATTCACCGAATCAACTGGCAGCTTGCTATTTCCTTTAAAGCTAGAAGGGTTATTGCCCATCAGTGCTTGCCACTGAGCTTGAGTCACCAAAGTTTGTCCTAGATAAAACTCTGGTACTGTCACCGAGTGCTGAGGGCTTTCATCGCTATCTCGATATTTTTCATTTTCTGGCGAACCCATCATGAATTTACCCGCCGGGATTTTCACCATTGTCATCGAAACCCCATCACCCAAATCTTCCTGGAAAGACAGCGCCGAACCTTTGGGTCGCGCCACAATTTGACCAGAACTATTCAATCGCACTGAAGTAAAAGAAATTTTACGAAGACCCGCTTTAGCATCTTCTAGAGTTGAAGACGGCCTATTGAAAAGCTGTGCTATCAACCATGCTCCCATTACACTAGAACCACCCAATCCCAAATACTTTAAAACCGGGCGGCGCTTGACCAACGGCGGGAGAGGAGACTTAATCGTCGGTAAAGGGGCGGGGTTAGATACTTTTGGTTGATTTGATGATTGCGGAGGAGAATATGGTGTTGAGGCGATCGGCCTTTGAGATCTTTGTGCTATTAATCGATCGATCGCCCCCAAAGCCTCTGTCGCATCCTGATATCGATTGTGAGGATAATAAGCCACCATTTTTTCCAATACTTGCATCAGACCCGGACTTATCTGGCACATCTGCTGCCAAGGCAATATGGAAGTATTTTGATCAAGCCCCCGACCAATTAGGCATTGAATCCCAATCCATCCCACTGCATAAACATCACTTGCAAAGTGAGGCTGACCAATTGACTGTTCATAGGACATATAACCATGAGTGCCAATTGCAATTGTTTTCTGCCCATTAGGATTAGTTGATTTACAGACTTCTTTAACCGTGCCAAAATCAATCAGCACCAGCTTGCCATCTTCCACCCGCCGCATAATATTATCTGGCTTGAGATCGCGATGGATTTTATTTTTACTATGCACCTCCACCACACCTATCAAGATTTCTTGCAGTATCTCGATCGTCTGCTCTTCTGGTAACTTCCGAAAGGTATGCTCATTAATGGTAAGCTCCTTCGTTAAGGTATGCCCATCAATAAACTCCTGCACCAAATAGAACTCATTCTTTTCCTCGAAATAGGCATGAAGCTTTGGGATTCAATCGCTTTTGTCCCCTAACTCTGCCAGCACCTTAGCCTCTGACTTAAATAACCGTCGTGCAATCTCCAAATTGCTTGGATCAAGAGGTTTTAGATGCTTAACAACCACCTGAAGCTCGTCAGGGTAATCTTGATCTATCGCTAGGTATGTGTGCCCAAAACCGCCCTGTGCCAAAGCCTTTTCAATACGATAACGGTTACGCAGTATAACTCCAGGATTCATGGCAAGTCAGCAAAATTTGGGTTGTTTCTATATTCTACCCAAACAGCATAAGACAAATAACTTGTAGCAAATTCGATCAGCCCTCTTCAACTAAAAGTAATTGCAATATTCACAAAGCCACACAGCGAGTATAATAGCAAGAATAAGTAATTTCGGTATATACTGTAAATGAGCTTCGAGTGGGACAACAACAAAGCCACATCCAATGCTATTAAACATGGCATCACATTTGCAGAAGCCATCACAGCCTTCGCTGATCCTGACCTTTTGTTTACCGAAGATTCACTGCATTCTGGGGGCGAAGAACGAGAGTGGGCGATTGGAGCAACAGAAAATGACTTAATTGTAGTTATGGTTTTTACTATGCGTGATCAGCAAATCAGACTCATCAGTGCCAGACCAGCCACCAAACAGGAGTGTCAAAAATATGAATCAGGAACCTGAATTCCCGTTCGATCGAGCCAGAAAAGTTACACCAGAAGAAAACCAAAAATTCAGAGCAGCAATCTCTGAACAGTTTGGCCTGGAGCTGAAAAAGCGTGGTCGCCCCAGCAAAGAAGAAGATAAATATGAACCTATTTCGATCCGATTACACCCCAAAATTTTAGTCTGGGCAAAGGAAGAAGCCGAAAAGCAAGGCATTGGCTATCAGACTGTAATTAATGAATTATTACTGGCACAAATCGGCCAATCATAATTTTGGCTGACATGAAATTTGTGCAACTGCCCGCTCTCGTAGCATCGACTCTGGCGAATCGGCTTCGTACTTACTCAAACTGCTATCTTGGTTTGTAGTACAGTGATGGGCATCTTTTTTCTTCCTTCTTGATAAATCTCTGATTTCCTTAACTTCTCACTAATCGATACCGCCAACCCTTCATTAGACTTCACCTTGGCGTATTGTCCCATCGGTTGATATTCAGGCACTAAAGTGTGCAGCACAGATACACATTCACTAACTTCACAATCAGCCGCCGCATCGAGGAGACTCGTGAGTTGAGGGGACAACTCTTGCCATGCTAACTTCGCCTCGCGGGCACAGAAAATCTTGGGATGTCCGGTTGGTAAAGCGGCGTCGCAATCGATCAACAGCTCCTCGTAGATTTTTTCGCCAGGACGTAAACCTGTTACCTCGATTTTGACATCTTTGTTAGGTTCCAAGCCGTGTAAGCGGATCATCTGAGCGGCCAAATCGTAAATTTTGACAGGTTCACCCATGTCGAGCAGAAATACTTCCCCACCTTTAGCCATTGCACCAGCTTGGATCACTAGAGTTGCTGCTTCCGGGATCGTCATAAAGTAGCGCGTAATATCGGCATGAGTGAGCGTGATTGACTTACCCGCAGTGATTTGTGCGCGAAAGCGGGGCACCACAGAACCACTACTGCCTAAAACGTTACCAAACCGTACCATCGTAAAGCAGGTATTGTGGGTCGGCAGATCGGCTAAACCTTGGAGTACCAATTCCGCGACGCGCTTGGTGGCACCCATGATATTCGTGGGGCGGACTGCTTTATCGGTGGAGATGAGGACAAATTTAGCTACTTTGCAATCGATCGCACATTTCGCTGCAGTGAGCGTACCACTAATATTGTTAACCATCCCCGAAATGGGATTTGCTTCAACGATCGGCACATGCTTGTAAGCGGCGGCATGATAAATAATATCGACGCTGTATTTCTTGAGTACTCGTGTTAAAGATTGCGCATCGGTGACAGAACCTAAACAAGCAACTTTTTTCAGGTTGGGGTAATTCTCACCTAGTTCCATATCCATTTGATACAGTGCAAACTCGTGTAGCTCATAGACAAGGAGCATTCTCGGTTGCTGTTTGGCAATTTGACGACAGAGTTCGGAGCCGATCGAACCACCACCACCAGTGACCAGGACAACTCGATCGGTAATATCGTGTTGGAGTAATTCCGGGCGAGCGGCGATCGCTTTGCGACCCAGTAAATCTTCTAGATCTATCTCACAAACTTTCGTAACCGAGACCCGACCACTTAAGAGTTCAGTCATGCTCGGTACTGTTTTAACTGGTACACCGAGAATTTTAAGTTTTTGGGAAAGATCGCTCTGTCGTTGGCTGTCGAGGGTGGGCATGGCTAACAAAATTTCAGTGAACCCAACACTGGCCTTGAGTTTGAGTAACTCAGCTGGTGCATATACTCTAGTACCTTGAACATTGCGCCCTTGAAGATAGGGATTATCATCTACAAACCCAATTAATTTCTTGCCATTTTCTTTAGCTAAAGCTTGAGCGAGAATACAGCCAACGCTACCAGCTCCATAGATAACCACTCCCTGCGTATCGGGGCTAGAGTTGTCGATCTGATGCATTTTGCGCAGGGTGAGCCGGACACTGAGTCGGAAAGCGATCGCCAGAATTAAACTGAGCATTCCATCACTGAGCAGTACCGAAGCTGGAATTGTGGAAGCTAATAGTAGGCGATCGGTAGTGGCGATCGCTAAACAACTAGCTAACACCGCTTGCGCAATTGTGAAAATAAATTCTCCGCCAGTATGTCGCAATACTTGTTGATAAATGCTAAAAGTCCAGAAGAAACCAATCTTGATGGCAATATCTAACACCACAAAATTACCCTGATGCCAAATTTCTGTGGGCATGAGCGCCAATCCATACTCAAAGCCGATCGCCGTCACAATCGAGAGCATAAATAAACTAATGTCAATTAATGCCAGAATTGTATATTTCTGATTGTTGGAAAACGCATTAATAAGTTTATCTAGATAGATGTAAAACTCGGAGGAAGCCTTAACTTCTTGATCCTTGAACGGTGAATTAATCATTTGTCCAATTTGACTTTATGCGAAATTTTCAGCTTCGATAACTAAAAATGTTTGTATCGGCCTACTTGTGCTTTATTCAAATAATCGAATACTGGATCGGGATGATTTTATTTTTTCTAAATCTATCTAGTCAAC
This sequence comes from uncultured bacterium, assembly GCA_964247125.1. Taxonomy (GTDB): domain Bacteria; phylum Cyanobacteriota; class Cyanobacteriia; order Cyanobacteriales; family Chamaesiphonaceae; genus JAAFHZ01. The sequence continues at coordinate 9,114 of CAXTSZ010000018.1, forward strand.
CTTACTCTCACTATTGCCTAACAAAGTTTTCAAGCGATCGAGCGTCACCTCATCCAGATAGCGATCATACCGAGTAACAATATCCAGTAAAAAATCGTGGACGCTCCTCTCTTCACTAGACCAAGCGACGCGCTGATTGTTCAGTACTGCCAGAACAATGCCGTTGACTTGAGCCGCCGTGAACTCTGGGTAAATAGTGAGTTTAGTAATATTTTTGTGGACATCAGCGATCGATCGACTATTGGCCAACTCCCGCACAAAGAAATCTTGATCGCGCAAGTTTGCCATCCCAATTTCTGGGAGCTTCTCTCGTAAAAAGCTGGACAGGCGTCGATAGAAGTAGATTGTCGATCGCTTGCGTTTTCCCCATTCATCTTGCAAAAAGCCGCTCAGGTCTTCTTCGGCTAAGGGCGAGCTAAAATCCTTGTCACCACTGATCAAAAATAGATCGCTACCATCGGGAACTGCTGTCAATAAACATTCCCAGTTAATGGCATCGCCCAAAGAATTGTTTTTGCCCGGTGGATTGCCAACATTCATCCGTAATCTGGCTTTCTCTACTAAGTTGGTATCGATCGCCAACTTAGTACCCTGGTCAAAAAAACTGTGTAATAGCCGATCAGCTGAGAGATTTTTGGCTTTGATATCGATCGAGATTTTTTCAACCAGCGCGTTGTGAGCCTGCTCATATTCTTTTAGAGCCGTCCGCAGATGACCAGCCTCCCCATAATCTTCACAGATCTGAGGCAGTTGAGCATTAAAGGCTTGACTATAAAAAGATTTCAGTGCTCCTTCAATGCGCTGTTCACGGTTCCGATAAAATTCATCCAAGATTTGGTCAGTAATCAGTAAGGTCACTTCCCCCATCGCTACTAACTCGGCCAATTTGCTTAACTCTGCCAGATCTTCTTGATTGAGTGTGTAAAAGGACAAAAAGATATTCGTATCAATAAAAAGCTGCATGGCGGGGGTGGGAAGCAAAGGCAGTTCTAGTATCGCACTTTGCCATGAAAAAATCACCAACTACTTAGTGGCTCTAGATTCCAGTAGTTTTGCAAAATAATTTTCACCGTTACTTGAACTACTTCTAATAGACAATATCTAATAGGTATTGGTGCTTGACTACTGGTGGCACTAATCCGGCAATCTTTTTCAAACTCCAAAAAACTTTCGACTAGTCGCCGACTAACAGATAGCAACATCTGTTGTGGATCATTGACTTGATGGCGATCGAGCGAGATGGCATCCCATACATCGAAAACTGTTCCTATTAATTCAGCCTCACTAGCTGTCATTACTAACAATGTGGTCGTGTCTCGCCCCCAGCCGCTAATTAACTGAGTACAGCGGGTGTAGATGTATTGCAGCGTCATTGATGAGGCCGTTGCCAATGGCTGTGGACAGTTGTTGCTAATGACTAAACTTCGGCAACTCGGCAGCTGCTGGAGCCAAGTTGCGATCGTAGCCATCGTTGGTTGCAGATACAAATATCCTTGCTCATTGACGGCACCCTGCCACTGAGTTGTTAGTTGATCGTGAGACATGGCTACCAACTGCTCTAGTAAATAATTACCTAGTTCTGGATGGGCATGATTACTTTGGCGTAGTTGCGTTGTCAGAGCGCTGATGTAAGTTAAAGGTTGGCTCGGCATTCGGCGGCAATGGATGAGCTGGGCATTGTCTAGCGGGGTAATGGCTAAATGATGTCGATCGCTAATTTCCCAGAGCTGCTGACGAATAGTCGCTAATAGGGAAGCGTGTATTGGCAAACCGAAATTATAGATCTTGCCAATTTTTGCTAAATCCATGTCGGTTCAACAGATTTTTTAAGTGAAAGATTTATGGGAGAAAAGTTTGGCTCAGAGCAAGACATTGCTCTCAGCCAGACCTTTAGATTAGTCCAGACTCGAATCCCCACTTTATAATTCATAAGGTTGAGGAACTTGTGAGTTTTTCAGATCTTTAAATTCCAGAACCATCGAGAAACTGCCGAATAGCCTTGTCTTGTAGTAAACAGTTCGCCGCTGGAGCTACTTGTTCTTTGATAGCTTCGTTTTCACCAGTATTGATCGTACCACTGGCATTCAGAGCGATCGACAGACCTGCTGCCACCAAAGGCTGAGGAGTAGGGGTCAATTGCTGCATCTTGTCTTCTAGCACCTCAATGCGATCGAGTAATATTCTAATGACCTCGGCTTCTGAATCGGGTAAGCTCCCGTGTTCGAGCGGACTAACTCTTACCCCAGACTTGTAGATGATTCGACCAGGAATCCCTACCACGGTGCAATCTGATGGTACATCGCGCAGCACCACCGAACCAGCCCCGATGCGCACATTATCGCCAATACTCAAGTTCCCTAAAACCTTGGCTCCGGCTCCCACCACCACATTGTTTCCAATAGTGGGATGGCGTTTGCCTGATTGTTTGCCCGTCCCACCCAGCGTGACACCCTGATAAATCAAGGCATAGTCGCCAATGATCGCGGTTTCGCCAATTACTACGCCCATGCCATGGTCAATAAAAACACTTTTGCCAATTTGGGCACCGGGGTGAATTTCAATTCCGGTCAAACCTCTGGCAATGTGCGAAATAAAGCGAGGGATGAAGGGTAATCGCGATCGGTAGAGTAAATGGGCAAAGCGATGAAAAACTAGTGCTTGTAAGCCGGGATAGCAAACAACCACTTCCAGCCAATTACGAGCAGCAGGGTCGCGCTCAAAGATAATGCGAAAATCGGCTACCAGATTGGAAAACACTTGCTTTAAACCCTCGCTTGATACAGCTTGACCCAAAATTATTCTAGCGATTTCAGCCAGACTTGGGAGGAGGGGCATCCGTAACAATTATAAAGTTTAATTACTTTTCACTGAGGGTGAGGGTATATCCCCAGCGCTTCCCTGGCTCGATACTGCCCACCCACACTAAGTATTCTCCGGCAGTGAGTCCGTCAGCGCTCAAGCTGGCGTCTTTTTTGAGGCCAGTATCATCACCGCACAGAATTTGACCACTGGGTGTCTTGACCAGAATAGTAGTGTCTTTACCTCGACTATTAACTTGAAAATAAAGCTTGGGAAAGCCTTGCTCCAACACCACGACATGGTCGGGAGTACTAGCCGAAAAACCTAGACAAGGGTTTTTGTCTTTATCGAACTTCGCAATGCTACTGAGTGAGTAATTGCCACTGGTCGAGCCACTGACCACACCTGCCTGACGGGCAAATCCTAAAGATAGTTTCAATGCTGGAAAGTTACCAGTCTGTGCCCAGACGGGCATCATCCCGATCGCACTTAACGCCAATAATGTTGGCAAAATCAACAGCTTTTTAGTCCACATCACAACTTCACTGGTAAAAAATATCTGAGATAGAACTACAAGCTGCCTAGTTCTTGATCATGGTTCTTGATCATGGTTCTTGATCATGCGTGATTAGATTTAGATGCCCTTAACTAATTGGTCTGTTCGTGATAGCAAAAAGTTCCGATACTGCTCCTACTTCTTGTGGAAAACAATGTGGGCTAGAATTTAAGGAACCCTAAACTTGACTAAAGATTCATGATGAGCGCACCCTTCAATGAAATTAGTGTAACTGAGCTGGCTCACAAACTAGCCGATCTAGATCACAGTTACCAATTTGTGGATGTGCGGGAGCCGCCGGAAATCGCCATGGCCAGCTTGCCTCGGTTCATTAATTTGCCACTGAGCGAAAATGCGCAATGGTCGCCAGATATTCATCAAAGACTAGCGGCTACTACCGAGACGATTGTTTTATGTCATCACGGCATGCGATCGGCACAGATGTGCGGTTGGCTGGCCAGTCAGGGATTCACCAATCTGCACAATGTCATTGGGGGGATTGCGGCCTATGCCCAACTGGTTGATAGATCCATACCTCAGTATTAGTTAGCGATTTAGTAATCTTTGATACCTAAAACTGGCGTAATCCCTTCATAATGAATGTCTTAGATAAGTTTTAATCAAAATTCTTTTAGCGACGTACCCAGTTTCCATGAATTTAAACCAGCGTCAGCAAAAGATTTTGTGGGCAACTGTGCGGCAGTATATTGCCACCGCTGAACCAGTCGGGTCTAAAGCGCTAGTCGAAGAATATAATCTTCAGGTCAGTGCTGCCACGATTCGGAATAGTTTTACCATCCTGGAAAAAGCCGGCTTGCTCTACCAACCACACACCTCGGCGGGGCGGGTTCCTTCGGATTCGGGCTATCGGATGTATGTCGATCAACTGCTCCAGCCCGATCTGACTGCGGGGAAGCAGGCCGAGCAACAACTCTCTAGCCAGCTCGATTGGGAGCGGTGGAGTTTGGAAGCTTTGCTGCGGGGCGCGGCTCAAATTTTGGCAACGCTGAGTGGCTATATTGCCATCATTACCCCGCCCGCAACCAATCATTTAACTATTCGCCATCTCCAACTAGTGCCGATTGAACCACAGCAAGTAATGGTGGTGGTGGTGATGGATTCTTATCAAAGTCAGTCTTTGTTGTTAGATGTTCCGCCCACTGCCGATGATGCACTGGTCGTGGCCGCCGAATTACAAGTTTTGTCAAACTTTTTAAATAGTCAAATGTGTGGTCGATCGATCGCCGAGCTAGCTGGTTTGGACTGGAGCGAGTTAAATCAGCGGTTCCCCGGCTATGCCCCGTTACTGAGTAGCCTGCTAACTTTTTTACAACGTCAGGTCGGTGCTAGCAAAAGCACTCAAGTAATGATGCGCGGTTTCTCGGAAGTTCTCCGGCAGCCGGAGTTTTCGGAATTACAACAGGTGAAGACGCTTCTGCAATTGCTGGAAGCAGAGCCAGAGCAAATTTGGCAGTTGATTTTAACAACAGGCGATGTCCCGGTATCTAAGCCAGCTAAATTTTCAGTGCGGATTGGTACCGAAAATTCTTGGGAACCAATGCATATCTGTACGCTGATTTCTAGCACCTACGGTCAAGATGAACTATCGGTGGGTAGTGTTAGTCTGCTGGGACCAAAGCGGATGCTATACGAAAATGCTATTCCCTTGGTGCAAGCGACTGCCGACTATATTTCGGAGGCGTTAGCTGTTGCTAAAATCTAGGATTGACTCATGGCCTGGATCTGAGCTGCAAAAAAATCATTAATGCCTTTTTCGGCCAAATCTAATAGCCCGTTGAGTTGTTGACGACTAAAGCTCGCCGTTTCGGCGGTGCCCTGAATTTCAATGAGCTGCTGCTGCTTGTTCATCACCACATTCAAATCTACGCTGGCCGCTACGTCCTCGCGGTAGTTTAAATCCAAACAAGCTTGACCATCGACTAAACCAACCGAGACAGCGGCTACTTGGTGCCGGAGTGGTGACGTTTGGAGGTGGCCTTCCTTGAGCAACCGATCGATCGCCCGCGCCAATGCCACATAGCCGCCGGTAATGGCGGTGGTTCTGGTGCCGGCATCGGCCTGTAAGACATCCGCATCGACAATGATGGTCTTTTCGCCCAGTGCTTGCATATCGAGGCTCGATCGCAAGCTGCGGCCAATTAGTCTTTGAATTTCTTGCGTTCGACCCGAGAGCTTCATTAGTTCCCGTTCTTGACGTTGGGGTGTGGCTCCCGGCAACATCCGATATTCGGCAGTCAACCAGCCTTGACCACTCCCTAGCAAAAACTTGGGCACTTCATTTTTGATGGTCACTGTTGTTAAGACTTGCGTCTGGCCGCAACGAGTTAGTACAGAACTAGTGGCAAAACTGGTATAGTCGAGCTGGAAAGAAATAGGGCGAATAGCGTCAAAAGCCCGAGAATCGTGGCGTTGCCCAATGGACATGGCAGTCAAAGAAAAAGTTTTAAGGCTCCATTCTAGTCGATCAATCTCCTAAAAAAAAGCCCTTGACGGATCGAGATATTTAGTGTTTCATTATGGTTCCTACTGGTAAGAGACGCTATATAGATGGTGTCTACCAAGTATTTACGTGTTACTTTGTCCTACGATCTCACAGCGCATATGATTGCTCAAATAAATCAGTTCGGTGCTAATATCTCTGACCGCACAGTGACCAAAACAACCAATAGCAGCCACATTATTGGCGCCGCATTACAAGCGGCGGCGGCTGGTCGGCGGGTTTTGGTGGTGCAATTCCTGAAGGGTGGTTTAAACCAAGGCCAGGATCACATGGTGAATCTCGCTCAAAATCTGGATTGGCTCCGGTCAGACGCAACGCGACACCTCGCCACTGGCGAGTTAAGCGCAGTAGAATCTCAATCTCTCGGCAGCTTATGGCAACATGCCCAGCAATTGATTCGATCGCTAGAATACCAACTGGTTGTGCTGGAGGATCTGCAAGATTTAGTGCAGATGGGTACGGTTAATCAATCCGAAATCGAACAGCTACTGCGGACGCTGCCCACTTCCGTAGAAGTCGTGATCCCGGGTCTGACAGCGATGCAGACCTTGGAACTTCAGGTTTACTAGGCTTCTTTAGCTGGTTGGTGAGTAAATGCCCTGGATCCAGGGCATTTTGTTTAGGCAAAAGCAGTCAGCTGATCGAGTCGCAACCAGACATTTGGGGTCGCCACTGCCCCAAACTTCACCAACGCATAGTCACCGCGCACATCCAAGATTTCACCTTTGGTCTTAAAAATATAATCGGAAAAACGACTGTCGCTGGCCTGTGCTTCTAGGCTATTCGCCAGTTTTTCCGCCACCGCGCACACAAAATCACCTTTTTTAACAGCCATATTGCCCACCAAAATCTGTCCCACCTAGTTTACCGTTAATGCTGACAGGTGGGACAGTAGTGGGTGCCCCGCCCAGCGGCTCTAATTTTGACAATGACATTTCCACAGGTGCGGCAGGGTTCGCCTTGGCGATTATAAACCCAGGCTAACCCCGCATAATTGCCGTTGGTACCCTCGACGTTGAGATAGTTGCTAAAGGTAGTGCCCCCGGCCTCGATCGAGTCTTGGAGGACTTTGATGATGGCTAGCCGCAGAGATTTGATCTGGGGCTTGGTCAGATCGCTGGTGACGGCAGTGGGCTGAATTCCGCTTAAAAACAGTGACTCATCGGCATAGATATTGCCCACGCCCGCCACCACTGCTTGATCGAGAATTGCTGCTTTGATTTGGCGCTGCGATCGGTGCAGTCGATCGCAAAAATACTGGAGACTAAATTCAGGGCTGAAAGGTTCTGGTCCCAGTTTCCCCAGCCCCCCGATGATCATTTCGGGCTGCTCGGTAGCCGATAACCACCACATTTTGCCAAAAGTGCGTTGATCAATGAACCGCAGCTCTTGCCCGCGCGGCATCAAAAATCTGACCCGGGCATGTTTCTCTAGCTCTTGGGGGGCAGACAGCCACAGCAATTGGCCGGTCATGCGTAAATGTACACCTAACCAACCGCGGGGAGTGCGATCGACATTCACACACTCTGCCAGCAAGTATTTACCTCGGCGCTGCCATTGCTTAATGACCGCGCCCGTCAGACCCTGCACAAAATCTGCCACATCGGGATGGGCGATCGTACTGAGTCGCAAGACCTCTACCTGCTGGATCGGCTGATCGACACTAAACTGCTGTAAGCCCCGTCGGACGGTCTCTACTTCTGGTAATTCGGGCATGACTACATCTAAACAAGGCCAGATTCATTAAATCACTAATGACTCTGGCCAAGGAAGTAGATGGTCAAGTAATTTAGCCTTCAGCCTTCGGCGCTTCAGCTTCAGCTTTAGGTGCTGCTGCTGGAGCAGTAGGAGCCTTATTGGCTTTAGCTGCTGCTGGAGCTGCGGCTTTGGCGGGGAGAGGCTTGCCAATTTCTTCCAATTCGCTAACGGCGAAATTGTTAGTATTAATGCCGCCAGCTGTGCCGCTGAAACCGCTGTAATTAACTTTGTCGAAACGGACAATCACGTTATATTTGATGCCACTTTGGTCAATAGAGACAACAGTGCCAGCATCTCTAAACCAGTAAGACTCTTTACGTAAAATACGTACAGTAGAACCGCGTTGTATCATAACTGCTTTTTGATAAAGTTTATACCGTCCAGATTACAACCCTAACTGGCTTCACCGCACCATTTGAACTTTAAGTTTTATTAAAGATCGCCATTTTTGGCAGTACTTACAGCCATGACAGTGAGACTGGTAAAGACTGGTAGAGCTAGTTTTGGTCCAATGACTGAACCAGATATGATGCAGGCGGCTAAGGCCGTCACGGCATATTGTTTGCGACCTTGGCTGCGGGCGATCGAGAAAGGAATGAGTCCTACCAAACCACCAAAAATGGTGCCAAACCCAAGTAGCTGTTCAATGGAGTCGTGCATGGTGGTATACCTGATGTGCTGCTGTTCATATAAATTAAAATGCCCATAATATTGACTGGCCAACCAGGAGCAAGTTCCAAACAAAATACTGAAAACTATTATATTTTGACAACTGCTAGTTACCCTTCGGCTTCGCGCTTAATCGCAGCTTCTCCACCAATTTTGGCAGCAACCCAACCCAAGGTACCTACCACCACAATTGCGACGATCGTCGCTAAAGTAGCATAGGTGTAGAGAGCTGACAGCGAATTAGCTTCCCCCAGAATTTTTTTAAAAGTGCCCTTAATCGCGTCATTCCAAGCTAGTGCGGCCACCAGCCCCAAGGAGGATGACGCAAGTGTAATCATCGTCTGGAGAAACATGCGCGTAGCTTCTAAAGACTTAACAGAGGCAGCAACACGTCGAGACATAATTAATTCCATCAAAACAGTGCCAAATATATTAGCACACTCGTGGGATTTCCCTAATCTGGAGAAGTATCCATATATTGATTGCTTTGGACTATCATGTTGATTCTGTTGCCTAGCTGCTCTGCTCGCCATGCCTTCTGTGCAATCTGATATTGTCACTCTCCCCTTACTCATAACTCCCCGTTGGGTAGAAGTTCTGGTCGATTGTCCGGGTTTGCAAGGACTTTACACCTACCAAATACCGCTGGGTGGAGCTATTCCCATTCAAGCTGGGGATATTGTCTCTGTGCCTTTTGGGAACCAGACAATGGGTGGCATTGTGGTACGGTTGGTCACCCAACTACCTACTGGACTTACCTCAGAACAGATTAAGGCCGTGAGTGAGGTGGTATGTACTGGCTTTTTCTCGATCGACTACTGGGATTTACTATTGCGGGTTGCGGAGTACTACCACACGCCTCTTTTGCAAGTAATTCGGATGGCTCTGCCCCCGGGTATTTTGAGTCGTTCGCAGCGGCGGGTGAGGCTAATTGCCAAAAAACAGCTCATCGCCCAAGTTTTGCCCCAGCTCAATGCTACCGCTCGTCAAATCTTAGAGCTATTGCAAGCCAGTCCTGATGGGGACTATACCTGGCAGTTCTTGAACCGCAAAGTCCGGAGCAGTCGATCGGGAATGCAGCAACTGCACAGCCTTAAACTAGTGGCTTCTTATATTGAGCGTCCGAAGCTAGCTAAACCCAAACAGCAGCAATTCATCATTCTCACGGGCAATCCCCGCAATTTGGAGTTAACTAGTCGGCAAAAAGAGGTGTTGCTGTGCTTACAGCAGCAGAGTGGCGAAATGCGGTGGTCGGAGTTTCAAAAACTAGCGCGTACCAGCAAGGGATTTATGGAGAAGCTAGAGAGCGATGGCTATGTGCAGATTGTCGATCGAGAAATTCTGCGCTGTGATCAAACTGCCGGCATTTGGCAAGAAAATGTGCAGCACGAATTGACTACTGCTCAGGCGCAGGCGATCGAGAAAATTGAAGCGTTATTGCATTCGTCCACGACGGTGTTGCTGCATGGCGTGACGGGTTCCGGTAAAACCGAAGTCTATCTACGCACCATCCAGACCGTTTTAGACCAGCAGCAATCGGTACTGATGTTAGTACCAGAAATTGGTCTCACGCCGCAGTTGACCGATCGGTTTCGGGCGCGGTTTGGCGATCGGGTATTGGTATATCACAGTGCCTTGGGTGACGGCGAGCGCTATGACACCTGGCGCCAGATGCTATTACCGCAGCCTCAAATTATTATTGGTACCCGGTCGGCGGTTTTTGCCCCCCTCCCGAACTTGGGGTTGATTGTGCTAGATG
>CAXTSZ010000018.1:19275-50218 GCA_964247125.1 uncultured bacterium
ACCCGGTCGGCGGTTTTTGCCCCCCTCCCGAACTTGGGGTTGATTGTGCTAGATGAAGAGCATGACGGCAGCTTTAAGCAAGATCAACCAATGCCAACCTACCATGCGCGGTTGGTGGCGCAGTGGCGATCGGAATTAGCAAATTGTCCGGTAGTACTGGGTTCGGCAACGCCGGCGCTAGAGAGCTGGCTCGCTGCGGCGGAATACCCTAATTGGCACTATTTATCTTTACCAGAGCGAGTCACCGGGCGGGATCTCCCGACGGTGGATGTGGTGGATATGCGCGAGGAATTAAAAGGTGGCAATCGATCGATCTTTAGTCAGTCCCTGCAAACGGCTTTAACCAATTTGGTAGCGGGTCAGGAGCAAGCTATTCTCTTTATTCATCGGCGCGGCCATAGCACTTTTGTCAGCTGTCGAGACTGTGGTAATACCCTAGACTGTCCGCACTGCGATGTATCTTTGGCCTATCACCAGCATTCGGTGGATGCCAACAATCAGCCCCTCTTGCGTTGTCACTATTGCAATCACTTGGCCGTACAGCCCAAACGATGCCCAGTCTGCGATTCGTCCAAGCTGAAGTTTTTTGGCAGTGGCACCCAAAAAGTCACCGAAGAATTAGCGAAAAGTTTCCCCCATCTGCGTTACCTCCGTTTTGATAGCGACACCACTCGTAACAAAGGCGCCCATCGTCAAATTTTGACTAGTTTTGCGCTGGGTGAAGCCGATGTGCTAGTTGGGACTCAGATGTTGGCCAAAGGGATTGATTTGCCCCAAGTCACGCTGGTGGGGATCGTAACAGCCGATGGACTGCTCAATATGCCCGACTATCGATCAGCAGAACGCACTTTTCAGGTGCTGACCCAGGTGGCGGGGCGCTGTGGCCGGGGCGAACAACCAGGCCGCGCCATCTTGCAAACTTATAATCCTGATCATCCCACCATCCATGCGGTGCGCCGCCAAGATTATCAGCAGTTTATTGATCAAGAATTGCTAGCGAGAGAGGAGTGGGCTTATCCCCCCTATGGGCGACTGATTTTACTCCGCTTCCATAGTGAAGATGCGGCGCTAGTGGAAGCTGTCACTGCACGGGTGGCCGATCGACTAATTGATGATGCTGCCATCTATCAATATCAAGTTTTGGGACCCACCCCGGCGGTGGTGATGCGGGTGGCCAATCGGTATCGCTGGCAGATTATGTTAAAGTACCTGCCGGAAGTGTCTTTGCAACTACCAGACTTAGCCGCCATCTACGATAGCTTGGGCGATAAAGTGAGTATGGCGATCGATGTGGAACCGTTGAATTTTCTCTAGGACTCTCATGCGCGTCAAAATCTGTGGCATTACCAAATTGGAGCAGGGGCAAGCGATCGCCAATCGGGGCGCTACCGATCTGGGATTTATTTGTGTGGCTGCTTCCCCGCGCTATGTAAGTAGCGAACAGTTAGCAGATCTAGTGCTGCCTTTGGCGAAGTTGGTGAACTGCGTGGGCGTATTTGCCGATGCGCCGATCGCTACTGTTGCACAGGCTACGAGGATGGCCAACTTTGGCTCGGTGCAACTACATGGTCAAGAAACTACCGACTACTGCCAAGAACTCCGGCAACAGTTGGGGGCGATCGAAATCATCAAAGCTTGGCGGGTCAAGAGTGGTGAGGATTTACAGCTGATCGATCGCTACAGCGCCGTAGTGGATGCCTTACTGCTGGATGCTTACCATCCGCAGGCTTTGGGTGGCACTGGTCATACCTTAGACTGGCCAAAATTATTAGCGTTTCAACCAACTATCCCGTGGCTATTAGCTGGAGGATTGCATCCCGGTAATGTGCGATCGGCTTTGGCTCAACTGCGGCCAGCTGGTATTGATCTTTCTAGTGGTGTGGAAGTTAGTCCCGGCGATAAAGATTTAGCTAAAGTTGCCCAGTTGTTTCAGGCTCTCAGCAGCTAGATCTAATCGGACGCGATAATTTTCTCGGTTTTAACCTTGCCCTGTTGCTGTTGAATGGTCAGCAAGCGCCGATTGAAGTCGAATTTGTAGGTGGTACCATCTTTGGATCGCGCCACATATACAATGTCATCGTTGGTGGTAACAGGCAAATTTATTTGCTTTTTGGTAGCGCGGTGGAGAATGGCCACCACGGTGTCGGTAGTTAAGTCGATCGTGGCCTGTTGGGTGGTGCGTGAACACAAATTTACGTCATATTGTTCGGTAACCACTGTGGCATCTCTCTCTAATCCTGGCGGACAGATAAAAAATTTACGCTTAGCTGTAGCCATCACGACTTGACTCAAAACTAAGCAGCTCAGTATGGTAGCAGCAAAGCTCAATCTCAATTTAGACATTGACATACATTTTGGGATATTAACTTTAGTTGGACTGGCCGAATTTTATAGCCTAATTCAATCTTCAATCCGACGCTTTACCGCATCGGTATCAGCAATCAGACCCTCGGCTTGTGCCAAAGCACTAATTGCTTTTTCCAGCTTACTCAGCGAAGTAGACGAATACTCAATGAGATTGGAATATTTCATAAAAGTTTCCACGCCCAGGCCGCTGCTAAAACTGGCCGTGCCTGCTGTTGGCAAACTAGAGTTAGGTCCAGCCATGTAGCTATTCACCGCCGTTGGGGTGTGACCACCCAGTAAGATGGCACCGGCATGTCGAAACGAGCTAGCCAGCTCCCACGGCTCGGTGACCCAGAGCATCACCTGGGCGGGGGCAAACTGGTTAGTTAATTCCACCGCTTGACTGATTTTGTCTACCACGACAATCAGACTATGGTGGGCGATCGCCTTTTCCGTCAGCAGCGCCTGGGGATGATCGGCTAATTGTTTGGCCACAATGAGTTGCACTTGCTCGGCTAAATCTCGATCGGTTGTAATTAAAATCGCGGCAGCCAAAACATCGCGTTCGGCTTGTGCCAACAAATCAGCGGCCACAATTCCGGCGCGGGCTTGCTCATCGGCCACAATGACCAATTCTGGCGAACTGGCGATCGCATCGATTCCCACCACCCCACAGACTAGCTGCTTGGCCAAGGTCACATACATATTGCCCGGACCCGCAATCAAATCAACCTTGGGAATGGTTTCAGTGCCATAGGCTAAGGCCGCGATCGCCTGCGCTCCACCCACCCGATAGATTTCTCTAATGCCGGCCACTTGCGCTGCCACTAATACGGCTGGCGGAATCGAAGCATCCGCATTGGGCGGCGTGACCATTATTAGTTGGCTGACTCCCGCTACCTGCGCTGGAATAGCATTCATTAATACGGTGCTGGGGTAGCCCATTTTGCCCCGAGGGATGTATAGCCCCGCCCGATCGACTGGTCGATATTGACGACCTAATGTGACATCATCGGGCGCGAAATGTACCCAGGACTTAGGCAAATGTAAACGGTGGAAGGCTGTGATTTGAACTGCGGCCACTGTCATTGCCTGTAGCAGTTCGGGTGCAACCTGCTGGTATGCCACATCCAGATCCGACCCACTAACCCGCAGTCGATCGATGGTTAAGCTCGCACAGTCATACTCAGCAGTGTATTGAAGGAGCGCGCTATCTCCCTGCCGCCGCACTGTCTGAATGATTTCTCGGACGGTTGCCTCTTTGTGGACAACTTGGTCATCTTGGTTGCGAGAGCGGATTCTAGCCAACTCTTGCTGGGCTTCAGCCAGCTGAGTAATAATGCGCAGCATGGTGTGGGTCGCCAAGGTAATGGTTATCCTAGCTTAACGCGATTTTAGGGGGTCAGGGAATTTGCCCGGAGAAATTCGTACTCGGAAATTTGTAGTAGAATCGGGAAGTTTTAACACCGCCAAACCACCCATATGAGCCTGGAACAGATGTCATTATCGGAGCAAAGTATCGAATCGGTAATGCAAGCTTTTGAGCATGAAGGTGCTAGTGTGCGCGCCTCTATGCGTTATCTGATGCAGGATAAGGAAGCGATCGCGGCAGGTTTGTTGTTGTGCCTGTCTTTTCTCCGGGGTAAAAAGATTGAGGAGGTGTTAATTGAAGAACTCAACAAAGTTGAGCCAGCACAGTTCAATCAGGGTTTAATTGACTTTCAGCTGCTGTGTTCGATCGATGGCGGCGCGATTAATGTGGGCTTGGTGGTACTCCAAGAAACGGAAGCAGGTGAGGTTTGTGCAGCTCTCAACCGCTTATTTTCTTACAAAGATTTTGGGCTGAATCGTCTTTGTATTTTGCGCTCTGCTGAATTAATTGAAAATACACCACAGATTCAAAACTACTTGCCGCGCCTGTTGTCACCGGAAATCGGCGGTAGTTTTGTCGATTTGCAGGCTCCTGCCTTAGAAATGATTCTGACGATTTTGTTTGTTTTTCGGGGGCGCCGCAAGTACCTAATCAATTCTCCTCACATTGCGAGCTACCTGGAGCAGGAAAAAATCCTGCTCCATAATTCAATTCTGCGAGACTTAATTGTAACTATTCAGATTTAGATTGCGTCTGGGGATTCTGTTAAAATAATGGCAAACTGAAACGAGCAATTACCCATGCGGATCTTAGCGCTTGTCCCTGGTGGCATTGGCGACCAAATTTTGTTTTTTCCAACACTGGATGATCTAAAACGCTCCTATCCAAATGCCCAAATCGATGTGGTGGTCGAGCCTCGATCGGTGTCAGCGTATCAAGTATGTAAAAATTTCCCCCAAATTATCCCCTTCGATTTTAAAGACACCAACGGTCCGGCAGACTGGGGGAATTTACTAGGTATTATCCGCGATCGAGAGTACGATGCTGTGCTTTCTCTAGGACGACGGTTGGGCGTTGGTTTCTTTCTCTGGCTGACGGGAATTCCCAAGCGGGTCGGTTATAAAGTAGGTTGGGGTCAAAGATTTTTCACTAACCCCGTAGATTTTAATCCCAATCAGTATGCAGCTCATATGTACCATGATTTGGTCAAAGGCCTAGACATTCATAGTTCCTGCCCGGAACTGAGTGTGAACGTGCCCCAGGCTGATATTACATGGGCAGAAAGAGAACTAATCAGGCTGGGTATTGCCGACAGTGGCTATATTTTGATTCATGGTGGTTCAAGCAAACTCGCTAGACCACTGAGCAGTGATAAAATTTATCCGATTAATCAATGGCAGCAAGTGATCAAAGGATTACAATCTCGTCAAGACAAACCGGTGGTTTTTATTGAAGGCCCCGATGACCAAGAAATTGTCGCTGATGTGATCCAATCTTGCCCCAAGGTCAAAATTATTAAGCCGGCCGATATTGGTAAATTGACAGCGGTGATTGCGGCGGCCAATCTGATGCTCTGCACTGACAGCAGTCCAATGCACTTGGCCGTTGCTACGGGCACTTATACTTTTGCCCTGTTTGGTGCTGCGGATCCGGCTAAGTTGATTCCTGCCCATAGCAAGGTCAACGCTATCAAATCTCTTACCGGGCGGATTGCTGATATTCCCCCTGCGGATATTTTGACCAAGGTCTGGGGCAACGGTTAAACGAGCTGTATTTTTCGATTGCGATCGAGTCTTAGAATTCGGCTAGAATTTTTTGACTTGTTCAATCACCCAACGCGGACAACCACGATCGATCTCTGTAATCTTCGTACTAACAATCTGGCCTTGGCTGTTTTTGAGGATTTCGGTGTTAACGATTTTTTCACCATCGTTTAAATAATCCACCAATCTGGCTAAAGCCTTTAGTTTGATAGCGTTTTTCAGATTTGTTAATACTTCGTCAGGTGTCGGCGTAATGGCGGTCACCACTGGTGTTTTAAATGCCGCAGTTAGTTCACTTTTGGTGGTGTCTCCAGTCGCAGCGCTGGCACCAGGGGAATTGGGGATAGACATCGCTCTAGGGGTTACAGAATGAAAAGTAGCGGTCATAGCGTTGGAATTAACTTGACCGGATGCTAAGTTGTTGGTAATGCCAGTAGGCATAGCCTGAGGAACGGCGGTGGGTAATCGGTTAATCCAGATCATGGAGTCCTCGCTGCCGATCGTCAACTCGCTGATGATGGTGCGGAGCAGGATAATTTCTTTGTAGGTATCTACTTCTTGGACGGGGTACCAGTTACTACCCTGATAAATCATAATACCATTGGCCTGGAAACCGACAGACCCATTGTGCTGCTCTCGCCAAGACTGGAGCAACAGCTGGGCGGGCTGCTGAAAAAGCTGATAGCCGCGCGGCACCTGGTATTTATGATACTCAGCAAAATCGGGATGACCTGTTCTGGTGACGGCGAGAAAATCGCTACGACTAATCTTTTCGGCCACCACTGTCCAGTAAGCAGAATGCCGATATAACAATATTTTTTGTTGCCACTCGTTGACTTGCTTGCTGACCCCCACTACCCGGCTTTGCCGATCGATGAGCTTGACTGCTTTTGCGCCATATTCAATGCGCAAATTCGATTCTTTGATCAGTTTCCTTTTACCCAAAATAAAGTAGTCGATCAATTCTAGATCTTGAGGAAGAATATCCGGCTGTATTTGGAGAGCTTTATCAGAATTGACCATGACTTTTGGCAGTTGCTTGCAAAGATTCGGAACTATCCCCATCTTATCCAGTAGATTTAGTGGTGGCTTGGGACAATTGGCTCATGTTGATGAGACAAATTGAGGAAACTCTATATGGGAATAATACTCACTTTTGATTGTTGACTAACAATCATTAAACTGTAGGGCGGTACCTTGTGCCATTGTTGTTTGGCCTGCTGATCAAATGGCTCTGAAGCGATCGTGATGCCGTTGTTTTCTGACCAATAGAGTGATGGCACGGGCGCGGGGGTAGTCGCACCTGTAGATGGAAAAGCGTAACGGCTAGCCACTAGTTGTTGGCCATCACTGACTACAATGTTGGCCGAGAAACTTGTTTTGTGGGTGGCAGCGAGGATCGATAATTCCTGGAGGGTGGCGCGCAGGGCATCGGTAATAGAATGTGAAATTTGCCAATGGCTCAGAAATAGCCCAAAGACATGTTCGGAGTCGGTACTGCCTTTAATTAAGCGATAGATATCATCGGGGAGTCGGTCGGCGATCGATCGATACAAAGTATGGCGAAAGTCGTGAATAAAGCCGTTGTGGATAAAGGTGATATGGCCGTGGGTAAAGGGCTGACAGTTACTAAGGCTGAGAGAATACATCTCGGTGGCGCTGCGAATGTTGGCCAAGATGCAGCCAGACTCAATATAACGACTGAGTTGGGGCAAATTGACATCATTCCAGATCGGCACGGTGTTTTTATAGGTAAATGGCGTTGTTTCTTGCTGGGCATGATACCAACCAATCCCAAAGCCATCGGCGTTAATGACTCCAGCCGTCATTTCGCGGGGCTGATAGCTTTGCACAATCAAGGAATGCTCTGGCTCATCTAAGATACTAGTCAAGGAGCGCGGTTGTCCTAAATAGGCAAGAAGGCGGCACATGGCAGGGAATCGGTTACGTCACAGTCTACTTAAGATAGTTGATTTTGTGAATTTCTTAATAAATTGTTCATCGAATATAATTGGAAGATGAGTTTACGGTGAAATTGATGGTCGCTAATTCTCTCTACTGGACAACCGCCGATCTTGATGCCATGCCCGATGATGGGGGCTGGAAGCGTCATGAAATTATTGCAGGAGAACTATTTGTGACACGCGCTCCCCATATTCGCCATCAAGGTGCAGCAGGTAAAATTCATGTTCGTCTCGAAATTTGGTCGGAAGAGACTAGGTTAGGGAGTAGTTTTGAAACTCCGGGCGTGATCTTTACTCCCACTGATGCGGTGATTCCTGATGTGGTGTGGGCGAGTCGAGAACGTTTAGAAAAAGGTATTGATGAAGCTGGTCATTTCACCATTGCTCCTGAGCTGGTGGTCGAAATTCTTTCTGCTGGTGACCAGAATGAGCAGCGCGATAAAAGTATCAAACTGAAGTTATATTCTCGTTATGGGGTACAGGAATATTGGATTGTTAATTGGCAGTTGCAAACGCTGGAAATTTATCGACGCATTGAAGCCCAGCTTCATTTGGTTGCGACGCTCTTAGCTGGCGATACGCTGACTTCGCCATTGTTGCCAGGATTTAGCGCGGAAATCGATCGCATCTTTTCTTGAATCACTGTTATTTATTTGCCAGTGCGTAACTTTGCCACCAAATCATCAAAAGGTTGCCAGTTATCTTCTTGATCGATCGCTTCCCAAACACTCTCAATCACTGGTCGGAAAGGAACTGTTATTGGATTCCAGCGCGCCAGTAGATCGCCAACTGCCCCCAACTGCTCTGGTTCTAGATTGGTCATTGCTTGATGATATTGCTGCTGCCATTGGCTCAGTAGTGCCGCACTAGTGTTCGTTGGCAACCAATCCGCCGTCAAAATCTGATTGAGATCTTGCTGCCAGCCCCCGACCCATTGCTGTGTCAGTAATCCAAAAAATTCGTGATAGCCAATTTGTGATTGGTATAATAGTTCGATCGTGTTATTGAGTAACTCTAAGCTGGGGTTAGATAAACCCAGCTTACGCCCCAGCAACTGTTGATAACTACGCTGATAATGGCTTTCAAACTCCTCTAAAACCGCTGCCATTTCCTCAGTCTTGAGCACTGCGGCCAGAGGCTTTTGCAATAGTTCTAAGTTGAGCTGACAAATGCCGGGTTGATTCGCATAACTATAGCGACCGGAGTGATCGAAGTAAGCGGCGGTGAAATCTGGTTGATAGGTAGGAATAAAAGCAAAGGGTCCGTAGTCAAAACTCTCGCCAGTAATTGACATATTGTCGGTATTTAAAACAGCATGGCAAAAACCTGCGATCATCCACTGCGCTACCAGTTCGGCCACTCTTTGCACTAGTTCTCGATAAAACTGAATATATTTATCTTCTTTCTCCAATAAATGCGGATAATAGTACCGAATAACGTGATCTAACAATTTTTGGATGAGATCGGGTCGTTGTATATAATGTAGCCGCTCAAAAGTCCCAAACCGAATGTGCGATCGACTAAAACGAACCATCACTGCCGATCGCGTTGGTGATGGCTCATCCCCACGCCATAAGTCTAACCCTGTTTCAATCACACTTAAGCAGCGGGAAGTCTTCACCCCCATACGATGCAAAGCTTCAGCGGCAATCACCTCCCGTATGCCCCCCTTGAGTGTCAGCATCCCATCACCGCCCCGCGAGTAAGGAGTGCGGCCAGAACCTTTAGTGCCAAAATCGTATAGTTCGCCATCGGTGCCCCGCACTTGGCCGTAGAGAAAGCCCCGACCATCGCCTAGTCCAGGGTTGTATTGACCAAACTGATAGCCATGATAACGGAGTGCCAGGAGTGGATGGGAGTGGCGCACAAACTGGCCAAAGGCTTCGACGAAATCTTGATCTTGTACTGTATTGGGTTCCAAGCCCAACTGGGTTAAGATGTCATCATTGCGCCAGCGCAAGGTATGCCGCGGAAAATCAGCAGCGGCCACATCGTCGTAGTAATCAGTACCCAGGGATGCGATCGCTGGTTCATAGTTAAGATCTAAAAAAGGATTCATCGGGATTATGACTGACTCGTTAATGTTTCAAGAAGATGAATATGTCATGCTGACTCCTGGGCAACCGGAGGAGATTTTGACCGCTGCTGAAATGCTATCCAAGTTAGAAGCTACTCTAGTAGCAAATTCGATAGATTTACCCACAGATGTTTCTAGCAAAATCTCGATCGCAACTCAAGCTGCCTACCTATTAGATAACTATTGTGAGTTGGATTTAGACAATGGTCAATATTTGCACTGGTACGCTGTCCGACTAGAGAAGAATTAGGAAGCTGTCACGGGAGACGCGACAATCAAAGCCAACTCCAGTTCTTCTGTGCTGATGGGGGTGATGGTGGAACGGATCCCTGGACCAAAGAATCTAGTGATTTTATCGTGCTTTTCTTCCCAGGCAGCTAAAGAAATGAGTGGTGTATAAAATTCTAAAACGATGGCGTAGCTACCCTCGATCGACTCTTCGCGCAGTCCTTTTAAAATCGGTCGCTCTTCATCAGTGGGTGACATCCCCAATTTTTCTAAAGCCAAATCCAAATGGGCTTCCTCGCCATAACGAAATCTGGTGACATCCTGACGAATTTGCTTCTGGGTAGGAGTCTCTTGGGATTTACGGAGTTTGAGCATATCTGGCTCTGGTTCGACAAAAGCCACTGGTCGCAGCTCCGATGATTTCAGCGCCAATCCTCCCAAGAGCAGTGGTACACCATAGAAGAATCCCACGAGGTTAAGAGTGGAGTTATCGACAGCATAAGCACCAAAACCAATGAGAGTCAGCAAGCCACCAATACTAATCAAAGTAGGGCCAAGAGGAATTCTTTGAATCAACGACATAAAAATTTAAGAATAATTAATTAAGTACAAATATCTTTACATTATCTATTAGAAGGCTCCCGACGGCCAATCATTGGCCATGTCGATGTTGTATTAGCCCTTGCGACTATCGAGTTTGGCATAAACAGCCCGCAATTCCACATGATGATGTGCCAAAGCTACCAAGGTATGGTAAAGCAAGTCAGCCGCCTCACCCGCAATCTCATCCGGCTGGTCATCTTTACAGGCCATTACTACTTCTGCCGATTCCTCGCCAATTTTTTTCAAAATCTTATTATCACCACCCGCAAACAAGCTGGCTGTATAAGAACCCGGTACCGGATTTTCTCGGCGATCGACTATTACCTGATAAAGATTAGAGAGGGTATCTGCTGGTGGCAAAGCTTTACCGCCCTCAATTTGGTGAAAACAGCTGCGCTCACCAGTATGGCAAGCGACATCGCCAACTTGTTCTACTGTTACCAATAACGCATCACTATCACAATCGTAACGCAGACCTTTCACCTTCTGGCGATGTCCAGAGGTCGCTCCTTTGTGCCAAAATTCTTGCCGCGACCTGCTCCAAAAACAGGTCTCGCCAGTTTCGATGGTCTTTAATAGTGATTCCCGATTCATCCAAGCCATCATTAAAACAGTGCCATCTAAATAGTCTTGAATAATGGCCGGGACTAGCCCTCGGTCATCGTACTCAATGGCATCAATAGGAATGGTAATCATGGTTCTAAGTAAATTTGCAGTACTAATATTGTCAACGAAATTAGGCAGTAACTTACGTATTAGTACTGAATCTGGTAACAGGGGTGTTGGGTATTATCAGAAGTATGTGACATTACCAAATTTAGTCTCAAAATCTATTGATTTAGATAGACTGTGTTTTATTTCAATCATGGTGCATTAGTTAATGAGCGATTTCAAGCGGAATTTTAAATATTCTCAAATTTACTACTACCTAGCAGCATTCAACGTTTGCGCGTTAGGAGCTAGCTTATATATGAGCCATAGTCTGGTTAGTAGCTATTCCCAATCCACCAGTGAAGACCGGAGCTGGATTCTGCAAGCCCAGCGTATTGCAGAATTTAAAATGCTGACGAATCAGGATCATCAAAAGATTCATACCATATTCACAAATCAGGGTAGTTTCTCGAATTCCAACTCTTCTGCGATCGACTCGCCCAAGCCGATCGTAATGCTTAACGCTATTACAGCAGAAATGAATGATAGCAATTCTCCACAGATTTTCAATGCAGAATTAAAAAAAATCAAGGAGAATCTAGCTAGCACCGGCGAAGCTGCCGAACAGCTAATTGATGCTGCTAACAAGCCACCTGCACTACGGATGTTGCAAGAACAAGCTGAAAACGATGCTTATTCTAAACTAGCTGAGTCGATCGAAGTACTCCAGAGCAAGATTGCCAGCGCCCAGGTCGATCTGTTAAACAAACGAGTTTCCAATCAATCGCAGATTCAGTCACAGGTGTATCTCGCCAGTCTGGGACATCTCCTAACCATTGCTGCCATTGTGGGCTGTGGCGCGATCGTGACGCGCCGTAATACAACTCAAGCAAAAATAAAAGAAGGAGATATCGATCGCCTCCAAGCTGCGGAGGAAAAACTATTACGTCTCAACCATAAATTGGAAGACAAAGTCCGAAAGCGCACTGTCGATCTCCAGACCATCAATGACCGACTGACTGATGAAGTCCGTGAGCGGAAGCTCATGGAAAGCCTCTTGGCACACCACGTCAAAATTGCCGACGAAGCTCGCGATCGAGCTGAAGATGCCAACCGCACCAAGAGTGAATTCTTGGCCAATATGAGTCATGAGTTGCGCACCCCTCTTAATGCCATTATTGGCTACAGCGAAATCTTGGAAGAAGATGCGGAAGACAATGGTCAAGTAGAGCTAATTCGTGATCTGCAAAAAATCCGGAACGCGGGGAAGCATCTCCTCAACTTGATCAACGATGTGTTGGATTTAGCCAAAATTGAATCGGGCAAAATGAATCTGTTCTTTGAATCTTTCAATGTCGTCAAACTAGCCCAAGAAATAGTTGATACGGTGCAACCAGTCTGTGAGAAAAACAATAATAAAATTACGTTAGAATGTTCTGGTGACGTGGGATTGATGCGCAGCGACTTAACGAAAGTGCGCCAGAGCTTATTCAATCTTTTAAGTAATGCTAGTAAATTCACTAAAAATGGTCACATCCAGCTAAATATCACGAAGGAATTATCGACAGGCCGTAATGGTGAAGAAGTGAAAATAATTTCCTTCAAAGTCATTGATACTGGTATTGGCATGAAAGCAGACCAGCTAAAAAAGCTGTTTCGAGCTTTTTCCCAGGCGGACAATTCTACTACTCGTAAATACGGTGGCACTGGTCTGGGACTAGCTATCACTCAACAATTTGCCACCATGATGAATGGTGAAATCATTGTGGAAAGTGAATATGGGAAAGGTTCTGTTTTCACCTTAAGGCTGCCCCAAATCGCCAAGCAAGTTGAAGAAGATCCGAGCAGCACTTTTAGTGAATCGACGATCGCATCAGGAATTTTCAACCCCAATAATACGAAGACAGTATTGGTCATCGATGACAACCATAACGATCGACGGTTCTTGCATCACTATCTTAGCGGTGAAGGATATCATGTAGTATTGGCAACCAGTGGTAAACAGGGTTTGCAAATGGCACTAGAAGTACTTCCTGACCTCATTACCCTCGATGTGATGATGCCAGAAATGGATGGCTGGGAAACATTAGTAGGTCTCAAAAATAATCCGAAACTGACTCACATCCCAGTCGTGATGAGCAGTATTATCGAAGATCGCCATCTGGCACAGACTTTAGGAGCCGCCGACTATCTGATCAAACCAGTTGATAAAAGTCGCTTGCTGAATATGCTCGATAAACATATCGGCAGAACCGAGCAAGGCTGTATTTTAATCGTTGAAGATGATGCCGACTCCCGCGAAATGCTGTGTCGGATGTTGGTACAAGAAGGCTGGAGTGTCAAACCAGCCAGTAATGGCGTGAAAGCGATCGAATGTCTGAAAGCAGAGCAACCCCTACTTATTCTTTTAGATTTGATGATGCCGGAGATGGATGGCTTTGAAGTCATTAACGAAGTACGTAAAAATCCGGATTGGCAAAACATTCCCATTGTCGTGATCACGGCGATGGACTTGACTACTTCTGAACACAACCTACTGGCCGATCAAGTTACCAACATCTTCCAAAAAGGCAAATACAACAAACAACAACTGATCACCGAAGTGCAAACATTAGTCGAAAAGCTAACTCTCTCTACTACTTAATCCCCACATCTAATTTCTAATTATCATGGCTAAGATTCTGATCGTCGAAGACAATGAACTCAATTTGGATATGCTAACGCGTCGCTTAGAACGCAAAGGTTATGAAGTGATTAGTGCGCTGGATGGAGAACAAGGTTTATGCATGGCTGCTGAAGAGCATCCTGACCTGATTTTGATGGACATGAGTCTGCCCGGTATGGATGGCTGGGAAGCCACCAAACACATTAAGGCTGATCCAGTGATTAAATCTATTCCTGTAATTGCTCTCACGGCTCACGCTATGGTTGGCGATCGCGAAAAATCGCTGAAAGCTGGCTGCGACGACTATGACACCAAACCCGTAGAGTTTTCACGACTATTGCAAAAAATTGAGAATTTCTTGAGCAAAGTAGGTTAGTTCCTAGATGAGATCACGGCCAGATTGGCCGTTGGCTAAGTAACCTTGCATCAGCATATCTACGCCAATTTGTTGCCAAGTTACGCGCTCCAGAGCGATGGCATCGGTCATTTGTGAAATATCTAAGTCTCCTACGGGCGTGGCGGTTGTTTGACCGCCCACAATTTTGGGCGCAATAAAAGTCAGAACTTTTTGAATAGCTCCGTGTCGAATCGCTTCGGCGGCCAAGGTGCCGCCGCATTCCCACAGTACGGAGAGCAAACCGCGATCGAATAAATATTGCATGACCAGTGCCGGATTAAGCTGCTCTAGAGTGACAATTTCGACACCCTGCTGCTGCAAAATCTTTTGCAGGGGTAAATTAGCATTGGGGGTGGTGATCACCAGCGTTGGTGCTACTGTTGTATCCCACAGATGAGCAACTGCTGGTAAATCTAGGTGGCGACTCAACACGATCCGCAGCGGATGATGATCACTAGCTTCATGACTAGTCAGGAGGGGATTATCGCAGCGCAGCGTATTTCCACCAGTAATAATGGCATCGCAGGTCGATCGCAGTTTATGCACATAATGCCGCGATTCCGGGCTACTCACCCAAGCACTGTGGCCAGTTTTGGTAGCAATTTTGCCATCGATCGTCATCGCATATTTCAGAATGCCCAGAGGGCGCTGATAACGCATCCGCTGGATAAAACCTTCGTTAAGTTTCTCACAAGCGGCAGTTTCCACACCCGTTACCACTTCAATGCCAGCACTCTGCAGCCGCTCAATCCCACCTCCCGCTACCAAAGGATTGGGATCGATCATCCCAACTACTACTTTTTTGATCCCCGCTGCAATTACAGCTTCAGTACAGGGGGGAGTACGACCGTGATGATTACAAGGTTCCAAACTGACATAAATGGTAGCTCCTGGAGACCGGTTGCCAGCAGCACGGAGGGCAAAAACTTCGGCATGGGGCTGGCCAGCACCGGGATGCCAGCCCTCTCCCACAATTTCACCATTTTGAATAACGACAGCTCCCACCATTGGATTAGGAGCTGTTTTGCCCTGGCCTTTGGCAGCAAGAGCCAAGCAATGCTGCATCATCTGCCTATCAAAATCGGTGGAGGAGTAACTCACTGAAATATTAATATTGAATTTTTGCTCCCTTCACTTTAACAGGAGGTTTAGCCATTGATCAGACAAAACAGAACCCCAGTTGCATTAAGCAGCTGGGGTTCTGTTCAAAAAATTAATCTTTTTTCCGAGGAATGCGCGGTGGCTCCCGAAAAGTGATGGCAAAGAAGATTACTCCTAAAGCCAACGCCGTTACCAAAATGTAAATAGTAGCTTCCATGATGAATACTATGTAAGAACTTACTTGATCCGTTGGTTACCGGGTGAGTAGCGAACTATCCACCCGATCTAGCAGTTAACCTTCAGCTTTCAGCGTGGTGGTGTCACCCAACTTCGCATACTTACCAAACTCGATTTGCTCTTCGATCCCCTCTTCTACCCCAGCGAATACGTCGCGGTAGATGGTGCGGGCACCGTGCCACAAGTGGCCAAAGAAGAACAAGAGCGCAAATACAGCATGACCAAAAGTAAACCAACCACGGGGGCTAGTCCGGAACACACCATCAGAATTGAGCTTTTCGCGATCGAATTCAAAGATTTCGCCGCCTTGAGCCTTCCGGGCATACTGCTTTACCTTAGAGGCTTCATTGAAAGATTGACCATTCAACGCACCACCATAGAAAGTAGCAGTTACACCAGCCTGTTCAAAGCTGTACTTCGATTCTGCCCGCCGGAAAGGAATGTCTGCTCGCACAATACCTTCCGAGTCAGTCATAATCACAGGGAAAGTTTCAAAGAAGTTCGGCAAACGGCGCACTGTTAAAGTGCGACCTTCACCATCTTTGAATACGGGATGACCAGCCCAAGATTCAGCAATACCGTCGCCCTTGTCCATTGCCCCAGTTCGGAACAGACCGCCTTTAGCGGGGCTGTTACCAACGTAGTCAAAGAAAGCAAGTTTGTCTGGAATCGCTTGCCAAGCTTCTGCTTCGCTCTTCCCGCTACTGATATCACCCTGCACCCGACGTTGAATTTCTTGGGTGAAATAACCGCCATCCCACTGATAGCGAGTTGGGCCAAAGAGTTCAATTGGAGTAGTAGCGCTGCCATACCACATCGTACCGGCTACGATAAAAGCAGCGAAAAATACCGCCGCAATACTGGAAGACAGTACTGTTTCGATATTACCCATTTTAAGTGCCTTATATAGGCGCTCTGGTGGCCGAACAGTCAAGTGGAACAGACCAGCAATAATCCCCACCGTTCCCGCTGCAATGTGGTGAGCCACCACGCCGCCCGGATTAAACGGGTTAAATCCAGCTGGTCCCCATTCGGGAGCCACTGCCTGGACATGTCCAGTCAAGCCATACGGATCAGATACCCACATTCCTGGCCCAAAAAGACCTGTGAGGTGAAATGCACCAAAGCCAAAGCACAGGAGACCAGATAAAAACAAGTGAATCCCAAACATTTTGGGTAAGTCTAAAGCTGGTTCGCCAGTCCGTGGATCTTTGAATAAATCTAGATCCCAATATACCCAGTGCCAAATAGCAGCTAGAAACAATAAACCAGAAAGAATAATGTGAGCGGCAGCAACGCCTTCGAATGACCAATAACCAACGTCAGTAGCCGATTCACCCGGAACGATGCTCCAGCCACCCCAAGACTTGGTAACGCCCAAGCGTGCCATAAATGGCAGCACAAACATCCCTTGTCGCCACATTGGATTGAAAATTGGATCACTCGGGTCAAAAGTTGTCAGCTCAAAGAGAGCCATCGAACCAGCCCAGCCTGCTACTAGAGCAGTGTGCATTAAATGTACAGAAATCAGCCGACCTGGATCGTTCAGGACTACTGTGTGTACTCGATACCAGGGTAGTCCCATTGACTACGCGCCTCCTCGAAGTTAATAAAGTGTCTAAAAATGTTGAGATTTTTTTATATAGCAGTGATTGATGCTGCAATTTCATAGCTTATGTTAATCTTCTTCTGCCTTCAGAATCAAGGCAAACCCTACAGTTGAACGAAGTTTGCTGGTTATTTAGTGGGGTCTTATCGCACAACACAGTTCAGCCTATTGAGTTTGAACAGTTTATAGAATTTTCTGAGCAAGCTTTACAAAAGTTTACAACTTTTACATTTCTTTGCTGGTACTCTCGGCGACCACCGTTATGATGAATGTACAGCAGCAGTTGTCAAGATTATAAGGATGATGAGAGTCATGGGTGAAGCAAAAAGACGTAAACAACAAGCCGGTGAAGACTACGGCCAGGAAACTCGCATAATTACCTGGTTACCTTTCACGGCTAGCCAAGCTGCACAGTTTGTAAAAATTACCACAACTGGTGCTTGGACAGGCATCACAGTATTAGTATTACTGTGGATTGCCGTGCGCTGGTTAGGCCCTGCCGCTGGTTGGTGGACAGCTCAGTAGGAATTCTGAAGTAATTTAAATTTAGGCCGTTAGTATCATCAGTTACTAAATTCAACACCAACACATTAGCAAAGCTTGAAAAAAGATACTGTAACCCTCACAATTTCTAAACAAAGGAATATTAAAAAATAATTAAGGTTATAATCGATTTAGTTGTGAAGGTGTATCGAGGAAATCTTAAATGTTTGCAAGATTAGCAAATCATCACCGTGAGCTGGTTCAAGACTTAGTCCTGAACCTTCAAGCCTTATCAATTGTACTAGAGAAGAAAGGATATCTGACTGCTTGGTATACCTGCGGTAACGAGTTGAACAGTGCTTCTTTCATGGTGAGCCTGACTGATGGGCACCAAATCCGATTTTTGGTCTCGGACTATGGCATTACCTGGACGGAAATTCGAGACGATCGAGAACTGATGAAGCTAGAAGGGGCAGAAGCGATTAATCAGCTCCAAGAACTGGCTGCTTTAGTCAAAGTAGCTGATTTAGCGACGACTTACGTCAAGTAAGCAGTTGCCACGATGCCAATCAGGTCGATACAGTGTTAGTCTCAAAATTATAGATATCACCCCCAGTCGCACGAATGCAACCATATACGGCTTCGCTTCAGGCAGGATGGCAACATCAGTTCATTGAAACTAATAATATTCGATTGCACTGTGTGACGCAGGGCGAGGGCGAGCTAATTATTTTGCTCCACGGTTTTCCAGAGTTCTGGTATTCTTGGCGACACCAAATTCCAGTTTTAGCTCGGCATTTCAAGGTGGTGGTTCCAGACTTGCGGGGGTATAACTATTCGGACAAGCCAGCCAGTGGTTATGATCTAGACACCCTAAGCAAAGATGTGATGGGTTTAATCAAGTCTTTAGGCTATGCTAAGGCGCACATTGTTGGCCATGATTGGGGTGGTGCGATCGCCTGGCATCTAGCGCAAAAGTTTCCCCAAGTACTAAATCGGCTGGCGATCTTGAATGCGCCTCATCCCCAACAGTTTGTTCAGGAAATGGGCACTAATTTAGATCAGCTGCGCCGTAGTTGGTACATGGTAGCCTTTCAGATCCCTGGTATTCCAGAATGGCTGATTCAGCAAAATATTAAAGATTTTGTGTTGAATGTCTTTCGGGGACAGGCCGTGCGCAAGGGTGCTTTCAGCGCGGAAGACAATCAGATTTATCAAGAAGCCCTAGAGAAACCGGGGGTGTTGGCAGCGGCTCTGAATTATTATCGTAATTTATTGGCTCCGCAAAATTGGCTGGGTCACTGGAACAGTGCTTTACCACTGATTACGGCACCGACCCTGGTACTGTGGGGAGCGGAAGACAACATGCTGAGTAATCACCTCACTGAGGGTATGTCTAAGTTGGTGAGTGCTTCTTTTCAGCTCAAGTTGATTCCCCATTGTGGCCATTGGATTCAGCAAGAGGTTCCCCAAACTGTCAATCGCGAATTGGTCAGTTTCTTTCGCGCTACTACTTAGTTTTTTCTTTGAAGTCACTAGGGCTAGTCCGCATGGGAGCCTCTTGGCTCCAAATGCCAGCACTTGTCAGGCGGGCGTAAGATTGAGCACGAATAAATTGTTGCTCATACTTCAGGCTGGCATATTTGGTAACAGCCAAGCCATGACCCTCTCTAATTAACTGTTCATTCACCAATAGATCATTACTTTGCCACAAGTAGCCATATTGACGAACATCTTTAGATTTTGTGTTATTTGGTTCTAGCTCCAGCCAAAAACGATTTTTTTGCTGCTTGATCATGGCATTCAAGCGATCTTTTGCGGCATTCCCCCAGGGCTTTTGTTCCCAGCTGGGGGCATCTAAGCCGACTAAGCGGACGCGCTGCTTATCTAGTAGTTCGATCGTATTACCACTGATGGCGCGATCGACTTGCACCAAAGTTTTAACTGGCGGTGCGGATACAGATTGGCAAGCTACTAGTATTGCAGATAAGCCAATCGGACTAATCTTCGTCCAAAGGTAAGCGCCGCTTGATTTTACCTTTACCAAAATATTGTCCAAACTGCTGTTCATAAACTTCGTCTTCGTCTTGGGTTTCTACTACAAGGTCGGAATGGGCGTAGCTGACACAGAGCAAAGCATAGCCTTTTTCCCGCAGATGTGTTGATAATCCCATGGCATCGGGCTGAGTTAATGTCCCCGATTTAACCCGCACGGCACAAGCTGTGCAGGCTCCTTGCCGACAGGAGAAAGGCAAATCGGCACCTTGAAACTCCGCTGTGTGCAGAATATATCGATCGGGTGCAGCGCGCACAACATACTCTAGACCGCGTTGTCGATCGATGATGGTGACACGGTAAGTCTGCTCAGACATAGATGTGGAACCCAGAACAATAATTATAGATGGTAGGTCTTAACTTGCTAGACGGCAATGCCTGCGATTGTTGTCTGGTTTCCGAAGGCGGCTTTGCTGATAAGATTAAAAATGCGGCAATTGGAGGCAATGGCTATTGGCCGCTGGTTGTCCAATATCATTAAAAACCTAGACAAGGAATATAAAAGTATGAGCGCTGACGTTTTAGCAAAAGTTCAAGCAGTAGTATCCGATAAATTAGATGTAGATGCATCCAAAGTCACCCCTGAAGCCAGTTTTGCTAATGACCTCGGAGCAGACTCTCTTGATGTAGTAGAGCTAGTAATGGCGCTGGAAGAAGAGTTTACTGTAGAAATTCCAGACGAAGAAGCAGAAAAGCTGCAAACTGTGCAAGATGTGGTGAATTACATTAACACCAAGACTGCCAAAGGCTAACAATGGTGGCGGATGGGTACAGCATTAGTTCACCTATCCCAGCCATCATCTCATAATTTGTTTTTTTGATCTCACTCTCTAGCACCATGGCAAACTCAGACCGCAAACGTGTTGTTGTAACCGGTTTAGGCGCAATTACTCCCATTGGCATTACCTTAGATGAATATTGGGCTGGCTTAACCAGTGGTAAGAGCGGCATTGGGCCGATTACCTTGTTCGATGCGGCTCGGCATGACTGCCGGATTGCGGGAGAGGCCAAGGGCTTTGATCCGCTGGCCTATGTGCCCCGGAAAGAAGCCAAGCGCATGGATAGGTTTGCCCAATTTGCGGTGTGTGCCAGTAAACAGGCGATCGCTGATGCCGATCTCAAAATCACTGAATTGAACGCCCCCGATATTGGGGTGATCATTGGGACTGGTGTGGGCGGCATCAAGGTGCTAGAAGATCAACAAGAAATCTATCTCACCAAAGGACCCGATCGCTGTAGCCCGTTCATGATTCCGATGATGATTGGCAACATGGCGGCGGGTTTAGTCGCTATTCAACTGGGCGCCAAAGGCCCCAACTGCTGTACCGTCACTGCTTGTGCGGCGGGGAGTAATGCCATTGGCGAAGCCTTCCGTATTATTCAAGGTGGCTATGCCAAAGCGATGATCTGTGGCGGGGCGGAATCGGCGATTACGCCACTGGGCATTGCTGGTTTTGCGGCTTGCAAAGCAGTTTCTACTTGTAATGATGATCCAGATCACGCTTCGCGGCCTTTTGATATTCAGCGTGATGGCTTTGTGATGGGCGAGGGTTCTGGCATTTTGGTGCTGGAAGAATTACAACATGCTCTAGATCGCGGTGCAAAAATCTACGCCGAAGTAGCAGGCTATGGCATGACCTGTGATGCCTACCATATGACTGGCCAAATTCCTGGTGGCGTAGAAGCTGCCCGGGCGATGTCACTGGCTCTCAAAGATGCTGGGATGGAACCGAGCGCAGTGGATTATATCAATGCCCACGGCACCAGCACTCCCATTAATGACCCCACCGAGACGGCGGCAATTAAGAAAACTTTGGGCGACCATGCTAAAAAAGTGGCAATTAGTTCGACCAAATCCATGACTGGACATTTGTTAGGCGGTGCTGGTGGTATTGAAGGGGTGGCTTCGGTGCTGGCAATTAAGCACAATATTGCCCCGCCCACGATTAATTTGATGAATCCTGATCCAGAGTGCGATCTAGATTATGTACCCAACCACGCTCGATCGATGCCCATTAATGTTGCTATGTCCAACTCTTTTGGTTTTGGTGGTCATAACGTTACCTTAGTATTCAAGAAGTATCCAGAGTGATCGGTGCCGCAGCTGGTGATAGACCGTTACTAACTAGTACTCAAAACCCTCTAGTTAAGCAAATTCGGCGACTGCATAACGCCAAAGAGCGTCAGCAAGACCAATTGTTTTTGGTGGAGGGTACGCATTTAATCCAGGAAGCTTGCGCCACGGGCTATCCGTTACACACTCTATGTGCGACGGTAGATTGGCAAGCAGCGCATCCCGATCTATGGCAGGCGGCACCAGCGGAGCGCCGGGAATTAGTGACGGATAAAGTTTTAGCGGCAATGGCCACCACGGTAAATCCCGATGGTGTAATGGCGATCGCCCCCCGGTTGCGGCTCCAGCCACCGCTAATGCCAGGTAATTTGGTGCTGGCGATCGATCGGCTCCAAGATCCGGGCAATTTGGGTACCATGATACGCACTGCTGCTGCTGCCGGGGTAGATGGCCTGTGGGTCAGCGACGATAGCGTCGCGTTAGATCACCCAAAAGTATTAAGAGCTTCGGCTGGCCAGTGGTTTCGGCTAGCAATGGCTACGAGTAGTAATTTGCTGGCGGTAGTAGAAAATTATCAACAGCAAGGTGTCCAGGTCGTGGCTACTGGGATGACGGCTACTGAAGATTATTGGCAGGTAGACTTTACTCAACCTACTCTAGTTTTGTTGGGCAACGAAGGTGGTGGATTAGCACCAGCTCTGTTAGCTCAAGCCGATCGGGTGGTAAAAGTACCGATGCAGCCTAGAGTAGAGTCTTTGAATGTATCAATTACAGCTGCGCTGATTCTGTACGAAGCGAAGCGCCAACAAGCATTGTTGTAGAAATTGGCCAGAATTTTTTCAGCTGACGGATAGCTATTCTGAGAGGCATAATTGCCGACTGTAACAAAGCTTATCTTTTTCTTAATGCTTGGTTGATTCCGCTCTAGGATTAACTGCGGGTATATAACTCGACAGTTTTGATACACTTCTTTACAAAGAAGCTACCAGAGCTGAAAACGTTTTAATCTAAAAGTTAGTTTAGTTTTTATATCTAGACAAGTCTTTTTTCGGGACTAGTAAATTTGCTAGACCCATTTATGTAAAATAAAGGTCGCTTCAGCTCTAGTAGCTGAGTACAGCTTCACATCCTAACTCCTCACGGCGGTACGGGTAGCTGCAACAACGATCAAGCTTAAAAGAAATACATTTTATGTTGGGAGATCAAAAATCCAATGAGTGTTAAAGCGAGTGGTGGAAGCTCAGTTGCCCGTCCGCAACTATATCAAACTCTAACGGTCTCTAAAATCACTCAAGCCGAGCAGCAAGACCGCTTCTTGGGTATGGGGGAATTACAAGAATTAGCCAGTTATTTCAATTCTGGCCAACGCCGGATGGCGATCGCACAGATCATCACAGACAATTCCGATTTGATCGTGTCTCGTGCTGCTAACCGGATCTTTGTGGGTGGGTCGCCCATGGCCTTTCTCGAAAAGCCTGATCAGGCCGATGAATCCATGACACTGATTGCCAGTGGCATTAAAAAATCGGAACTTGGTGGTGTTACTTTTGTCGAAAACAAAAGTGCTGGACTATTTAGCGGTGTTCAAAATCTGTTTAGCGCCACTGGTAGTGGTCCAATTCCAGTAGGATTCCAGCCCATCAACGTTTCCCGTTATGGCCCCCGCAACATGCAGAAGTCGCTGCGGGACATGAGCTGGTTCTTGCGTTATCTGACCTATGCGATTGTAGCGGGCGACCCCAATATTCTGATTGTCAACACGCGGGGGCTGCGGGAGATTATTGAAAAAGCTTGCTCAATGAGTGCCACGATTGTGGCCATTCAAGAGATGCGGGCTGCTTCCTTGGGATATTTCAGCAAAGATGACGAAGCTAAAGCCATCATTGGTCAGTATTTTGATGCGCTATTAACAGAGTTCAAAGCATCTAATCCAGCCGATAAAGTACGGCAGCGTCCGAGTAGCGATCAGCAAGGTCTCAACTTGCCCCAAAACTACGCTGAAGCAGCAGAGCGTCGCTCGAAGTTTGCCATGAAGCCCGGGCTGTCGGCGATCGAGAAAAACGATGTCATCAAAGCGGCCTATCGACAGTTGTTTGAGCGGGATATCACCCGGGCCTATAGCCAGTCGGTCTCCGACTTAGAATCGAAGGTCAAGAATGGCGATATCTCCATGAAGGAGTTCGTGCGCCGCATGGCTAAGTCTCCTTTATACCGCCAGCAGTTCTTTACGCCATTTATTAACAGCCGCGCTTTAGAACTAGCTTTCAAGCACATCCTGGGTCGGGGGCCTTCTTCGCGCGAGGAAGTGCAAAAGTATTTCTCGATCGTCTCCGACAAAGGTTTGGGCGGTTTGGTCGATGCCTTGGTCGATTCCAGGGAGTATTCCGATTATTTCGGGGAAGAAACTGTTCCTTATCTACGCGGTTTGGGTCAAGAAGCCCAAGAATGTCGCAACTGGGGTCCCCAACAGGATCTATTTAGATACAGTGCGCCTTTCCGCAAGATTCCCCAGTTTATTACCACTTTTGCGGCCTACGAGCAACCCCTGCCCGACCAGCATGTCTATGGTTCTGGCAACGATCCACTGGAAATTCAGTTCGGCGCAATTTTCCCCAAAGAAACCCGCAGCCCCAGCAGCAGTCCCGCGCCGTTTGGTAAAAACACCCGCCGGATTTTGATTGCTCAAGGTCCTGGAATCAACAACCAACTCAGTAATCCGGGGGCCAGAGGTGTATCACCTGGTAGCCTGGGTGCCAAGGTCTGGAAGCTCGATCAGTTACCAAAT
This sequence comes from uncultured bacterium, assembly GCA_964247125.1. Lineage (GTDB taxonomy): Bacteria > Cyanobacteriota > Cyanobacteriia > Cyanobacteriales > Chamaesiphonaceae > JAAFHZ01. Next base: position 43,686 of record CAXTSZ010000018.1, read on the forward strand.
TTCATCGGTGGCGATCGACAAACTAACACTAAGGGCATCAGTACTAAGTTTACCGAAAATTCGACCCAAGCCGTGATTCGGGCAGCTTACCTGCAAGTATTTGGGCGGGAAGTGTATTCTGGCCAGCGCTTGACAGCTTTGGAAAGTAAGCTGGAGAACGGTGAAATCACCATGCGGGAATTCGTCCGGGGCTTGGCTAAGTCGGATACCTTCCGGAATCTTTACTGGACAAAGCTTTATGTGGTGAAGGCGATCGAATACATCCATCGTCGGCTCTTAGGTCGTCCTACTTATGGCCGTTCAGAGATGAATATGTACTTCGATCTGTGTGCCAAGAAAGGTTTCTACGCCCTGGTTGATGAAATCATCGGCTCGGTAGAATACGGCGAATCTTTTGGGGAAGACACGATTCCTTACGAACGTTACTTGACCCCAGCTGGAGTTAGTCAGCGCAAGCTGCGGGTAGGCAGTATCGCTGATACTGGGGTGGGTATTAATACTCAACCAGAGACTTCTCAGCGCTTTGTTGAACTGGGTGCGGTAGCCGAAGTTCGATCGCTCGTTGATATTGCCACTCGTGCGACTCAAGGTGTGACCAAGAAACGGGTACAAACAAAAGTCTTTAAGCTTACCCAAGCTGGCGATCCAGTCCAGCGCAAGACCGTTATTCAAGCAGCTTACCGTCAGATCTTCGAGCGGGATATTGCCCCTTACGCGATCGTGGGGAGTGAATTCAGCGCCCTCGAAAGCAAGCTGGCCAATAACGAAATCAACCTCAAAGAGTTCATCGAAGGCATCGGCTGTTCGCGCTTATATATCAAGGAGTTCTACACCCCTTATCCCAACACCAAGGTGATTGAATTAGGTACCAAGCACTTCTTGGGTCGGGCACCGTTAGACCAAGCAGAAATCCGTAAGTATAACCAGCTGCTATCTACAGTCGGGATTCGCGGCTTTATCAACGCGATGGTCAATAGCATGGAATACCTGCAAGCCTTTGGTGAGGATGTCGTTCCTTACAACCGCTTCTTGACTTTACCGGCTGCTAACTATCCCAACACGCAAACGCTGTATAACAAGCTGACCAAGCAAGACAGCGCGGTGGTCGTACCCAGCTTTGATACCATTAAGCCCCGCATGGATGGCAGTAAAATGCCGTTGATGGGGATGGCTTTGGCGAAGATGGCGGCAGACGATCGCAAAAAAACAGAAACAGCGTCGGTCTATCGGGAGTTGAGTCGTGCCACAGCTGATCCGGAGGCTGTGCCGTCTAAAGCTGCGCGGATCTATCGCAGTACAAACACAGAGACAGCGCAAGTAATTGATGCAATCTATCTGCAAGTGCTGGGTCAGGTGATGGCAGTTGACCGTTGTGCAGATTTGGAAGCTCAATTAGAGAGCGAAGCCATCTCAGTGCAGGATTTTGTGAAGGCACTGGCTGTTTCGGGTACTTATTGTCAACAGTTTTATACTCCTTACCCTACAAATAAGGCGATCGAGATTCTTGGTCGGAATTTGCTGGGGCGATCGATGACGGCTGATGAAACAATTGAATACTATGAGGTTCTGGCTAAGGAAGGCTGGAATGCATTGGTAGCAAACATTGTGGATAGTGCTGAATATAATCGTTACTTTGGGGTGGATACCGTTCCTTATAATCGCTTCCCAGCAATACGGTAGTGGTTTGGTTAGATAATTCTTTTTGATTTTAAACGGGGCTTTTAGCTCCGTTTTTTTATGGGCATTGCTGAATTCAAATATATTACAAAAAATTACATAATACCCGGAAAATATCTTACTTTTTCTTACTGTCATCAACCTGTATGTGATTGTATTCTTTAGCTACAAATTCATATTTCAAGATTGCTGTAATTTAAGAATTTGACTTGAGCAGCAAACCTTTCCCTTACTTTGTTCTTTGGAGAAATACTTATGCAATCTTTTGGCTTTGATATTCCTAACCCGGAAGGCCCCTTTAATCCACCTCGTTTTCCAGATTTGCCTTCCCTTCCGCCATTCCAGTGGGAGCTACCTGTCTGGAGAGATTTGCTTTGGTCTCCAGCACAAATCAAAATCCTAGTGGTCTGTGACGGAAATTCCTATTCGACAGATCCACAAGATGGCTTTTCGCTGGGGATTGCACTTCAAGATGCTTTTGATCCGACTAATCCTGAACATCCTTCCTATGCACGTTTCAATTTCACAAAAGCGTATCGAAATGGGACAACAGCTGGAGTAACCCAGGGGTTTGAAAATTTTCGATTCAACGCTGATTCCTTGGCTGGTTTTGATGAACTATGGCTATTTGGATTTATTGCAGGTGCACCCTATCTGGATCAAAGCGAGGTTGCAATCATTGAAGCATTCATGGATGCTGGCGGTGGTGTTCTGGCCATGGGAGACCATGAGGATTTGGGACTGGGTCTATGCGGTGGTATTAAGCGTGTCCGTTCTATGCGCAAATGGTGGTTTCAGTCGCCTCCCGCTGGTATGCTCCAAGCACCCGATAGCACAAATTTGACTCGCAATGATACGGAACAACCGCCGTTTCCCAGTTCACAAAGTGATGCGATCCCACAACCAATTTACCCAGTTTATAGTTATATTCATCTAGCTTGGAGATCTTGGTGGCAACAACAAAAATACCCCCACCCGATTCTGTGCGGACCAAGGGGTGCAATCACCGTGCTGCCCGATCATGCTCATGAGGGAGACTGTATTATTCCTGACCCGATGTTTGCAGGGGAATACACTGGTGGCGTAGCCGTTGAGATTATTGCCCATGGACGCAATGTTATTGGTCGCGAAAAGGGTGGATACGTGATTTCTGAACCGCGTGAATTTGGTTTAATTGGTGTTTGGGATGGTCATAACCCGGCAGCCAGTCAAGGTCGGGTCGTTGTTGATTCAACTTGGCATCACTGGTTTAATATCAACATCAGCGGCTTGAAAATCAACAACGGCAATGATTATCGAGATATTCTGGCCTATTTTCGGAATGTGGCAATTTGGCTGGCTCCTCCCTCAGACCAGGCAAAAATGCGTCGTGCCGGACAGCGAATTATTTTGCTGATTCCATCCATGGTCGAGACGATGATGACTTTGGATGATATTCGACCAGATTTATTCTATCCCCTGGGAGTACAAGCCCGTGATGCCCTGGGTCGAATTGCCCCTCAGTGCCAGTCGGCAGCCTGGTTTTTCGAGACTATTTCGCCTTTTCTTTCTGATGCCACAACTAAGATTGCTAGCATTGAAAAATTTGAAGGTGTTCACAATTTGGTGGAAGCAGCGGCTATTAATGCGCTTTCAACAACAATTTTTGGTGGTGTTATCAATGCGATCGCTGTCGAGATGAACAAGCGGGGACTTGATAAGCTAGATAGCTGGGATGAGGAGCTAGATAGCATTGCTGCGATCGGCGGCAAAATAGCTTTGGAAGCCGCAAATAAGCAGATTAATGCCGCGCAAAAAACATTGAAGACAATGCTGGGTTAAAACTCACATTAGCTCTTAGTAATTGATCATGTGATCAATTACTAAGAGCTAAAAAATTCATTTTGTTTTTACTGATATAGCTATCACTACTTTGATTAAGATGACATATTACTTTTGCGCGCAAAATATGTTACAAGAATTAATATAAAACCAGAGAAATATCTTACTTTTTCTTACTGACAATCCAACTTGATGAATTTAAGATTTAGCCAATCATCCATAAATTCAATGTCAGCAACATTTTCAAGATTAATCATTTAGTTCCTGAAAATAGCCCAACTAGTAAGACCATCATCGAAACTCACCTCAATCTTGAGTTAGAGTCTTTCTGGAAAATCTTTGCCCTCATCCTTTTGATTTACATCTTCATAGAGGTAATTTTCATGACTACAGCTGCTGCACAATTTCGCTTTTGGATCGATTTGAGCTTAGAATGCATTCGCCGTGACCACACACCAACATTTAGTGCTGGTGACCAGAAAGGGCCATTTCTCACCGCCCGGGCTTTGGGAATGGCTTTGGCCGCTTTGCATGATGCCAACGCCCTGGCATCAGGACGAGGTTCTTTGCTAAACGTCACTGCACCGCCCGGATTGGCTGGTCTGACTGGCAATCGGATTAGTGTGGCCACTGGTGCCGCCTGTGCCCAGGTACTCAGACTGCGGTATCCTGCCCAGGCCAGTCTGATAGAAACGTCTTGGCTCTTTTGGTTGCAGTCGAATGGCTATGGGCCAATCGATAGTCCTGCTGAAATAGCTGGACGTGCTCTTGGTACAGCGATCGACAATCTGGGTGCTACAGATGCACAGAATAGAGTGAGTAACTATAATCCTTCCGGATTGCCATATAGCCACGCCGCCCCACCAAACGAGCCAATGCAAAAATTTGCTGGAGAAAATTGGGGCAATTCAACACCATTGTTAGCGACAAGAGTGGCAAACTTTCCAAAACCACCGGGACGTGTATCCGCAACACAGGTCGATCCTACCGATCACTTCAAAGCTGATTTTGCCAAGGTTCAAGCCATGGGTAGCATCAACTCTAGTACTCGTACAGCAGCGCAAGAATTTGTGGGCATCGCCTGGGGGTATGATGGCCCGCCAAAACTAGGAACACCACCCAGACTTTACATGCAAGTTGTATTGAGTGTATTGGACTCGATTCAAGTTAAAACTCCCAAAAAATTAAGCACTGCTGAGGAATTGGCGATCATCGCGGGTATTGGTGTCGCGATGGCAGATGCCGCCATCGATGCTTGGCACTATAAATATGCCCCAACGCACATGATGTGGCGTCCGGCAGTCGGAATTCGCAAAGCGGTCGCCGGAAATGGTACCGCCGATCCCAATTTTTTCCCACTAGGACGACCTGATACCAACGGGCGAAATCTGGCTCTAACGCCGGACTTCCCAGCCTACCCCTCGGGACATGCTACCTTTGGCGGTGCTGCTTTCCAGCTATTGCGACTCTTCTTGAAGGAAAAAGGCATTGCTAAGTTTGATGCCGACGGGGTTGATGACGTATGTCTAAATTTTGTGTCAGATGAATACAACGATGTGAACGTAGATCCCCGAACACTGAAGCCGCGTCCCTTGACACCAGTAGTTTTGTCTAGTCTATGGCAGGCAATTACTGATAATTCGGTAAGCCGCGTATATTTGGGTGTGCATTGGCAGTTTGATGGCATTACAACGCTCAGTGCTACGGGTACAGATGAGTTCGGTATTCCGACAACGCCCAGTCAGTTGGGTAAGACTGGTGGCGTTTGGCTGGGAACACAGATTGCCAATCAAATCGCACCAAAGCTGGGGATAAGTTCAGCGACGATCGCTGCCTCAAAAACAGCCTAAAGAAGAGTGCCTTGGTGGTTGAATTTATAGCCACCAAGTCACTCAAAAACACATCAGTGATTTTAAATTTAAACCTGGAGATTTCTAATGACACGCGCTCAAAAAAGTCAGTCAGACGAAGACACAGTACAAAAAAAAGCGATTAAGCCTCTCTGCCGAAATCTGCCTCGGACAGTTCCCTCATTCTCTGCTGCTGTGACCGCCGATCCCCGGCGAGTTGAAAACATCATTCTGTTAAAAGCGAAATGGGTGAATGGGACGGTGCTGCACTACTGCTTCTTTCAATCGGGGCACTTTGCTGTCCCGAAAATACAGGCAGATGCGGTACGTGATGCCTTCGACAAGTGGAAAGCTATTGGCATCGGTCTAAAATTTCAGGAGGTCGATCAGCTTAGTGAGGCTGAAGTACGCATTGGCTATTCGACAGCTGATCATACATCAGCCTCAGCCGTTGGGCGAGGAGTACTGAACGTACCCGTAAACGAACCGACAACGGTGTACGGCTGGGATCTCACTACACCATACGGACGTGGCACTGCGCTCCATGAACTCGGACATGTTCTCGGCATGGAGCATGAACATCAAAATCCATTTGCGGGGATCAAATGGCATGAACAGGCTGTTTACGACTCCCTGGCCCAACCACCCAACAGCTGGGATAAACCCACAACATTTCACAATATTCTGGAGAAGCTCACATCCCAACAGGTTCAGGGCTCAACCTGGGATCCAGATTCCATCATGGAATATGAGTTCGAGGCGGGTCTGATTGATGAGCCGGAAAAATTTGATATCAACGGACTCACGCCACCTGGAAAGCTCTCGACGGCTGACAAAGAGTGGGCACTCAAATTTTATCCACCGTTGCCGGAGACGTTGCCAACACTTCAACCATTCCAGATCGTAGCGATCGACCTCACCGCTGGCCAGCAAATCGATTTCGACATCAAACCCACAGAATCGCGGAAGTACAGAATTGAAACAAAGGGTGCTACGGACACACTGCTTGTTTTGTTTGAAGATATCGACGGTGTGCCGCGCATGTTGGCTGGCGACGACGACAGTGGGGAGGATCGGAATGCCGCCATCGTTTACAAGCTTTTTAGTGGGCGAAATTATATCGCACGACTCCGTTTGTACTATCCCGGACGGTCGGGTATGACATCGCTGATGCTGACCTAGACA
>CAXTSZ010000019.1:0-50020 GCA_964247125.1 uncultured bacterium
GCGAAGTTCTTGCTTTTCTGCCCAGTCTAGATATTCTGCGGGGGTAAGTTTGGGAGAATGTTCTGGTGTAGTAATCATTTATTAGCTACTGTTAAATCGAGGAACTGTTCGGCTTCCGCTTACCAAGCTCCCCGATTTAGTTTGATTTTTGGAGGTTGTTGCCTTCTTCACAGGTGCAGGCTGGACTCTTGTATGCACGCTCGACAGATTCCCACCTGTCAACTCTGGCGGTTAAGAGTACTCTCGCTGCCGCATACTACTCGAAAACCAATTTTGTTGTTGATTTCGTTGTGTCTGTTGTTGTTGCGGTAGGCAGAGCGGCAGTTGTTAGGATTGTTGTTCCAGGAGCCGCCCCGCAGTCGGGTTCGCCTGCCCCTTCTCTAGTTTCTCGCGAAGACGAGAGAACTAAATATCTGTTGCCGTAGTTGCCAGGTATCGCCATGCTCTAGATGAGCGATCCAGCTATTTAGAGACTGCTCGATTTGAGGCAATTCGATTTTACCTTGAGCATAGTCTAACTGCAATCTTTTAATCCTGCGTCTGGCTTGGTGCAAATTACTGTTTCTGATGCGGATGTTATTGGGCAAAACCCTAAATCCCAGAAAGGTAGCACCAACTTTGGTAGCAAAAAGCTGGCTTTTGATGGGATGAATTTTGAGTCGGAGTTGGGCTAAAAAGTCTTCAATTTCTAGACGAGCTGCGGCCAGGAAGCCATGGTCATCGGAGAATAGGGCAAAGTCATCGACGTAGCGGAGGTAAGGGGAAGCTTTGAGTTGTTCTTGGACAAAGTGATCAAAAGGATTGAGCATAACATTGGCCAAAAATTGACTGGTAAGATTGCCGATAGGTAGTCCCTTTGGTCGTTGTAATGGAGTTAGTAACTCATCGCCGGGAAAGTACTCAATAACTGGTTCTTGATCATTGCCATTATCAATAATGGTGTCGATCAGCCAAAGAGCATCTGGGCATTTGATTTTTCGGCGAATCAGGGTTTTGAGGATTTCTCGATCGATGCTAGGGAAATATTTGCGGATATCGCATTGCAGAACATATTGATGGGTGCGGGCAAATTGAGTGAACTGTCTTAAGGCACGATGGGTGCCAAAGCCCTGGCGGTTAGCGTAGGAGTTGTGAATGAAGGTGCGTTCCAAGATCGGTGCAATGATGTTGCAGAGGGCGTGATGAACGACTCTATCTCGATAGGGTGCGGCAGAAATAAGGCGACTTTTGAGGCCGATCAGGTGGAATGTCCGGTAATTGCCAGGTTGATAAGTTTTATCGAGTAGTTCTCGCTGTAATTGAATCAGCTCGGTTTCTAGATGGTAATTAAATTCCAAGACATTGGGGCGAAATCTTTTGCTGCGTTGGGCTTGCCGAGCCGAAAACAATAGGTTGGAGAAGTCTGTAATTTGAGGATAGAGATTGCTAAATCTTTTCATGCGTTTTCTCTGCTTCTTTGACTTTTTTGCCAGCCACCTAGTTCTACACCAATTTCATCGATTAGTTTGATGGCATATTCATAGCGGTGGGCATCAAAAAACTGAAAATCTAATAATAGGCGGGTCTGATAGCGGAGAATATCTAGTCGCACATTAAGTAATTCTAGCTGTGCTAGCTTATGACGGGCATATTTAGCTTGAATTAAGCCTTCTAATAAGTCGTACAGACAGTTGAAGAGTCTGTCACCGATGGTGAATTTGTGGACTTTGGGTAGTCGCTCAATGATGGGCACGTACCATTTAATCAGGTCATAGGTTTTTTGAATGACGGATAGTTCTTTCATGGAAATTGGGGAGGGCTAATAAAAAAAAATTGAGCCGCCTCACGGCGACCATAGAAAGAAGGACAAAGGATAAAAGGGGAAAAGGATAAAGGGGAAATTAAGTCCTCTCGCTGCCGCATACTACTCGAAAACCAATTTCGAAGTCGATTACGTAGTGTCCGTAGTTGAAGCGGTAGGCAGAGCGGCAGAGGTCAGGATTGAAGTGCCAGGAGCCGCCCCGCAGCAGATGAGTATTACTACCTCCATCGGTTTTCCAGATGCTCCCATCTATCGGGGCGCCAGCATAAGTATCATGCCAATGATCGGCACACCACTCCCATACATTACCGTGCATATCATATAATCCAAAAGCATTAGGCGGAAAGCTGCCTACAATCGTAGTTTCTTGACGATACTTTCCTTTAGGTGCGTTTCCATCAATGCTATTGCCATCATAATTAGCTAAATCAGTAGTGATTGTTTCACCAAAGTGAAAAGGCGTAGACAGCAACGCACTAGCACGGCAAGCATATTCCCACTCAGCTTCACTAGGTAGCCGATAACTCCGCCCAGTAGACTGTGTTAGTCGCGCACAAAATTCGACAGCGTCGTCCCAAGAAACTCTTTCTACTGGAAGCTGGTCGCCTTTAAATCCAGAAGGGTCAGGCTTAAGCTTTCTTTGCACTGGGGGTAAGGACTCGATCGATCGCCATTGAGCTTGGGTAATCGGGTATTTACCCATTAAAAAATCGGGCACGGTAACTAAATGTTGCGGTTTTTCATCATCTGCTCCTTCGCCATCTGGCGAACCCATCAAAAATTTACCCCCAGGGATATGAACCATATTTAAGGCCACCTCTTGAGGCAGATTTTCTGTCCGGTAACGAGCTTGTTTGGATTCGCGGTTAATAACTTCTCCCCGCTTATTAACAAACACAACCTCAAAACTGAATAGCTGATCTCGGTTACTCTGAGGCTGTGAAAAATTTAGCTTTAGCTGTTGTTCTTCCAGCCATCGCCAGCGCTGCCGCTCTTGTGTAAGAAGCGCTTCTTGCTCTTGAAGCTTGGTTCCGAGTAGTTCTCGCTGGTGCCGCTCTGCGTTCAATAGTTGTTGTAGCTCCTGTGATTTTTGGCGTAGCTCTGCTGCTGCCAAAAGCTTTGCTTGATCCAAAGCCAATTGGTGACTGTTTTCGGTTGCTTGCAGCTTCGATTTAAGTAGTTCTGTTTGTTGCTCTGCTGTGGCGTACTGACGCTTTAAATCTTCTAACTGCTGATGGCTCTGTCTTTCCTCGGCAATACAGCGAAGCATCACAGAAACTTCCTGATCTCTACCGGATGTCAAGATATTCAATCTATTCCCAACTTGTTCTGCCCGATCAAACTCTTTTTCACAAAAAGCTAGCGAGTAAGCAACAGTTTTAAGCTTCAAAATCTCCATCTGCACATCTTCTGGCTGTAATAGTTGAGGCAGCAAGCAAAAATACTGTTTCTCAGAAGGATCAGGAGCCATGCTGGGAAATTGTTCTGGCACCTTCCCATGGTGCTTACATAACTCTGGAACCCGTCGTTTTAAGTATTCATTAAGACGGGCAGGGGTAAAATAGTTTTCTTTACCCGTAGACCGCAGAGCCTCTAACAAAGCATGAGTAAATACGCCCTGCCTTAAATCCTCTGCCTCCCAAGCTTTCTGGTTAGGACTACAAGAATAGAAAGTAACAACACCAGGCTGGCTTTCACCACCAATGCCCATGCCATCACGAGCGCCTTTGATACGACAAGCGTCAATTACTAAAATGACGTTATCGGCGCCGCAAAGAGTAAGACGCTCCCGAATGTAATTGACCTCGATACCAGATACTTCTACATTTCTGGAGTTGGCATCAATCGGCATTATGTAATCCCGATTATTATCTCCTCGCGACCCATGACCAGCAAAAAAGAACCAATAATTGTCACCTGGAGCCAAGAAAGGTCTTTCAAACTTCTCATGCAAAAAATTATTCAGGTTTCCCAGCGAGGGACTAGTAGAAATGGTATGACCATCATAAGAGAGCATTGATGGTGAGTCGTCTGTAAAAAGGTCTACTCCATCAAATTTAGCTTCGTTCAAGAAAAAATATTGCATAGCCTCAGCGTCATGCTTGGCATAGCTTAATGGCGTAAAGTTATTGGGATGATATCCGTTGATACCAACAACCATCGCAAAATTTTTACTCATTTCATTTAGCCATTTTGAATTTCAGCGTCATGGCTCCTTTGCCACCCATCTTGCCCCCATTACCCAGCAAGCTCAACTGACCCTCACCATTTACCTCCACCATCAGTTCAATCTCATCTAACTCCATCGAACCCAATTCACCAGCACTACTTTTGGCTCTGTGAATCACCCGACCCATCACCTGCAAAAATTCAGCCACGCCTTGCTCTAGCTTTTCAGCATTGACTGGAATTCGTTTACGACCACCTGGTTCAACCAATGCTGGTGGAGAATAAGGATTGCCAGTGCCGCCTTCATTTCTCGCCCCACCTGGCGAACCTACCTGTACTGGTTCATCCGTAACAATCCAGATCACATTATCAGACATCAGAAATGACCATCCCATAGAATACTTTTCACATTGTATTCTTTCACCCTTCTACTACGATAGTCCGGGCACTTTGATGAACAGTTGTTTGTGCCTTAATCCGGTTAGAGAATTGTATCGATTTGCTCGACGTGGGATGGCAACCTTTGGGCAATCGATAGCTCCGCTTGCGCCTTTGGCGATCGACAGCATCAGAGCCGCATTCACAGAAGGAGAAAGGCTTTTTCCTAATTCAGCAATTTTCGATTTAACTCATGTCCAGATTGCCATTCGGAATCCAGTCTTGATTCAAGAATGCTATTTGATTGAAATCTAAGGAGACACTATCATGCTTGATCTAGCCAAAGCGACAGAGATACTGCAAGACTATTTTGCCAACACGACCAATGAGCAATTTGCTATAGATCTAAGGAAATTCTGTCCAGAATTGTTTGAAGATGAAACCAACACACTCGATGCTGAACCACTAAAAAATACCGAAATTTATCGTCAAGCCCAACAAGACAGCAAACTAGAGATTGCACCTAAGCTTCTCCAAAAAGGACTGAGCATCGAAGAAGTCGCCGCTATTTTGGAAATAGATGCCCATCTCCTAGCTTCATAACTGGTGGCATCCCAGACAATCGTGGGCAAAATGGTTTAAAACATAAGGAAACATCTCTGCCCCGCACTATGTATCAGGTGAAGTGGATCGATCGACTCTCAACCATCCCACAAGTAGCCTGGGATACCTTGGCCTTACCACTCCAAACTCCCTTCCTGGAATGGGAATGGCTCAACAATCTCGAAACCTCGGGCAGTATCACCGCCGACACGGGCTGGTTACCCCGGCATCTAACCGTTTGGCAAGGTACTGACTTAGTCGCCGCTGCCCCTTTGTATCTGAAAGGTCATAGCTACGGCGAATTTATCTTTGACCAACAGTGGGCAGAGCTATCATATCGATTGGGTATTCAGTACTACCCTAAACTCTTAGGGATGACCCCCGTGACGCCCACTGAAGGCTATCGGTTTCTGATCGCCGCCGGCATTGATGAAATGGCGATGACGGAGCTGATGGTGCAGGCGATCGACAAGTTTTGTCGCACCAATAAAATTGCCAGCTCGCATTTTTTGTACGTCGATCCAGATTGGCAACCGCTGCTCGAACAACAGGGCTATAGCCCCTGGCTACACCACAGTTATATTTGGCAAAACGCCGACTACCAAAACTTTGATGATTATCTCACCAGTTTTAATGCCAACCAACGCCGGAACATCAAGCGAGAGCGCAAATCAGTGGGGGCAAATGGCTTAACCCTAAAACCGCTGACGGGAGAAGCGATCGATCGCCATCTATTGCCCTTAATGCACGATTTTTACGCCGATACCTGCGATAAATTTGGCGGCTGGGGTAGTAAGTATCTGACACCGGAGTTTTTTGATAACCTTTACCCCAACTATCAACACCGAGTGCTGTTGATGGCGGCTTTTATGGAAGGAGTCACCGAGCCGGTGGGCATGTCTTTTTGTCTCTACAAAGGCGATCGCTTATATGGCCGTTATTGGGGCAGCCGGAAGGAATTTGACTGTCTGCATTTTGATGCTTGTTATTACTCACCGATTGAATGGGCGATCGAGCAAGGCATTAAAGTTTTTGACCCCGGAGCTGGTGGCCGACATAAACAGCGGCGAGGTTTTCCAGCGACTCCCAACCGCAGTATGCATCGTTTCTATCATCCTCGGTTGGAGCAAATTCTCTGTCAATACCTGCGGGAAGTGAATGATTTAGAGCGGCAAGAAATTGCAGCTATTAATCAAGATCTGCCCTTCACTGTTCCCAAAATCGACCTGTCAATTTATGGTTCATGAGAGATATTTCTGCAACAGCCCATTTGGTGGCCATGTACCGCGCTTTGGCCAGTGAATGCCCGAAAACTCACTGCCAAGATCCCTTTGCCCGCTTATTAGCCGGTGGTCAAGGGGAATTGCTAGTGGAAGTTTTAGGGGAAAAGCAACAGGGCACTACGGCATTGGCCATCCGCACCGCAGCGATCGATCAAATGCTCCAACACATCATTGCCACCGAAAAAATTAGTACTGTCCTCAATTTAGGTGCCGGACTCGATACTCGTCCCTACCGTTTGGCTCTGCCCAGCACGCTGCATTGGATCGAGGTAGATCTACCGGACATATTGAGTTACAAAGAGCAAAAATTAGAGGGTGTCCAGCCGACTTGTAAACTCGATCGGATCAAATTAGATCTCACCAATGTCCTGCTGCGCCAGCAGCTTTTTGCCGAAATCAATGCTGCCCAACGGTCAGTCTTAGTGATCACCGAAGGTCTTTTAGCCTACCTCACGGAGCAACAGGTAGCCGTACTAGCCACTGATTTACAACGGCAACCACAGCTGCGCTGGTGGTTATTCGATTTAGCGTCCCCATTTCTATTGCAAGAATCCCGCAAAAACCGAGGACAGCAAATCTTTGATCAATATTTTGCTGATGGCCAACCCACCTTTTTGTTCGCACCCACCGCTGGCACCTTCTTCTTTCAGTCCTACGGTTGGCAAGTTCAGGAGTTTCGATCGATCTGGTCAGCAGCGCAGCATCTGCAAAAATTACCGGGTCTGAAGGCGATCGCCCTCCGCCTATTTGCCCCAAAATACTGGCAAGCCATCAGCCAAGATAGTGGCTTTGCCTTGCTAGAGCAGATACCACCCCATTTCTTACCGGGCAACTCCGCTAGAATAGAGAGCGTAGACAACATCATCACTAGCCCCTAGCCCATGTCCATACTGGCCGCGATCGCTGTTTTGGCGGTTCTCATTTTCGTTCATGAATTAGGTCACTTCTTAGCGGCCAGACTCCAAGGGATCTATGCCAACAAGTTCTCAATCGGGTTTGGTCCAGTCCTTTTTAAATACCAAGGGCCGCAGACCGAATATGCCCTCCGCGCTCTACCCCTGGGTGGCTTTGTTGGTTTCCCAGACGATGACCCCGAGAGCGAGATCGCCCCTAATGACCCTAACCTGCTGCGCAATCGACCAGTTCTCGATCGAGCGATCGTCATTAGTGCGGGCGTGGTGGCCAACTTGATTTTTGCTTATTTCTTACTTGTCACCCAGGTCGGATTAATTGGTACGGCCGACTTAAACTACCGCCCCGGCGTGATTGTGAACGATATTGCCACCAGCCTCAGTAGCGCAGCGGCCCAAGCTGGTCTGAAGCCTAATGATATTGTGTTGTCGATCGATGGCCAAGAGTTAGGGGCGAAAGAAACGGCGATTACAGACTTAATGACCGCTATTCAAACCCATCCCGGCCAAACGCTGGCTTTTCAGGTACAGCGCGGTACCGACACCCTAAAATTGAGTGTCAAACCAGAAAGCGGTGCCGACAACAAAGGTCAAATTGGGGTCAAGCTTTCCCCCAACGCTAAAATTGTTCGCCATCGGGCGACCGGCGTCATCGATGCTTTCACCAAAGGCGCTCAGGAATTTGAACGAATCATCTTGCTGACTGTGAAAGGACTGCTGCAAATTGCTACCAATTTTGGCGAAACTGCCAGCCAAGTAGCTGGACCCATCAAAATTGTAGAAATTGGGGCAAATATTGCTAGTACCGATGCGAGTGGCTTATTTCAGTTTGCGGCGCTCATCAGTGTCAACTTAGCAATCATGAATATTTTGCCACTCCCGGCTCTGGATGGTGGTCAACTAGCTTTCTTACTGATCGAAGCATTAATGGGTAAGCCTTTACCAATGAAGATCCAAGATACGGTCATGCAAACTGGCCTTGCGTTGTTACTGAGTTTGGGTGTTTTTCTGATCATCAGAGATACCGCTAACCTCCCGACTATTCAGCAATTTTTTAAGTAGCTCTATGACCGCGCGGCAGAAACTCCCTAAAAAGCAGCGGGCTTTAGAAATTCTCCGCCGCTTACAGCTCTATTACCCGGAAGCTACCTGTAGTCTGGATTATGAAACACCAGTGCAGCTATTGGTAGCGACTATTTTGTCAGCGCAATGTACCGATGAGCGGGTCAATATCGTTACGCCCAAATTATGGCAGCGTTTTCCTGATGCGCCCAGCATGGCCTATGCAGAATTAGCAGAACTAGAAGAATTAGTACGATCAACAGGCTTCTATCGCAACAAAGCCAAAAACATTCAGGGTGCCTGCCGCAAAATTGTCGAGGAATTTGATGGTGAAGTACCGAATGAAATGGACAAATTACTATCTTTGCCGGGAGTTGCTCGCAAAACTGCCAACGTCACCCTCGCTCATGCCTATGGCATTATCGTGGGAGTGACGGTGGATACTCATGTTAAAAGAATTAGCTATCTATGGGGCTTAAGCAAACACATTGATCCAATTAAAATTGAGCAAGATTTGATGAAGCTGTTGCCGCAGCCCTCCTGGGAGCAATACTCCATTATGAGCATCTATCATGGCCGAGCTGTATGCAATGCCCGGAAACCAGACTGTGCCAATTGCCAATTTGCGGATATTTGTCCATCTGCTGATCGAGCGGAGCAGGTCAACGCCAAGCGCAAGCAGCAAGGTGGCTAGCAAATATTTAATCTAGCAGCCAAGCAAATAAATCCTGAACGGTAAGTTGTAGAACACTTGCAAACAACGGAACCGGTATTAATGCATCCAGATCTTCAAACACCGCCGTTTCCTGCTTGGGACGATACACAAAAACGGTTTTTTCAGCTGGGTCAATCAACCAGCCCATTTGCGTGCCATGCTGCAAGCAGTGCAAAATATTTTTAGTGACCTTTGTTTGATTTTGGTCAGGAGATAATACTTCAACAGTCCAGTCGGGAGCCGCCGCAAATATATTAGCAACCTCTCCATTATCATCACGGGGAATTCTACTCCAAATAAAAATCGCGATATCTGGGACAGTCGATCGATCGCCAAAGGTACAACGCAATTCAGGAAATGCCCGCGCAATACGCTGAGGTTTAACAACGGCATTGATGATTGGAACTAATTCTCCTTGGATGGCGCTATGTTTTCCCTTGGGCATTGGTTTCTGAATAACTTGACCATCAATATACTCACTAGCAGGTTTTGTTTCTGGCAATTGCAAAAACTCTGCTAATCTCAAAACCTGGGATAGTGCTTGTACCATTTTGGGCTGCGGCCTTAGTCTGCTCTACTCAATACTAGTATCATCTAAAAACTCAATTCTTGCTCGCTACATAAAGAAGCGTCGAAGTGTCAAGCGGCTAGATGATATGATTCTCGTTGCCCCTGATCTCTAAAAAAAGCATTTGTCCCTTGCCCTAGTTCATACCTGTGACGCCAAGTAATCCGCAGCAGAAAAAATCTCTGGTCAGTATTGCGCGCGTAGTAGCGATCGCCACTCTCCTCAGCAAAATTGTGGGGTTAGTCCGGCAAGTCATTGTCTCCGCCGCCTTTGGATTAGGTACTGTGGCTACCGCTTATAGTTATTCTAGTGTGATACCCGCCTTCTTTTTTATTCTACTGGGCGGCATCAACGGCCCCTTTCATAGCTCCGTCACCAGCGTCTTATCTCGTCAGAAAGATCGCGAAAAAATTGCCCCCATCATCGAATCTGTTACCACCATCGTGGGGATAGTGCTGATCGCAGTTTCATTATTACTAATCGTTTTCGCTAGTCAATTCATCGATATTTTTGCCCAGGGCCTCAAAAGAGGCTTGGATTTACAACAGGCGATGACGACCAGGAATGTGGCGATCGAGCAACTGCAAATCATGGCCTTTATGACTTTGCTAGCCGGATTGATTGGGATTGGTTTTGGTACTCTCAATGCTGGAGAAATGTACTGGCTGCCTTCGATTAGTCCACTACTCTCTAGCTTGACGGTAATTGCGGGAGCGGGTTGGTTTATGTGGCAGTACGGTGCCGAAAGCGCCCTGCTCGCCAATGCCCATCTGGGTGGTCAGATACTCGCTGGGAGTACCTTGGCCGGGGCGATTTTACAATGGATTGTCCAAGTAATTGTCCAGTGGCGATCTGGTTTAGGAACATTGCGCCTGCGGTTCGACTTCCAGCTCAAAGAAGTACAGGAGGTGCTAAAAATTATGGTGCCAGCGATCCTATCCACTTCGATGTTGCAAATTAATTTAATTACCGACTTATCTTTTGCTGCCAATATTCCCAAAGCTGCGCCCGGATTTGCCGCTGCGGGTCTACTGGTGCAAACGCCATTGGGGATTGTCTCTAATTTTATTTTGGTACCATTGATGCCAGTTTTTTCACGGCTGATCGAACCGAAAAGCTGGCCAGAACTTAAAGATCGGATTCGGCAGGGTCTAATTCTAGCGGGGGTCACGATGATGCCGCTGAGTGCGATCATTATTGCGCTATCGCTGCCCCTGGTGAAGTTGGTGCTAGAGCGCGGGGCTTTTAAGGCCGAAGATTCACAATTTTTGGCATCGATTTTAATTGCCTCGGCCAGCGGGATGTTCTTCTTTTTAGGCAGAGATTTATTAGTGAGGGTTTTCTATGCCCTGGGTGATGGAAAAACACCCTTTAAAATTAGTATCATCAACATCTTTGTAAACATCACTCTGGATTTTTTACTGTGGGAGCCTTTGGGGGCACCAGGAATTTCGCTCTCAACTGTGGGGGTAAATATTACAACCTTTACAATTTTCTTAGTGATTTTGAACAAACGATTACGTGGTTTACCCTGGGCAGACTTGGGCTTTCCCTTATTTGGCATATTCGGAGCCAGTTCGATCGCTGGTTGTGCGACCTGGGCAATGAGTTATGGCTGGCAGCAATTGTTTCCACAAAGCAATTTCTTCACGCTGGTATTGCAATTGATTATTCCGGGAAGCATTGGGTTGGTGATTTTCGGCTTGATTGCTACTCAGTTGGGCATACCAGAGCTAGATATTTTAATCGATCGACTTCAGGAAAAGTTCAAGCGAGGCTAGCACGGGGATTTCCTCAAATCACCTGTCCGAGCTGTGATAGATTCAAGGCATGACCACCCGTCACCAAATACACCGGATGTGCGATCGCACCCACCTGCCGAATCAATTGCCCGAGCCGATCGCGAAACAACCGCCCCAATTCATACACCGGAATCACCCCCCACCCCGTCTCTTCCGCCACCAAAATTACCCGTGCTGTTGGATTCTTCAGGCTCTCCAAAAACTGTTGCTCTTCCAATAACCACTCAACTTCCGGCTGATCCAGAAAATTCGCCACCCAAGTCCCCAATGAATCGACCAACAAACATTGACTGGCGGTAGCTTCGGCAATAATTTGCGCCACATTCACCGCGCTCTCGATCGTCTGCCACTGCGCTGGCCGGCGCTGCCGATGTTGATCAATCCGCTCTTGCCATTCCTGGTCAGTCGGATCGATCTTGGCCGTCGCCACATATACTATTTGTTGACCACTAGAGCGTGCTAGTTTTTCAGCCCACTCACTTTTCCCCGACCGAGCGGCGCCCGTCACTAAAATCACCTGCGATTCAACTCGATGGCCATCGGCACTAGACATAATTACGCCTAAAACTTATAACTAACAGCATAGTCTTTGTCGGATCAAGCCGCTGATGCTAAAAGATTCATCTAACTTTACCGTCCCGACCCAAATAGTTGTCAACAGCATTGCGGCACCGCAGTTGCACGGACAATATCATCAACCGAATAGTACTCTTGTTGTCAACATGTTGCAAGAGCTGCACTATCTTGTCACCCATTGGCAAGCCGAACTCAACACCATCGCCCAAGAAATCGCTAAAATCCGGGCGGCTGGCCCAGTGGTAGCAGGTTGGCTAGAACCAACTCCAGACCACCAAGATGCCAAAATTGATTATCAACTTTGTAGCCTTGATGAGATTGGTCAACTGGCGACCCGCGATTGTCCGCCGCCAGAAATATTGGGCATTAGTCAATCAGTTGCCAGACATCGCCAACTGGAGGAGCTGCTCGATCGCCAAAAATTCTTAGAAGCCAAAATCAAACATATTCTGGCTGGCCTCGTGCAACTGCGGATTGATATTGACTGAAGAATCTGGATAGTAGACGATGCTACTTAATTACCAGAACTAACATATTCCGGTTCAGCTACTAATTCTAGATCTGCTGGTATCGCAGTATCATCGGTAGTTGGTTTAGCCGCCAACCACAACAAAAATAATGGCACAATGCCCAGTGCAATCCCTAACAACATCGGAATCCAAATATTTCCACCAATGCTGAGAACAGCAGCAAATATAAAGTTACCTAAATAAATCGCCATTGGGAGTCGAAGCTGAGTGCGATCGAGCTGAATTCTTTCCTTTGGCCACAGGATGGCGGCTACTGACATAAACAAAGCGCCCGTTTCCATCCAACCTGCAAAGTTGAGGTAAGGCATACCAAAGAACGGTCCGGGTGTCTTCCATTCCCAAAAAGGCACAGCAGTTTGACTCATGGCTGGGTCCAGCACAAAATCCCAAGATGTCAGCAGCAAAGCCCCACAAAAGATGGCTCCGACATGGCGGAGCCAGCTGGGTAGCTGAGTATTATCAAAGCCAGCCCGAGCAATGATATAGCAAGAAAATCCTAAATAAAACCAAGACAGTGGAATTGTAAACGGCACCAAACCGGCGATTTTATAACCCAAGCCACTCAGGTAGCCATAGTCCCCAAAAGGTAAGCCAGTGCTAGTTCCTAGTAGTTCACTACTGAGCGATAGACCCACAGCTGGAAGCATAAAACAGAGCAACTGCTGGAGTCCCAGCATCCGGTAGGCGTAGATGGCGACGGCGATCGTCCCCAGTAAAATATACATCACACCACCATTTGCCATCGATAACTGAAACACCTGCTGCCCGAACGGTGGTAGTTGCAAGATCAATTCGGCATGGGGTAGCACAATCAGCAACCCAGCTAGGCCAAAAGCCATCGACACTAAGTGTCCAAATAGGCTCCAGCGCTCAATTTTCTTTAGCTCCATGCATTTCTCCGAAGGGGTAGAAGGAAATTTCAGTAACATTCCTTTACATTCTACCGAATTTTCCCTGGCCGGGGCTGCTGGTTTCAAGCCTTGGCCTACTTGACTCCTGAGACATTCTCAAACCACCCCCGCCGCCAAAAGAAGATTACCAGAATTGTGGCAGTGATCCCCATCAAGCTCAAGCACGCAGGGTAGCCCCAATACCAACTTAACTCCGGCATGTTTAGCGGTGACTTCTCGGGGCTAAAGTTCATGCCATAAACCCCGGCAATAAAGGTCAAGGGAATAAAGATCGAAGAAATTACGGTCAGCAGCTTCATAATTTCGTTCATTTTGTTGCCCACCGACGATAGATAGACATCCATTAAACCGGAAGCTAGCTCCCGATAGGTTTCCACCATATCCATCACCTGTACAGTGTGGTCATAGCAATCCCGTAAATAGACTTTGACCTCATCGCTAATAAACTCGCTACCGTCACGAATTAGTTGATTGATCGCATCACGCTGTGGCCAGATTGCCCGCCGCAGGGTCAATAAATCGCGCCGGACTTGGTAGATTTTGGCGAGGGTCTGTTTAGTTGGCCGGGTGACGACTTCATCTTCGAGTTCTTCGATTAATTCTCCATAGTATTCTAGTACCGGAAAAAAGCCGTCGATAATCGCATCGAGCAAAGCGTAGGCTAGATAGTCGGCTCCATGCTTGCGAATTGCTCCTTGGCTATGATTGATCCGATCGCGTACTCCCTGGAAGCAATCATGATCTGGTTCTTCCTGCACTGTCAGCAGATAATTGCGACCAAGAACGAGGCTGACCTGCTCTTTCACAAAGCCCTCACCGACCACAGACAACGTTACCATCCAGGTCACAATCAAAAGCTGGTCTTGATAATGCTCAATTTTAGGCCGTTGGGGAATATTGACCACGTCTTCCACCAGCATTTTGTGGAAGTTGAAGGTCTGGCTGAGTTCTTGCCAGGTTTGCTGGTTGCCCAAACCCAAGAGATCCAGCCAGGAAACGGATTGATCCTCTAGGTAGTGGGAGGCATCTTTGGTGGGCGCCGAGTTGTGAACATCTAGCTTTTCGGGACTGTAATCAATGACAGCTAACCGTGCGGGATCAGCTTCTGGACTGAGATTCAATTGGCCGGGAATGGCACCTGGTCGATCGTAAAAGTAATCTAAGCGAGATTTGGCTTTGTAGGTAGAGGGGAATTTGCTAGTCATTTCAATTAACCAATAGCGAAAGCTACAGACGACGGCATTATGGGTAGATTGTAGCAAAAGTAGTTAATTACCAAACTGTCCCATTACCAGCGGTGACTACGGCCACTAAAATAGTCAGCAGTCATAGTTTGCAAGGAATGGGAAACCGGTACAAATTACCGTTAAACCCCAGAATTTTAATTCAGCACAAACTGTTTCAATTTCTTTTGATCACTAGCTAGAGCAGTTTCCCTGGATGGGAAGTGAGCCTGACGAGTGTCCGTAATCAACCAATCTAGAGCAGCAGCTTGCAAGTCTAGTGTTACGCCATTTTTATCGACGCAATAGCGGCCGAACACAAGCTTGTCCTGGAGATAAGCTTGAGGACCAATGAGTGAATACTCAAAGATCACACTATTGTCAATAGTTGCGCTGCTACAAACATGGCAATTTCGACCAATCATTGCTGGGCCAATAATGGTAGCTCCATCTTCGATTTCAGTCATCGAGCCAATATAAACTGGACCTTGAATATTAACCTTATCCCAGTTGACGGCTACATTGATTCCTGTATAAATTCCTGGTTGTACTTGACTTCCAGGGATCGGTACGTTTTTAACATCGCCCATTAAAACGCTGCGGATAGCTTGCCAGTAGTCTGGCACTTTACCAATATCTACCCACTGAAAGTCCATCGAAATTCCATAAAAAGGTGCGCCCATTTCCACCAATTTTGGAAAGAGATCACTACCGATATCATATTCTTGATTAGCTGGGATATAGTTAAAAATTTCCGGCTCGAAAATATAAATACCAGTGTTGATAGTAGTACTCAGTGCCTCTTCGATTGATGGCTTTTCTTGAAAGGCTTTAATACGTCCTTTCTCGTCCGTAACTACTACACCGTAGCTAGAAACTTGTTCGCGAGGTACCGACTTCATTACTACTGTCGCAAGTGAGCCTTTGGCGCGATGCCACTTGATAGCAGCTGTTAAGTCCAAATCAATCAGGGCATCGCCGCACAAAACCACGAAAGTATCATCAAAAAATGGAGCGAATTCTTGGATTCGCTTCATCCCACCAGCAGAACCCACGGCTTGACCAATCAATTCTCCAGTTGCTCCGATCGAACCTTCAAAAGAGTAGCCAATTTGCACTCCAAAACGCTGACCATCATGAAAGTAGCTTTCAATTTCTTGGGCGAGATGGCTCACATTGACCATGATTTCATTGAATCCATGTTCCCGTAGCAGATCAACCAAGAACTCCATCACAGGCTTTTGGAGAATGGGAATCAGCGGTTTAGGAATAGTGTAAGTGATGGGTTGTACACGAGTACCTTTACCCGCTGCCAAAATCATAGCTTTCATAAATTTGTGATGAATTCTGTTAAAAGTACTTCGCTACATCCACCATTCCCAGAATCTTCCCAGAATCACCATCCAAAAATCTAGTTAGTGTTTTAGTGTTTTTCAGATACGAGTGGGCATACTGACTACAACGGTATGACAGAGTGCAACAAGCCTTTTTTTCTTCTGCTCCTGCAGATATTTATTATGACCAAGCTCGCCGATCCTCCTGTAAGCATTTCTATCGATCGCGAGGTCACCAAGAAAACTTGGCGTTACGACCCGATTATGTATGGGAAACGCGATTTGCGCATCGATTTTCTCCGGGGCTTGGCTATTGTCTCGATGGTTGTAAACCACTTAGAATGTCGTTCTTTCTTTAATAACATTACCCAAGGACACATTTACGCTAGTTCGGCGGAGGGCTTTGTCTTTTTATCTGGGTTTGTGTTGGGTTTCGTCACGTTGCAACGCATTGACAAAATTGGCCTGAAGCCAGCCATGCTCAAACTACTAGAACGAGCCAAGGTGCTGTATGTGACCAGCTTTATTTTAATGGTTGGTTTTGGTTTGCTGAGTATAGTGGCACCCTGGATGACCAGGCCGAGTTTCGAGCAGGCTCCCGGTACTTGTTGGCAAATTATTTTAGCGGCAGGGACATTTCATCTGGCACCAGCCGTAATTGATATTTTGCAGTTGTATGTAATGTGTTTATTGGCTTCTCCGGCTATTTTTTGGCTGCTGCGGCGGGGTCTATGGGCAACACTTTTGACCATTTCCTGGACTCTGTGGGGAATTCAGCAATTTCACCCTTACTCTTTTAGCTTTCAGCCGCTCGATCGCGCTCATCCCTACTTTGTTTTTAGCACCTGGCAAATTTTGTATGTGCATGGTTTGGCAGCTGGTTATTACAAAGATAAGTTAGCTACATTCTGGCAGAAACTACCCAAAGCACCGATCTTGCTGGTGATGGTCGCGATCGTCATGGGGGCACTATTGACAGCTCATTACGACCTGCAACTGGGCACCTGGCCAACAAAAGTTCAGGATCGTGCCCTCTGGTTACAGATCACGGAGCGCAGTACCAATGGCATTGTACGCCTAGTGACTTTATTAGGGCTATTTTCTTTAATCTTCGCCCTGGTCGATACTTTTTGGCAACCTTTAGATAAAAGTCTGGGCAAGCTGTTGATTCCCTTAGGACAGAATTCCCTGTACGTCTACATTATCCATGTCTTTTTGACAGCTATTTGGTTCATGATTCCTGGCTTAACCCAAGGACATATGGCGATCGTCAGTCTAGCTCAAATGGCGGTGATTGCCTTGTGCTGGTTCCTCGTTAAAAAAGAATTTTTATTTAATATCATCCCCCGCTAACCTAGAGTTTTTCATGGAAACCCCTTCTTTTTCGGTTAGTCTTCGTCACCAGGCTGCTTTATGTATAGCGATCGGTCTGGCTGGCTGGACAGTGCATCAAGGTCTGACCTGGCAACAAAACAATGCCTTACCCATACCAATCAAACGAGCCATGCCCTTAGAATGGCAGGATAAAGCTCTCGCCCGTAAAGCTTGGACTTATTTTCAAAAGAATCGCCTACCGGAAACGGGGTTAGTGTCTTCTGCGGCTAAATTTCCGGCTACCACGATGTGGGATGTAGCTAGTCAGTTGGCCGGGATGACCGCTGCCCGCGAGTTGGAGTTACTTCCACCAGCAGAATTTGATACATGGATGACCCAGGTGCTAGCATCTCTGACAAAACTGCCTCTGTACAAAGGCGAGTTACCCAACAAAGCTTATAATGCCCGCACTCTCCAACCGGTGAACTACGGCCAATTAGATAAATATCAAGAAATTGGTTTTTCGGCCATTGATCTGGGTCGGCTGTCTCTGTGGCTAGATATTATTGCTAATCGCTATCCCCAGCACGCCACTGCGGCCAAAGCAGTTACCGCTCGTTGGCAACGCACCCGCCTCGAACATCATGGTAGCTTAATGGGTACCCATATCGAAAAGGGTCAAGAGCAATGGGTACAAGAAGGTCGGCTAGGTTATGAACAATATGCCGCTTATGGACTCACTAAAATTGGTGTAGTTGCCAAAAATGCCCTAAATCCTCAGGCTCATGAACAATTAGTAGATGTTAATGGGGTGAAAATTCCCGCAGATACGCGCACGACCTATCACAACTATGTCACCAGTGAGCCTTATGTGCTAGATGGGTTGGAAACTGGTTTTAAGGCTTTGCCCGCAGTATCTGCGGGTCGGTTACTACAGGCTCAAACTCGTCGAGCCCAGGCTACTGGAGAGTTTACAGCTTGGTCAGAAGATAATATCGATCAGAAACCATACTTTTTATATAACAATGTTTTTGTAGATGGTCAACCTTGGCAGGTCGTTAGCCCGCAGGGGAAAGATAATTATAAATTACGGGTCAGTAGTACAAAAACAGCAGTATCTTGGCATATGTTGTTCCGCAATCCCTACACCGAAAAGAATTATAAAGCCCTGAATTGGCTAGCTGACCCAGCAGAGGGTGTATTTGGAGGAGTATATGAGGAAACGCAACAAATCAATCGAGCACTCTCCTTGAATACTAATGGTCAAATTCTTCAGGCAATTCTGTACAGTAAAATTGGTCAACCTTTAGAGGATTGGGCACATGTTCAAGCGCCCTAAGTATTTTGTTGCTAAAGGTCTAGTGAATTTGGTCGTAGTTGGTATAGTAGTGGCAAATACCCAACAATCATTACCAGCAATCCCGCCAGTATCCAGCACGCTGCCCAATCAACAATTACCAATATCAAAACCACTAAAAGTTGTTTTTTTTGGCTCCAGCACTACCGTTGGATTTGGGACAACCCGAGGCGATCGCCGATGGACAACCTTGTTATCCAAGTATCTGGGTTGGCAAGAAGTTAATGAAGGACTCTCTGGTTCTACTATCTCTACCTGGAATTGGCCAGGTAAGCCGCAATCTCTAGCATCTGGTCTGGAGCGGTGGCGGAGCAATGTTTTATCTCGCCATCCCGATCGAGTTGTCATGCTCTATGGGGTCAATGATATTTTTCGGCAAATTCCGCTGGGGCAAACTGACCAGTTAGGCACCTACAGCGGTGATCTAAACAAAATGCTAACTGACATGGCCAAGGAATTCAGACCTAATCAACTCATTAGTATTAGCTCTCAGCCAAACCAAGCTACGCTGGAACAGCGCGCTCCTTATGATGCCAGCTTGTCAGCAGTAACTACAAAGGTAGGTGGCTATTTTATTGATGGGCAAACAGCTTTTTCAGTGGCAGATTTACCGGGCTATGCTGCTGATGGCTTACATTTAAATGATCTGGGTCATGCCGCTTTCGCCTCCTTTTTAGCAAACAAAATGGTGGAACTGGGTTTGGAGCAAGCTCCACCTAATGCCCAAGGGGGCAATCAGCTTACTGGCCAATTACAACCACTGCCAGGCAAAACCATGCTGATCGACCAATTAAAACCGTTGACCTTTGGTCGGCTGAAAACTATTGAAGCTCAATGGGTCGGCAGTGGACAAGCACGATTAGCAGTAGTTAGACCAACTGGACGGGGTGGTTATGAATTGCTCTACCGCACACCGATCTTGACGGTCAATCAAGGCATATCTCGGGTGGCAGTGCCAAATTGGTGGGTATTAGAAGGCGATCGATTGGCAGTTTGGTCGGATCGTAATTGTATCGGGGGCTGGCCCGTAGTTTCACCTAATATTGGTCATTTTGCCTTGCCAGACATGACTCCTACCCAGGGCAAGAATATGCCTCAAGCCATCGCTATTCTGGCTGTGAATTAGACTGTATTGTTCTTCCTAGCTTGAAAATAGCCGTTTCTGATAGTCAGGAACGGCTATTTTATCTTTAGTATGATCCTGTGATTAGCACGGCTTTTAATTGTGACGATTATCACACTTAAGTAGAAAACTAAGTAAATCAACTATCCACTCATTAAAATCACTATATTCTAAGGGGTTTAAATCAGTGTTCACACGGTCGTAGATTGAGATTGTAAAAAGTTACAACATATACAGAAACCCAGAGTGATGTAAAAAGAAAGCTTTCAGGGTTTCCCAAAAGGGGGTGAAATTACTACTTTCACTAAAATAAAAATCTGGTGCTCAACTTAATTCCATAAACATATATATTCTCACATCATTTACAGGCACCAATGACTACTTCCAACCCCACTATTCTAATCGGCACTGAAAGAAATGACTCCATCTATGGAGTTGCTGGAGACAATATCATTCAAGGTGGTTCAGGCAATGATTTTTTAGTTGCTGGGAATGGGATCAACTTAATTGATGGAGATTATACCAATGCCACTGGCTGGGCAAAAGATGCCAATGGTGAGTATATATATGTAGGTTTGATTGACAATAGTGGCAACGGATTCACGAACACTCCATCTCCTATTCTGATTGTAGGTTCAATTTCTGACGACTCTTTCACTCAATATGATGACACTATTTTTGGTGGTGATGCTAATGACGTACTCTTAGGTAATCTTGGCAAAGATCTGATCAAAGGCGGAGCAGGTAACGACCAAATCAATGGTGGCGAGGGTGACGATTACTGGCTCTCTGGCGAAGATGGCAACGATATCATCAATGGCGATGCAGGGGATGATATCCTCGATGGCGGTGAGGGCGATGATACTCTCAATGGTGGTACAGGCAATGACAAATTGATGGGGGGTAATGGTGCCGATCTCCTTCAAGGGGGCACAGGTAACGACTACTTAGATGGTGGTAATGGCAATGATGTCCTTGATGGCGGTGAAGGTACTGACTTTCTCAAAGGTGGTGCAGGCAATGATAAACTGATGGGTGGTGCTGGCAATGACATCCTCTATGGTGAAGCTGGCAATGATACCTTAATTGCTGGTACGGGCGATGACTATCTCGTTGGTGGGGACGGTAATGATGTCCTTTATGGTGAAGATGGTAATGATGTCTTGGAGGGTGGTACAGGCGACGATACGCTCATGGGTGGTGCCGGAAATGACACCCTTATTGGTGGTGATGGCGCAGACTTACTCTTAGCTGGTGATGGCAACGATATTTTAGTCGGTGGGGCGGGTAACGATACTCTCTACGGCGGTGCTGGTGAGGATAATCTCAGTGGTGGTGCTAGCGACGATATCATCTATGGTGGCGACGGACACGATATCGTCGATGGCGGGGCTGGCAACGATACCATCTACGGCGGCGAAGGCGATGATGGCTGCTTGTTTGGTGGCGAAGGGAATGACACCATTTATGGTGGCAATGGCAATGATAAAATGCGCGGTGCGGAAGGGGACGACACCCTCTATGGCGATGCTGGCGATGATGTGTTGCTGGGAATGACTGGTGACGACACCCTCTCTGGCGGCGATGGCAATGATATCCTCGACGGTGGTGAAGATAACGATATCTTAGATGGTGGTGCTGGCGACGATCTCCTGCATGGCGGTAGTGGCGACGATCTAGTAATCGATGGTAGCGGTAATAACGTTCTCTATGGCGATGATGGCAACGATACCCTTATCGGCGGACAAGATACAGACTCGATGTATGGCGGCGATGGTGTCGATAGCCTGACAGGTTTAGCTGGCAATGATTTCCTTGATGGCGGTGCGGGGAATGACTCTCTCGATGGTGGGGACGGTAACGATACCTTATTGGGCGGTACTGGTGACGATCTGCTCGCTGGCGGTAATGGCGATGATGTCTTAGCTGGCGATGATGGTGTTGATACTCTGTATGGTGGCGATGGTAACGACTCCCTCAATGGCGGTGCGGGCAACGATCTGCTCTATGGCGGCACTGGTAACGACAGCATCGAAGGTGGAATTGGTGATGACAAAATTTATGGCGGTGAAGGTAACGACAACTGGCTATCCGGTGGTGATGGCAACGATCTCATCTATGGCGAAGCAGGCAATGATACCTTAGATGGTGGTGCTGGCAACGACACCCTGGATGGTGGTGATGGTAACGATGTCCTCATGGGCGGTGCCGGAAATGATACCCTGTTCGGTGGCGCAGGTGATGACACTTGGCTCGATGGCGGTGCTGGCGATGATACTGTCTATGGCGGTATCGGTAATGATGTAGTTGCTGGTGGGTTGGGAAATGATACTCTCTACGGCGAAGTTGGTAATGATACGATCCTCGGTAACGA
This sequence comes from uncultured bacterium, assembly GCA_964247125.1. Taxonomy (GTDB): domain Bacteria; phylum Cyanobacteriota; class Cyanobacteriia; order Cyanobacteriales; family Chamaesiphonaceae; genus JAAFHZ01. The sequence goes on from CAXTSZ010000019.1 coordinate 22,035, forward strand.
AGGTGACGATCGCTTATATGGTGGCGATGGCAATGATATTCTCGATGGTGGTGATGGTGTAGATCTGCTCGATGGCGGCACTGGCGATGACATCCTCAAAGGTGGAGCTGGTAACGATACCATTATTGCTGGTGATGGTGCGGATATTGTCGAAGGCGGCGACGGCAACGATTTAATTAGCGGCGGTGCTGGTAACGACACCTCGCTCTCTGGTGGTGCTGGTAATGACACCATTAGCGGTGGCGACGGTAACGATTCCATCTTTGGTAATGCCGATGACGATAATCTCAGCGGCGATGCTGGCGACGACTACCTCAATGGCGGCGATGGCAATGATGTCTTGATGGGCGGCGATGGTAAAGATGTTCTCGAAGGCGGTAGCGGTAATGACACCCTTGATGGCGGTGCTGGCAATGATGGCTGGCTAGCTGGTGGGGATGGTAATGATACGATCGATGGTGGTAACGGTGATGATGTCATCAGTGGCGGTGCGGGTGCCGATCGCTTGCAAGGTGGCGCGGGTAATGATGTGTTATTCTTTGATGCTGCCGATACCAGCGTCCTCGGTGGCGACGGTTATGATGTGGCAATTGTCGAAACTGCTGCTGGAGCTAGTTTAGATCTGGGTGCCAGTGGCATCGAGCAGGCTAAAGGTAATGACGGTAATGATACTTTTACTAATACCAATGGCAGTGGTAGTTTATCCGCGACTAGCGTTACTGTTTTTGGGAATGGCGGCAGCGATAATATTTCTGGCGGTACGGCGAACGACTACCTCGACGGCGGTACGGGCGACGATACGATCTTCGGTATGGCTGGTGAAGATACCATCCTCGGTGGCGATGGTAACGATCTCCTCGATGGCGGCGATGGGCACGACAGTCTCCAAGGTGGTGCTGGTAACGACAAGCTCGTCGGCGGTGCCGGGAATGACACCCTCGATGGTGGTGCTGGTGCCGATATCCTCTTGGGTGGCGATGGTAATGATACCTTAAAATTCGATACTAGCGACTCGATCGATGGTGGTACAGGTTATGATACGGCGATCGCTCAAGGCACTCAAGCCGTTACTCTAGATTTAGCTACTGCGAACATCGAAGTTGTTTATGGTGCGAGTGGCGATGATATTTTCACCAATTCTGGTACTGGTAGCGTCGAAATACACGGAAAAGGTGGTAATGACACCTTAATTGGTGGTGCTGGGCACGAGAGTTTCTACGGCGAAGATGGTAACGATACCATCAATGCTGGTGCGGGCAACGACATCCTCGACGGCGGCGCAGGCAATGACATTCTCGATGGTGGCGATGGTAACGATACTTTAACAGGTGGAGCCGGAGCCGATATCCTCACTGGCGGAGCGGGTAACGACATCCTCAACTTCGATAATCTCGATACCATTAATGGTGGTGCGGGTTATGATGTGGCTCGATACCAAGGCAGCACTGGAGTTACCCTCAATCTCGATGCTACTAGCATTGAAGAAGTCGCTGGCGGCGCGGGTGACGATGTATTTACAGCTACCTCTACAACATTTGTCAAAATGTTCGGTTACGGTGGCAATGACATCCTCAACAGCGGCACTGGCAACAGCGAATTGTTTGGGGGCGATGGCAACGATACAATTACTGCTGCTGGCGGCACGAATACCTTGATGGGCGAAGCTGGTAATGATACGATTACAGGAGGTACTGGTGCTGACAACATCGATGGTGGTAGTGGGGATGATACTCTCAATGGTGGTGTCGGAAATGATATTCTCAACGGTGGTGCTGGTGATGATATTTTAGATGGTGGGATTGGCAACGATACCTTGACAGGTGGTGCTGGCAAAGATATCTTGAAAGGCGGTCTTGGGAATGATATCTACTACATTGAAGATGCGGCTGATATCATTACTGAAAATATCAATGAAGGGTTGGATACTGTCTACTCTTCAGCTAGTAGCTATACCTTAACTGCTAATATTGAAAATCTGTATCTAACAGGTTCTGGACAAAATGCTACGGGTAACTCTTTAGCCAATAAAATAACTGGCAATAGTCTTAACAACACGCTCAATGGTGGTGATGGTAATGATGTTTTGTTTGGTGGAGCTGGTTCGGATAATTTTCTATTCGCTAATACTAACCAAGGAATCGACACCATTACTGATTTTGCAGTTAACTTTGATAAAATCATGGTAAATGCTATTGGTTTTGGGGGTGGCTTGGTAGCAGGCTCTCTTAGCAACGCTCAATTCCTTACGGTGGGAGTGGGGGCAACTGCCACTACCGCAGAACAACGCTTTATTTACAACTCCGGCTCTGGTGATTTGTTCTTTGACGCCGATGGCAGTGGAGCCGGAGCAGCCATACAGTTTGCTAAATTAAACGCATTACCAAATTTGTCCTTTAGCGATTTTACTGTCATGGCTTAAGTATATAGTTTCCGAACATGAAGATAGCACGTCAGTTTTAACTACTGGGGTGCTATTTTTTAGGGTTCGATCGGACAAAAAATACTGTTGTAGTTTCTCTGACAGAAGTTTTGGGCATAATGATCTCAAGCAGATGTAGACAATAGACACGCATGAACGAGGTAGTTTCGGTGAGTACTGTAAATCAATTATTTATGCGGCAGGCTACTAATAGATATGGGCGGCTGGCATTGAAAAATTTATCTGAAATTGGTTTTGGTGCAATGCTCATCACCTTAGCGATGGCGATCGCTAGTCCTGCGGTATTTGCTAGTCTGAACGTGAATTCTAGAAAAGATCCCCAACTCACCACTGATAGCAACATGATTCATGCTCCAACATTGGTGGCAGCAACCGAGCCAGTAGTGATGGGTTCGGATAATTTTAACCCTGGTCTAAAGTTACCACCCCCTCGAACAGAATTACTACCTGCGAAGCCAGAATCTATTCCACCAAAACTACCGCAGCCAGAACCGCCTAAGCCAGAAATACCCAAGCCAGCAAAGTCTTTACCAAAAACCAGTTCTGCTCAAGGTTCTATCCTCATTTTGGAATCTGTCACCCCTAATTTTCAGAATATTCGGAATGAATCTGGACAGATCAATCAAACGATCGAAGCTACAGCTAGTTTTTTATTAGAAAATGGCGATCGCCTTAAAGTCCGCAGTGGTTTTAATACTTTTATCAAACCAAGATTTTCTACTGTTAACAACACACCTATTGATTTAAGCTGGGAGACGAAAATTGATACCGTAAAAATAGAACCATCGATCGGTCTGAATCTATTCGATCAGCTCCCGGCTAGTCCCACTTTTGGACTAAAAGTGGCTGTCCCGATTACGCCAGGGATTACTTTATCTGGTGCCGTTGAACAAGGAGCTTACAAGTTCAATACCGAAACAATTCAAAATCAAGTATCCGCTCTCCGATTTGGACCGGGCTTATTTTGGCAAATCGATCGAGACACTAGTTTAGTAGCTAACTACAAATATGGCATCTACAGCGACAGCAATACTGAGAATCAATTATTTAGTAGATTAGAGCATAAATCTGGACAATTTTGGATCGCCGCAAATTTATTTTCTTGGGGATATGGAAAAAATATTGGAGCGGCTAAGGGTTATTTCTCTCCTCCAGATTTTTTAGCCTATAGTGGTGAAATTGGTGTAGAGGGAAACATTTTCTTTGATTCTTTGAGTTGTCGACTGTCAACACAGTTGGGAAATCAGCAAGCTAGTGGTGCTTCAACTATTGGACAATCTTACCAGGCTCTTTGCAAAACGAAGATTTCTCCCTCATTAGAAGCAAATTTTGGGTATGCTACTGGAAACTCTCGCAAAGACTTCAGTTCTCAGGAAACTGGTAACACTCAAACTATTACTGGCGGATTTATCTATAAATTTTAGTAATAGTACAAAAACAGCTTTACTGCGCTGTTGCCACCATGCCCAGCAGGACAATTAGAGAAGCATTGTAGTCGATCGCATACTCATTAGTGGCATAAGATCTTTCATCATCTATATAGCTCAAAATACCTTGGTTCTTGGGGGCGATATTATCTTGAGCACCAGCATTCGCGCCCCCAACTAACAAGCCCGGAATCATAATTTTACGAGCACGGGCAAAAATGTGATGCACATGTTGCACTGGTCTTGTTCCCACCCCAGTCACAAAGGTCTGATTAAAAGGATTGCGTCCCAATAAATAATCAATTTGATCGATCGCCCCTTGCAAATAGCTAGAATTTCTGGTCATTTGGTAGGCCAACATCAAGGTAATACCTTCTTCCGCAGTCATTTTGTTAGATCCCCAAATAAACTGATGATTGGCCAGACGATAGCCACTTTGTTGAACGTGCTGAAGAACAACATCAGCACGTTCTTTGATTTTGCGAGTGATCTGAATAGTGATCAAGTGGGATTGAGCTGATTGGGTAGCAGATTGATTCATCGCTCGTAAATAGTTAACCATTCCCAAAGCCGACGGGTCTTTCCACTCAAACAGAGAGTAGGGTAGTTGGGGCAATTGTTGAGCCACATATTCTTCATACTGCGGCTGACGGGTGGTGATAAATAGCTCAGCGGCTGCCCAGAATCGATCATCGGTGTCAATTTTGAGACTGGGTTCCTTGTCAATATCAGATTCTAGATACTTACCAGAACCGCTATCATCACCATCGACCCAGTCCACCTGCATGTGGGGTTGCTGCTGGAGATAAGTCCAGGCTCGCTGTGCCGCCATCAGATAAATTTTAGATTGAGCTGGTTGCCAAGGAGCATAAACCCGAGCAGCGATCGCCATGGCCGCTGCATACTTAGCTGTTTCTGGGGTGGAAACACCATAAATAAAACGGGGTTGGGTATCTTCATTCGGGGACACAATCGGTGGCCACTTTTTACCAGATAGCTTGCGGTAGACTGCGCCATCTGACCGCTGCATTGGGAGCATCCAATCTAATCCCACCCGCATTTCATCCAACAAGTCCGGGATCCCATTGCCACTTTCGGGAATAGCTAACTGTCGATCGGGGAACGCCGCTGGAGTCGATTCATACAAACTCAGCAGTCGGCCAATAGTCACAGTAGTAGTAGAGATATATTTACCATAATCACCAGCATCATGCCAGCCACCTGTCGTTGGTAGCACTTGTCCGGCTGAATTAATCACATCACGGTGGGTGATTGCCCCATCGCGCAGATGACAAGGTGCATGGCGAATACCTGTAACCGGATCATTAATTGCGACTCCACAGCGTTGCAGGTAGTAAGAGTGCATTAATTTGACTAAGGAATCCTGATAGACATTCGGGGCGATCCGAAAGGGATTGGACTGGATCGCACCAGCTCGCAAAAAATATTGGCCGTTTTGTTGGAGCTGGCTAAAATCGATAGTTTGTAGAAAGTCTTTGCTTTGAGTGTCTTGGTGTGGTTTACTAGGCACCACAACTTTCACGGTTTTTTGGTTGGTACTATCCACTAACTCGATCTGCCGCTGAGTAATACCACTATTGACCAAAAACGCCACTTTGGCACTGTTAGAGAGATAGCCTACCTGATTCACTACAATTTTAGCGGACACACTAGCCGGGGAGGACTGCAATCTACCACCAGATACTATCAAAAATAAGACCCCCAGGAGGACGATGAAAAGATGCTGCGATCTTTGGAGGGTTTTCCGAGAAAGTCGGTTCATCATGATTTAGTGACCATAAATCGAAAGCTATTCTCGCCTAATACCTGACCCTGTTGATCGGTAACATTCACCAATAGTTGATAAGAACCTGGCGATAAATCTGACCACTGAAGTCGGCGGAGGAGTTTGCCACTATCTGGGACGATCGCTACTGCTATTGATTCTTTCTTTACCACTTTTTCGGCCTGTTTTAATACATAGGCCAATTGGGAATTGGGAAACGATCGCTGCAGGTCATTGATCACCCATAGTTCTAAGGGCACCATCTCACCCACTTTCCAACGGTGTTGCTGAGTACCAGCAATACTGGGTAATATTGGTTGATAGGCTCGTCTGAGCATTTCATAACCAGGTTTGGGTTGTCGCCAATAGTCCACAACCCCCCAATTAACCGATGGCCAATCTTCAACAAACATAAATTGAAAAATGGCACTGATTGGCTGGTAACGCTGCCGCCGATAAGCTTCGGCCGCAAACTGCACTAATTGCGCCTGATACTGTTGAGTATTATCAATAAATTCCTGGGTAGTTTTACCCATTGCTACTTTAGCTATATTGAAGGTCTCATGGGGTTGAAAGTTATGATATTTCCATTTGGCCAACTTGGCTGGGGTATCGGGGAATAATTCAGCCTCAGTAAATATGCGCTGCAAAGAATCTAGATGTGGCAGTGCCTGTGCCCCGAATTCAGTGATTAAAGGGTAGGTGGTGGGTTTGCCGTAGTCTTGCCACTGACCAGAATACCAACCCCACCAGGGATGTTCTTGGGTAGTAGATGCCAGATGTAAATGACGAGTCCGATCGCGATTTTTCAAACTGTTATAAATCGTTTCATCTAAATAACGATTTTGCTTAGGATTATAGTCTGGGTATTTATCTTTCATCCAAGTCGCATCCCAAGGTGGTTCGTTGTGAATACTCCAAGCAAAAATAGCCGGATGGTTATAGAGCATTGCCACCATTTCGTTGGCTTGCTGGGTGGCTGCTCTGATAAATTCTGGGGTATCACTGTAACCCCACTGCAAAGGAAAATCCTGCCATACCAATATTCCCTGCTCATCACATTGTCGATAAAATTCCTCAGCTTCCACATGAGCATGAACACGGATCGCATTGATATTAGCTGCTTGCATCAACTTTAGATCTACGGCATATTTGGCTGGGGTCATCTCACTCAACCACTGGGAAGCAATGTAGTTGGTACCGCGTAGAAACACCCGTAGCCCGTTTAATTCCCAGACTTGAGATTGTGGATTGTAGCTAATTGTGCGAAAGCCAAAGGTAGTCTCCGATCGATCTAATACCTGTTGAGCTGCTAATACCTGGGTTTTGAGAATATATAGATCGGGACGGCCATGCTCCCAAGTCCACCACAAATGAGGATCGGTAGTGGATAAATTAACCGTAATGTGATTAGAACCGGGCTGTAAGCGCTGCTCTTGCCACACCGAAGCATCTGGTGTACCAGCAAAATTCTTTGGTCTAAGTTGCAACGACAACTGTACGACTTTGGCTTGAGAGCCGGGGTTGAGAATAGTCAAGTCTACCCTAGCCACGGCTTTAGCCTGGTGGGTATCTAACTCGGGCGTGACTTCCTGGTGGGTGATGGCTATCTGATTGGAGATTTCCAAATGTACTGGTGCCCAAATCCCCCCTGTGTTTTGTTCTTGTCCCCGCAGATCCCAGGCTCCACCTGGGCGAGTATCATGGTGACTCAGTACGCCCTTGATGATCCGCTTATGCAACGACCAGACTCGGCCTGGTTCTTCAAAGGGACTATTGACTTTGACTACCAAAATATTTGCAGCGCCGTATTTTAAATACTTAGATACGTCAAAACTAAATGGCTGAAAATATCCTTCGTGAAATCCTAAATATTGGCCATTAAGCCACACATCAGCGGTGTAGTCCACCCCGTCAAAGACTAGCTGCACAACTTTACTGGAGAGCTGACGATCGATCTGAAAATGGCGGCGATACCAAGTAATGCCCGAGAGATCTTGACCCTGTAAGAACCAATTCCCCGGCACGGCGATCGATGGCCAATGGCGATCGCTGATATTGGGGCTATAGGCATTAGCTGGTTGTAACTCACCAGGGGCAAACTGCCATTGACCTCCTAAGTTCAGCGTTCTAGTATTTGTGATATTTGATACTTTATTCGCGATGGTGATGAACTGAAATGCCCGAGCTGGCCAATTCGTTACTGGCGTAATTAATAAACTAAAAACAAATAGAAAAACACAAACCAACCGAAATGACAGAGCCAGTGAGCGTTTTGGGAACAGTTGTTGCTTCCACATACAATTCACGATCAAGACTCAGAGTTAATACCAATTAACTTTAAACCGAAAAGGTACTATGCAGATGTGAGTGGGCACAATAGCAATGTAGATATTTTAGGGTTTCGATGAACACCGATTTTGAGCCACCCCGCAAACATTGGACAATTCTGGCAAGTGTTGGTGGCGTCGTTACCGCCTGCTCTTTAATTTTTGGTTTGGAAATGTCACAGCCATTGTCCGAGAAAATTGCCAAGCTAGACGGCCAATCAGTGAATTTTAATGGCAAACCTGTCGGGGCAGACCAACTAGCCAAAGCTCCTACTATTGGTGAGCATGTGGGCAATATTACTCCCACCGAGGTGGCCTTTGCCAAACAAGCCTGGGCATACTTTGGCCGCAACTGGAATGAGAAAACTGGCCTAGTGAATTCTGCCGATAACTTTGCTTCGGTGACCATGTGGGATCAGGCTGCGGGGATGGCGGCATTAGTTAGTGCCTACGAGTTGGGTCTTGTGGCTAATACCGAGTTTGAAAGCAAGATGACCCAGGCATTACAAACCTTAACTACTCTCCCGCTCTATCACAATGAATTGCCGAATAAAGCCTACAATGCCAAAACCTTATTGCCAGTGGGCTATGGCCAACTGAACAAACGAGAAGAAATTGGCTGGTCAGCAATCGACATTGGGCGGATGGCCATTTGGTTGAAAATTATTGGCGATCGCTATCCCCGCTATCAAGCTCAAACGACATCGATTTGGAAAAGTTGGCAGGTACAGCGTCTTACCAAAGGCGGTCAAATGTTTGGTACCAATACTAAAAATGGCAAAGAGGAATATAACCAAGAAGGAAGATTTGGCTATGAAAATTATGCAGCATATGGTCTACAGCTCTGGGGCTTAGATGTTAAAAAAGCATTGGATATCAAATCAAATGTGAAGTTTGTTAATCTCTATGGCCAAGGTGTTCCCTACGACAGTCGTGACTTTGATAGCTCTGGTGCCAATAACTACGTACTGAGTGAACCCTATATTTTGGACGGCATCGAAACAGGTTTTCAATCTTTGCCGAAAGCCTATGCCGATCGAGTATTAGCAGCTCAAGAAGCTCGTTATCAAGCTACCAATCATCTCACGGCTGTCACTGAAGACAACTTAGACCAAGCACCCTATTTTGTCTACAACACTTTGTATGTGAATGGACAACCCTGGGGCACAATTGCCGACAAAAGTTCACTGCGTAACGATCTACGTTTTCTGAGTACCAAGGCAGCGATCGGGTGGCACGTTCTCTACAACACCCCCTACACCCACCAGTTATCAGAATTTGTGGGGTCGAACTTAAAAGCAGATGTCGGTTGGTATAACGGTTTTTATGAATCATTAAATAGACCAAATCGGGCACTCACGGCCAACAATAATGGGGTACTACTAGAAACTCTCCTATACAAAAAAGTTGGTAAACCACTACTACTGTGGGCAAAAGGATAGATATGCACAGAAGTTGGAAAACCTGGTGGCCATACCAAACAGAACAGTGTAAAAACTATTACCCACGTTGGGTACGTTATACGGCTTTGTTTCTCATTGGTGTTTGGGTGCAGCTGTGGTTTCCCTTCCTGACACCGCAGATTGGTTTTGCGCAAACTGCCCAACCGGCTCCCTGTGACAATATTGTCGCTCCCCTCACAGTGGAAGAAGCGGCTCATGCTCAGACAGCTTGGGCTTATTTCGCCAAAAATTATCAGCCCAGCACTGGCTTCACGAATTCAGCAGGGGGCTATCCCTCTGGTTCTCTATGGGATATTGGCAACTACTTAATGGCCTTGAATTCGGCTCGGTGGCTGAACATCATCCAGCAAAAAGAATTTGATGAGAAGCTCAATAAGTTTTTGACGGGTATTGGCAAAGTAGCACTATTTGAGAACTCTTTGCCCAATAAAGTTTATCAAGCTGCTACCGGACAGATGGTAGATTACGGCAATAAACCCGTAGAGAAAGGTATTGGCTGGTCAGCACTGGATCTGGGGCGGATTCTGACTGCTCTACATGTGATTCGGATCTGTCATCCCCAATACAACGACTGGATCAAGGGCACTATTTCTCGGTGGCAAATTCCGCGATCGATCAAAGACGGGATGCTCTACGGTGCTACTGTTCTTCCTGACAAAAAAACCTTACTGGTGCAAGAAGGGCGTTTGGGTTACGAAGAATATGCCGTGCGCGGCTATGAGCTGTGGGGTTTCAAGGCACCCAAAGCCGCATCCTGGCAGCCATCGAAACTAGTCGACATCTATGGGATCAAGATTCCAGTAGATGAACGGGACTACCACAAGACTAATGCCAATAACTATGTAGTGAGCGAATCATTTATTCTAGACGGGATCGAATTCGGCTTAGAGGGCAAGTTGGCCGACTATGCCGCCAAAGTACTAAAAATCCAGGAGTTGCGCTACCAAAAAACTGGCCAATTAACTGCCGTTACGGAAGACAATATCGATCGACCACCCTACTTTTTGTACAACACCATTTACGCCAATGGGGTAGCTTGGGCAACGATCAATGAAAAAAATGAACCATTTCCCGACCTACGAACTATTAGTACCAAAGCCGCTTTTGGCTGGCACTATCTCTACCCCAAGAATCCCTACGCCCGCAAGGTATTTGAGGCAGTCAAAAATTTAAAAAGTCCCCAGGGTGATGGTTTTTTTGCTGGTCAGTATGAGGTAACTAAACAGCCCAATAAAAGTTTGACGGGCAACACCAATGGTCTCATTCTCGAAATTCTCTATTACAAAGCCCTCGGTAACCAACCACTAGTCAAACAAAAACCTGGTCAAAAGCGGAAAGCGATCGCCCCACCATCAAAAATCCAACCGGGTACAGCGCCTCCTAAACAAAAAATAGTCACACTGCCCTCAACGCCTCCGCCCGGCGCAGCACCACCACCGCCTAGAGAACCAGCGCCAGCACCCACCCTCCGCCGTCAAGGACTACAGCCCGATAGCACGAACTCTTGTGCTCGTATTATTGCGCCGCTCACCGCCGTAGAACAAATCTACGCCGAGGATGCTTGGCAATACTTTGTCAAAAACTACCAGCCCCAAACTGGCTTTATGAACTCGGTGGGTGGTTACCCCTCTGGTTCCCTCTGGGACATGGGTAACTATTTAATGGCTTTAAATTCAGCGCGATCGTTGCATTTAATTGAGCAAAAAGAATTTGACGAAAAGCTCAACATGTTTCTCACCACCTTGAGTAAGGTGAAATTGTTTGAGAACTCTCTGCCCAACAAAGTTTATCATGCTGGCAATGGTCAGATGGTAGATTATGGCAACAACCCAGTCGAGCATGGTATTGGCTGGTCAGCTTTAGATCTTGGTCGGATGTTGGCAGCTTTTCATGTTATTCGTTCTTGTCAACCGCAGTATGGAGCATGGCTGAAAAGCATTGTAGACAAGTGGCAAGTTGATCGATCGATCAAAGATGGGATGCTTTATGGTGCCACTGTGCTCCCCGACAAAAAAACGCTGCTCGTCCAAGAAGGACGTTTAGGCTATGAAGAATACGCGGTGCGCGGTTATGAACTATGGGGATTTAAAGCTCCGAAGGCGGCATCTTTACAGCCTTATAAGTTTGTAGATATCTATGGCATTCAGATTCCTGTCGATGTCCGAGATTACCAAACAACTGAGGCCAATAACTATGTGGCTAGTGAATCTTATGTCTTAGAAGGCATCGAATTTGGTTTGCAGGGCGAGCTAGCGGACTACGCAGCCAGAGTATTACAAGTCCAAGAACGGCGCTACCGAGCCACTGGCCAGCTAACGGCTGTCACTGAAGACAACATTGACCAAGCACCATACTTTATCTACAACACCGTTTATTCCAATGGGGTAGCTTGGGCAGCAATTAATGAAAAAAACCAACCTTTTAATAACCTGCGGACAATCAGTACCAAAGCAGCTTTTGGCTGGCACTATCTTTATCCCACCAACACTTATGCCCAACAGGTATTTGATGTAGTCAAAGATCTACGTAGCCCTCAGGGTGATGGTTTTTATGCCGGACAGTATGAGGCCAGTAAAAAAACAAATAAAAGCTTAACTGGTAATACCAATGGCCTAATTCTAGAAATTCTGCATTTTAAAGCATTAGGCAATCAGCCATTGGTCAACAAGTATATTGAACCCATCAATAGTGGTGTACCCAATGTGGCACCAGCTACTCCGATCGCCCCATTAGAAGAACCCCGATTTTCACGATCTAGGGAGCCATTACCTGCTAGTTGCCCAGCTCTATCTAAGCCCTTGGGGATTATTGACAAGCGTTATGCTCAAGCTGCTTGGGCATATTTTGAAGCCAATACCGAAACAACTGGCTTGGTAAATGATCGCACCAATGTTAAAGGAGCCACGCTGTGGGGTTTAGGCAATTACCTGATGGCTCTGCATAGTGCACGGACTCTTGGCGTGATTGATCATAAGAACTTTGACGCACGGGTACGCAATTTGTTGGGCACTATGTCGCAATTACCCTTAGCCATGAATGAATTGCCGCATCGGGGCTACAATACTTGGTCACTACAGCCAGTGGACTATGGCAATAATCCAAGTCCTGATGGTACGGGCTGGTCCGGGCTAGATGTGGGACGGATGATGACGGCACTTTATACCATCAAAAATTGCTACCCCAGCTATACGGAGGCGATCGACAAAATGGCTTTGGACTGGTCTTATCTACGATTAGCCCGGAATGGCCTACTCCATAAAGCCAATATGGTTAAAGATGTGCGCGGGCGACTAGTGCCTCGCATTGAACCAGAAACCCGTCTCGGCTACGAAGAATATGCCGCTCGATCTTTTCAGCTATGGGGCTTTGATATGAACCGAGCGGCGGTGGGCGGCGACTATACCACCACTGATGTAGAAGGAGCCGCAATTCCGACGCAGCGCAGTCGTCCAGAGATTAAGAACAAACCACTGTCCTACACCGTAAGTACACCATTTTTACTCTACGGCTTAGAGTACGGTTGGGACCCCAAAATGCGTTCTCTCGCCGTGCCGCTGTTTAAGGCAGAGGCCGCTCGCTATCAACGCACCAACATCTTTACGGCCTCGGCGACGATGCTGATCGATGAGGCACCTTACGTTTTACACAGTACAGTTTTTGGTAAAGGTGAGCCGTGGGCTACTCTGAGTGATGATGGCCAGAACTTGCCGGAAGCAAGGATTGTCAGTACGGCCACGGCCTTTGGCTGGTCATCACTTTTCCCGGATAATACCTACGCCAAGGAACTGCGCGAGAGTGTCTTGGATGTTTATAGCAGGTTGACAGGCTTCTATGAAGGCTTTTATGAAAAGACTGGCAAACCAACTCTTTCTACGACCAGCACGACTAACGCCTTGATTTTGGAATCATTGTTGTATCGATCGACAAACCAACAGCCTTTAGTGCGACCTGATGCTGGGGTAGATTCCCCTTGGTGGAAAGCTGTGCGAGCAGGAGATTCTGGCCGAGGATTACCACCCTTAGCCAAGCAAATGGTGAAGTTTGTTGCTGATGTAGCTACACCTTACTGGATTGGTATCGATGTGACTGTCCCGGTGGTACCGCCTGTAGTCCAGCCCCCAGTGACTGTACCCACCCCAGTTGTACCACCTGTAGTCCAGCCCCCAGTGACTGTACCCACCCCAGTTGTACCACCTGTAGTCCAGCTCCCAGCACCTGTACCCACCCCAGTTGTACCACCCGTAGTCCAGCCCCCACCACCTGTACCCACCCCACTGGTGTCTGGGTTAGCGCCATTAAGTTCAGAAGACCGCCAGATTGCCCAAACTGCTTGGCAATACTTTATCCGCAACCGGAATTCTAAAACTGGTTTAGTCAGTGCGGTAACTGACTATCCCTGGACAACCTTATGGGATCAAGGCAGTGTGTTATTGGCAATGCACTCGGCTCAACAGCTAGGGATTTTATCTCCAATACAATTTAAGCAGTGGATGACAACGGCCTTAGATACTCTGGCCAAATTGCCCTTACCCTCCACCCAGCTTCCCAATAAGGCATATAGCACCCAAACGGCAGAAATGCGCAAGCTAAATAATAGTCCAGATCCGCAGGGGCAAAGTGGTACCTCTGCTCTAGATACAGCTCGCCTGATGACAGCACTACATATTGTGAAAAAGCATCATCCTGAATATCGCGATCGCATTCAAAAGATTGTAGGCCGCTGGGAGACCAAACGTTTAATTAAAGAAGAATGGCTAGCTGGCATCATTTATTTTAAAGGCAAACTTCGTTCTACCCAAGAAGGACGTTTAGGCTATGAACAGTATGCTGCCCATGGCCTCAAGCTGTGGGGACTAGCCGCCTTCAATGCCCTCAACAAAACACCCATTCGCCGAGTGAATATCGAAGGTATTTCATTAGAAGTGGATCAACGTGACCAGAAAAACTCTGGTGCTGGCAACTATCTTACTAATGATCCCTACCTTCTCTGGGGCTTAGAAATGGGCTGGCCAGATAACGTTAAGCCCCAAGTCAAGGCGCTACTGGATGTCCAAGAAAAACGCTTTCAGCGCACGGGTATTCTCACTGCCGTGAATGAAGATTCACTCAACCGACCACCTTATTTCCTTTACTACAATGTCTACGCCAACGGCCAAAACTGGGCGGCGATTACTCCTGATGGCAAGTCTTACCCTAGCTTGCGGTTTGTCAGTACTAAAGCAGCTTTTGGTTGGTCAGCTCTGTTGCCAGACAATAGCTACGCCCAGAAATTGCGTTTAACCATGCAAAATCTAGCAGTTCCAGAACGCGGGTTTTACTCTGGGCGTTACGAAAAGTCTCAAATGGGGAATAACACAGTTATGGATGCCAATACTAATGCTGTCATCCTAGAAAGTTTGTTGTACGCCGCGAAAGGCCACAGTCCACTTATTGATTAATGCTTGAGATCTGACTATTATGACTACTTTAAACTCTAGACCACCCAGCTTAAATACTACTGCCAAAAAGATATCGACTTTCCCAGGGAATTCTCGATCGTTTCTAAAACGGCGCACCATGTGGTTTCGATTCCTGGCCGAGATCAATTTGTTGCTGGGTCTTTGGTATCTGCAATGGCGGGTTTTCAACTCCCTAAATTATGACGCTCTGTGGCTAGCCGTACCACTGCTCATCGCCGAAATATATAGCTATATTGGCGGAGCAATTTTCACCTTGGGCATGTGGCGACCAATCGAACGTCAGGTAAAACCGCTGGATCAAATGTCTCCGCCCCTACCTCTAGCGGAATGGTCTACAGTAAATGCCTTTATCACTTGTTATAATGAGCCAGTAGAAATGGTGGAAGCCACAGCTCGTGCAGCTCTGGCCATAGATTATCCAGCTACGAAGCTAAGTATCTACATCCTAGATGATGGCAATTGCGCCGCGATGCGGGAAATGTCTGAACGGCTCTGTGTGGAAGATTTACAGTCACCAGCGATGCAGGCAGTTGTTCAGCAAATTGAACAAGAAAAACAGCAATTGATTGATCGCCTAGAGATATTGCAGCAATTGATGCCGGATACTCGTGCTGCTGAAAAATTTCTCATGGTATCAATGAGTGATCCAAGCAAAACTCTCAGCATCCGCTTTCTCAAAAACTTTCAGAAGTTATTGTTACTGAAAGAACATCAATATAAAAGTGTGGAAGAGCAACTTGTCGCTGAACAGGAGCGACTAGAAAAGGCCATTCACCAGAAAGAAATAGAGCTGAGTGAACTAGCGCGCTGCCATTATATTGCTCGCCCCAAACCCGCTGGCAAACCTCATCACGCTAAAGCTGGGAACATCAACCACGCAATTTTTGCTGGTGAAACAACTGGCGCATTTATCCTGACTCTGGATGCGGATCATATTCCAAAACCAGAGTTCCTCAAACACGTTCTACCCTACTTTTTCAGCTACAATGCCTGGACTGGTAAGTATGACAGCAACCAAATTGCCCTTGTCCAAACCCCCCAAGATTTCTCAAACCTGCCACCTGGCGATCCTTATGGTCATCAAGCACATTTATTCTATGGCCCTATTCAGCAGGGTAAAGATGGCCAAAATGCAGCTTTCTATACTGGGACTAATGCTATATTGCGGCGGGAGGCGATCGTCAATACAGGTCTTAAATACTTTGCCCAAGCTTTTGCCCTAGACGAAGCCAGTTTAAATGAATTTGATCTAATTGGCGGTGTTTCGAGCAGCAGTATCACTGAAGATATGAATACCGCGATGCGCTTACATGCCGCTGGCTGGCGATCGATCTATCACAATGAGTTACTAGCGATCGGTCTCGCCCCAGATGATTTAAGTTCAACATTACAACAGCGTTTGCGCTGGGCACAGGGCACCATTCAGGTGATGGCTCAAGAAAATCCACTCACTAAGCCCGGACTATCTTTTTGGCAGCGACTCCAGTATTTCCAAACAATGTATAGTTACTTTTCTGGATTTGCGATGGCAATTTTCCTAATCTGTCCCATTATTTTCTTTTTCACTGGCAATGTACCTGTGGTTGCCTACGGCAATGATTTTATTCGGCACTTCCTACCAGCATTTATTTTAAACCGAGTGACTTTCTTAGTGATTGGCTGGGGAATTCCCGCTCGTGAGCTATGGCGATCAGAACAATATGCAATATCTTTATTTCCGTTGTTTATTCAAGCCGTTTGGAGTGTTTTCAGCAAACGCCCTATTCATTTCAAGGTTACTCCCAAAGAACGTCAGTCTGGCATCTATCTCAACTTGATTAAGCCCCAATTACTGATTTTTGGACTCACTATTTTAGGAATGTTATGGAGCCTAGGACTATTCTTTTCTGGCAAAATGAATGCCCCCTTAGTTTATGTTATAAATGCCTCTTGGTCTGTCTACAATCTAGCTTTACTTTGGTCTGTGATTCGTGCTGCTGTCTGGAAGCCCAAAACGGCTAGATAAAATTATTTATCAATGGATAATCAGCGATATACTTTCATTCATTAACTTTATTTTTAGGCATCAATAATGAGTTCTGCTGTCAAGGTATTGCAACCGATCGGCATCTTGAATACTACTTGTGCTGATCAGCTACGCCAAGAAATTAGCGATTTACTAGAAGACAAACAAGTTAATATATTAATTGATTGTCAGAGAATAGAGTTCATGGACAGTGAGGGCTTGAGTTGTCTAATTATGTCTCTTAAGAAAGTTCGAGCAGCTGGAGGAAGCTTGGCACTCCGTAATATTAATACTCAGTTACGACTTCTACTAGAGTTGACAGCGATGGAAGACACTTTTAAAGTTAACTCTGACAGTTTGATGATTATAAAAACCATTACATGGAAGGATGAGCCAGTATTTTATTTAGAAAATTTATAATTCATAGATAGTATGAATGGAATTTGGGAACTATCAGACTATAGAGATATTACAGTATCTAATCACAATGTATTTTATACGAGGGGAAAAATGAGTTCTTATGTTAAAGTGATACGACCAGCAGGGATTTTAGACAGTACCTGTGGTAATCAACTACGCCGTGAGATCAGCGATTTAGTTGAGGCTAAACAGATTAACATCCTAATCGATTGTAAAGACGTTGAGTTTATGGATAGTTCTGGCTTAAGCTGCCTGATTATGTCACTTAAAAAAGCTCGTGCAGTAGGAGGATACCTGGGACTGAGCAATGTCAATGCTCAGCTAAAGCTACTATTAGAACTTACTGCAATGGATAATGTTCTTCAAGTATTTGACGGCCCAGCAGCGTTTATTCAAAGCAATTTTGATATGAACTAAAATTATTCACAGGTTTAGGAGCTGTGGATAGAACCACCAACATGCTGGTTCTATCCACAGCTTTTTGTAATTTTTTATTGATTAAATTTAATTTGTATCAACGAACAGTCATCCTCAAATCTACCTGTTAAGCTAGAACTCTGTATATGACTGAGCATTTCATGCATAGGCATTTCAGCACATTTATTCAGGTCTAATAAAGTCGCTGTAAATGCATTTAAATCTCCCATTGTGCCATCGGTAGCCAGGGGGAACTCGTAGATTCCATCACTAAAAATATATAAAGTGCTGGTCGTCTTGATCGGGAAAGTGTCGTTGGCAAATATAGCGTCTTCAAATACACCTACTGGTGAACCACGTGTTTTGAGTGGTTGTATCTGTTGATCACCTGTTAGCAACAATGCGGGAGGATGTCCGGCACTGGAGTAAGTGAGAATTTTATTCTGTCGATTATAAACTCCATACCACATAGTGAAGTAGCGAGAGTTTTTTTCACTCATTTGGAATGCTTGATTTAACGACTTTAAAACACTCGCTGGTTGATAAAAATCCAGACCAGGCAATGATTGAGAACGTAGAGTATTCTGGACAATTGCTGAGGGTAAGGCAGCACCTAAACCATGTCCAGATACATCCAATAAATAGATCACTAGGTGGTCAGGATCTAACCAAAAATAATCAAAGCAGTCTCCTCCTAACTGACGGGATGGTAGAAATTGGCTATCTATGCTGATAGAGCCATTCATGGGGGTGGGGAGCAGTGAACGCACATATTCGGCGGCTTCTAAGAGTTCAGTTTCCAGCTGTTGTTTTTGGTTATGTAAGTCGTGAGCTAACAGCTTCATTTTTTCAGCGGATTGATACAATCTTAATCCGGCACGTACCCGGGCTTTTAACTCACTAACATCGATCGGCTTTGTCAAGAAATCATCAGCACCAGCATCTAAACCCTCCACGCGGTCTTTAATCTCCGAACGGGAAGTCAGCAGAATAAAAAAAGTAGTTGATAATTCGGGGATGGCTTTCACCTGCCGACAGAACTCTAAGCCATCCATACCCGCCATGAGCCAGTCACAAATAATTAAGGCGGGATACGTAACCATCGCCTGTATTAAACCTTCTTCCCCACTCTCCGCTGTGACAACTTTGTAGCCTTGTTCCTGAAGTGTGCGTTTTAGCACAATCTGGATCACTGGATCGTCGTCAATGATGAGGATGGGAGCCATACTAGCCACTAGAAAGGTCTTTTCCCAAGTGTACCCAGGTATTGATCAAAGTATCCATTTCAGGCAAACTTGGGGCACTATTTAAGTAGAGTATTGAAGCTTCAGCAATAACCCAGTGCATAATAACTTTTCGCTACAAGTTAAAACCGACCTGAACACCCTACCATTTGTCTTGAAATGGTTTAACGAAAATTATCCGGTGATCATACCCGGCAATATTTGGATTCAGTGTCAGACGATCCTGGCGGAAGGTCTAACCAACGCCATTCGCCATGCACACGGTAATCGAGATGCCGAAACTCCAATTTTAATTGAGGTGGAGGTTTTAGATCGCAGCTTGCAAATCCGAATTTGGGATCAAGGAGCCGCTTTTGATCTGAAGCAACAACTGGCTACTATTTCTGAAATTATCGATCGGGAGCAAATTGGGGGGCGGGGGCTGTGGTTAATACAGCGCCTCTCTGACGACTTAAGTTACACACGCTCAGGCGATCGCAACTGTCTACTGGTCATCAAGAATTTTGAGCCTGTTGTCTAGCTTGCAACCAGACCCGCAGTTGATGAAATTTCTGTTCGATTTCCCACAGATCGTCATCGACCCCAATCAGACTCTGGCTCCGAGCTGTTTGCTCGATCCGAGTAGCTGGCTGGGAGAGTCCGATCGCTCCCACCCCTGCACTTGATCCTTTAATATAGTGTGCTTCTCGCTCCACCTGCTGATAATCTCCGGCGGTAATGGCATTACTCAAATTGTGTAAATGGGGGGGGAGGGAATCAACTAAAATTTGCAGAACCTCCAGTTTGGCGGCTTCATCATTACTAAATAACTGTTGTAAATACTCTTCATCAACCGGCTCGTTCTGAATTATATTTCCTTGCTCAGCATGATCATTTTCAACTAATTTAGTTGTAAATACTATCTGATTATCTAAAGGCAGCTCTACCGGACTGAAACGGGCACCAGCTGCAATAATTTTATGCCAGTAGGACAATTTTTCCGCCAAATTTTCTTTGCGCACCGGCTTGCTTAAATAATCATCCATCCCCGCTACAAAACACCGTTGCCGATCTTCTGGCATCGCATTCGCGGTCATCGCGATAATCACAGGCTGAGTTTTAACGTTGCTAGATTTCCGAATATGACGAGTTGCTTCATAGCCGTCCATCATCGGCATTTGGCAGTCCATCAGAATGAGATCATAGTCAATGTGTTGTAGTAGATCTAATGCCTCCTGCCCATTAGCTGCCACATCAGCCTCATACCCAAGATTCCTAAGTTGATACATAGCTACTTTTTGGTTTGCCGCACTATCTTCCGTTAGGAGAATCCGGATCTGGCCAAATTCCTGAACGGCTGAAAAAGTTAGATTATTTTGCTCCAGGGTTTCTGATGAAAAGGTCTCCAGGCTATCCCAACCATCTTTACTCCAATTGATCACTTCCATTAAACAATCAAACAAACGGGACTGCTTAACTGGTTTGGTAAGGTAAGCCGAGAAACCTAGATCACGACTTTGTTGCTGCGTCAAGGTTCTGGCTAAAGATGACATCATCACTAAAATAGTTTCGGCCAGCAGCGGATCAGCTTTGATCTTTTGTCCGAGCTGCTCTCCATCCATCCCCGGCATGTGCATATCCAGAATAGCAATGCGGTAAGGTTGCCCGACAGTGGCTGCTTGACGCATTGCCACTAATGCCTCTTCAGCATTTCTAGCTTCCTGAACAATAACTCCCCAGTTAGCAGTTTGATAGCGCACTATCTTGCGATTAGTTTCACTATCATCCACAACCAATAATTTAATATCCTGTAAGTCCACCTGACATCCTGACTGATGGTAATTACTGTCACTCCGCAATTGTTTCGCAAAGGTAATGGTGAACCAGAATTGCGAGCCTTGACCGTCAATGCTATCCACCCCAATCTGGCCACCCATTAATTCGACTAGCTGCCGACAGATCGATAGACCCAATCCGGTCCCACCATACTTGCGAGTGGTGGAAGCATCGACCTGCGAAAAGGGCTGAAATAGTTTCTCACGAGCTGTTTCTGGAATACCAATTCCTGTATCGTTGACCGAAAATAGGATATCGGCGGTGGTGTCGGTTTCAGATATCAGTGTGATATGAATAACTACCTCACCACTACTCGTAAATTTAATACCATTGCCCAACAAATTGATCAAAATTTGCCGCAATCGTGTCACATCGCCCCGTAAATGGGTGGGCACATTAGGATACCTTAACACCGCAATTTCCAAATCTTTAGCATTGGCGGTGGGCGCGAGCATTCCTACTACTTCTTCGGCACAGCTAACCAGATCGAAATCTAGCACTTCCAACTCAACTTCACCAGCTTCTAACTTGGAAAAGTCCAGAATTTCGTTGATGATCGTCAGTAAGGTATCACCACTCGATCGCACTGTTTCCACAAAATCCCATTGTTGGACAGTCAACTGAGTTTCTAATAGTAGTCCGGTCATGCCAATGACTGCATTCATCGGAGTGCGAATTTCGTGGCTCATCGTGGCGAGGAATGCCGTTTTTAAGCTAACTGCTTTTTCCGCTTCTTTACGAGCCGTCTCGGCAGCCTTTCGGGATTGATCTAGTTCTCGATTTTGCTGAGTTAATTGGTTACGCTGAGTAGTGGTTTGAGTCAGGAGATCGGATTGAGTTAGTGCAATCCCGACTTGGTTAGCTAATTGATATAAAAAATCAATCTCAAATGGCTGCCAGCGACGTGGCTCACTGCAATGATGGGCAATCAGCAGACCCCATAATTGATCGTTTTGGAATAGTGGCACTACTAAATACGCTTTAACTTGGTAATCATCCAGCAAGGCTTGATAACAAGATGTTAAATTCGCGGTATTAATGTCATTGATGGCCTGAATACTACCCTGCTGATACTGTTGCCATTTGCCTTCGATAAAACAGGTATCTTGGACATTGCTATCTAAAGTAGCTGTCCAAGGGGGTATGACAGATTCAACTGCTACTGATCCGTTCCAATCTGGATTAAACCGATAAATTAAAACTCGATCAGCTTCCAGAAATTTGCGAACTTCAGCAACAGTGGTATTCAGAATGGATTCCAGATCCAGGGACTGACGTATTTTCAAAGTAATGGCTGTCAGTAGCTGCATATGAGCATTACTACGTTTGATTTCTATCTCAATCTGCTTGCGTGCCATAAACTGACTAAGCTGGTTCTCAATGGCGGTCAGCAGATGCACCAAGTTTTCATCAGGGATCTGGGCGGATCGGTTGAAAATAGTAACAACGCCTAAAACCTGCTGGTCTCTCATAATGGGAAAACCCATCGCCTGAGTCATTCCTACTGCGCTGGCGGCCTGCGCCATCAAACAGGCTGAGTCGATCTGTAAGCCTTTCAACCAGACTGGTTTACTCTGTTGCCAAATTTTGCCAGCCAAACCCATTCCCGGATAAATCTCTGCGCCATGGGAAATAGCCTCCAATTGATCTACTGCTAATTCTGGCTGATGCCAAGAAGCTACGAATTGTAATACATCTGCTTCCACATCCACGCACCAGAGCTGTCCAATGTCCCATTCCAAAATCTTGCACAAGGAGCGGAGTATTCCCTGGGCAGCGATAGTTAGGGTCTCTGCTTCTGCCAGTAGGTGGGTAACGGCATATTGAGCTGTGCGATATCGATCGATCCGCTTTTGATCGGTAACATCATTTAGCAGCCCCGAATTACCAATAATGCTATTCTGGGCATCAAAAATTTGGTGAGTCGTAACTTCCATCCACCGAAAATCACCACCTTTCGTGTGGTACCGCGTTACTTGGTGGCAATCGTCATTCAGTTGCAGATGGGTGACACTATGTGGTTGAGTATCTATATGATACCTTTCTTCAGTGGGCTGAATAAAATCCAGTAGATTCTTACCGAGGCTTTCAGCGGTGGTGAAACCAGTGATATCTTGCCAAGCTGGGCTTAAGAAAGTTAGAACTCCTTGACAATCAGTTTGGTAAATAACTTCCCGGGCATTTTCGACGATCGATTTATATTGCTGTTCCTTTTTTTTCAGATTGATTTCTACTTGCCGTTGTTCAGTGATGTCAATCCCAGTACTAATGACATATTCTATGGCATCTGCTGCTCCCAGCAGGACAGAACTGGACCATGAAATTAACCGCTGTTCGCCGGTACGAGGTACTAAATAACTTTCGTAATGGTAGGAAGGTTGATGGATCTGTAATTTGGCAACTGTCAATTTATGGATTTCAATTTCATCAGAACGTAGCAACAATTCCCAGGAGTTGTTGCTTACTTCAGCAAAGCTATAACCAGTCATTTCCTCACAACGTCGATTAAACCGCATAATCTTTCCTTGGCGATCTAATACCACCACCAAGGCATTGGTGGTGCCCAGAATACCTGCCACAAAGTCTAGCTCATGAGTTTGTTGCCGATCGACTGCTTGCCATTGATTCGTCTCCCGCCGAATTACATAGAAGATCAATCCCAGCAATAAGATGCTAGCTAAAACCTCAGTCAACATCACCAACATCGATACTCTCATCGAAGCTCTTGTTTGGGCTAATTTATTAATCACTGACTGCGGGGGTGCTCCAGCCGTAAGTTGTTGGTCAGTGATGGTGACTAGCGATCGATCGAGCTGGATATTTTCGTAGAGTGCCTGAGTGGCAATCCCAATTAACATAAACAATGATATTCCCAGCCCTCCAGCGACTTTACCAATGAAGTTTTTTTGGGGTTTTGGATTAACTCGGGGGCGCTCCACCTTCCTAATATCTGCAATGGTTTGCCGAAATTCAATCTGATCAGTGGCCTGCTGCGCCAGAGCCAGCAAGGCGTTAACCTGTTTGGAAGTAAGTTCTCGGGGTTGAGAGTCAATGACACACAAGGTTCCTAAGACATTCTTCTCCTTGGTGATCAGGGGAAATCCGGCATAGAATCGTACAGGTGCAGTGGCGATGGCTAGTGGGTAATCTTGAAAACGTTGATCGGCCAAGACATCTGGCACAATCAGTGGCGTAGATTGCCGAAAAGCAAAGAAGGTCTGATGCTCTTCGGCCACTCGGAAATTGAACTGCTGGTGCTCACCATTAACCAGGTGTACTAAAGAGATCGAAGTTTGGCAAATATCAGCCGCCAACCGAGTAATGTCATCAAATCCTTGCTCTGGATGGAGATCTGAAATTTTGCCATGCATCAAGGTTGTTAGTCGATTAGACTCTTGGGCTAGTGAGAAATCTTTAGGCATATCAGCATCCTGGAGCAGGACTGGGCAGAATCTATACCTAATTGTTCACTTGTTTCTCGCTAAAGTAACAATATATTGAAATACATGTAGAGAATGTGTAGTCGTCAGCTGCAAAAATTCTCAACGCAGCGGGCAAATATTTCCACCCCAATCATCAATGCTGTTTCGTCAAAATCAAAGCGGGGATGATGATGCGGATAGGCTAAATCTCGATCGATATTAGCTGAACCCAAAAAGAAGTAACAGCCCGGTAATTCCTGTAAAAAGAAAGACATATCTTCGCCACCCATCGTTTGGCATTCGGGCACTACCCCCACGGGCGTATCGACGAGGGCGAGCGCGATCGACTTCACCAGCTCTGTAACCCGCTGATCATTAATCACTGCTGGATAAGTAGCCGTGTAGTCTAACTGATAAGTCGCCCCGTAAGCTTCACAAATTCCTTTGATAACTGCTTCAATCCGCTGCTGAAAAAAGGCATCTAGTTTTGGATTAAAATAACGCACGGTGCCGTGTAGTCGAGCTGTATCGGCAATGACATTTCTAGCCGTACCGGATTTAAATTCTCCGATGGTAATAACGGCGGAATCGATCGGATCGACATTGCGCGCGACGATCGACTGGAGAACGTTAACAATTTGTGCCCCGACGACGATCGCGTCCACCGTTTGGTGGGGCATGGCACCATGACCACCGCGTCCTTGAATAGTCAGGTCAAATTTTTCGACAGCCGCCATCAGTGACCCACTCCGCACCCCAATTGTCCCTAAAGGCAGGTTATTCCAGAGGTGCAAACCAACGATGGCATCAACTTCAGGATTTTTAAGTACTCCTGCTCGGATCATCGGTTGAGCACCACCGGGACCTTCTTCGGCAGGTTGAAAAATGATTTTGACAGTGCCAGCAAAATCACTGCGATGCTGAGATAGATAGTAGGCGGTCATAAGGGCAATGGCGGTGTGGCCATCGTGACCACAAGCGTGCATGACACCATCATGTCGAGATTTATAATCCACATCATTTTCTTCTTGGATCGGCAATGCATCCATATCAGCCCGAATCGCTAACCCCTTCAGATCGAAGCTGGTCTTTTTGCCTTGTAAGATCGCGACTATTCCAGTTTTAGCAATCCCGGTCTGGTGCTGAATGCCCCATTCTTGCAGCTTCTTCTGGATGAGTTCGGCGGTCATTTGCTCCCGAAAACCTAGCTCGGGATATTGATGAAGCTGACGGCGCAAAGCGACTAGCTCTGGCTGGAGTGCCTGGATTTCTGGCCGAATCTTGTGCAGATCGATCGGCTGTACAGGGGTATTGGTGGCAAAGGATGTTCGATCGAACATAGGAGGTACAGGTAGGGGTAGAGCAATAATTTGGAGCAGACTATATTTTGTGTTTGCAACGGATATTTTTTGCTACGTTAATATTGCCAGGAAATTATCCCTGTAGCGATTAGACTGTGATGCCAACTGACCGAATTTTACCCCATTTCCTCAAACTTTCGGCCATCAACGTATTGTCCAATCTGATGGTGCCTTTGGCGGGTTTGTTAAACCTGGCATTTTTGGGGCATTTGACAGAAATCAACCATTTGGCAGGGGTGGCACTGGCCACGCTGGTTTTCAATTATCTCTATTGGTCATTTGGCTTTTTGCGGATGGGCACCACTGGTTTGATTGCCCAAGCGATCGGACGGCATGATCGGAGCGAAGTGGTACTGATTGGACTACGCAATGGCGGCATTGCCTTATTCTTTGGACTGCTGATTTTGCTAGAACACGATCCCATTCGATCCTGGAGTTTTTCGTTGCTGAGTGCGGCGCCGGAGGTCAAAGTATCCGGCCAGAATTATTTTGATGCCATGGTTTGGGGCGCGCCGGCAACGCTGCTAAATTATGTGGTGATGGGTTGGTTTCTGGGTAAATCGCAAAGTAAGCAAGTACTGATTTTATCGATCGTCGGTAATCTATCTAATGTGGTGCTGAATTACGTGTTCATTGTCCGGTGGGGCTGGGCGAGCGTGGGGGCGGGCTATGCCACGGCTTTCAGCCAAATATTGATGTTGTTGCTAGGTTTGGCCTTACTTCTGACGGAATTGCGGGGGGTGGATGTGCGATCGATGCTTCCCCAATTACTAGCACCTCAAACCTTACAAAAAATGGTGGTGCTGAATGGTTCGATTTTAGTTCGTACTTTTGCTTTACTGTCAGCCTTTGCCATTTTTATCAATGCTAGCTCGGCAATTAGTAAAGAAGCTTTAACTGTCAATACGTTGCTCCTAGAAGTAGTTTCGGTCTCTGCTTATTTTATTGATGGCTTGGCCTATGCGATGGAAAGTTGTGCTGGCATTTTGCATGGTCAAGGTAAAGTTAAACAACTTCAGCAATTGCTCAAATTAGCGAGTGGTATTAGTTTGATCATCGCGATCGGCGTGGCGGGCTTATTCAATTTATTTCCTGCCCAATTACTCGGCTTACTCACCAATCATCAAAATATCGTGCAGCAAAGTCTCGACTATGTTATCTGGCTATTTCCGGTTTTGATTTTTGGTTCTTGTGCATACACTTTAGATGGCTACTTTCTGGGTCTATTATCTGGCCAGATTCTCCGCAACTCATCTCTAATTGCTACTTTGGTGGGCTTTTTGCCAGTGGCGCTGATCGGTTGGCAGCTGCAAAATATTCATATTCTTTGGTTGGCTATGGCCACATTTATGTTTACCAGGGCACTTACTCTGGCCTGGCAAATTAGACCAACGCTGCAACCTGGTTGAGCATTTACAGCGTATCGCATACAATGCTTGCAACTGCATGTGTTTGAGGCTTAAATAATATGTTGGCTACCTCTCAATCATCAGCTTCAATACCCACGGAACAGCGCACTTGTCTGCGTCATATTAGCTGGCAGTTGTTTGAACAGCTGCTGACTGAAATCGGTGATGACAATACCACTCGATTGACTTATTACCAAGGAATTCTTGAATTCATGACGCCGCTTTTTGCCCACGAACAGAGCAATCGGCTCATCGAGCGAGTGGTAAATATTCTGGTAGAAGAGCAAGGGTTGGAGTGTACTCCGGCTGGTTCTATGACCATTAAACGGTCAGACCTAGCTGCCGGAAAAGAGCCGGATTCTTGCTTTTATATTCAAAATGAATATCTGGTGAGAGGTAAGGTGCGCCTGGATTTTAGCCATGATCCGCCACCAGATTTGGCGATCGAAGTGGATATTACCCATAGTGCGATCGATCAACTAGCTCTGTATGCTGCTCTGGGCGTTCCTGAATTGTGGCTTTACGATGGCCAAGCTTTAACTTTCTATCAGTTAGAAGATGGTCTGTATGCAACGGTGAACTTGTCACCTACTTTTCCTGAATTAGAACCAGCGCGGGTATTAGAGTTTTTGGCAGAATGTCGAACTGTTGGCGTGAGTAGTGCGGTGCGATCGCTGCGTCAGTGGATTCAAACGATTATTTAACGTCAGTTCTGCTTAACCCGAACTGACGTTAAATAACCAATGTTGGAAAATGGCTTTGCTATTGTGTTTGAGCTTTTTCTAAGTAATAGGTTTTAAAATTCCGGTAGCAGGATTGATGAAAGCCAGTCAGGATGGTCATTATTTCACTCAAACACAGGCTACGTTTACGCTTGCGTACTTGTAAATCATGGCTAAGTAGTTGACGTTGCCATTGGGGTTCAAAAACTTGGCAGAAGTCATCGACGGAGCAGAAGAGTTCTTCTAAACTGAACATAAGGCAATCC
>CAXTSZ010000020.1:0-49322 GCA_964247125.1 uncultured bacterium
GTTGTGAAAACCGACTGTCTCCACCTGCGATCGTTGCCAAGATTGAAACCGCAATCGCCGTTACCAATCTACCGGAACTAATCGTTTATGCCGCCGGAAAGCGATCGTTTGGGGTGATGATTGCCAGGGGCGATTTAGCCGTTCAAATTGGTTATCAGCGTCTGACTGAGATTCAAGAAGAAATGCTGTGGATTTGCGAAGCGGCACATATTCCGGTGATTTGGGCAACCCAAGTATTAGAGAATTTGGTCAAAGATGGCATTCCTTCGCGGGGCGAAATGAGCGATGTTGCCATGTCCGAACGGGCTGAATGTGTGATGTTAAATAAAGGGCCATTTATTGCCGAAGCGATCGATATTTTGGATGATGTGTTAACGCGGATGGAAGCTCATCAATTGAAAAAAACACCCCAGTTGCGGGCACTTCATTCATGGTGATTCCAGCTAGTACCGACGAAACACTTGCAGAACTGTGTGATTGGCTTTGGCGTGAGTTTTGTAGTCTGGTCTCTAGCGATCGGCAATTTCATGCTATCGATCATCATTGTCATAATAATTCTACCTTTTGCATTGCTTCCTCAATCTGCGGCGACCAAGGCAACCCACAACTCAACCGCACCGCAGACAATTTCGATAATTACCCGCAGGTAATTTTTTCACACCTGGCGCGATCTGAATTATGATCGTGCTTGGACGATTTTTTCAACTAACTGTCGATCGGGGATATGCCCGAACCATCGATCGATAATCTGTAAATCGCGATCGCAGAGAATAAAGGAAGGTGTTCCTGGCAATAAGTTGAGAGCAAAGGTAGTAGAAGTATGGGGAATATGGGCAAGATCGAAAGAAACTTTTTGTTTTAAGTTGGTTTGGCGATCGATAGACATATCTTCATAGTCGGCAATGTGTTGACACAAAAATTCTATATTTTCTGGCGTATTAATTTCTGTTCCAGTAGTCAATCGATCGCTAGCAATGGGAAAACTAATTCCTTGAGGATAAAGATCTCCGATCGCTTTTTTAGTGGCACCGATAGTTTTCTGCTCGGAGAGAAGTAGTTCGACATTTGGAGCAGTGTTAAATTCAAAATCTTCAAAAGCGGTAGAAAGTCCTAATACCACTAGCCCCTGAGATTTATGTTGTTGGTGTATCAGTTCCATTTGGGGAAACCCATATAAGAAACAGCCAGGACAATTCACCTGGAAGATAAACAGCAAATTCAAATCACCTAAGCTAAAATTTCCTTGTAAGATCCGATCGTAATCGAGTTTGAAGTTAGACATTTTTCAGCGATCTGTAAAACTAAATAGTGAAAATTAAAATTGATACCAGCAAATTCAGGAGGTTAAATCCCATGTTGCTGATATCTTTCGTCAAAGGGTTTGAAAATTAATCCAGATAGGTTAGGTTAGCCTAAGTCTGCTAAACTGGCACCAAAATTAATGTGAAATGGTTTATTATCGATCACCAAGACAGGGACAGATTGCACTCCACTTGCTTTCGCATCATTAATTTTCTCTTTTTGATTACCTAAATGGACAATTTCCAGATCGTAACGACTACCATCAATTGCTGACGCTATATTTTGCTCGGCACTCAAGCAAACAGGACAACCAGCATGATAAAAAATGGCCTTAGTTTTCATGGTTTCTGTAAAAAGATAAGTTGATTTGTAGACAATATCAATTTAGCAAAGAGATAAAAATCTCGAAAGTAGGTACAATTTTGTAGGGTAGGTACTTTTTAGTACGGATTTAGAGAGATGAACGAATCAGAGCTTGTAAATATTTTGGTCAAACAGCCCTCAGCGATGGGGATGGCTGAGGATATTATGGGTTGTAAGTGGTCGCTGACCGTAATTCAATTGGTACGACAAGGAATTCGCCGACCTGGTGTGATGGAGCGCACGATCGACGGATTGACCACAAAAGTCCTGAATGAACGATTGCGAAAGTTAACCAATTACAAGATTCTCCAACGTCATGCTTATCCAGAAATCCCACCGCGTGTAGAGTACTACCTCACCCCTTTTGGTGAAAAATTCGTGAGTATTTTAGATAGTTTGATAGAACTCGATGTAGAATTCAAATCTCAAATAGATGAAAGGACTTCAGTATTGTGAATTTTGTCGATCGGTCGATCGATTGAATAATCATCATAACTATCTTCCACAAAAATTAATCTCGATTACACCGATCCGGTAAAAGCGTAAGCCGCCATGCTAAATGCGCCGTAATTATAGCTGTGATGCAATCTCGCCCCTTTTACCTCATTACCGCCTACGCCTAATGCCACAAATAAAGGTAGCAAATGTTCGTCGGTTGGATGATTCTTTTCGGCATGGGGAGCGATTTTTCGATAGTTCAATACAGCTTCCCAATTACCTTCGGCAATTCTTTCCGCCAACCATTCATCAAAGACTCGCACCCAGTCGGGTGGCGGCGCATCATAACGACTGTCAAATGCCGACAGATTATGGGTAGCACTCCCGCTAGCTAAAATCAGCACACCTTCTGCTCTCAGAGGCGCGAGTGCTTGCCCAATCTGGAAGTGGTGCAAGGCTCCCGCATGGTATTGAATCGAGAGTTGGGTGACGGGAATATCCGCATCTGGATATGCCAAAATTAGTGGTGTCCATGCTCCATGATCCAGTCCACGAGTAGCGTGTGTCTGGTAGGAAATTCCCGCTTGAGCAAGTAGGCTTACTACTCGATCGGCAAGCACTGGCGCACCAGGTGCTGGATAGTTGAGTTGGTAAAGTGCTTCAGGAAAGCCGCCAAAGTCATAGATAGTTTGGGGCTGAATTGCCTTACTGACAGTCGGCTCGGCAGAATTCCAGTGAGCGGAAATAACTAAGATTGCTTTCGGTTTGGGAAATTGTTGGTGCAGTGATTTCAAAAAATGTGTCACCGCTCCATCCCGAATCGGCAAATCTGGTGCGCCATGAGAAATAAATAATGCGGGTAGGCTATTCATGACAGGGCAAACGCATCAAAATTATATACTTCAATTATACTTGATTAGTTTATGTTATCCAGAAAGGATTACAGCAACTGGATAATAAATCAGTTGAATTGTATTCTGTAAATACTGTCTTAATCTCGCAAGTTAATGAATTAGCATAAAAACTTACTGAGTATAGGCTCTAGTCAATACTGTTGAAAAGGTATTTTACTTGATGCGTTTGCCCTGCTAGTAGATTTGATAGATGGTTCTCAAGATACAGATAGGAATTCATTAATTCAAAAGATCATTTCTCACCTCAAAGACTACGGAAATGATAATTACCCCCATTTCAGTAATAGATTCGCAATCGTGCTGATTAGAGCCAATAGCAAATACGTAAACAAATATCTTCCTGAATTAATTTTACTGCTAGATACTGGGATAGGGGAGCAGGCATTGTGGATCATTGAATCCATTCAAGCCAATTGTAAATTCTACAACTACGGTATTTCCTGTTCTCCACCCATTCAAACCCAATCCATCCAAGAGAAAGTCTTGTTCCAGGTAAATGTCAAAGAAGTCAAAATCTTTGAAAATGTCAAAGAATATTATGAAAATCCACAAGACACCATCTAAAATCTCTTCACACATAATCCACATATACACACAAAAAAGCAAACCATGATTTCCCCCCAACTAATTGACACCCTCGATCGACTGCCTTCAGCCTTACAAACAGAGGTCTTGCACTATGCTCAATACCTGGCCACCCAACACCTCCAAGCACCACAGCCAGAACAACCACCCACAAAATACCGCCAAGCTGGCACCCTCCAAGGCATGTTCACCATGGCCGAAGACTTTGATGCACCCCTAGAAGATCTAAAAGACTACATGTAACTATGACCCTACTCCTCGATACCCACGCTCTCATATGGTTTCTAGAAAACGACCCCAGATTGCCTACTGCTACCCGCAGCCAAATCGAAACCACCCCAAATGTGTTAGTCAGCATCGCCTCCCTCTGGGAAATAGCCATCAAAGCCAACATCGGCAAACTGACACTCTCTTTTCCTTTCAGTACAATTCAGCCCAGCCTCATCGCAGCCAACATTACCCAATTACCCATCAGTTTCGACGATCTCCAAATTTATCTTTCCCTGCCATTGCATCATCGAGACCCTTTCGATCGCATCCTCATCGCCCAATGCCTGAATTATTCTCTGTCTTTGGTCAGCCAAGACAACAAAATGGATAATTATGAGATCCATAAAATATGGGAATAGACCGTAATCATTAACCCCTCATCTTAAAAATCACATCATGAACACCTCTAAATACAACTTTCCCAATGCCCAAAAAGTCCAAATTATTGAACAGGTGGATACTTATATTGAAAATCAAGCTGCTTCGGAGACAATCAACACAGCTCTCCTTGCAGAAATCGCCGACTTACAGCAATTCATTGCCGATCTGGAAATTCAGCATCCCAATCTAGCCGAAGAAGAAGTTGCCATGGCGATCGTAGACAACGCTCTCACCGAAATCCAGACCCGACAGCCTGACCTCTGGCAAAAAATTTGTTACCAAACCACCATCCTCAAACAACAACTTCTCAACCCCGAACGTCACCTCCAAGCCAGCAAAGCAACCCTAGTCGAAGTCGCTAAAGCAGCCTGTGAAAAAAGCCTTATCGTCAAAGCCGTCATCACCTACCTCGATAAATTCAGCGAAGCTCCTGACAAAGGAGTCTAAAATCATGATTCCTCACCAACTCATTGATACTTCTCGATCGCGGCGAGCCACCTTTAGGCTGTCGTATTTATACTCGTCATCCGTAAGTACGCCTAACCCGATGGGATATTACCAAAATGTTGAAACGGCCGGTAGCCGGTAAGTGAGCACCAGAAATCAGGCTGTTGGGAATCAACTAATAGTAGATCTAATTCTGTAGTGATTTCACCAATAATCGCGGCACCACTTCCTAATTGCGCAACCAAAATCATGGCGGCGACGGGAGGCGTGCATATTACTAGCTCAAAATCTTCACCGCCGACCATTGTCCATTCTAAAGCTCGCTGTGGTGACAGCTTATTTAGGGCAGGATCGATCGATAACAATCTGCGATCGATCCTTGCTCCCACTCCACTAGCCCGACAAATTTGCGTCACCGCATCCAGCAAGCCATCACTACTATCCATGCCAGCAATCGGTTGTGACCAATCTAAAAAAGATAATACATCCAGTCGCGGTCGCGGTCGCTGGTGTGCCACTATTAAATTTTGACGTTCGCCGGTACTAAGATGATGGCCAAACTC
Source organism: uncultured bacterium (assembly GCA_964247125.1). Taxonomy (GTDB): domain Bacteria; phylum Cyanobacteriota; class Cyanobacteriia; order Cyanobacteriales; family Chamaesiphonaceae; genus JAAFHZ01. The sequence continues at coordinate 5,264 of CAXTSZ010000020.1, forward strand.
TGGATTTAGTAATAGTTCCAAGCCGGCCTTGGATTTACCATGAACGCCAGTCACGACAATAACAAATCCTGGTAGAGCTTTGCGCCGCTGAATCACAAGGTCTTTGGGTACCTCCCCCACGGCAGTAATCGCAATCGAGATCGTGTTCGATCGACAGACATCACCACCAATAATTCCGGTGCCGTAAATATCCAAACAAGACTTCATACCGGCATACAATTCTTCGACCCAGGCAACGGCAGTGCTTCCCGGCAGACTTAGACCGACGGTAATGCCCAAGGGCGTTGCACCCATCGCCGCTAAGTCGGAAAGGTTGGCGGCAACTGATCGCCAGCCGACATCGCTAGCGCTAGTAGTCGCATCGCTGAAATGCACGCCATCGACCAAGACATCGGTGGTGATTGCGATCGAATGACGGTCTTTAGCATGAAGAAGAGCGCCATCATCACCAACGGCACCGGGCACACAAAAAGGAAATATCCGCTGAAGTAATCCAGCTTCGCCAATATCAGCAACGTTCACAATAATTAACCCTAGCTAGGAACTGAACCATGGGGAAAAAGAACCCTGCTGATAGTATTTTGTATAAATATACTCTTGACGATCGAATCGAACAATTGTAAAGTACAAAAATACTTGATTATACTGTTTTGGACAGTTGGAATATCATGACTGATATCTCTCAAGAACACGGTGCTTTCAGTTGGTGCGAACTAATGACGACTGACCCTACCGCCGCAACAGAATTTTACTCCCAATTGTTTGGCTGGAAAGTTGAGGAGCGACCCATGCCAGGTATGACTTACAGTATCCTGAGTGTGGGCGATCAACAAGTAGGTGGCCTGATGCAAATGCCGCCGAACATCCCATCGACAGTGCCACCACGCTGGGGTGTATATGTCACGGTTGATGACGTGGATGCTGCTGTCCAGTTAGTAGAAGAACTAGGTGGACAAGTTAAACAGCCGCCCATGGATATTGATGAATCAATGCGGTTTGCCTTGATTCAAGATCCGCAAGGCGCACTTTTATCAATTATTTCCTACCGAAATACTAGTGTTTCTTAAAATCAATAACAGGTTTTTTTTAGGTCTGAAATCCAGACGGGAGAAAGTCTCCACCCTCTGGATTTCAGCTAATTTCTATTTGATCACTACTTGCCCCAGCGACTACTTCGCAATGGGAAAATGATGAGAGATCGAATTCTAGAATGTCATTTAGCTTGGCTATTGGGCTATATGGGATATCTATTCATATTACTTGTACTCGCTAGTACTGGGGTATTAAGAATTATCCAATTCACGTCGCCAACTCACTATGTTTTGCTCTTGATCCTAGTCCCAATAATAGGATTAATATCTTGTCTTTATGTTTGTCTGAAGGCTCAAGCACGATATCCATCGATCGCCCTACATTGTCAAGAAGCTATTAACTTTCAGATCTCATACACTGGCTATCAATTGCTGGTAACGCTCTTTCTGTGCTGGTGTTGGGCGGCTCAGTCAAACAATCCATATACCAATAATAATCTTGGTAACTTTGCATTGTTTTTAATGTTTTCTCCGCTGGTTCCAATTATTGAATTATGTCGATTCGTGCTGACATTAATTGCTGTTAAAAAAGTTTCAAGAGAGGATTTTTATTATTATCCGGGTAATTTGAGGCTGTGGAAATAGAAATCTTACATAACTTTTTATCACAAAATTTTGTTAAAGTGTTCACAAGTTTCAATATGCAGCCGACTGCCGTCATGACCGAGCCAGAAGTCACCATTTGCCCCAATTATTTATCACCAATCTTCGCCACCGAATTATATCGGCAATTATGCGATCGCATTCAATGGGATGAACGCATGAGCGCTCGAAAAACCGCTTGTTTTGGCCTTTCCTACAATTATTCTGGCGTGAGCTATGAAAATAAGCCCATGCATCAGCTGCTTCAGCCCCTCTGTACCCAGCTGGCCGAGACGCTAGGATTTGAACCTAATAGCTGTCTGATTAACTACTACATTGATGGTCGTTCCAAAATGGGCTTTCATTCCGATGAAATAGATAACCTCGAAGATGGCACCAAAATTATTATCATTTCATTAGGCACCGAGCGGAAACTTTCCTTTCGATCAAAGGCCGATTACACCCAGCGGCGATCCTATCAGTTGCCACCTGGCTCATTGTTATACATGAGCCAGCACACCCAAGAATTCTGGAGCCATGCCATCAAAAGAGCCAATGTTCCCGATGGTCGTATTAGCCTCACCTTTCGTCGCATCGACCCACTGTACTGTTACAGTTATTCGCCCGTAATCGACAAACCCTCCACCCAAATCATTGGACATAAACCCCCTGCAGTCAGCTCGGCCTCTGGCTCTACATAAACAATCTGTTGCAACAGTGTCAAAAAATCTCCTGCTACAGTTGCTGCATCAATACTAATTTTTTCACCTTTATTCACTAGCCAACCATCAAATGGTAAGGAAAAAGAACCCTGAAGCGATTTTACGCCAGCGTGGAGAGCCTGCAAATCGTCGATCAAAATGACATTCTCAGCTTCGGCCAAACTATAGGTGCGCGTCGCCTTTTCACCACTGGCATAAACATGGTAAAAATGAGGGGAAACGGTGATCTTAGAACCCATATTGGCATGACCTGTCAAAGTTGTACCCAAACGTTTGGCCGTGCCCGCACTGTGGATGAAACTGCTGATCAAGCCTTTTTCTAGCAGCGTCACCCGCCGGGTCGGGGTACCTTCTCCATCAAAAGTATCAGCACCAATATTGTCGGGATGCAACGCATCATCAGCGATCGATAATAGCGGCGAAGCGATCGACTGCCCCAATGATTCTGGAGTAGATAAACTTTGCTTGTCCAAAATATTCTGGGCATTAAAAATATTCGAGAACGCCTCCAACAAACTCAGAAAGGCCTCGGGCGCAAAGGCCACCAAATATTTGCCCGTGGCGATCGGCTGATAGTTTAAATGACTAATGGTTTTAGCTGCCGCTTCCGCCACGCAGTCAGCGGTTTCGAGCTTTTGGAAACTTTCACTAATTCTCAAAGCCCCAGCACTACGCGGCTTTTTGCCCACTTGTTCGGTCTTGGTCGCAAGATAAATAGAAGCCACGGAGCGAGTTTCGTGACGATGGGCTCCCTGACTATTGAGATAAAAGCGCTCTACTTGTCTCTGGCTCAGGCCATTGTAAGGCACACTCTCGATCGCTTCATGGGTAGCCAATAACTGTTTTTCGGCGGCGATTAAACTAGTTACTAGTGCCGGGACGGTAGCTGGTTCGGCCACTGCTAATTGGACTGCTGCTACCGGAGCCATAGATTCAGGGCTAAAGTCTGGGGCATGTTCTTTAATCCCAAAGAAACTAGCTTCATAGGCCGTCTTCAGCGCTAATTCTAAACCTGTCGGGTCCATGTCGGTAGTACTGGTGGTACCGACTGTATTTTCTTTATTCCAGACCCGTACCGTTACCCCCGAACGATTGGAAGCTTTAACTTGCTTCGAGGCGCCCCGCTCCACCTGCACACTGGTTTCATCTACAGTAGAACCATAAATATCAAACTTTTCAATGCCTAGTTTGGTGGCGATGGCTTGCGCGGTATGGGAGATGTCGGTGATGTTAACCATGTAAGAAATATCGCTGCGAGGTAATTGCTTACCATTTTAGGCGGTAGTCTCCGATCAAAGTTGGCTTTAACCTAAGATGTTGACCGATCGTTTTTTAAGCTTAAAAAACTGACCCCAGACAGCTAATCAGACTGTGGCCAATGGCTTGCTCGTCCAAGCCCTTGCCGATCAACACAATTTGGGTCTGGGGTGCCCCCCGCCAGCGATCGCTAGTGATGTCATAGCGCTTGCCACAAAGCTGAAAAACATGGCGTTGATCGCTATCCTGAAACCACAAAATGCCCTTACTACGAAAGATATCATCAGATAGCCCCTTAATAAGCTCTTGAAACTGAGATATGAGAAACGGTCGATCAAACTCAAAGGCGATCGACATCCAGCTATCCACCGTCAAATGATCGCTATGTTGGTGATGAGCAGGACTGCTGATGACCGATTTCTTAGCTAGTTGCACATCCAATAGCAAAGCCAACGGTACCTTACACAACTGTGTCTCTAGCACAATTGCATCTGTCTGTAGTGCTACCAGTTCGGCTTGGACTGTCGCTAATCGCGCGCGATCGACTAAATCTGTTTTATTAACCAGCAAAATATCACTATTAATTAGCTGATTCTGAGCAGCGACATTGCCATAATAGGTGGCATCAAAGTTCACCGCATCCACCACCCCAATCACTGCATCGAGCCGCGTTAGCCCCCGCAGATCGGAATTCGACAACGTGGCTACAATCGGTAGCGGGTCGGCCACACCGCTGGTTTCAATCACCAGATAGTCAATCTTTTCCGCACTGGTGAGCATCTTAAACACCGCTGCCACCAAATCTTCATTGATCGTGCAGCAAATGCAGCCGTTACTGAGCTGCACCATGCCCGCCTCGATCGATTCTAATAGTTGGCTATCAATATCAATCTCTCCAAATTCATTGACCAGCACTCCAATCTTGAGGCCATGCTCGCCATTTAAAATATGGTTGAGGAGCGTTGTTTTACCACTGCCCAGAAAGCCAGTCACAATTGTGACCGGCATCCCCCGTTTCGGAATCTTGATCGTCGCTGGATCGATCTGCATGGCTAACTGCCTAACATCTGGAGTTGATGCAAGCTGGCATAGAGTCCGCCCAAGCGCACTAGCTCGTCATGACTACCCACTTCCACCAAAGATCCTTGCTTCAATACAAAAATCCGATCGACATAGCGAATTGTAGACAACCGATGGGCAATAATAATCGCCGTGCGTTCTACCAATAAGCGGTTGAGCGCTTCTTGAATTAAGGCTTCCGTGCCTACATCTAAGTTGGCAGTGGCTTCATCTAGCACCAAGACCTTGGGGTTGCGAATAGCCGCCCGGGCAAAGGCCAGCAGTTGTTTTTGGCCACCAGAAAGATTCGTCCCCCGCTCTCGCAACTGCGTATCGTAACCTTGGGGCAATTCCTCCAGCAGTCGATCGATATTCGTCACCTGCGCTGCTTTTTGGACATCGGCCAAGGAATAGTTTTCACCGAGAGTGATATTGCTCTTCACATCGCCCGCAAACAAAAAGCCATCTTGCAAAATGACCCCCAAGTAGCGCCGCAGCTGCTGCTGCGGCAAATTGCGAATATCCACCCCATCAATCAGCACCCGGCCTTTGGTGGGTTCATACAGCCGACAGAGTAACCGCACAATGGTACTTTTCCCAGCACCCGTGGGACCAACTAAGGCAATCTTCTCACCGGGACGAATGGTAAAATCCAGGTCTTGGATGACATAATCATCATCTTTGTAGGCAAACCAGACATGCTCAAACCGGATTTCGCCACTACTGCCCTGATCCGGATGAGCCAGCTGCGGTGTGAACTTTTCCGTGATGGCATCTTTAATCTCGATCGGCTCCCGCAAAATATCACTGACTCGTTCCACTGCCGTAAAACCCGACTGGATGGCGGTGAATTTTTCGCCAAATTGGCGTAGTGGCTCAAATAGTCGCTGGGCAAAAATGATAAAGGCCGATAGAGTACCAATATCCACTCGTTTGCCCACAATCATATCGGCACCCATCCACAACACGACCGCGATCGCCACCAGCGAAATCCACTCTAAAGTAGCCGAAATGGCCGAGTCATGGAAATTGGTCTTGTCTACCTCACCCACATATCTTTGATTGATCGATCGAAACTGTTCGGCGTTATATTGCTGGCGACGAAACAATTGTACTATATTAATCCCCGTCACATTTTCTTGGAGGGTGGCATTCATCGTCGATAATTCTTCCCGTGCTAAGTAGTTAGCCTTCCGGTACTCATACTGGAAATACACAATCAAAGCACTGGCTGGCACCAGCATGAGCGTGAGCGCTGTCGCCAGCTGCCACTGCTTCCAGAACATGATAATCGCCAAAATTACCAACGAAAACAAATCGCTGACAATCCCGATCGCCCCGGTGGTAAACACATCGCCTAAAGCTTCCACATCGTTGGTGAGCCGGGTAATGAGCTTACCCACGGGAGTATTATCAAAAAACCTGACCCCCAAAGCAGTGACATGATCGAATAAATCTTGGCGAATATCAGCAGTAATTTGCTGGCCAATTCGTTGGACGGTATAGCCTTGGACGGCCGATAAAATTAGCCGCACAATCACTGTAAACATCAAAATCAGCGTTAAGGTGTTCAGTGCATCGGGCAAGCGCATGGCCGTAATAAATGGCCAGGTAGATTCTTGCCGAATCCGCGAGATCACTTGACCAATCAGCAGCGGTTGTACGGCATTAGATACCGCCAAGGGCAACATAATTAATAATGAAAATAAGAGCAACGAACCACTGCGCCGAGCGTAGGGAATAAGGCGCAAAAACAATCGCCAGTCTGTCTCTCGTGATTGATGAATATCGGACTGCACAGAATTTACCGAGATGGTAGACATAGTAAAACGTAGGGAACCCATCTCAAATCATAAACTTTTTAACCGGGGATAACTGGCATCAACACAGGAGGGATCCAACGAGTTAAGATGGAAAGATTGATATGAATAGTATTGCCTTGATCCATTCACCCATCAGAGAAGGCTCACTTCAGGAAGCGCCAATGATTCGCGTTTTACTAGTAGATGATCAAAAAAGTGTTAGAGAAAGACTAAAGTCTATCTTAGAAGCTGCTGCCGATTTTGATGTTGTAGGGATGGCTGAGAATGGCTTTGATGCGCTCGATCTAGTGCAACAGCTACAGCCAGATGTGGTGTTAATGGATATGGATTTACCGGATATTGACGGGACTCTGGCCACCAAGATTATTGCTCACAGCGAAGAAACAAAACAAGTCAAAGTATTGGTTATTAGTGGCTGTGCAGGCAGTGAAAATATGACTAAATCAATTCAGGCCGGAGCGAAAGGCTATTTACTCAAAGGCACATCAGCCGCAGAAATTCGGGAAGCAGTGCGTTCTATCCATCAGGGCCATCCGCAAATTGCAGCCGATTTGTGGGCAGCGGTTGTTATGGAAAACGTCTCAACAACAGCTGTTAAAGAACAGCCCCTCTTGATCGAAATAGACATATCTGATTTGGAGCTTACTGACAGCGAGATCGAAGAGAAAATTTCATCTGACCCCCTCCCTGATTTTGAGGAATTTCATGCCTCCCAAATGTTAGTAGACGTAGTGCCTATCACGGTGCAATATCGATCGCGGCGCTGGCAAAAAATATCAGCAATCGTGATCGTCATCTTAGGTTTAACGGGTGGTCTGTATGGTTGGTACCAACGTTTTCGTCCATCATTTCTGACTGTATTACCGACCAGCAAGATCGAACCAAAGCAGGTTTTCCCCATCAATGCTCCGCAATCAGGACTGGTGCATGACGTCAGGGTGAAGATTGGGCAACAAGTCCAGATGGGTGAATCGCTAATGGTCATCCGGGATACCGAGGCTGAAAAAACGAATCAAGCTCAACAGCAAAATTCTGTTGCGCAACAGCAGACTGTGCAAAAACAACAGCAGTTGATTGAACAGCAACAACAGTCTTCTCAACAGCGGATGGTTAGTCTCCAACAACAGGTGAACAGTGACAAACAAAATATTACGTGGCTGCGCTCCAAAATTGCCAGCAGCAGCTCTCCCGATCCACGACAGCAGAAAATCACGAATCAATCGGTGCTGGTAAAACAACAGCAAGAACTGGTACAAAAAGCTCAAGCTATTTATCAACGCCAAAACAGCGCATATCGACGCAAACAGCAACTCTTAGACTCTCAGCAACGAATTTCAGAAGCTAAAGGTGCTACCAGTGAAGGATTCGAGCAATTTATTACCGGGGCGGAGGCGGCCAGAGTAGAAATGGAATATGCTAGATCTAACTATGAAAATGCCCAACTGGCTCTCCAAGAGGCTAGTCAAGCACCAGCTGATCTAGACTCGGTAGCGGTTCCCAGTCCAAATATTCAACAGCAGCTGGAGCAGGAAGTTAAGTTACGCAAGTTGCAAGAACAACTACTCCAGGAACAACTTAGTTATAAACAATTAGCTACTAATTTGCAATCTTTGCAACAGCAGAAGAATACTGCTGTTACACCGCAAATCGTTGCCAGCGCGACGTTGCCACCAGTGTTGGTAGATGTCGTCGCCAGTAAATCGGGTTATATTGTCAAGCTACTGGTGCGCGACGGTGATCAGATATCTACTGGTAGCAAACTGATCGAAATTGCCAATAATCAATAGCTAGCTATTCTCTAAAACTGCGGCTAATAGGGGCGCGGCACCAAAACGGACAGCGTCGGTACAAGGTAAACCGATTTCTTGAGCGACGCGATCGAGATACTCCCGCAACTCATCATCACCAAGATTTACACCATTAATCGCGATCGCCACGACTGAGACTGCCGCAAAAGCGCCAGCAGCGGCGGCTAACTGCTCATAGAGTTTTACGACAGCTGATAGGGGTGGAATCGTGACCTGCGGACAATTCCGCACGGTCGTTTGGCCAGCTTTATGTACTAAAATCAGCTGGGTGGGCTGACTGCCACGCAACAGCGGCAGAGTCGCGGTGGAGCCGGGATGAAAAATGGAACCCTGCCCTTCGATGATCAGCAAATCTTGACCAGGGCTATGATCGATGACGGTCTGTTCGATCGCTCCCGCTGCATGATCGACTTTAATGGCATCCAAGGCCACCCCAGAACCGGCAATCATTAAGCCTGCTTGGCCGGTAGCCACAAACTTAGATTTAATGCCCTGGGCAACGCAAATTTTTTGGAGTTCTAAACCGGTAGACATTTTACCGATCGCCATATCAGTACCCACCATCAGGACTCTTTGGCAGGGTAAGCTTTGTGCCGCACCGCTACCAATGCGGATCGTATGAGGTGGCTGCCGTACATCCCAAATCCATTGACCAGGTTGCAAAGCTGGTAATTGCGGATGGCTGTTGAGCTTAGTGTGCAAACCATTAACGATCGAAACACCACTATTCACTACCGCCTGCAACTCTGACCACCAATCATCAGGAACTAGACCGCCCGAGGGTGCAATCCCAATAATCAGGGCATCAGGCTGATAGGCTAAGGCGGCAGTAATATCTCCGACAATTGGCACTTCTCGCTGAATGCCAGTGTGTTTGACGACCGACTCCCCAACGGCCTCGCGATCGATCACGACCGCCACCGGGTTAGGGCTATAGCGCAGAACAGTGAGGCCAGTTTTGCCTTGATTACCTCTGATGCCACCGTGGAGAAGAACAGCAAGGCGATGATGGGGGAGAAGCATAAGTGTAATTGCCGAAAATCCTTTACCTCAAAGTTTAGGCGAAAATTTCATAGAAATTTCATCAGGCAATGGCAATCTGAAGGAGATAAATAGTATTCGCGCTATTGGCAAGAAATTTACTCAAGGAAAAACCTCATGACTAACTTATTCTCTGTCCAACCAGCGATCATTCGCGAAAACCTCCCCACCACGGCCATTACCTTCACCCGCAGATATGGTAACAAACATCTGATTCGGCCAGCCAAGTTTGGGCAGCACAGCATCAGAATCTAAGAACATAATAGTAACTGGTTGATTGCGAAGCATGACCTGCGGTACAGTAGCATCAACAGTTACAGCAATCCTGATCTATGATTTTACCCGGCTCTGTCGTCAAAATAATTAACAAAAACGATACCTATTATAACTTCCAAGGTTTCGTGCAAAGGGTCACAGATGGCAAAGCTGCCGTCGTCTTTGAAAATGGCAATTGGGACAAGCTTGTGACGTTTCGGCTGAGTGAGCTAGAAGAAATTAAAAAATAGATTCTATATGGGTCGCGCTAAATTCTTGAATTTAGTTAAGCCGGGGTCAAACACAAGTTTCACGACTCCAGTAGGGCCATTGCGGTGTTTGGTGACAATTAATTCGGTAATATCTCGATCGGGGGTGTCTGGATTGTAGTAAGCATCCCGATACAGCATAATCACTAAATCGGCATCCTGTTCAATGGATCCTGATTCTCTTAAGTCCGACATCATCGGGCGTTTGTTATTGCGGGATTCCACACTACGACTCAGCTGCGATAGAGCAATAATTGGCACATTTAACTCCCGCGCTAATCCCTTCAAACTGCGGGTGATCTTGGAGATTTCTTGTACCCGATTGTCACTACTACCTTCCATGAGCTGCAAGTAATCTAGCATAATCATCCCCAACTGCTTACCAGTTTCGGCCTGCATCCGCCGCGCTTGGCTGCGCATTTGCATCACCATCATGTTGGCGGTGTCATCAATATAAATCGGCAGCTCTGATATCTTATTAATTGCGATATAGACCTGTTCCCACTCCAATTGAGTGATGCGGCCAGCCCGCAACCGGTTGCTATCAATTCGGGCTTCCCCGGCTAGCATCCTTTGCACTAGCTGATCCTTAGACATTTCTAAACTAAAAACCAATACTGGCAACTGGTGAATCTGCGCCATGTTATAAGCAATGTTGAGGCTGATGGCTGTTTTTCCCATCGACGGCCGCCCAGCAATAATAATCAGGTCCGATCGCTGAAAACCGCCAGTCATCGCATCTAAATCGGCAAAATCGCAAGTCAGTCCTGGTGGGGCTAAACTATCATGGCGTTCTTCGATCGCCCGACAAGTCTCAATCACAATCTCACTCACGGCTGTGAGACCAGACTGAGGTCGCACCTGCGTGATATTCAGCACCTTTTGCTCGGATTGATCTAGCACCTGTTCCAACGACTTGCCAGTATCGTAGCCCAACTGACCAACTTCATTGCCAGCCTGGATTAACTCACGCCGCACATACTTATCCATGAGCAACACTGCCAAGGAATCGATATTAATAGCGCTAACTGTTCGTTCCAATAGTTGTGCTAGTTTGCTCTGGCCACCAATTTTTTCTAGTAGCTGGTTGTCAATCAACCAATTAGTAACGTTTAGAAGATCGGTGGGCTTACCTTGACTGTGTAATTCGATCGCTGCTTGATAGATCTGATTGTGCGCCGGAATATAAAAAGCTTTGGGTACCAATAGCGCTGCGACTCGTCCGTAAGCTTCTGGATCTAACAAAATCCCGCCTAGTATGGCTTCTTCCACCCCAATATTCTGGGGCGGGATGTAATTAGCAGCAATATTAGGACTCGTCAAATTCTCACTAACCTGAGACGAAAAAAACTCGCCGATAGGTGGCGAGCTTTGATCATGTCTGGCACTCGATGAACTGGTTTCTTCAGACATGGGAATAGACTACTAAAACTACTCAGCAACCACGTTGAACTCAACCGTAACAGTCACATCGGGGTGTAGTTTAATCTCGGCACTATAGCTACCGAGTTGGTCAACATCAGGAATAGTAATATCCCGTTTGTCTACTTCCACACTAGACAGTGATTTGATCGCCTCAGCAATTTCAGCAGTGGTGACCGTACCAAAAATGGCATCGTTTTCACCAACTTTCTTGCTGATTTGTAGTGCGCCCGCTTTCTCGATCGCCGCTTTTTGCTGATCGGCTTCAATCTTCAGTTCAGCTAACCGCTGCAATTCAATCTCTTTCTTCTTAGCTACTTGCCGTAGAATACCGGGAGTCACAGGTAGACCAATGCCTTGGGGCACTAGATAGTTGCGAGCATAGCCGGGGGCGACTTCTACCACATCACCAAGCTTGCCCAGCTTGCGAACTTCTTTACTTAAAACTAACTTTGTACGCTTTGCCATAATCCTAGGGGGATATCTTGAAAAACCAAATGCCAGACTTCCAATAATAACATGGTTTGTTACGATGGTCAGAGATCCTTCTTGTCGTAAATTTTCGATGGCTAATCTGCGGCTCCAAAGACTCTTTTCTTATGCACAACCTTACTTACCAGCTGTTTGGCAGGGAATTGGGGCATTACTGATCGTTAATTTACTGAATGTCTACATTCCGTTGTTGATTCGGGATGGGATCGATCGACTACGTATTAATTTTAGCTATACCGAAATCACTCATGTGGCCATGTTGGTGATTTTCTTGGCCTCCATTGCCTGGGTGGCCAGAATGACATCACGACTACTGATTTTTGGTGTTGGTCGGCGAGTACAGGCCGATCTAAAGCAACGAATTTTCGATCATTTACTGAAAATGGATGTCGCCTATTTTTCTACTACCACGGTGGGTGACCTCATCAATCGATCGACTAGCGACGTGGAAAACATCATGCGGCTGATGGGTTTTTCGCTACTCAGTATTTTCAACATTATTTTTGCCTATGCTTTTACACTGCCAGCCATGTTGACCATCAGTGTTCGACTAACCTTGCTAGCCTTAGCGATCTATCCGGTGATGCTCCTCACCGTGCAGATTTTTAGCGGTCGGTTGCGGCAAGAGCAGGTGATTGTACAGGAGAAGCTGTCCGACTTGAGTGAGCTGATTCAAGAAGATATGAGCGGCATTACCCTGATTAAAATCTATGCCCAGGAAGAAAATGAACGACGGGCTTTTGCTGAAAAAAACCAAGCGGTATTTACTGCCAACCTCAAGCTGGCCGAATCGCGGAATACAGTGTTTCCGATTATTCAAGGATTGGCTTCGATTAGTCTACTGGTTCTATTGTGGCAAGGTGGGCAGGCGATCGCTAGTAATGAAATTACCGTCGGCAACTTCCTGGCACTGATTATCTATGCCCAGAATTTGATTTTTCCAACGGCTCTACTGGGCTTTACAATTACGGCTTTCCAGCGCGGGGAAGTTAGCATTGAGCGAGTTGAAGAAATCATGTCGGCACAGCCCCAAATTGCGGATACCCAGGATTCGATCGCTCCCCATCCCACTTGGCAAGGTGGTTTGGAGGCGCGGCATCTGTCCTTCACCTATCCGGGAGCCAGTAGCCCAGCATTGAAAAATTTAAGCTTTAAAATTCAGCCCGGTGAGAGAATTGCGATCGTTGGCCCCATTGGATCGGGAAAATCGACACTGGTCAATGCTATTCCGCGGTTGTTAAAAGTAGATCAGGGTCAACTATTTGTAGATGGTTATGACGTGACGGAATTGACTCTGGATAGTTTACGGCAACTAATTACTTACGTACCCCAGGAAAGCTTTCTGTTTAGCACTTCCGTCGCCAACAATATCCGTTATGGTAGTCCAGCGGTTGGTCTCGATCGAGTAGAAGTCGCTGCCAGGCAGGGACAAATGCACAGCGAGATTGCTAATTTCCCACAGCAATATGACACTTTGGTAGGAGAACGGGGCATTACGCTATCCGGTGGTCAGCGGCAGCGGACTTCGATCGCCAGAGCTTTATTAATCGATGCCCCGATCTTGATTTTGGATGATGCCCTATCCAGTGTAGATAACCAAACAGCCACTGCCATTTTAGAAAACCTGGCGGCGGGCACACAGCGCAAAACGGTAATTTTTGTGTCGCACCAACTATCAGCAGCGGCCATGGCCGATCGCATTTTTGTCATGGATAAGGGCGCGATCGTGCAGGTTGGTACTCATGCAGAGCTAATTGAGCAAAAAGGTCTATACCAATGGCTCTGGAGCCAAAATCAACTGGAGGAGATGCTTAACTAAAAAATCAGTTAAGTTTTGATGAAGTGTTGTTTATATCACGAATAGACAATGTATACAGAAATCAATGGTTATGACTAACCGAAAATATGTAGAATGTACCAAACAAGTTCGACACCAAAACAATGAGCAACATTACTATTGAATTGGCTAATACTAGTCTGCCTGCTTTAATTGATCGAGTCGATCGCGGTGAGGAGGTGACCATTGCGCGGAATGGTCAGGCGGTAGCTCGGCTCATCTCGATCGATTCTGCCGATGAGCAATCGATGCTAGCAACGCAACACGAAGAAATCAATATCGATCAAAACGTCACTACTGCGGCTGTCGATGATGCCGGTTTTCAGGCATTGTGTAGCACTTTTGCTGCTGCCGTCTAAATAGCTAACTTAACTTAGGAATTCAAATTGATTTGCCCGGTCGATTGCTCTAAATTTAAGTTATGTCTCAGGCACGTGAGATAACTGAGCCTCGCGTCCAGCCTAATCACTATGAGCTATTACCAGGAGTTTTTTTGTATTACTTTCCTACTGATCCGCCCTATTTTCTACTAATTGTTGGTCTATTCATGGGTTTAACCTGTGGCTCGGCATTTGATTCCACTCTCAAGCGTTATGTCAAAGCCTGGTCTGTCGATCGCGCCAATATTAGCCTCACCTCCCTCGATAACATCAATCTGAAGCTTCCTTTTGTTGGTATTGCCTGCGGTATTGGCATGTTCTTGACTTCTGGTATGTCGATCTTTGGTCTACCAGACTGGCTGGCTGCCAGTCTGGCCATTCCACTGACCCTATTTACCGCTTTCTTTCTCTGGCTACAGCTCAAAGGAGTGTTGAAAGAACTCGATCAAGGTGGTTCGCAAGCGCTAGATTTAGATAGCTGGGGATAGTTGCCCGTTGCGGCGCAGGTCTACCCAGTGGCAAAAATGGCGGCTTCAATTTGCTCTAGAGCAGTTTGGAGGTCGTCATTGACAATCTGCCAATCAAATTCTCCCGCAGCGGCGATCTCAGACTGAGCGCGTTCTAGTCGTTGCCTAATGGCCGCTTCTGGATCTTGGCCACGGGTCCGTATGCGGGCTTCTAACTCGGCAATGCTGGGAGGTAGAATAAATATTTTCAAAGATTCTGGAAAGATCTTGGCTACTTGTCTAGCTCCGAGCAACTCAATTTCGAGAATGACCGATCGACCTTGGTTGATCTGTTCTTGAACAGGCTGGGTCGGGGTGCCATAGTAATTACCCGCAAATTCCGCCCATTCCAATAAATCGTCCGAGGCAATCATCTCAGTAAATCGATCGCGTGTTAAAAAGTAGTAATTTATCCCATCCACTTCATCCGATCGCGGTGAGCGGGTGGTAGCCGAAATAGAAACATACAGTTCTGGATGACGTTGGAGTAGCTCTTTCAAGAGCGTCCCTTTACCGACACCACTGGGGCCAGTCAGAACAATTAAACGGCCAGCATTCATATGTGCAATAGAGTCCTAAACACCAGTGAATATCATAGACTTAGTTGACTGCTTTTAATTTCTGCCGGAAGGCCGTGAAACAGTAAGGAATAAATGAGTGGGGACTAGTGTATCTCTGGCACTCAGGAACCGTGCTATTGAGGTAACGTAGAATCTGAGCATAGACTTTTTGACCTGTTGATACTGAAGAATCATGAGTACTACTGGAATAGTTGTTTTGTTAGGCATTGCCCTGCTGGGGGTGTATGTCAGTCAAAGATTTATTGCCAGAAGGAGAGCGGTGCAGCGTTTTAATCGCTCGATGGGGAATGAGCGATCGCTAATTGCCGTTAAAAAAGTCGGCAAGATCGGCAAGGTTGATCACCAAACGCAAGCCAAACTCCAGCGGTTGCTGGGTGGCAATCAAAAAACAATCGATCGACTACTCGAACAATCGCGGTATCGTCATGCCGATCGGCCAGAACAATGGCATTGGGAAAAAGTGCTATACGATCTGGAGCGGGATCGCTGGCGTTAGACAGGGGCAGATCGCTGGTGTTAGGCAAATCGCTGGCACTAGCAATGTTTGTAGCTTTGGACACCACAAGCATCCCAAAAAATCTTAAGATATACACGAGCACCCTGTAAAATTCTGTCAGTTCTTGTAAGTGAAGTTATGGCTCCCAAACGCCAAGAAGTAGTATTACTCGTTGACGGATATAACGTCATCGGCCTCTGGGCAGACCTGTATCCCAATCCTGACGATGAAACCCCTCTGCCACAGCGCAGCAGCAGTGATATATCAGCTGCCAGAAACAAGCTCATCGAAGAATTGGTTAATTTTAGTGCTTTCGAAGGTTACGATACTCAATTAGTATTTGATGCTCATAGTCGCGATACCCCAGCCTACCGCGAGGTCATCACCCCCAATCTGTCGGTCTATTACACCGAGTTTCGCGAGACAGCCGATACCTACATTGAAAAATTCTGTGCCCATCATAAAAACAATACCCTGGCAAAGACTAGGTTGGTAGTAGCTACATCCGATCGCGCCCAGCAATTAACCGTCGGTGGCTTTGGAGCCGAGTGGATGTCGGCTCTCCAGCTAGTACAGCGAGTAGAGTCTAGCTCCAGTCGCTCTCGCCAAAAACAGCAAACGAAGCGTCAAACCAGTGGCAGATTTTTATTTAATTCGCTCGATCCCGAAGCGCAAGCCCGTTTATCGGCACTGCGGCATGGAATTCCGCCAGATAAATGAATGGAGCAATATTGGGACAGTAAATCTGCTGTCAAACGAATACAATTTTTTGTAGTTGACATTATCTTCAACATCATCTAAATTTAGAGATGTGCGAAAAACAGGCCCCCATCGTCTAGAGGCCTAGGACACCTCCCTTTCACGGAGGCGACAGGGATTCGAATTCCCTTGGGGGTATTAAGTGAAAAAAGCAAAGGTGTACTTCAGTATGCCTTTTCTTTTTAGGCATCTTTAGTGATTGTGAATCATGCCAATTTTACTGTACTGGGGAGATGACGAATTTGCTTTACACCAAGCGGTCATAGAACTCCAAAAAAACACCGTAGATGCCGCTTGGGCTAGTTTCAACTACGAAAAAATTGCTGGTGACCAACCAGCGGCCACGATTCAAGCCTTAAATCAGGCTATGACCCCGCCTTTTGGTAGCGGACAACGCTTAATCTGGCTGGCTAATACCCATGTGATTAGTCAATGCAGCGAGAGCATCTTGGCCGAGCTAGAGCGCACTTTGCCCCACCTGCCAGCAACCACTACTTTACTTTTAACCAGCACCAATAAGCCCGATGGTCGGTTAAAGGCCAGTAAGTTTATTCAAAAACTGGCAGAAGTCCGTGAGTTTGCCCTCATCCCACCCTGGAAAACAGCGGAGATTGGTCAACAGGTTAAACAACTAGCCCAAAAACTAGGAGTTAAGTTAACTAAAGAAGCGATCGAGCTGCTTGCTGAATCGATCGGCAACAATACGCGGCAGCTGCACACCGAACTAACCAAACTGAGTCTATTTGCCCTCGATCGGCCAGCCCCCCTCACCGCCACTGATGTCAGTAGTTTGGTGATGGCCAGTACCCAAAACAGCTTGCAGCTAGCGAACGCCCTGCGGCAGGGTGATATGGGTAGCAGTTTGAGCTTGATTCATGCCCTGATCCAGCGCAATGAGCCAGCCTTGAAAATCATGGCGACGCTGGTCGGGCAGTTTCGGACTTGGCTGTGGATCAAGATATTGACCGAGTCCGGTGCCGCAGACGAGGAAATCGCGCGGGAGGCCGAAATTGGTAATCCCAAGCGGCTGTATTTTTTGCGGCAAGATTTACAGAAAATCTCTGTTCGGCAGTTGGGTCAGGTGTTGCCAGAACTGCTAATGCTAGAATTAGCCCTCAAGCAGGGTCAAGAACCAGAGATGGCTTTTCAAACCCGTGCGATCGCGATTTGCCAAGTAATGACCAATAATAATGGCTAATGAACAAGTGGAATTGGGATTATTGTCGATAGGTCACCTCGACCAAATGCTGGAAATTGACCAAGTTTGCTTTGGGGGGCATTGGTCGATCGATACCTATCGACGGGAACTAGCTGGTGACAATAGTCATTTTGTGGGGGCTTTTTGGAATAATCGACTGGTGGGAATGGGCTGTTTCTGGACGATTTTAGATGAAGCGCATGTTACGCTGCTGGCGATCCATCCCGACTGGCGGGGGCGCAGTTGGGGCAAGGATTTGTTGATCGGACTATTTGCCAAGGCCGTCGCGATCGGCATGAACTATGCCACGTTGGAGGTGCGGATTTCTAATGAGATCGCGGTCGGACTGTATGAAAAAATGGGTTTTGTGATTGCGGGCGTGCGCAAAAAATACTACCAAGACCCTCCTGAAGATGCTTTGGTAATGTGGTGTAGTGGTTTGCAACAGCCAGATTATCTGGAAAAATTCCGTTAGCTAGCTACTCAGACTGATCTACCGACTGGGCTTGCCAGCCAATGATCTCCTCGGTGGTAGCTAACTCCAGTACTTTTTCGCCGATGCCCTCTTTACCCATAATTGGCATGCGGGCGATCGCTAATTCGACACTTCGATTTTGATTGGTCATCAGGAGTAAACCCTGGCCAGCTGCTGCCACCATGATGCACATCAGCTGATCGTCCCGACTACTAAATTGCATGACCTGGTTCCCAATATTACCAGTCGGCACTAGCCGCAACGCGGATACAGGTAGTTGTTTGCCATAGCCCTGACTGGTTAATAGCAGTAAGTTATCGCTCATTTTGACAGGTAAACAGCCCACCAGCCGCTCTTTACTACCCACGCGCAAGCCCTGTACGCCTTGGGAGGGGCGACCTTGAATGGGAAGTTGATCGGCCGTAATTGCTAACCGGAGGAGCCGCCCGATCGACGTCCCAATGACTAGTTCCTTGGCATCTTGGAGCGGTGTCACAAAGACTAAATAATCATCATCCCGTAGCTTGATGAGGGCTGAACCCCGGCTGGTTAAGCCCGCGAGTTCTTCAATGAGCAGTCTTTTGACTCGGCCTTGCGCGGTCAGCAAAATTAAAGCTGATGTGTTGCCGACTAATTCTGATAGGTACAAAATCTGTTCAGTGGTGGCGGCCAAGCTGGGAATCAACTGAGTTGTCAACGTGCCCGCATCACTGCGGTGGAAAGTGGTGGGGATATTTTGCACCTTTAGGGGATAAGCTTTACCACTACTACTCACCACTACTAGCTCTTGATCGTTCATCACAGATTGGCGCGATATTACTAAATCACCATTGCTGCGATCGAAGCGATTTTCTGGCCTAGTAATAGCCCGGATGTAGCCCCGCTGGGTAAATTCAATTTCTACTAGCTGTGGTGGCGTTGGTTCTACCGACAACAGCGAAATCTGCTGCGATCGCGGTGGCCGAGCAGTTTTAATGGTGGTCACGGCGATCGGCGTGCTATCGTTATCAACTTCTAGATCTGTTTCTGGATCGGTAGCTACAGATGACTCTGTTGTTGTTTCTATTGTTGCCGATGTAACTACTGCTGCTATTGTTCCGCGTTGCGGGGGCGTGGGGACAGCCAGCGGCGGACTTGGTGGTTTTTCTACTCTCGGCAAAATTGGTTGGGCATTCACAATTTTGGTACGGCGGGGATCAGAAAATTTCTTGCGTAAGGCGCGCAGATCTTTTTTCATCGACTTTAGTAATTCTTTGCGGTCTTGCAGCAGCTTTTGGAAACCAGCAATTTTGGTGGCCTGTTCTTGGGCTTCATTAGCTAAATTTTGGCGTTCCATGCCGGTTAAACGGCGCATGGGCATCGCTAAAATCGCATCAGCTTGGATTTCACTCAGACCTAGCTGTTGGGACATCTGAACTTTGGCGGTAGTTCCATCGGGAGCGTTTCGCAAAATCTCGATCGTGCGATCCAAATTGTCTAGAGCCGTGAGGATGCCCGCCAAAATATGCGCCCGCTGTTCGCAATGTTCTAGCTCGCTACTATATTGGCGCGTTAGCGTTTCTTCGCGGAACTTCAGAAATTCTGTAAGCATTTGGCGCAGGGTCAACTGTCGGGGCAAACCATCGACCAAAGCCAAAAAGATTGCCCCAAAGCTGTTTTGGAGAGCCGTTTGTTTGTAAAGATTGTCAATCACTTGCTGATAATCGGCATCTCGCTTGAGTTCAATGACCACCCGCATCCCATCGCGATCGCTTTCATCGCGCAGATCGGCAATGCCCAAAATTTTGTGATTATTGACTAGATCGGCAATCTTCTCAATCCAGGCCGCTTTGTTGACCTGATAGGGCAACTCGGTGATGATCAAAGCATCGCGCCTCTTGCGGGCTTTGCCCGATTTAGCCTGTTTACTGGCTTCTTCGATGTGGACAATCCCGCGCAGGGAGATGATTCCTTTGCCCGTCCGATACGCTTCGCAAATACCTTCATTCCCAATGATTTCGCCCCCAGTGGGAAAGTCTGGTCCTGGAATAATTGTCCACAGCTGATGATCGGGCAGCTCGGGATTGTCAATCAGGGCAATTAAGCCATCGACTATTTCGCCAAAGTTGTGGGGCGGGACGTTGGTAGCCATACCGACGGCAATGCCCGAGCAACCATTGACTAACAAAACGGGGAACTGAGCTGGCAGTACCGTTGGTTCTTGTTGCGAGTTATCAAAGTTACCAATAAAATCGACGGTGGCACTACTAATTTCACCCAAAACAGCTTCGTAGCCCACCGCCGATAACCGGGTTTCGGTATAGCGCATGGCGGCGGGCGGGTCGTTATCGATCGAGCCAAAGTTGCCATGCCCAGCCACGAGCGGATAGCGCGAAGAAAAATCCTGTACCAGTCGCACCAAGGCATCATAGACCGACTGATCGCCGTGGGGATGATATTTACCCAGTACGTCTCCTACTACCCGCGCACATTTCCGAAAAGGTCGATCGGGAGTTAAACCCAACTCGTGCATGGCGTAAAGAATCCGCCGATGGACTGGTTTTAGGCCATCCCGGACATCTGGAAGTGCCCGCCCCACGATGACGCTCATGGCGTATTCTAAATACGATTGCTGCATTTCTGAGTGCAGAGCAGTGGGTACGATTCTGGCTTCTGCCCCGGCGAGGTTTAACTGCTGAACCATAGAATTGAGAAGGAATGAGTAGGTAGATCGCTAGAGCAACAATTTACACTATCAGCGGGACGGCTGCTTTGTACTTGTTGCTTATCACCGTATTATAGTACTTGGGAACTATACAGTAGCAATTTTAATAGGGTAGAGCAGGATTTTAGTATCCCTGGTGAGGAAGGTTAAATCTTCACAGAGAGACTGCGCAATCATCATGCGATCGAAGGGGTCATTGTGGTGAGGAGGGAGCTGGTAAAGAAGTTGAGTATGAGCGATCGAGATCGGCAGCTCCCGAAAGTCATTGGCGGTCAGAGCAACCGGTAAATTATCCGGAGCATCAAGCTTACCAATCATCTTCTTGACGGCAATTTCCCAAGAAGAAGCCGCACTGACAAAAATCAAATTGTCAGGATTGGCAATAAGTTTAGACTCCGATCGAGAAAGCTTTGGGTCATTGTTGAGCCACCAGAGAAGAATGTGGGTATCCAAAAGCAATTTCACTCATCAATCCCCAAAAAGCCAGCAAGAATATCCGGCGGGAGCGGTTCATCAAAATCTTCAGTCATGGTGACTTGGCCTTGCCAGAAGCCAGGAGAGCGAGGTTTCTTGTCAAGATGGTAGGGAACGAGACGAGCCAGGGGAGTCCCGGCTTTACTGATAATGACCTCTTCGCCAGCAAGTACAGATGCTAAGAGCTGAGAAAGAGTAGATTTAGCTTCATGGATGTTGACAACTTTCATTTGTTTTACCTAGCTAGACTTAGCTAAGTCTATTGTAACTGAAGCTAAAATTTTTTTGGCGTTGCTGATCTGAGAGGCGATAGCTTCGCTGGTGCCGCTAACAACGAATACAGGCCGATTGTACCCCAGTGAAGCAATTGTGATAGTGGCAGGCAAAGAAAGTAAGGCAATGGCAGACCAGTTGACAACAGCATCTAAAGAGCGGCTAGTAAATAAGCTAGGGACGGTCTCAGCAGAGGACATGAAGGCGATCGAACGCATCATTAAAATCCAACTCGGCATCCAACTTTCTTGATATTTTGACAACTAGATAAACCGAAAAATTATGTTAAGAACGACAAATTTCTGGTTATTTTGGCTGCTACAACTAGCCTAATGGATACAATGCCGGAAACACCCGCTCCACTACCCGCAAAGGCAACCCAATCCGCACCGGCCCCTTCGGTGTATCCGAAACCAGCACCCCCGCCTTGACCAATGCGGCCAAAACCGATCGACCTTGCCGGGGTTGGTACCCCGTAATTATCCCGGCTTGTCCGCGCTCTATCTCGTCCCGTAAAATCACCTCTCTTACCAACCGAAAAGATCCCGCTGGCAACCGACCCCAGGCCACTTCCTCAGAAATATATAACTCCCAGCGGCGCAGCATTTGCTCTGGTTCTAATAGCGATCGCATAAATTGCACCTGATCGATGGCGGTCTCCAAAAAGAACTCCACAAATCGATATAAAGCCCTTAAGCTCAAGTTGCCTCGGCCATCCCAATCATTATCTCGCTGTTGATCTGCCGCCATTAACAGCGCCTTGTATTGCCCCACATTCCTGGCCAGACCTCGGGATACCGACCATAAACTCCCGACACCGATATCGCGCAGGTAGGCATGAACAAACAGTCTGGCCACCCGACCATTGCCATCATAAAACGGATGAATCCACAGCAGCCGATGGTGTGCTGCTGCCACCGCTAGTACTTGAGCTACTTTAGATAATTTACTGGGATGATAGACCTGTACAAAGCGTTCCAAAAATCGTCCGATTTTGTCGGGGCCTGGTGGTACATGTTGCCCCACTTGCACCCGTCCACCACGAAATTCCCCCGGTACTAGGGGCTGACGCAGATCTCCGGTACCAACCCACCGCAGCTCTGCGGGTAAACGGTTGCAAAACTGTCGATGGATATCACAAATTGCGGCAACGGAAACAATATCAGGGTAAGACCCCTGATCGATCAATCGCTGTACTTCGATGTGGGCTTTGGCTTCCAGTTGCAGATTGCGCTGTTCGATATTCTCCGATAAATCATCGGCCAGCGCTCGATCGATATCCCGAGGATGGGTATTGTGACCCTCAATTAAGTTGCTGTAATAGCAGTTCATCGATCGCAGTACATCGCCTACAGTTTCAGCGGTGCGTGGTTTAAGCACCGCTCTCAACTCGCTGGCCTGTTGAATCAAAGTAAATATTAGGTCTTCGATCGCGCGAGTGGCGATAGGCAGCATTGGTTCCATCAAGTCAATGGTTTCATCACGGTACATTGCCGATCTTTAAAATCCTTACAATTCTTTTTTGTCAAGTATTGTAGCACTTTGAAGATAGATATTTTGCCGATCTAGATGTCAATCGCAGCGAATTGCTAGTAACAAGTCATCTGGATCATAAATTCTTGGTAGACAAACGGGAGAGCCAAAAGCCGATCGAATACAGCAAGAAACTGATGCTGGTACCCGTAATACCCCCCACAACTCCTTTAACCACCACTTCTCCCCTGGCCTTATTGAGATTGACCCCGGTCTTGGTATCGAGCAAAGTTGAGGTGATCGCCACAATCGATATCAGGGTAATAATGCCAAATCGATAAGACTGGGATAGGGTTTCTGTCCGATATTGAGGTTTGGCTTGACCTAACACCCAGGCCATCCACAGAGCGATCGCAATGAGACCAGCAACACCACAGCCATGTTGCAGCAGTTCATATAATGGCCGCTTACCCACCGGCGATCTCAGAAAATCATAACGGGTGACAAACCAGCCATTGGAATGAGTAAAGCTATCCCAAACAATATGACTGAGTACGCCGATGATGATGGACAAGATGGCTGTTGGCACCGCTGGCATGGTTGGCCGAGGCAGGCAAGAAGCCAGATAAGGTGGTAGGAGAGCGATAAATGGTCGAGCAATCACCCCAATGACGATGAACAGCAGCAGAATTGCCCAGGGTAAATCGATCATGATCAGACCCCGCCAGGTATGACCACCAGGGGGAATGGCTGGAATAAAATGTGCCAAATCGGGCACTATTGCTCCAATGCAGAGCGCTGTTAGATCTAAGTGCCGTCGGGAAGCATACCAAACAGGAATAATAGCGATTGGGTGAGCAAGAGTAAAAGGCATCGTTACCTAAACCTAAACGGCAGCAGCAACAGATTTTTGTTGCTTGAGATGGTCGAAAACTGACTTGTCGCCAATATCTGGTGGAATTTCTTGCACAGCTTTCCGATAGACAAAAATCAGAAATAAACCTGCCCACAAAGTCAATAAAACTTTTTCGACAGAAGGTGGCAAGAAAGAGAACAAATGACCCAATAGTAACAGCGGCAGTAAGGGGGTTAAGAATTTGGTTTCTAGCCGATTAAAACAAAAAGCTTCTTTAAAGAAAATGCCAGTAAGCGCAGCAAAGATAAAGCCTACACCCAATATCGAGAGCGGGTGGGTATAAATAAATATCCCTAATGGTGCCGTGCTATAGATCGTAAAAACAGCGGCGGCGACGGTGCCAATGATCCAGAAAAGTTGCAACAAGCGATGCAGCGCCGCAAAATAAATATGAATTGTCCAGAGGCTTAATCCTAGGCCAGCACTGAACAGAAAAAAGAGCGGCGTTAAGGCGGCGATGGCCTCTGGCTCGTGATTGGTAGTGAGTAACAAAGCAACTCCCGTCGCAAAACTCAGACCCGCGATCGCCAACCCCGTTCGATACAAAATAACCTCACGGCGATCGCTATCCGTAATGGTGAATTCACCAAATTGACCTTGATAAATGGGACTTAGGGGGGTATCCATGGGCGCTAACTCTTCAGAAAATTAATCAAGGGTGACAAATGTAATCACGGTTTCATTATAATGCGGGCTATTCGTATCCGTGAAGTTGGTGACTTAAATGAAGAGAAAATCGCTGCCACCAAACTTGATTATTATCCTGGGCAAATTTGTCTGGACAACCCTCTGGCAAATCATGATGTCCAACTTGGCACCGCGCGATCGGACTGGCGCCTATCTGCGGCCAGCCAGTACTTTTCATGGCAATATCAGTTCCAAACTTGACAGCACTTATCCACCAGCTACGGGGCGCTATCATCTGTATGTGGGAATGAGTTGCCCTTGGGCACATCGGACACTGGTGGTGAGGACTTTAAAAGGATTAGCAGAGGCGATCTCGGTCTTGATCGCTTCGCCCTCTCCGGCAGCTGGGGGTTGGATCTTTCCAGATGGTACCGAAGGTTGCCAGACCCTGCGCGAGTTATACAACCTATCGCAACCTGGCTACAGTGGCCGTTGCACTATTCCCGTGCTGTGGGACAAACAGACCAAGACGATCGTGAATAATGAGAGTGCCGAAATCATTGTGATGCTCAATGCGGAATTTAATGAATTTGCCCAGCATCCTGATGTCGATTTATATCCTCAATCATTACGGGTGGAGATCGATCGCTGGAATGAAAAAATTTATCACACTGTCAACAACGGCGTGTATCGCTGTGGTTTTGCCCAAACCCAAGTAGCCTACGATGCAGCCAGCACGGAGTTATTCGCCACATTGGACGAACTCGACATTACCCTGGCGACCAGTCGCTACCTCTGTGGTGATGTTTTGACCTTGGCTGATGTGCGCCTCTTCACGACTCTATTTCGCTTTGATTTGGCCTATCACGGCTTATTTAAATGCAACCGGCAACGCATTCAAGACTATCCACACTTAGGAGCTTATCTGCGCGATATCTATCAACTCCCGGGCATTGCCGATACTTGTGATGTGGAAAGTGTCAAGCAAGATTATTATGGCAATCTGTTTCCGCTAAACCCTGGGGGTATTATTCCCACTGGTCTCACAACAGTTAATTTATTGGCAACGCACGATCGCGCCGTCATTTCTGGCAAAAAGCCCTAGATTCATTAAGAATCCAGGGCTTTTACAAGTCGGTTTATATTTTGTTCAACTAACTAATAGTAGAGAGTTGAGCGGAGCCGAAACTCTCTTTACGGCTGCTTAGTAATCGAAGTCGCCGCCGCC
This sequence comes from uncultured bacterium, assembly GCA_964247125.1. Classification (GTDB taxonomy): domain Bacteria; phylum Cyanobacteriota; class Cyanobacteriia; order Cyanobacteriales; family Chamaesiphonaceae; genus JAAFHZ01. The sequence goes on from CAXTSZ010000020.1 coordinate 31,012, forward strand.
ACCACCGCCAGCGGGAGCGCCATCTTTTGGCTCCGGCTTATCAACAACGATACATTCGGTAGTCAACACCATGGCAGCGATCGAAGCAGCATTTTGCAAGGCCGAACGAGTAACCTTAGCGGGGTCAACAATACCAGCTTCCAACATATTGACATACTCGTTAGTTGCCGCGTTGTAGCCGATGCTGAAGTCTTTTTCCTTGACCTTCTCAGCAATGACTGCCCCATTTTGGCCAGCGTTTTGAGCGATTCTCTTCAACGGTGCCGTTAGCGCCCGGGTGACAATCATGGCACCGATCAGCTCTTCACCAGTCAAGTTGGCAGCTGCCCAAACTTCTAGATCAGGAACCAAGTGAGCAAGGGTCGCACCACCACCAGGAACAATGCCTTCTTCTACAGCAGCCTTGGTAGCATTAATCGCATCTTCCAAGCGTAGTTTGCGATCCTTCATTTCGGTTTCGGTGGCAGCGCCCACCTTAATAACCGCTACACCACCAGCCAACTTAGCTAGACGCTCTTGCAGCTTTTCTTTGTCGTAAGAAGATTCCGTATCTTCCATTTGACGCTTGATTTGCTCACAACGAGACTTCACAGCCACATCATTGCCTTCAGCGATGATGGTGGTGCTGTCCTTGGTGATGGTAATGCTGCGGGCTTGGCCGAGCATTTCGAGCTTGGTGCTGTCTAACTTTAAGCCAGCATCTTCAGTAACTAGTTGACCACCAGTCAAGATGGCGATGTCTTCCAACATTGCTTTACGGCGATCGCCAAAACCAGGTGACTTAACAGCAGCGACGTTCAAGACACCACGTAACCGGTTGACGACCAAGGTCGCTAGCGCTTCCTTCTCAATGTCTTCCGCCAAGATTAAGAGGGGTCGACCAGAGCGAGCTACTTGCTCCAGAATGGGCACCAAGTCTTGGACTAAGTTGATTTTTTTGTCAGTGATTAAGATATAAGGCTGTTCTAAGACAGCTTCCATCCTTTCCATGTTGGTGGCGAAGTACGGCGAGATGTAGCCTTTATCAAAGCGCATTCCTTCAGTGATTTCTAGTTCGGTAGTCATGGACTTACCTTCTTCTAAGGAAATAACGCCTTCCTTACCGACTTTATCCATGGCGCTGGCGATCATTTCACCAACTTCATTGTCGTTACCAGCCGAGATGGAAGCTACTTGGGCGATCGCCTTGGAATCTTCAACCGGCTTGGCATGAGACTTGATTTTCTCGACCAAGAAGACAGTCGCTTTATCAATACCGCGCTTGAGCGAAATGGCATTGGCACCAGCCGCGACGTTGCGCAGACCTTCCTTAACGATGGCATGTGCCAACACAGTCGCCGTTGTGGTACCGTCACCAGCAGCATCATTAGTCTTAGAAGCAGCTTGACGAATCAAGGCTACGCCAGTGTTTTCGATGTTGTCTTCGAGTTCAATTTCTTTGGCAATGGTGACACCATCGTTCACGATTTGGGGTGCGCCAAATTTCTTTTCTAGTACCACGTTACGGCCTTTAGGACCAAGGGTCACAGCTACCGCTTCCGCCAAAATATCCATCCCTCTCTCTAGGGCACGCCGAGCGTTTTCGTTGTAGATAATGCGTTTAGCCATAATAATTCTCGCGGAGGTTAGTAATTTATTAATAAAGAAGTGCTACTCATGGTTCTGTAGTGATGAACGGTGAGCAACACTCAATGTTGCAGCTTTAATTAGCCGACGATTGCCAGGATGTCCTTCTCGGAAAGCAAGACATACTCTTCACTACCTAATTTGATATCGGTACCAGCGTACTTAGAGTACAGAACCTTGTCGCCAACATTGACTTCACAGGCTTGACGGACACCAGCATCATTGATTTTGCCAGGACCAACTTGGGCGACTTCGCCGATTTGGGGCTTTTCCTTGGCGGTATCAGGCAACAGAATGCCGCCAGCGGTCTTCTCTTCGGAAGCACTGACCTTGATAAATACGCGATCGCCTAGGGGTTTTACTGTAGAAACGCTTAAAGAAATTGCAGCCATAAAAATTAATTAGCACTCGTGACGTCTGAGTGCTAATTTAGCGGACGGAGCAGCGCCGGAGCAAGGAAGGGCTGAGTACGGGTTCCCGAACTGAGTCTGTTATTGGCCGCGCACTGGAGAGCTATAACGCTGATGGTCGAGCTTTTTACCCATCAGTTTTAACCACTGATAATTGGCCTGGATCGCACCCCAAAAAGTGTCATAGACACTGTATCTAATCCCAAACTCTTCGCAAACATCGGCCACAATCGGAGCCAAGTGTGGGTAATGAATATGGCAAATATGGGGAAATAGATGATGCACAACTTGATAGTTAAGACCACCGACGTACCAATTCAAAATCGGATTGCGGGGGGCGAAATCGACAGTGGTTCTGACTTGGAAGATCGCCCATTCGTCGGCAATGTTTTGGGAATCGGGATGCGGGATAATAAACTCGGCTGGCTCTAGCACATGCGCCAACATAAAAACTACACAAATTACTACGCCGTAGGTCATATAGGCGATGGTGTAACCCAAAAAAGCTACCAGCGGTGAATAGCCGGCATAAAAAATCGGGACTCCGAGCAACCAAGCGACTCCCAATAACTTTAAACCCACTAAGGTAATAACTTCGATCGGCGAGAGTTTGGGAACTTTGTGGTCATGATACTGGCGCTCGAACAAAGCAATCTTCAGATCACTCAGCGACCAATAGAACGGAATAAAAGGATAGACAAACCAAATAAAAATATGTTGGTAGCGGTGGTACCAGAGATGCTCCATGTCCGGAGTCATCCGCACCAAACCATCACCATGAATTTCTACATCATGGTCAAGAACATTTGTATAAGTGTGATGTAAGAAATTGTGGCGGAACCGCCAGAGATAACTAGAGAGACCAATGACATCATAACTAAGACCAATTAGGCGATTGAGACGACGATTTTTAGAGTAACCGCCATGATTGGCATCGTGACCAACACTCATCCCAACGGCTCCGATCGCTAGCCCTACGAATATGCACCCGATCGCTCTCACGGCCCCAGGTATTGGTGCAAATACCGTAAAAGCCCAGGCGGACACTAGCCAGACCACAATAATTAAGCTCTTGAGATACATCGCCGGATTGTCTCGGGGCTTAATCTGATTTGATTTAAAGTAATCATCGACTCGGTGGTTGAGTTCTTTTTTAAATCCAACGCTTTTCGCAAAAGTTACCACTGCCTGTTTCATTGAGTCCAAAACCTGAAATAACTAACTGTTAGTTGCTGCTTTCTCTCAGACTGGAATACCTTCAATGCCCCTACAGCAAACAAGATCTTCATTTCTATCGAGCAATTTGTAACACAAAATTAATTGTGCCCTAGTGAACTTACCATAATTTAGGAGTCGATTTTACTAGGTCAAAAAAAAAAGACCCAGGTAATACTGGGTCTAGAGGGGTTAATGATTTAGCCAAAATCTTAAGCAAACCATTCTTGGACGGCTTCAGCTTTGGTGTTGGTATCGCGAGCTGGTGTTTCTCGCTCAAATTTCATATGCACAGACCGCCGCTGCTCGCCATCTACGGCTACCGCTACGATCGGATAATCAATTAGACCATCCTGGAAGGACATGTGGAAACGGAAAGTACCATCAGGATTGAGTTTGATGGGGCGACCACCGATGGAGACAGCTGCATCTGGCTCGGTGGCACCATAAACAATTAGCTCGGCATCAGCGACCAGCCAGAACTGGCGGGGTTGATGAGCTTCTAAGCCAATCCCGGACATCCCGATTCCAGACATATTGATACCGGAGGTGGTAGGCAATGCCCAAGCACCAATACCGGAGGGGAAAATAAAGGAACTGAGGGATTCGGTGGGAGCTTGTTGCATAGAGCCGTAGAGCGAACCATCAATACGGAGAGATTCGATCGAATCGGCTAAACCAAACATTTGCTGATGGATGGGGTTACCATGAGCATCGATAGTAGTAGCAATTTCAGTTTCTGGCTGCTGACTAGGTGGTACCAATTTAATGAAGGTTTTGCCCTTCAGCTCTTCTTGCCAACCGATTGTCAAGAAGTGATCTTCGATCCAGTCCGAAGGATAGACGGGCGGCACATGGATTTCGGCAGAACGCGCTAGTACTAACCAACGGCCATCAGCACAACGGTAGCCAATATCTAGTAGGTATTCTCGATCGCTGACTGGAATCGACAAATACCATTCCCGCGCCATCTCATCCAAGGGATATTCCTGAATGCTGTGGGGGCTTTGATATTCCATGTTGATGTCTGTCACATCGTAGAGGCGGAGAGCCAATTGCTGACCACCTTGGGAGCGCAGTTCGTCTTTGCATTCGTTAGTGATATCCCAGTATGCGTAAGCCCACTGTGGATCGCGAGGAAGAAGCACAATCCGATTTTCACCATATCCACCAGGTATTTCACCTAAGCCTTCATCGGCAGTGGCCAAATCTGCCATGGTGTAGGTAGGCATCGAGAGTTCTAGTTCAAATTTTCCTGCTTCCACTGTGGGTGATGCCTCCAAGGTTTCTAAGGTATTGTTTGTGGTATTGCTGGCATTGGCAGCTTGGCCAAGCTCGATCTTTTGAATTTCTTCTAGGAGCTGCGCTTTCCGCATCCGGCTGTAGCGCGAAATGTTGTAACTGCTAGCAACTCGGCGGAGTTGTCTAAGAGTCATCTCCTCTAATGGGGTGTTTTCTGTGGACATGAGTCTATTTCTCCGCAGATAAGGATGCTGCTTACCTTGAGCTGTGATCAAACCCGGTAGCTAAATCAGCTATCTACTAAGGTTTTGTTGCATGTCTTCATATATAACTTGCCTGACCGCTGGGGATCAACCCCTAAACATTGATAATTCATGGCTTTTAACGAATTACAGTCGATCGACAGTTCTTTATGTCATGGTTCCCTGACAAATCTCGATTTATCCCGATTTACAGGTGGAGCAGGTTAGAAATCAGCCCACTAGCGGGTAGAAAAATAGCAACAGTGATGGCCAGCAGGAACATCCCCCCCAGATCGCGGCGGCTATCCAACTCCGAAACATCATTGAGGGTGGGATCGCTAATAGTCGGTAAAAACATCAGCAAAAAAGCAAATACTAAAGAGCCGTTGTGGCCAGAAGTACGATATTGAATAACCCCCAAGATCAGCAGCAAAATCTTGGTGATTTGACCAATGATAATGCTACCGCGCAGACCAAACATGGCATGAATTACCTGACCACCATCAAAACGTTTGAAGGGCAATAAATTAATGGCTGTGATTAAAAAGCCCAGATAAGCAGCGATCGCCACTGGATGAAGACGAATAGCGGTATCGATCGCAAAATCTTTGCCCAATGCCAATTTACTCATACCAGTTAGTAGCAGTGAAAACCGGGGGTCAAAAGAGTTGAACTCTAGCATCCCCGACTTGTCGGAGAGCGACACCACCGTAGAATGTTGCAGACCCCACCATAAAGTCGGGATGGCGATCGACAGACTCAACATCGCTGAGACAAAGCCCAAATCGAACAATGCTCGTCGGTGGGGAACGGGAGATTGGATCTGCAAAAAAGTACCACAGGTGCCCGGAAAGAAGGGCAGCGGGATGAAATACAGCAGACCAGTTGTAATTTGATAGGAGCGCGCGATGAGATACCGACTGATATCTTTTGCCCCCAGAATGGACAGCAGGGTGACAGCATAAGGCCAGCCTTGAATGGCCAATGTGCCATTACTGCGCAAATCCGCAATGGTAATCCCCCCGAGCAATGAGCCGATTTGGCTGGTGGTAATCCCGGCAAATACCAAACTGCCAAAGGCTAGTAGATAATTCAAAAGGACGGGGCGTTGTTGAGCGATCGTCCCCAAGGTATTGGGCACCAAAGCAAAAAAGGGCTGATCGTTAAGACCCGCCTGAAATATGACAAAAAATCTGTCGCCAAAGAGTTCGTGAATATTGGCTTTGACCGTGCGATAAGCCTGATCCGCATCTAAGCGCAGTTTGCCCCGACAGACCACCGCTTGGGCACGATATTCAATCTTTTCGAGGAAGTATGTTGACCAAGGAAAGCACTGCCGCAGCAATACCTCTTCGGCTGAATTAATTGGTCGGAGCGGGGTGCTGTCGGCGGAGCTAGTGGGCGGGAGCACAGTAGGTGAGATGGCTGACCCTGAAGTCTTAGCAGCGGCTACTGATCGCTGCCGAATGATGCGCCCGTAAAGCACCGCACTAATTACCCAGACTAACACTGTCCAACCGATGGCCGGCGTATGCTTTGTCCAGATAACCATCCCGACCGTAAATAGTGGGGGAGCCATCAGCACCAACCACAGTAGCCAAAAAGACTGGGAATCAGACCGATCGACATGACGACCAACTGCCCAATAGACAAATAGTCCTGATAAAATCAGTACCAACCAAAGTTCCATGAACTAACTTTCCCCTTGCATGGCTACGATGACATCGCCGCCCATGCTGAAATTTATATGTTTAACTTCTATTACTGTTAATTGTAAACAACGCTGGGAATATCTTGGTCAATACATTGCTGTTAGTTAAGATGTGTTTGCTTACTGCCCAGAACTCGCTACACTACACCTCAACTTAACTGACGATCTTATGATTATCACAATTACGGCTTTGAAGGGAGGAGTTGGCAAGACTACTACAGCAGTACATTTGGCCGCTTACTTTCAGGGCAAGGCCGAGACACTATTAGTAGATGCTGATAAAAACCGTTCGGCCTTGGTGTGGTCGAGAGATGACAAATTACCATTTATGGTGGCTTCTCAAGCAGCGGCTACCGCTATCATTCAAAAATACCAGCATATTGTGGTCGATACCCAAGCGCGACCGGAGCCAGAAGAGTTAAAAGACCTGACTAGTAGTAGTGATTTAATTATTTTACCAACGACCCCCAACCATCTGGATTTAGATGCAACCATCAAAGCAGCAGAGCTACTGACTTCGTGGAATGCCAAGTTTAAGGTGTTACTGACGCAAGTTGACCCCCGGACGCGTAATGGCCGCAGTGGCCGAGAGTTTTTAGAAGAAGCGAAATTACCCATATTTGCTGCTGATATTCCGCGCTTAGTGGCCTTTGAAAGATCACCCAGTCGGGGGGTGTTAATTCAAGATTACAGCGATCCCCGATCGGCCCAGGGGTGGGCAAAATACACAGCGGTTGGCCAAGAAATATTGGCTTAATACCTCACTGCTGGCGATCGCTCAACATTTTTTGGGCGATCGACCACCATTCCGCGCGTAGCTGGCTATCGGCGATGCCCGGTTGGAGCTGGCGGTTATGCAGCTCCAGATGTTTCTCATAAAAAACCCGATCGACTTGTTTATAAAATTGATCGGCAGCTAATCCAGAGGCTTGGAGCTGTTTTTGGACAGCCTTGCGTTGAGCTTGAATCTGAGCCGCCGGGATGTTGGGCAGGGGTTGAACCGGATGTGGGGGAAGCCAATTTGCGATCGCCTGATTGACCGATTTCATTGGATCAAAAGATTTAGGAAGGGCCGTATTAAATGACTTCATCGGATCAAAAGACTTGGGTAGCAACTCCCCCATCGATTTGAGCGGGTCAAAAGATTTGGGCAACGTGCGACTGATCGAACTGCCCAGAGTTGTTAGCAAGTCGGGATGCTGGAGAAATTTCAGGCCAGCGGTGCCGACCAAGACCGTGCAGAAGAGAGCGCTGATGACCTTGGTCACGGCACCTATTGTTTTCTTCCAGTCCACGGCAGTCGTGTCGGGCGGTGGGATGTTCTCCGTGGTAGCTGCTTGGGGAGAAACAAGCAGGGTTTGGAGTCGAGACATAAAATTTTTGGTGGGAGTAGCACCGGGGAGCGCCGCCGATTTTTTACTGAGCTGCTTGACGGTGAGTAGCGCGGCTAAAACTTCAGCGGCTGACTGATAGCGATCTTTCGATCGATAGGCCAACATTTTATTGATAACTTTTGCTAAACCCGGCTGGACATTCACTGAGCGCTCCCATTCCCAACTAGCAGTACGGATGTTATAGAGCTGGTGCGGCTCACGACCAGTAAGCAAGACTAAGGCCGTGACCGCTAAAGCATGGAGATCACTAGCGGGAGAAACCTGACCGCGCCGCATTTGCTCATCGGGAGCAAAACCGATTTTACCCACAACCGTGCCAGTTACATGACTGTATTTGGCCGCCGCTTCTTTGACTGCCCCAAAATCAATCAGCACTGGCAGCGCATCAGAGCGACGACAGATGATATTGTCTGGAGAAATATCTCGATGGATCACGCCCATCCGGTGGATATATTCTAGAACGGGCAATATCTGTTGGAAAAATCTGGCAATCTCCACTTCCGAAAAAAGTTGGCCACGATGGCGTAATAGTTGCCAGTAATTATCACCCTCAATATAATCTTGGACAATAAACAATGATTCCCCAGCCATCGTCCTGGCCTTAAATTGCTCCCTAAACTTCGGGATCTGGGGGTGATCCAGCTTATACATAATGCTGGCTTCTCGTTCAAACATCTCGGTAGCTTTTCCCACTTGGCTATCCAAAATCTGGGGTGCAAATTCTTTCAGGACACAGTTTTCTTGAAACCGCCGCAGGTTAGCAGCCAAATAAGTACGGGCAAAGCCACCTTGACCCAATCCCTGGATAATTTGGTAGTTATTTTCGAGGATGGTACCAGCGGGGAGGAAAGACGAGTCTGTCATGGGGTGCAAGCTTGGCATAACCATTCGATCATATCAATTTGCCAGCTGCTTTTTCGCCGGAAAAGTGGCGAACAAGATTCAGATAGCCGAATTGACAGAGAAACAGTTATAATCATGTCTTTAAAATTCCTTTGCTTCAGCAATTTATCTGAAATTTAAATTTATTGAACAACTTCATCATTAAGGCAAGTAAGCTATTCGGGTGATCTAAATGCGATCGCCTCACCAGCCAAAAACGTGTGATTTTTTCACTTCAGCCTAGCAACATTTACCAGACCGACTTATGCAGACCCCCCGCGTAGAGATTACCCCAGAGCAGCTAGCTCTGCTACCGACCGAGGCCGATATTTCTTTCTATGAAGAACATGGCTGGTATATTTCACCCCCGATTTTGTCAGATGAAATTATTGACCAGGCGATGGTGGGTAGTGAGCGATTCTACCGGGGCGAGCGCGACGGCTATGTACCAGTCAGACAAGGATATAGCGATTGGCAACCAGTCGATGGTGATATTATTCGGAATAACGAATTTGTGTCACTGCAAAACCGAGAACTCCGTCAATTGGCTATGCAACCAATCATTAGTGCGATCGCTGCCCGGCTGGCGCGGACAAATCAAATCCGTCTATTTGACGATCAACTAGTATACAAGCCACCCCAAAATCAAGATAGTGCCGTGGGCTGGCATTGCGATCGAGCTTACTGGTCAACCTGTACTTCCGAACAGCTCCTCACTGCTTGGATTCCCCTCCATGATTGTGCCGCCGAGCGAGGGCCTTTAGTAGTCATGGATGGTAGTCACAAATGGTCGGGGCTAGAGCATCTCCGCTATTTCAACCAAAAAGATTTAACTAATTTAGAAGATAAATTCCGCCAAGAAGGGCGACAGGTAAACAAAGTGGCGATGACTTTAAAAAAAGGTCAAGTCAGTTTTCATAATTGTTGGACTATTCATGGCAGCTTCTCCAATCGCAGTAACGAACCCCGGCTGGCCTTAGCCGTCCATCTCCAAGATGGGGATAATCGTTACCAGCCCTGCTGGAATGCTCAAGGGCAAGAAATTCACATTTTTGATGAACAGATCTGTCGGAAACTTCCTAATGGCGAACCCGACTTCAGCGATCCGACTGTTTTCCCTGTATTGTGGCAAGAGCATAACCCAGCATGATGAATGTAGAAATCCTTGACCACCAACACCCCCGTTGGCTAGAGGTCTTACAAAAAATGCGCCACGATGTCTATCATTTGCCTAAATATTTTGAAATTGAGGCCAAGCGCAGCAACACTACACCAGAAGCGATCGTCATTACTCAGCAAGACAATTGTCTGTTTGTGCCCTATTTGCTCCGCAATTGCCGTGATATTGTCAGCGATCCGCTGCTTCAGAGCAAAGACTCTACCAACCAGATTAATGATTTTTTTGATGTCATATCTCCCTACGGCTACCCCGGCTTTTTACTAGATGCGCCAGGAGTAGATGCTAATGACTTTGCTGATGCCGCGTTGAAAGAAGTCATGGCAGTCTTGAAGTCAAAGAACGTTTGTGCCGCCTTTTTTCGGATGCACCCTATTTTGAGCGATCGCTTTGATAAGTTATTTCCTCCCGACACCTTTGTCGAAAATGGTGAAACGGTTTCGGTAGACTTGAATTTATCCGAAACTGAACTGTGGCGGCACACTCGTAAAGGTCACCAGAGCACCATCAATAAGTGCAAAAGACTGGGATTAAGTGTGCGCTTTGTTCCTTTTGCAGATCACATCGATGAGTTCATCAGTATTTACAACGAAACAATGGATCGGGTCACCGCTGGGCAATCCTATTATTTTGGCTATGAGTATTTCGCCGAGCTATTGGAGCTGAAGAGTCAACTGCACTTAGGAATCGTGGAGCTAGACCAGCAAGTGATTTGCGCCAGTCTATTTTTTGAGTGTGATGGGATTGTGCAGGCGCATTTAGGCGGCACCCGCACCGAATTCTTAAAATGCTCACCGTTCAATCTTTTGCTGTATCAGGCTAGTATTTGGGCAAAGGAACGGGGCAATGAATTCTTGCATTTAGGCGGTGGGATTGGCGGTTCCAAGGAAGATCGCCTATATATTTTCAAGTCCGGCTTTTCGCGGCAAAGACACCAATTTAGCACGGCCCGTTTTATTATCGATGCCGAAAAATATCATCATCTCGTGGATATCCGGGCGCAGTTTTTAGCTGTTGCTCCTAGCCAGTTAATAGCATCTGGCTTTTTTCCGGCCTACCGAGCAACTTTATGTGCCGAGGGCGCTAAAGAAGTTGAAAAAGTCATTGCCTAGATCGCTATATTTCGCCAGCGTGGTAAGAGCTACGCACCAACGGACCCGATCGCACGTGGCTAAAACCTAGTTCTTGAGCAATTTGCCCTAATTCATCAAACTCGGCGGGAGCCCAGTACTTGATCACTGGTAAGTGTGCTAGGGAGGGCTGCATATATTGGCCCAGCGTTACTCGATCGCAGCCCACCGCCCGCAAATCAGTCAGGGTCTCCACAATTTCGGTTTTGGTCTCCCCATGACCCAGCATTAAGCCCGACTTGGTCGGCACCTGTGGATTAATGTCTTTGACATAACGCAATACGGCTAGAGACCGATCGTACTTAGCGCCGCGCCGCACCCGATCTTGCAGACGCGGGACGGTTTCGACATTGTGGTTATAACAAGCTGGTGCCGCCTGTATGACAGTGGCCACCCGTTGCCGTTGTAGGGTAACAGCATCTTTACCACTCCAAAAATCGGGGGTGAGGACTTCGATTTGAATGGTGGGATCGATCGCCCGAATCGCGTTCATTGTCTGGACAAAGCAGCCCGCGCCACCATCAGCCAAGTCATCTCTGGCGACAGCAGTTAGCACCGCGTAGCGTAACCCCAATAGCTGCACTGCCTCGGCAACTTTGGCTGGTTCTTGCGGGTCTAAAGGCATCGGAGTATGACCTTTATCTACCTGACAAAAGCCACAGCTGCGCGTACAGGTTGGTCCCATCAATAGAAAAGTGGCCGTTTTTTGGCTGTAACACTCCGCTCTGTTCGGACAACGCCCCTCTTCACAAATGGTATGAATCTGACGCTGTTTAATGATTTGCTGGACTGTCGAAATTTCACTGGCACTACCGATCGATCGACGCAGCCACGGTGGTAATGAACGGACATGTGATTGCCATTCGGCGGTGGTAGATGCCGATATGGGATGAGGGGAAGCGGAGCTATTCATGCCAATTGTTAACTATTTAGCGCATACACCTACGAGGATATGTCGAAAGCAATGGTTTTTCAAGCTGGGGCTACTTTGCAACCAAAAAAGATTGATATTTTTTATAAATATTGCCACCAGGTACGCCGGCGTTAAACTCCTTGGGAATTTTGTACTTTTCCGGATCAAAAGATTGGCGGATAGCAATCACCGATTTGTAAGATTTTTCCCAGCGCTGAAGTACGATCAGCAGCTCTTTGAATTTGATAAAGGAATGTGCATACTTTTCTTGTAGACCCATGAACTGCAAAATCCGAGCATGAGTTTCAGGAAGGTTTTGCTCTGTTTGAATACCTAATACTGAACCCAGCTTTTCAAAAACATGAAATTTGTCGATCACCATGCTGTGGATGATTGATAAGTTCAACAGATTCTGCTTACTCATCGTGCTAGTGATTTCAGCAACTGTTTGGAGCGTAGAGAAATCCGTCAAATCGCGTTCTTTAAAGCAAGCAAATAGCTGTAAGCCCATCTCATGGCTAGCAATTTTGTTTATTTCGTCCCGATAAGATTGCATGGCAACCTGGCCTTCCTGGGTATTGAGCAGCGGCAAGATTCGATCTAATTCTCCTTGGATATTCGTTCTAAAGCTCTCTAAATCCTGCTCGGCATGTATTTGTTCAACAATAAATCGATAAAATTCCTGCTGTTTGGAGCTGAAGAACTGTGCTTCCACCTGAGAAATTTTCAAGAAGCTATTTTGGCTGACCAAGCCGACCTGAAGTAGTTGTGCTGTTTGCTGAAGATTTTTGTGTTCTTCTTGTCCTCGCTCCACAGAGGCTTTGATTTTGGCATAGGATAAAAATTCTTGACTGCTCAAGCGCTCACTATCAATGCTAATCATTTGCTGATGGGCAGCTTCTAAATGTTGCAGCTCTCGATCGTGCAGAAAAAGACTATCTTCACTGATGTCAGCTTTAGATTGCCAACCAACCAGCTTTTTAGCGCCAGCAAGTAATGGACTAGAAGAGATCTTCAGCATAAGCTTATCCTAATAAATTAAATAATATCTCTAGCATACCCATTTAATATTTAAAAAGTATATTAACTAATAAACACGAATTTTATTTAACTTAAAACTGTTTTACTAACTTAATGTTCAGGCAATGGGAGATATATTTCTATCAATTAAATCTGTCAAATTTATGCAGAAGCACTGACCAAATCCTTAGTACTCGCCGATATCTAAGCACGTTGGAGGCTTGTATAGATAAGGATAAGAAGTTTTTAGTCCTCAGCCAATTTCATTCAAAAAAGTGGGTAACATGATCTATAGAGAGTGACAGAATCGCAGCCAGTACAGCAAGTAAGGTAAAATGATCTATCTGAACTGTATTATGGGCGGGTATTCAAAGATCGCCTTTGTCTGGTAATTCTTACTGATAAATACCTCATTACCGAGAAGTAAGTACTGACTAATAGGATTTATACCCCCAACACCAAATATCAGGAGTAAGTCGTGGCCAATAGCAAAATCTTAGTAATTGATGACAGTCGAGTGATTCGCAAAACTGTCAAAGACATGTTGCCCGAAGGCGACTTTGAAGTGATCGAAGCCAAAGACGGCGTTGAAGGTATCAACTTGGTCAAAGAGCATCGCCCAAACTTGATTATGCTGGACTTCATTCTGCCCAAAATGAGCGGCTGGGAAGTATTTCAGCAGATTCAGTCCCACCCAGAATTACAGAAAATTCCCTTGGTTCTGATGTCTGGACGGCGAGAAGAAGTCACCAACAAAATTGCCGAACCTTTTGAATATTTTGAATTTGTTGAAAAACCTTTTGACCGCATCAGCCTAGCTCAAGCAATTAAAGATGCGATGGCCAAGGCGAAAAAAGTCCGACCTCAAAACGTTCTCGCTGTAGCCGCTCCCATCGAATACGATGCTACGCCTGAAATAGAAGCCCTCCAAGAGCGGATGCTGGAAATGGAAAACTCCACCACCCAGTCAGCTCAAGAATGGATGAATCAACTGAACCAGTTTCGCAAAGCCAGTAATAATGAAATTGAGGATCTGCAATCCCAGATTCAAGACATGGATGGCGAAATTACTACCCTCAAAAAGCAGCTAGCGCAGCTAGTGATGCTCCTCAAGAAAAAGTTGATGTAGCTAGTTACTCAAATTCCCGGCGACCTTCTAAGGCTCTCACTAAAGTTACTTCATCGGCATATTCTAAGTCACCACCCATCGGCAAACCAAAGGCAATACGAGTTACTTTGGTCAGGGGTTTGAGCAATCGACCTAAATAAAGGGTGGTAGTTTCTCCTTCGATGGTGGGGCTAACCGCAATAATTACCTCCGTAACTTGCTGTTCATGAATACGGCGCACTAGGGGTTGGATGGTTAGTTGCTCTGGACCAATACCATCCATGGGCGAAATAGTACCTCCCAGGACATGGTACTTGCCGCCGTATTCCCGAGTTTTTTCGAGCGCAATGACATCGCGCGAGTCCGATACCACGCAAATGGTATGACTGTCCCGTTGCTGATGGCGACAAATTTGGCAGATCGGCTCGGCAGATAGATGAAAGCAGTTTTGGCAAAGACCCACCTGCTGTTTAGCAGCCACTAGAGCCTGTGCCAGTTCGGCAATTTCTGCTTCTGGGCGTTTTAGTAAATGGAGCGCCAGCCGCTGGGCAGATTTAGGGCCAATTCCCGGCAGGCGCTGAAGTTTTTCGATGAGTGTGGCAAGAGGACGTGTGTAAACCGTAGCGTTGGCTCCGTTATTTTTTCTGTTGTTGTTGCTGCTTTTCGCGCAAGCGACGGAGCTGTTGGGCACGAAAATCTTGAGCGGAACCAGTGAGTTCTATTTGCTGTTGAGCCAAGAAGTCCTTCTCACTGGTTTGTTTACCATTCTGGATACCATTCAAAATTCTTAACAGACCAGTAGTATCTCCCTGACTAGCACTGCTAAACGGATCGCGGTACTCCCCAGTTGGATTGACTTGAGCGAAACTGGGCTGATTAAAAGCAGTAAAACTAGCGCCTACTAATAAACAAACAACTAAGCAATTAAATTTAGACATAGTAATAAACCACAACTCATTTTTTAATTTTACACTGGAGCTAGGCCAGTCGGCGGCGCAATAATGGCTGAATTAATAACAGCGCACCGATCGCAAACACCAACAGGATGAGCAGCGAATTGCCAAAGGTGACCGCGCCCCAGGGAGCCTGTAACACCACACTTGACCACTGCCAATGATCATTGACGTACAAATAACGAATTGGTTCGATCGCATAACTAAGTGGATTCAAGCAAGCGATTACTTGCAGCCAGGCGGGCATAAAAGCCAAGGGGGCTAGAGCTGTGCTGGCAAACAAGAGGGGCAGACTAGTCACAAAAATAACCGCAATTAGTTCAATGTGTCCGGGTAGGGCGAAGGTTAAGCCCAAGCTCAAGGCTGTTACCCCAACGACCAACATCAATACCACCAAAGAAATGATGCCCAGTCCGGCAATGCCAGGAAAGCCCGATCCCAAAACCGCATTGAGGGCAATAATGGCCAAAGTTTGCAGCAACGTGAGAGCCACAATATAGATGGCTGAGGCCGCCACAATCGAATAGCGGCTGGCTAAGGGAGCCACCAGCAACCGATTTAGAAAGCCAAACTCTCGATCGAACATCACTGGCAAACCAGCATTCAAAGCACCCGAAAAAGCGGTGAATACAATCACCCCCGCTCCTAGGAATTGGCCATAATTAGCACCAAACAAATCTTGGGGAATATTTTGAAACAGTGCCCCAAATAATAACAGCCACATCAATGGCTGAATAATACCAGCAACTAATGTGCTAGGGCGACGCTGGAGCTGAATAAACAGGCGCTTGGTTAAACCCGCAGTTTCTTGGAAAAAATCGCTCCAGTTATTGGGCTGGTCAGAATTTACTTTTTCACTGGCAGGTCGCCAGTCAGCAAAGGTTTTAGAGGTGTTAGTAATCATAATATTAATGTTTTCGATAAAAATTGTGGCCAGACTCCAGGTAATGGCCGTTATTTCATACTTTGTTTTTTCTCGGCCTTTAGGTCGCGGCTACCCATCCCTGATAGCTCTGCATCCATTAGTGTTTGACCAGTAGCGGCTAGGTAGACATCATCGAGGCTGGGCCGCGATTGGGCAATGCCAAAAATAGGCAGACCCGCCGTTTGGAGGGTAGATTGAATGACACTCAAGGCATCATGATGCGCTTGTACCACCAGATTCAGGGAATTGCCTTGGTTCGTATTGATCATGACATTTTGCACAAAGGGCAGCTCGCTGAGGAGCGCTTTTGCCGTAGCTGCCTCCGCTGGCAGTGCAAACTCCCGAATCCGCAAGGTAATGCGATCGCCACCCAGTCGATCTTTTAGCTCGCTAGGTGTACCCGTCGCAATAATCACGCCGCCGTCAATGATCCCCACTCGATCGGCGAGGGCATCAATTTCTTCTAAGTAATGGCTAGTAATAAGGATGGTAGTGCCACTCGATCGCAGCTCCCGCAAAAAATTCCACACCACCACCCGACTCTCAATATCGAGACCTACCGTTGGCTCGTCTAAAATCAGGACTTCGGGCTGATGTAGCAAACCTGCTGCCAAATCTAATCGGCGTTGGAGACCACCAGAGTAAACGCCAGTTTTTTTATCGATATGGTCTGGTAAGCCCAGCACTTCGATCAGGAACTCAATGCGCTGGTGAGCCAGGGCACGGGGCAGATGGTAGAGAGCCGCCTGCAATTCCAGCAGTTCCCGCCCGGTCAAAACCTTATCCAACGCGACTTCTTGTGCTACGTAGCCCAGTTTGCGCCGAGCTGCGCGGGGATCGGCGAGCACTGAAACTCCGGCCACTTCTAACTGACCGCGATCGGGCTTGGTCAAAGTACACAGACAACGGATAGTTGTGGTTTTTCCTGCTCCATTCGGCCCTAATAAGCCAAAGATTTCACCAGGCATCACCTGGAAAGAAACATCTTGAACTGCTACGGTGGTACCGTAGTTTTTATGAAGATTTTGAACAAAAACGGCAGCAGCCATATCTTTCTAAAAACAGATTGCAATGGCTTTATCTTAACAAAATTGCTCGCTATCTCCGAGTTCGACTAGCCACGCCCGTAATTTTTGGGGCAACAAAAAGCCCAAGCACTTGTGCCTGAGCTTATTTGGATTAACTAATCAAAAAAAGATTAGTTTTTCTCGGATAAATTAAAGTGTTCAGAAATCTACTGAATACTAGTAGTTACGGTTAAAACCGCCACCACCGCCACCACGGCGATCGCCACCACCACCAGAACCTCTGTCTTCACGAGGCTTGGCTTTGTTGACTTTCAGGTCGCGACCCATCCATTCTGCTCCATCTAAAGCAGTGATGGCTGCATCTTCTTCAGCATCAGTGCTCATTTCCACAAAACCAAAACCGCGCATCCGGCCAGTTTCACGATCGGTGGGGAGCTGAACACGCTTAACTGATCCATACTCTGCAAACACAGCGCTCAGATCAGCTTCTTTAACCTCATAGGATAGGTTACCTACATAAATTGACATATATTTTCTCCAAAATCAGAATGGTGTAGAGAGTGGGATTTCGGAGAGAAGGCTGCCAATGCAGAACGTAAAAAACTCGTCAATACTAAAAACAAACAATTTAACCGATACATACTCTTAACTTAAAAATTATAGCACTTCATACTTTTCAATAAGCTATTTTCATCATTAGTAATTAATATAGCAATGAATTAGTATAGTAAAGCTACCAAAATTGAAAAATAGTAGAAATCCCACCGCCGATGCGATGGGATGAAGATTTCAACTCACTATGTTAAGTTAACTACTTAGTTTCTGATTCCGAGAACTCGGCATCAATGACATCATCACCACCACTCGGTGGTGTGCCAGCATCTTCGGTGACCCCAGCTTCGGGAGCGCCGCCACCAGCGTCTTTGTAGATGTTGCTGCCGATCGCATACAACGTCTGTTGTACTTCAGGAGTCAGGCGTTGAATGTCAGCGTCATCTTCTTTGCCTACGGCCTCGCGCAGTTCCTTAATCAAGCCTTCTAGCTTGGTTTTGTCCGCCGCTGGTACTTTGTCACCTAGCTCTTGCAGTTGCTTTTCAGCCTGATAACAAAGAGAATCGGCTTGATTCTTTCGTTCCACCTTATCCTTTAGGTCTTTGTCCGCCGTCGCATTGCTTTCGGCTTCCCGTACCATTCTTTCTACTTCGTTTTTGTCGAGAGTAGAAGCACCAGTAATGCTGATGGTTTGTTCTTTACCGGTTCCTTTATCTTTGGCAATGACACTCAAGATACCGTTGGCATCGATATCGAAGGTGACTTCAATCTGCGGTACGCCGC
>CAXTSZ010000021.1:0-12468 GCA_964247125.1 uncultured bacterium
TGTGCTTCCTCGATGCCATTTCGCAACGCGGCTATTGAGGTTGACGAATTGTCAGCTTGACAAATGAAGCTATTATGCCGTAATTTAGTTTAGGTACTTGGGGTCATAACTCAGTTGGTAGAGTGTCACGATGGCATCGTGAAAGCCAGCGGTTCGAGTCCGCTTGACTCCATTAATTTTAAAAATCTAACTACTATCGAGGTATCAATGGTGTTTCTGAATTTTGGGTAATTCAGATTCTCGATCGCACCCAATTTCTAAAAGCCTTAATTGCTTTATTCCGACCAATCGATCGGCTCTGTCTTAAATATTCTGGAATCACTGTCAGTAAAGGCAAACCAGGAAAATTTGGACTAGTAGTCGATTGTTGATAGCCATCTGTCCTCAACGAATAAATACCTAATTCTCCCTGGTCAAATCGCCATAGCTCCGGTACCCGCAAGCCCAGATAAACATCCAAATGAGTTCGGGAAGTAACATCAATTTCCAAGGCTAGATCCGGTGGGGGATCGATGGTTAAATCAATGCGGCTGTGGCCACGCACCCGTTGTTCGTTTTGAATGTAAAAGCACTGATCGGGTTCAATCCCTTGTGTCATGGCCATATTCTTAAAAGTAGTAGAGCCGAGGCTAACGAATTCCATATCCAATTCTTCTAGCAAAGCCTTCAGCAAGTCGCCAATAATTTCTTTACTAAACTCGTGCTCGGGCAAGGGTGTCATAATTTCGAGAGTGCCATGATTGTAAGCAATGCGTGCTGCTCGCTGATCGCCCAGTTCGGATAAAATTTCTTCCAACTCTGGCCAGGTAACATCTTGCAACAGCACTCTTTGCCCTGGTGGTACGTGGATACGTTGAATGTCTAGCAACATCTTAAGCTCTCGCAGTTGTCAACCTATATTTTAACCGATCGATTTCTCTGACAGGGCGATCACCTCTGGACTACTGGCTAATTTGGTAATTATCTGGTTTAACTGAGCTGTAAAGTCTGCTTCAGTGGCCACCTCACCCATACTTCTGATGAGATCGGTGTAGAAGTGTTCATCTCCCGTGAGCCTGTGCCAAAAAGCCTGACCGACCAATACCGGATAATGGTATTGCTCGGTGATCCGGCGATAATGCCCACTTAAGTCGTTTGATGTTCCATAGATTACTCCCACCATCAGGTCTTCGATCGATAGTCGCAAGTTGTTGGTTCTAGATAAATTGAGAACACTTCTAAAATGGCTGGCGATCGTCTCCACATCATCCTTATTAATATTATTGGGGCCAGATTTTAGCTGACAATATTTACGATGACCATCTATTTGATCAATAAATTCGATATCAATGCCGCTGGTAGTGCTACCAAAAGAAGACAATACTTCGCTAGTGAATTTTTGAATGTTGGTACCGAAGGAAGTCGTGATCGAAGTACCCAGCACCCGGGGGTAAATCAGTGCCTTGGCAATACTCTCCGGACTAGAATTGCCCGTGAGAAAATTAGCCAGGTAGACTGCTAAAAAAGGATTGATGTTAAATTCTTGCGGATTAGTCAGCTTTTGAGCGTTACGAATATGATTAGCCGAGAGAGTCTCGCGAAACCATTGTTTCGCTTTGGCTAAAATTTCTTGCTTTTCGCGACTTTCCATTGATACTGATGTATTGACAAGTGGTGCTGACTAACGTCATGATAGTAACCATGATCAAGGTTATAGCAAGCGGGATGAAAGAATATTACGCTCTATCGGAAGTGGCCGATATGCTATCGGTTTCCAAGGAAACTTTACGACGCTGGGATGCAAATGGCAAGCTCCGATCGATCCGCCTACCCAATAATTATCGAGTTTATCCCGCCGAGTCTTTGCGACAGTTTGAAGCTTTGAGCTTTTTGTTCGAGCCAGATGCCCTAACACCTGTCGATTTTACGCCATTACAAGACTATACCGTAGCAGAATTATTCGCTGGCGCGGGGGGCTTGGCGTTGGGCTTAGAACAAGCTGGTCTGCACTGCCAGCTCCTCAATGAAATTGATCCTTGGGCTTGTGCCACCCTGCGGGCTAATCGACCCCAGTGGCAAATCTTAGAGGGGGATGTGGCACAGTTTTCTTTTACGGAATATGCTCAGTCGATCGATGTCGTAACGGGTGGTTTTCCTTGTCAAACTTTTAGTTACGCTGGCAAAAAGTTGGGCTTGGAAGATGCCCGGGGCACACTGTTTTTTGAGTTTGCCCGAGCTGTCCAAGAAATCCAGCCCTTAATCTGTGTGGGGGAAAATGTGCGCGGCTTGCTAACTCACGATGATGGCCAGACGATCGCTGGCATGATCTCGGTATTAGATGAGTTAGGTTATGAAGTGATCCCGCCGAAGGTGCTCAAGGCTATTTTTCAGCGGGTGCCCCAAAAACGCGAACGACTATTTTTAGTGGGCGTCAAAAAAGGAACCAACATCAAGTTTGACTATCCCCATCCCCAGCGCGAGATTTACACTGTGCGCGATGCTTTGCAAGCGGGTCGGTTGTTTGAATCGGATGTGCCAGCGGCTCCTGGTCAAACTTATCCCCGTCGGAAACGCCAGATTATGGAGATGGTGCCACCGGGCGGCTATTGGCGGGATTTACCGCTCAAAATTCAAAAAGAATATATGCTGAAAAGCTTTTATTTGGGCGGCGGCAAAACCGGCATGGCACGGCGTATGAGTTGGGATGAACCTTGCTTGACGCTGACTACTTCTCCGGCACAAAAACAAACGGAGCGTTGTCATCCGTCCGAAACTCGACCTTTTACGATCCGTGAGTACGCCCGGATCCAAACTTTCCCTGATAATTGGCAGTTTCAGGGTTCGATGAATCAGGTCTATAAGCAAATTGGGAATGCGGTGCCAGTAAACTTGGCGCAGGCGATCGGACGACAGTTAGTGAAGTCGCTCAATGAATATTATGGACAACGGCAATCGCCCAAGAAAAAGACAGCTCAGCGCACTACCATTTGAGTAGATTGAACTGCTCCATATCTACTGTCATCCGGTTGCGATAGATGGCCAAGACAATTGCTAGACCAACGGCGGCTTCAGCGGCAGCGATCGCAATGACAAACACCGCAAACACCTGACCTTTAATATCTACCGGATCGATAAAATTAGAAAAGCCCATCAGGTTGAGGTTGACAGCATTGAGCATCAGTTCGATCGACATCAACACGCGCACGGCGTTGCGACTAGTAACTAACCCATAGATGCCAATACAGAACAGGGCAGCAGCCACGACCAGAAAATAAGATAGTTGTAATTGCATGAGATTCAACAATTTATTGATATTTTGAAAAACTATTTGCCGACCAACTCCCGGGGCCGCTCCGGCAAAGTGAGAGCTGAGTCGGCGGTATTTTCACCAGCCACATCGGGAATAAATTCGCGCCGCGCCAGCACGATCGCGCCGACCATGGCGATCAACAAAAGGATCGAAGATAACTCAAAAGGTAGTAAGAAATCGGTAAAGAAGTGTTTGGCTAGGGGTACCAAAGAGCCAGCCGGTGAGACTGCTGTTGATATTTGCCAGGGTGTAATCACCGCTACCGTAGATAGCAGAGCAAACAAGCCAGCACAGACTGCGGCGGCACTCAGGCGACCAACCCACAGATTCTTCTTAGGTTTGAAATCTTCTCGTTTGTTCACGAGCATGATGGCAAACAGAATTAAGACATTGACTGCCCCTACATAGATCAGCACCTGAGCCGCCGATACAAAATCGGCATTGAGCAAGATATACAACCCCGCCATGCTGATAAACACTCCACCTAGTAGAAAGGCGGAGTAGACAATGTTACTGAGCAATACTACACCCAGTGCAGTTCCCAGCATTAAAGCCGAGAGAATAACAAAGGAGACAAATTGGACACCTTGGGGAATATTCATAGCTTATTTATCAGAGGAGGCGTTGATTTCTTCGGGGCGTAGACCAGAGCGTTGGGAACCAGCCGGCAAATCGTGAGGGTCCATCACGCCTTTGGGCAGATAAGCCAGGGTGCGCAGTGGGGTGACCATCGGATCGTCGGTGACTTTGTAAGGTAGCCGACCCAGAGCCACACTGTCATAATTCAACTCATGTCGATCGTAGGTCGCCAATTCATATTCTTCGGTCATCGACAGGCAGTTGGTGGGGCAATATTCCACACAGTTGCCACAGAAAATGCAAACACCAAAATCGATACTGTAAGCATCTAATTTTTTCTTCTTGCTGGCTTTATCGAATTGGTAATCCACCACAGGCAAGTTGATTGGACAAACGCGCACACATACTTCACAGGCAATGCACTTATCAAATTCAAAGTGAATGCGTCCCCGAAACCTTTCTGAGGGAATCAGTTTTTCGTAGGGATATTGAACAGTAATGGGGCGGCGCTGCATGTGGTCGAAGGTGACAGCCATGCCCTGGCCAATATACTTGGCCGAATTAACGGTTTCTTTGCCGTAGTCTATGACTTGCTTGAGGAACTTCAACATGAGGTAGTAATTCTCCGGGAAAATAATTTAATCGCCTAGCCACCAAAAAACGCTGGGAACGTAATCTTGAGAGCAGCAGTAAGTAGTAAGTTCGCGAGGGCGATCGGGAGCAAAAACTTCCAGCCCAGATTTAGCAATTGATCGATGCGGACGCGGGGCACTGTCCAGCGGGTCAAAACGGCCAAAAATACCAAGAGGTAAGCCTTGAGGACTGTCATCGTAATCCCGAGCGAAGCATCAATTACTTGTAACCAGGAGCTATCTGGGCTGGCGTTTAGCCAGTCGCCAATTAGTTCGATTGGAATCGGGCTAGACCAGCCACCTAAGTAGAGAATGGCGACGAACAGCGCCGACAAGACTAAGTTAACGTAAGACGCGATGTAAAACAGGGCAAACTTCATCCCGGCATATTCGGTTTGGTAGCCCGCCACCAATTCTTCTTCGGCCTCTGGCAAGTCAAAGGGTAAGCGCTCACATTCAGCTAAAGCGGCAATCCAAAAAATCATGAAGCCGAAAGGTTGTCGCCAGATATTCCAAGAAAGAATGCCGTAACCAGATTGTTGATCGACAATATCGATCGTACTCAAACTATTGGACATCATCACCACCGCCAATACCGCTAAGGCTAAGGGGATTTCGTAACTAATCGACTGGGCGGCAGCACGCAGACCCCCCAGTAAAGAATATTTATTGTTAGAAGCATAGCCCGACATCAACAGTCCGATCGGAGCAATGCTCGACAAGGCAATCCACAAAAATACACCAGTGGTAATGTTGGTCACCACCAGGTTTTGACCAAAAGGCACGATTAGGTAAGACAAGAAAACTGGTAATACCACCAGGATTGGTCCGATCGTGAAGAGATAGGGGTCAGCTTTAGCTGGCAGGATATCTTCTTTGAACAAGAGCTTGAGTCCATCCGCGACTGGCTGGAGCACTCCCAACGGACCAGCGAATTCTGGACCAATCCGCTGTTGAGCAGCGGCGGATACTTTCCGTTCGAGCCAGACGTTCACGAATACGCCCAAGGTCGCCCCAATGAGCATGAGTAGCATGGGAAAAGGCATCCACAACACTTTGGCTAAATCGGCGGCAATGCCCAGATCGCCCAAGGATTCGATAAAAGTACTTTGTAAGTCAATACCCGAATTCATTCCAACCTCTTAATCTTGACCGCACATCATTAAGACAGCTTCTCGTGCCGCCCTGTTGCTCAGTATATCTCGCCCTGAGCCAGAATAATTACAGTTCGGCAGCGATTAAGCCCAGCCTTTAATGATATAAATCCACGTCCCAATGTGCTCCTTGAGGGCGGTGGTGAAATTATCTAGTCGCTGGGAATCGGGGATCGCACTCAGTAAGGCCGATTGCCAAGTACGATTAGGCTCGTCTAAGGCCATTTCCGACACGAGGTAGTCACTGGGTGCCGGAATCACATCCATTTTTAGTTTGCGAAAAATCCGTAGCGATCGCGGCATATGAAAGGCCGAAGTAACTAACAGTACTCGTTCAATTTGGCGTTTATCCAAGATTTTTTGAACGTTGACAGCGTTTTCATAGGTGTTTAAAGATTTCGGCTCCTCGATAATGGCGGATTTGGGAATGCCTAGATCATTAATCAACACGGTTGCCATATCCGCAGATTCTGGATCGCCATAATCTTTCCAGTCAATCCGACCGCCGCTGACAATGATTAGTGGTGCTTTGCCCTGTTTATACAACTGAGACGCGTAAATTATCCGATCGCCTCTTTCACTCAAATCAACACCAGTCCGAGGATAGGATTTCGATCTGGTCGCACCACCCAGTACAACGATGGCTTCGGCTTTGGGCAATTCACCGGGGGGAATATTTTGCCATTCCAAGGACTGCATGATTTGGTTGGTTGTCCAGGCATTACTAGAGATCCAAATCGTAGCTAAAGCCAGCACAATTGGTGCTGGCGACCAGCGAGATTTGCGCCAGATTAGCACTAAAGCACCAACCAGCATCATGCTAGCGAGACTGAGCGGATATAAAAAAATGGCGGGGAGCAGTTTGGAAATAAATAGAAACATTACTAAATCAGAAAAGTCAAGATATTTGGTAGCGGCAGTTATTCAAATTCTCGCATGATTCTTGAGCGAGACCAGTGTCCTATTTACCAAAAGTGCTACATTACGGAGGCGAAATTTCCCTAATCAGCTCCATATGACTAATACAGTTTTGTTCTGGCATCGGCGCGATTTGCGCATTGTTGATAATGTCGGTTTAGAGGCCGCTAGTCAGACGGGGGCGATGGTGGTGGGTATATTTTGCATTGATCCGGCTCACATAGACCCTCTGAAAATTGCGCCGGCTCAAGTTAGTTATATTTTGGCATCTTTGCAACAACTGCAACATGCTTATGCCACCATGGGTAGTCAGCTATTGATCATGTGGCAATTGCCGGTGGGGGGGATTGTAGAATTAGCGACTGGTCTAGGAGTTAGCGCCCTTTATTACAATGAATCGGTCGAACCAGATAGCCGCCAGATCGATCGGCAGATTACCGCCGCTCTGCAAGAAAAAGGTATTGGGGTCGAGAGTTTCTGGGATCATGTCCTCCATGCTCCGGAGGCAATTTATAGTGGTAGCAATCAGCCTTATACGGTGTACACTCCCTACTGGCGCAACTGGCAGGGTCGATCGAAAGCAGCACCTGGGCAGATAGCTAGGTTCTTGAAACTAGAGTTGTCAGAGGCGGCACAGCAGGCGATTGATAAATTAACGGTGCCGCTGCCCACCCTTGCCCAACTGGGTTTTGCTTGGGATCAGCCCCAAGTCCTGGAGCCGGGAACTGCCGCTGCCCAACAGCGCCTGGACATTTTTACGGCGCAAGCAATTAATAGCTATGATGTCGATCGCAACTTTCCCGCCATTGATGGTACTTCAACGCTCAGTCCGGCGCTGGCTTGGGGAACGATCGGTATTCGGACGGTATGGCAAGCCACGATGACGGCCATGGCCAAAGCCGAGAACAACGAAGCCCGCCAAGGCATTACTACCTGGCAACAGGAAATCGCTTGGCGTGAGTTTTATCACCAAGCCCTCTATCATTTTCCGCAGCTTTTAGCTGGTCCCTATCGTCCACTGTGGAACGATTTTCCGTGGTCGGATGATCAGGCGCGGTTTACGGCTTGGTGTGCAGGGAGAACTGGTTATCCAATCATTGATGCGGCGATGCGCCAACTGAATCAAACTGGCTGGATGCACAATCGCTGCCGGATGATTGTGGCTAGTTTTCTGACGAAGGATTTAATGATTAACTGGCAGTGGGGCGAGCAATATTTTATGCAAACCCTGGTGGATGGTGAACCAGCAGCCAATAATGGTGGTTGGCAGTGGAGCGCATCGAGTGGTATGGACCCCAAGCCTTTGCGGATTTTCAATCCTGCCACTCAAGCCCAAAAGTTTGACGCCAAAGGTGACTATATTCGGCACTGGTTGCCAGAATTGCGATCGATCGACACCAAAGATCTGTTAGTAGGCAATATCCCACCGCTGTGGCGCACAACTAGTCGTTATCCAGCACCGATTGTCGATCACAATATCCAACAACGCGAGTTTAAACGGCTCTATCAACTGCTCAAAGTTGAACAGCAGTGACATTTTTCACCCAATCAGCTGCGGCGGCTAAGGTAATATGAACTTTTTCCATAGTGGCAGCTTCGCAGTATAGACGCAGCACTGGTTCGGTACCGCTAAAGCGAATTAGTAACCAGCTGCCATCGGCCAAATGAAACTTATAACCGTCGGTAGTCTGTAAGCTGACCACTGCCTGATTGCCGATCGACTGGAAGGGGGTCGTGGCTAATTTATCGATCAAAATTGCGCGCACTTCCATACTAGCCAGTTGCAGATCATTGCGATCGTAGGCCGCAAAGTAATTAGTCTGAGCCTGAAGCTGGCGGTATTGTGCCCCCAGATCTTGATGAGCATCGGCGATCGATTCCAGCAGATACAGCGCCGACAGCAGGGCATCACGCTCAGGAATATGATGTCCGTAGCCAATCCCCCCAGATTCTTCACCACCAATCAAGACGGGCGTTTCTAACATGCGATCGGCAATATATTTGTAGCCAATGGGCGTTTCATACACTGGCAAATTGTATAAAGCTGCAACTTTGGGTACTAAATCTGAGGTACTGACTGTTTTAACTACTTCGCCGCTCATGCCGCGCTTTTGGTGGAGATGCTGCATCAGAATCGGTAGCAAAATTTGGGAACTGAGGAAATTACCATCTTGATCGACAGCGGCAATCCGATCGCTATCGCCATCAAAAGCTAAACCCACCGCAATTTGCTCAGGATGCTCCAGTTGAGCAGTGCGGACGCGATCGCAGAGTTCCACCAAGTTAGAGGCCAAAGGTTCTGGAGCGGTGCCGCCAAATAATGGATCGGCGTTACTATGCAGTTCCTGAACCGCTGACCCCAGCAATCTGGCTAAACCAGTGGCGGCTGCGCCGTGCATGACATCGGCAAATACTTGAATTTTTCCCTGGTCAACGAGTTGCTGTATTTTGGCAATATTGACCTGGTTACTAATGGCGGCACAGTAACTAGGCCAAGGATCAAAAGTGGTGAGGCTACCGGAAAAACCAGTGTTAATCAACTCATCAAGGCGAGCTTCGATGCGCTGAGTGAGTTCGGGGGCGACAGAACCACCAAAATTGCCTTTCACTTTTAGTCCTAGATAGTGACCCGGATTGTGACTGGCCGTAATGACTAAAGCCCCTAGCGCATCTTGACTATGCGCCGCCCAGCTAAAAGCTGGGGTAGGGGCAAAGGTGTTGCTCAGGATCACTTCAAAACCCGCCTGTTGCAGACCGGCGGCCATTTTTTGGGCAAACATTTCAGCCATAAAACGCCGATCGAACCCGACGATAATCCGGTGATTATTGGTTTTAGCCCCAAATGTTTCCCACAATACTTGGGCAGCGATCGGTGCTACCGTTAGTAACCGTTCAAAGGTGAACTCTTGGGCAATTACGCCTCGCCAACCATCCGTACCAAATTTGATTTTTTCCACAGTTCCAAGCCAGTAGCAACAGCGTTTCTAGTTTAACTCTTGTCGTCTAGCCTGCAAAATCTGTGATGAATTCTTGTCTGGTAGTCGGTTGGCGCAAGATTAAACCTTCCCCACCCAAGGGATGCTGATCACCGATCGGCTGCCCAGTTACCGATATAAACACTTTGGCTTGATCGTTGAGACTAGTTGCCGTGTAAACTACCTGACCCACTCGACCAATCATCGAAGTACTACCACCCCCATGCGCGAATTCGGCGGAAAGGTCTACGTAAACATTGCCACTCTGGACTTTTAAATCTAATAGTTTTGTGCCAGTTGGGATAGTGGAAACGAGTCCGGGTGGTTGGCTTGCTGGTCGAGAGGTAGCCAATAATTGCTCAAAGGCAATCCTTAAGGATACTGTCGGAGTGCTGGCATCTGTCAAAGATACGGCTTGAGCTACTAATACCAACTTATTATTTTGTAGCGATAGTAAGTAAATCCGGGCTGTTGTGGTAGCTGCTGTGGCTGTTTTGGTGATGCCAGATGTTTTATTTTCTTCAACTATGGCTAGTGGTATTTTGAGGACTGGAAACGAATGCTGGGCATGCCACCCTAACCCAATAGAGTACCCCAGTACGACTAGACTAGCTGCGATCGCTAGTCGCCTAAAACGTAACCGATCGGAAGCTTCGTCAGTTTCCATTAGTTCCTCTAAAATATTTGCATTGCCTGAAACCTAGATGGTGACTGCTACTCACTATCTAGGTTTAGCAATTAGCTGTAGTAAGTCCAAGACATCACGAGCAGGGTAATGACCAGTGAGATAATGACCGACAACCAGATCTTGCCATCTAAGATAAAGTTGTTTTCAGTGGCGACTTCATCCCAGTAACCATCAAATACCTGGTGCCCAACCACGTAATTCACGGCGATCGGTAGTCCTGGCCAGAGCAAACCAATACTAAAGGCGACCATCACCCACGCTGTGCCATTCAACAGTAATAAATAGGCGCCGCCGAGCATAAGAACCACTGCCACCACATCAAAAACTCGATGCAATGCCACAGCATATTTTCCTAGTCGGGGCACTGATTGGGTTTTGATTAAATATTTGTCGGCGAGGAATAAACTTACTAAAATCAACCACAAAGCTAAAATCACAAACAGCATCGATTCGTTCATACTGCCCTCCTGTCGCGGGGCTAAGGTCGTAAAGATTTGGCGAACTAACTTCTATAGCTTCATCATATCCCCCAAATATGAGGAAGTTGTGAAGTCTAAATATTTCAAATCTTAATGTGTGCTTTCTACGGCCACTTTACGCCCGATAATATGACAAATAAAGATCTTTAAATACACTTCGGAAATATCAAATTTAACCGACCGTCAAACTTAATATAGTTCAACATCTAGATAAAATATCGAAAATAAAAATCCAAACTATCACAGACAGGAGTTTTGGCTATGAAAATCACCAGACGGGCAGCCATCAAGCTAGTCGGGAGTGGCATCTTGATATCGCCCTTGAGCTTTCCGCAACCAGCACTAGCTCAGTTTAGCCCCATCTACCCGCGATTTCAGGTGCCCCTGAAACTGCCGCCTTTACTGCTGCCTTCCCGAAGTACCACTGGCGAACGTCCGATCGACTACTACGAAATTACCATGCAGAAAGCAGCGATCGAAATCCTCCCAGGACTGAAGACCGAAATGTGGTGTTACGTTGGTAAAGGATTAGCACCCGCCGCCGTCGGCCCGATCATTCGGCATCATGGTGGCATAGAACCAGAGGACGAAGGACGTACTTCGGTAATGCGGTTTATCAATAATTTGGGGACAACTATTGAGCAGAACATCGAAAAACCGATCGACACTGCTATTCATTTGCATGGGATGGCCTCGCTGCCCCAATATGACGGGTACGCTACCGATCTAATTGCCCCCGGTTACTTTAAAGACTACATCTATCCCAACGATCGAGCGGCCACGCTTTGGTATCACGATCATGCTGTCCACAAAACATCGCGTAATGTTTATATGGGATTAGCAGGTATGTATGTGGTCGATGATGCCAAAGACCGCAACCTCAATTTGCCGACAGGGGAATATGACATTCCCTTAATGATTCAAGATAAAAAATTTGATGCTACCGGAAAGTTGATTTTCAATGATCGCGGCCAGCGCAGTGCCTATGGCGATGTCGTATTGGTGAATGGCACACCTTTTCCACACCTGAAAGTGCAGCGACGGAAATATCGCTTCCGGCTACTGAATGCATCTCCATCACGTACCTATCAATTGGTGTTGAGTCAGGAAGAAAACACCTTAACTAGTGGGAATTCTTTCCACGTCATTAGTACTGATGCCGGACTGTTAGAAAATCCGGTCACGATCACCTCCACCAAGACATCGCCGCTCAATGTCCTGCGGATCGGGGTCGGCGAACGCTATGGCATCGTGATTGATTTTAAAGATTTTCCGATCGGCTCTCAGCTCTATCTCCACAATCCGGCATTTCCCAACAACGTGGATATCAATAACCAAACTGGCGTGATTATGCGGTTTGATATTGAGGAGGATGCGGATGCGATCGATAACAGCACTCTGCCCACCGTCTTGCGCCAACCTTTTGAACGCTTAGTCGATCAAATTCAGCCCGGTCAGACCATTCCCACTCGCACCTTTCGCTTGGAGCGCAATGGCAACGAATGGAAGATCAATAATAAAGTATGGGACGAAAACAGAGTAGATGCCAATCCCCAACCAGGAGCGCTGGAGATCTGGCAGTTTGTGAATGCGGGCAGCGGTTGGGTGCATCCGGTACATATTCACTTTGTAGATTTGCAAATGATCGATCGTAATGGATTACCGCCCCGCCCCTATGAACGTGGTTGGAAAGATGTATTTCTTCTGGATGATTTTGAAACTATTCGAGTCCTTGCCAAGTTCAGTGCGCCCAT
>CAXTSZ010000021.1:12568-44797 GCA_964247125.1 uncultured bacterium
CCATCAGCATCCTGTTGGGTAAGGGACTGCTGATGGCCATTCTGGTGGTGAGGACGATCGCTGCGCAACACAAGAGTAGCGTTTGTAAAATTCGTTTTAGCATAAGAATTTTGTAGTTGTCCTACAGAGAACTGATATTTGTTCAGTGAGATTTATTGCAGATCAGCATCAGGCGGCGCTAGTGGATAAATCATTATTCATGGTACAAGTCCTGATGAATATATTTTTAATTGATTCGGATTATTAGTCCGGCACACAAGTGAGTTATACTTATTCTAATAGCCATTATCGTAACTTCTGTGATAAATTGTAATTTTAACTGCGCTAGAGTAAAATCTATTTGCCCACATTTCGATCCATCAAAATGTGATAGAAGTGGCTTGGTTAATGATGATTTGGCTGTTTCTACACAGGGCGATAATGGTTACTTTTCTGTCTATTAGCTCAGTATAAATACGTAAATATTACTTGCTCACTAATAAATAGTTAAGCTTTTCGACCGAGTCGCTACCCAGAAATCGAAAATATAATTCGACAGTAAACCAAAGTTACTAATATGGCTGTATGAGTCTGATTTTACAAGAGTTAGGAATTGTGGTGGTTATGCAACAGCCCAATCCGAACTTAGTCACAGCCGAATTTCTGCAACTTAGTGGGATCATTCCCCAGGATTGGCAACTAGCTAGACCACCTGTAAATAATGAATGGCTCTCCCAGCTCTTTTTTACCAATGGTGTTAGCATTAGTGCCGAACCCAATCAGATCATGTTTAGTGAAATTATCGGAGAAAAAGATATTTACAGTCTGAGCATCGCCACAATTGCTCAAAAATATCTGGACATCTTCAAGCTGGCTAAGTACCAAGCCATTGGTATCCATATCCGCAGTTACAGTCCCCAATCAGATAGCGATGCAGCCGATCAATACATTAGTCAGCACTTACTGGCCGATGGCAACTGGCAAAACTTTGGCATAGCTCCCATTCAAGCTTCTTTGAATATTATTTACAGTTTAGCAGACAGGCATTTGAACCTGACTGTTGCCGCCGCCCAAATTCAGGTTGCCGAGCAAGAAGTGAAACCCATCATTTTGTTCAGTGGCAATTTTAGTTATCCATTGATTAGTGAAGGTGAGCCCTTAAGCGCCATCCGCCAAATACTCACCAACTGGCCGAACGATCTGGCGGTCTACAGCGACTTAATCACCGAGCGGTTCTTAGGTATTCCCAATCACCGGATGGTAACAGCCAGTCACCTTCAGGAAAAAAGTCTCATAGATTTGATTGCCAAAATGGAGATGGCGGGATAGATGTGAGCCAAACTATAACTACATCATCAAGAATGTTTCGCCAAAGTCCCCCTCGTAACTCCCAGCTGATTAGACAATTGCAGATTCTGCCACAGCTGGGTACCACTCATTTCCCCAGCAATTACCTGGCGATAATACTCGATCGTCTTTGTCACTGTTGCCGCGTCTTCCTGCACAAACTCTAAGCGCAAATGACTCACTCCCGAACCAATTAGCTGTTGCACATACTCTGCCCCGGTTTGCGCTTTCCCGTTATAAAGCGTGTTGCGACACCCCACATCCGCCTGTAAAATGTGATTAGTGCCTACTCGATCTCGTAATTCTACCTGCTGTGTCTCACAAGGACGACCACAATTAGTATGGTCAGTACCATCCGTCAGAAAAGCACAAAACACGCAATGCTCCATATGGAACATCGGCATATGTTGATGAATAGTTACTTCAATTTGCTGTGCTGGATAAGTTGTCAAGAAATCTAGCAACTGCGCAATATTCAAGTCGTAGGAAGCTGTCAACCGTTCTAGTCGATAACGCCGCTGAAAATAGTCTGCTGTTAATGCATTGGCTACATTGAGGGAGAAATCCCCGATACAGCGTTGACCTTGAAAAAATTCCAGTTGATCGTAGTTACGGACTAAGTAGCCAGCCGGTTCACAAGTGGCCAATTGTTCCAATGTCCAATGCTCGCCTGGTTTTGTAATACGCGGCGGTACGGCAAAGATCTCCGCTCGCTCATCTGCAATCCGAGCCGCAGCTCGATAATGACGCGGATCGATAAATTCACAATAGATTTGCTCGATATTGGCATCCACTACCGCCGCTAATTGTGCCAAAGTTCTCACTAAGACTCGCAACGCCACGGGTGTTGAGACCGTAGTGGCGATCGGCAGTAAGTTCTGCACCGTCGCCGTCTCATCGATCTGCCATCGACATTCTTGAGTCCGCTGCTGAAGTAGCTGCTCGACTAGCAACCGGCGCATCCGGTTCAGTTCACTAACTGGTAGCATTCCGTTGCCAGGTAAATCGCAAGTGACTACGCCCAGACTAAAGGGCGTACCACCCAATCGCCCCAGTTGTTGATTGAGCTTTTCGGTAGTCAACGGCTGATGGTGGGCGATCGATATATTCATCGCTGAATCAACTTGAGCAATATGCCCTTGCTGATCTCTAGCAATCACAGTCAGGGGAAGATCGATCGCCCCCTGAATTTCCAAATGTAGTGGTTGAGCTGTGCGCACTTGTTCACCGGCATAAGTTTGACGAACTTTTTTTTCTAGCTCTGGGTCACTGGTTTTCCAAAGTTGATCACCGACTACAACTAAGCTCAGATCCACATCGTCCCAATTGAAAGTGAGGACGGCGGAATCTTTAGTAAGTGGCGTGACGGTATAAATTCGACCACCAATAGCTGGTCGCTGGGATTGCGTAGTGCCTAGACCAAATACAACCCCATCACCAGGTTTAACTGCGGTAGTTGTTTTGACTGTCACTTCTCGTGATCGCACTTGAGTTACTACCCCCGCTAATACTCCGCGCTTACTGCTGTACTCACCATTCACTAGCTTCTGGTTATCAATACCAGCCAACCAACCAGGGGCGAGTCCGCGCGAGAAAGCCATTTCTAGTTCATAGCGATTTTCTGCCGGAGAGCTGGTGTGAGTAGTGATCGGTGTCGCTAATTGATCGATCGCCTGCCGATAAATGCGCGTGACACTGGCCACATATTCCGGGGCCTTCAGACGGCCTTCAATCTTGAGACAACTCACCCCCGCTTGGATAATCTCTGGGAGTAATTCAATACCAGCTAAATCTTGGGGGCTTAGGAGATACTGGCGATCGCCTAACTCTACTAATTTGCCATCGGCAATCAGGTCATAGGGCAAGCGGCAAGCCTGGGCACATTCCCCCCGGTTGGCGGAGCGACCACCTAATGATTCACTAGTGAGACATTGGCCAGAATAGGCCACACAAAGTGCCCCATGTACAAATATTTCCAGCGGTAAGCTCAGGTTTTTGGCACTGAGTTGATCTTGGATTTTAGTGATTTCTTTAATTGAACATTCCCGCGCTAAAACTACTAAATTGCAGCCCAATTCCACTGCGAACTCTACCCCAGCGGCGCTGGTAATTGTCATTTGGGTGGAGGCGTGGATTGGCCAATCCGGGGAAATATGCCGAATCAACCGACAAATGCCAATATCTTGCACAATGACGGCATCGACACCCGATCGCAAAGCTGTTCGGAGATATTGTTCGGCAGTGGTTAGTTCTGATGGAAAAATGAGGGTATTGAGAGTCAAATAGCCTTTGACACCACGCTGGTGTAGAAAAGCCATTAATTCTGGCAAGTCGGCTTCTGTAAAATTATCACCACGCATCCGAGCATTGAACCGATCTAACCCAAAGTAAATAGCATCGGCACCATTTTCAACGGCAGCTTTAGCGCAGACCCAATCGCCGGCGGGAGCAAGTAGTTCGGGGCGATGGTTGGGAATCGGGTTCATGGCAGGCGGCGGTTAATGGCCCTGACATTCTAACACTGCTAGATAGCGCTACCGAGTTGATACTTATCGCCGATTACGATCATCCTAGACTATACTGGTATTATTCTTTCAATCTGCTGTCATGGTACAGACTCCGATCCAGCTTCTGCCTTTAGAGCGTTTTTTAGAGCTGCCGGAGACAGAACCGGCCAGCGAATATGGAAATGGCATAATTACTCAGAAACCAATGCCTCAAGGAGAACATAGCGCCATCCAAACTGAGTTGAGTGCGGCTATCAACGTTCAACTAAAACCAGTGAAGATTGCTCGGGCTTTTACGGAGTTACGTTGTACTTTTGGTGGACGATCTACTGTTCCTGACCTGGCAGTATTTTTATGGGATAACATTCCTCGGAACGGGCATGGTGGGATTGCTAATGTTTTCTCGATCGCTCCAGATTGGACAATTGAAATTTTATCGCCAGATCAAAGTCAAACTAAGGTTACCAAAAATATTCTTCATTGTTTAAATTATGGGACTCAAATGGGATGGCTAATTGATCCAGCTGACCAATCAGTATTTGTTTACGTACCCGATCAATCGACTACTTTCTACGATCAATCCGCTGCCAAATTGCCAGTTCCAGAATTCGCCAGAGACTTTGAACTGACCGTAGAATCTCTTTTTAGCTGGTTAATGGATTAAATTTAGAGGTTTTGATGCCCATGGCCACCAGCATATCTTCCATTAAAATGATTCTTTAAGTTGATATATGGAAACGATCGATCTACTGCGTTCTGGTCAGTTGGCGGGAAGTAAACGGCTGAGCTTAGCCACTGGCTTGACTCAGTTTCCCACTGAAATCTTTAATTTAGCCAATTCCTTGGAAATATTGGATCTGTCTCATAACCATTTATCATCGTTGCCCGCTAATTTTGGTCGGTTGAAAAAGCTCAAAATAGTTTTCTTGAGTAACAATGATTTTACGGAAGTCCCAGCCGTGTTAGCGGATTGTCCAGATCTGGATATAGTGGGCTTCAAATCCAATAAAATCAAGGTGCTCGGTGAAAATGCGTTACCGTCGCTTATCCGGTGGTTAATTCTGACTGATAACAAACTTAAGAAACTGCCCAGATCGATCGGCCAACTCTCCCAGTTACAAAAACTGATGCTGGCTGGCAATCAAATCACTACACTACCCGATAAGATGTCCGACTGTCAGAACCTAGAACTAGTTCGGCTATCCGCAAATCTTTTAGAATGTTTGCCACCTTGGCTATTTACACTACCTCGCTTATCTTGGCTAGCTTATGCTGGGAATCCTTGCTGTCAGGTAAAGGCTACTGCTACACCTTTACTGTCACATATCTCTTGGCAGGATTTAGAAATAACGGATGTTTTGGGTGAAGGAGCTTCCGGCATCATTTCGCAAGGAACTTGGCAACTTCCCCACCAGCCTCCAACTACTGTCGCGATCAAGATTTTTAAAGGAGCCATCACTAGTGATGGTTCGCCCCTTGATGAAATGAATGCTTGTCTGGCTGCTGGCGGACATCCCAACTTGGTGGGGGCTGTGGGTAAAATTATCGATCACCCGGCCGATCAATCGGGTTTAGTATTATCTTTCATACCACCACATTACCAAAATCTGGGTAAGCCCCCGAACTTGGATACTTGTACCAGGGATACCTATGCCGCTGACACCTCGTTTTCGGTAGTGGTAGTTTTACAAATTGCGATCGGGATAGCCGCTGCTGCTGCGTACCTTCATGCCCAAGGCATTATGCATGGTGATTTATATGCTCACAATATTTTGGTGAATGCTGTGGGTCATAGTTTGTTAGGGGATTTTGGGGCAGCCTCTAGCTACGATCAAAATGATATTAATCAAGCTCTAGCACTGGAGCGATTAGAAGTCAGAGCTTTTGGTTGTTTACTCGAAGATTTGTTAGATCGCTGTGCATCAACTGATACTGGTGTTCAGCATTTGGTGATCGATCGACTAAAAAGTCTACAAAAAGACTGTTTACACACCTTGCCGGCACAGCGCCCACTATTTACTGATATTTGTAAAATATTAGCCGAAGTTGAAGTTATGAACTGAGACCTAGATAGTGGGCAATGCCTACGGAACTACTCAATTTTTTCGTTGACAGGGAAGCGATCTATCAACTGCACTGCTTGCTTGGCCGTAGTCTTGAGGGCATCCGAAATATGCGGAATGTGGGGAATTTGCGACAACATATCTACAGTACGCCGCAGCATCCGCACCATATCACCCTCATCTAAGCTGCAACTATCACACACCTCTGTCCAGGATGTATCCAAGGCCCAATATTGTACCAAACCCACCATGTCGTATTCCATCCACACGGGCAGCGTCACATGATGGCGATGCTGAACTTGGAATAGCTGGCGGCGGGTACCGCGCAACCCACTCAAAGCCATCATCATCATTTCTGGGGGATCATAATTCACCCAACTATCGTTACGGGGTGTTTCCGAGACTAAGGCACAGATCGTTGCCGCCAAATCTTGCGGGGGCAACTCATCCAAGAACCCCGATGACATGCAGATTGCCAACCACAGTTCATTGTCGCCCCGGATCGCAGCGGCAATTTCACCGAGGACAGTTGGCATGACATCATTCAAACCGCCCATCTGGCGCAGCACTTCGATCAGGCTTAAGAATTCTTGCCAGTGATGCGCTAACATCGCACCTAGTTTATCTTGTCTTTCGGCAATCTCTTGTTCTAGCGCCTGGCGACGGCGATGACGTTTGAGGAGAGTAGCCGGATTGCCCCATTGCCAGACCACATGTTTTTCTAGCTGCTGCTTTAACCTGTCGATCTTCCCCATTTGCTCAGTCACTTCTGGCACCATCGTGATTTCGATCCGAGGAATAAGCTTCGCGATCGCGGCCGTAGCATCTGTGCCCTTCCGGATCTGACCAGCCCGCACCGGCATGTCTTCTGGTGGTAGCAAAGCGGCGACGGGCGGCACTTGCTGCCGACCAACATATGCTGTCCACTGCTCATGCACACCCACTACATCCTGATTCCCTACTACATACCAGCGATTATCCTGACCCAGGCAAAGTAATAGTCGACTGCGATGGGCACCACTGGCTTTGGCCACCAACAAAGCGGGGAGGGGCTGGGAAACTGGTACATTTTTACCTTTAAGGCTCATGATGGTGCCGGGTTCGGCGGTGGGCGTGAGGCGAGCGACCTGATTGACGCGCACTTGATCGTAGTAAAGTTGGAGGTTCTTAAGTTGAGCTTGCTCTAGCTTCATTTGTGAATTTAAGCTTTCATAGCTATCCAACTCGGCAGGACTGACTTTATCTAGTAACAAAGATAACTGGCTGAGTTCTCGCTCGGCTTCTTTAATTGCGACTTGCTGTGGTTGCAGAGCGGAGTTGGCAGTGAATTGCCCAAAGCTACTTTCTACCAATTCTCGGGCTTCATCCAACGTGTGGGTTTGGAGTAAATTCAGCACCATGCCATAGGTGGGGGTGAACTGGCTCACCAACGGATCAGCAGGAGACGTGGCGAGGTGAGCGGCATCGGCCGCACCTTCAAACCGACTTTGCACTGTAACTACATGGCCAATGATATCTTTACCGCGTCGGCCGGCGCGGCCAGACATTTGCAAAAATTCGGAAGCGGTGAGCAAGCGGTGCCCTAGGTCGGTACGCTTAGAAAGACTGGAAATTACGGTGGTGCGAGCGGGCATGTTAATACCCGCCGCCAAAGTTTCAGTCGCAAAGACGACCTTGATTAAACCTTGCGTAAATAGTTCTTCTACCAATACTTTCCAGGCCGGTAGAATACCGGCATGGTGCGCTGCAATGCCCCGATACAGTGCCTCTACTTGGCCTTGTCTGGCGGCTTCTGGGTTTTTGCGCAGCCACCGATCGATTTTGTCTTGCAGTAGTGCCGCTTCCTCTTTATTGATCAGGTTCATGATGCTCACATCGGTCACCGCTTGGTCGCAACCTTTGCGGCTAAAGATAAAGAAAATGGCCGGTAGCATCTCGCGCTCGGCTAACTTCCCGACGATAAAACCCGTAGTTGGCACATCCTCTCGCTTGCGGGAACCCTTGGGCTGATGTGATTTGAGCTTGGAATTAAGCTGGGGAGAGTTGTTGTCTAATAGTGGAAACAGACCCTTGGGACTAGCAAAATGAAACTGCAAAGGTACTGGTCGGTAGTCCGAATAAATTAATTCAGTAGGGCCATGGACACTACTAATCCATTCGGTAAGCTGCTGACTGTTAGCGACGGTGGCCGAAAGAGCTACGATCTGGATATTTTTGGGACAATAAATAATCGATTCTTCCCAGACAGTGCCCCGTTGCTTGTCGTTCATATAGTGGCATTCATCTAACACTACGGCATCAACGCCCAGTAAGGAAACGCCTACGTCCCCAATCCGAGTACCATAGAGCATGTTCCGAAAAATTTCGGTGGTCATCACCACAATCGGTGCATCCCGATTAATCGAAACATCGCCGGTGAGTAACCCAACGTTTTCGCGGCCAAACTCGGCGCGGAAATCTCGGAATTTTTGGTTAGAAAGTGCTTTCAGTGGTGTGGTATAAAAAACCCTACCATTAATTTTGCGCGATCGATGAATGGCATATTCGCCAATTAAAGTTTTGCCAGAGCCAGTAGGCGCACAGACCACCACCGATTTATCTTGATTTAGAGCATTAATGGCTTGCAGCTGAAACCGATCTAATTCAAAAGGAAAAACTTGTTGCAATTCGGCGGTGGAGAGGGCAGCAGATGACATAGGGGAGGAGAAGCTTTTGTGTGTATTGTTGCACTGTTGACTAGACAAGTGCCATGATCTAGGGATTTGCTATCTTCATTCAGTTCGATCATGTCTGACTATCTGCCCCTTAAACAGTTGATTCGCGATCGCATTTTAGCCAGTCCCCAACAGCGCATTACCTTTGCTGAATACATGGAACTAGTCCTTTATGCGCCGCAGTTTGGTTATTACGTGCGTAGTTCCCAGCGAATTGGCAGTCAGGGAGACTTTTTTACTTCACCGCACCTAGGTACAGACTATGGCGAGCTGTTAGCCAGTCAGGTAGCGCAGCTATGGCAGTTACTGGGACAGCCACAGTCATTTGCGGTGGTAGAGATGGGAGCCGGTCAAGGTTTGCTGGCACTGGATATGCTCCGGTACTGGCAACAACATCACCCAGAATTACTAGCCAGTCTGGATTATATCATTATAGAGACAGCGACAGCGATGTTGGCCAGTCAGCAGCAGCTCTTGGGCATGCGCACAGCATCTCTGGCAGAGAATTGGCCAGTGCGCTGGTTGAGCTGGTCAGAACTACCGGACGAGAGTATTGTAGGCTGTCTGTTAGCCAATGAACTGATTGATGCACTACCAGTTCATCAGGTAGTAGTGCAGGCTAGTGAACTGGCCGAGGTGTATGTGGGTGTCGCTGGAGAGCAGTTTGTCGAACAGATGGCAGCGTTATCAACGCCTAGATTAAGAGAATATTTTGAGCTGGCTAATATTAATATCTGTGGTTATACCGATGGTTATCGCACGGAAGTTAACTTAGCGGCTTTGGACTTACTCCAGACCATCGCTCCCAAGTTGCAGTGTGGCTATTTACTATTGATTGACTACGGTTACAGTGCCGATCGCTATTACAACCCGATGCGATCGCAGGGTACTTTGCAATGCTATTACCAACACCGTTATCACAATGACCCTTACAGGCACATTGGCAACCAAGACTTAACTGCCCATGTCGATTTTAGTAGCTTGATTCGCCACGGGGCAGCGGTGGGATTACAGCAGATTGGCTTAACTAAGCAGGGGCTATTTTTGATGGCTTTAGGAATGTCTGATCGCATCGCTCAAGTGACCGTTAACAGTACTGATGTGATGGCTACCTTGCAGCAACGCCAAGCTCTACATCAACTGATCGATCCCACTGGCTTAGGGGGATTTGGGGTATTGATCCAAGGCAAAGGTTTAAGCTCTGCCCAGCTGCTTTTGCAAGGTTTGCAGGTATTCTAAATCGTCGGTGAACCAATGTTTAACACCGAAGCCCATGGCACGTCGATCGAAGCCCTGTTCTTTGGCCCAGTGACTGATTGCCTGCTGGCCAATTGGACTTTCTAAACTCGTGGAACAAACGACATCAAGCTGATGTTGTTGAATAAAATTGGTCAGTCGATCGAGATGGCCGGCAATGGCGGGCTTAATTACAAAAATTCCCCGCCAACCCTGGTGATAGCAATCTTGTAGTCGAGCTAAGTTGCTGACTGATTCATCTAAGGCCAGCGGCGTGGGATAGCGATCGGCCAATTTTAACATGGCGACCAGATCCAGGAGGGGCTGCTCGATGAATTCAATACAAGGTAGGGTTTCGCATTGTTTTAGCCAAGTGTGCGCTTGTTTGTAACTGAGGCCGCCGTTGGCATCCAGTCGTAACTTAGCTCCCGCTGGTAGTTGGTTCACTAGCTCTGATAATATTTCTAACTCTCGCCCAGTCTCCTCTACCCCAATTTTCCATTTAAAGGTGCGATGTCCCTGCTGCCAGTAAGTTTGCCAACTGGTCAATGCTGTTTGACCCGCTGGTAATAGTACGCTCCAGTTGGGGTCGATCGATTGTTCCCCAGTTTCCTCAATTTCCCAGTTGCGACCATACTGGTGGGCGGCACTCCAAGCAAACTGACAGGCTGGCAAGCTATCTGGAATCTCGATGGTATCTGTCCAACAGCCAGCCAAAGATGCGCAAAAATCTTGCGCGGCGGCGATTGTTTCGGAGCCAAACCAAGGAATCGGGGCAATTTCACCCCAATATGTATCGCCACTAGGTGCTTGGCAGCGGATGATGATCCCCGCGCGCACTGACCATAAACCGTGGCTAGTTACCAAAGGCTGGCAAAACTTTCGTTGGTAAGAGCGGTGTGTAAATAAATATTGCAAGAGAGCCAATGCTGCGGTGATTTAAACTTTTACTCTGGATTAGCAGCTGTGATATGCGGCTGAAATAATTGGTCTAGTTCTTCTGTTGAACAAAAATCTTCCAAATCTTCCCGGCTGACTTTTTCCTCAAATTCAGTATCTAAATCCTTTAACATGGCATCGAATTCGGATTGTGTTAAGTCATCTGGTGACCGTGCTTGATTAATTATCTTGCCTCCATTGCTACTGGCTAAATATGCGGGGTAGTTAATCTTTTAAAATAACTAGTTTCACTAGTCCTCTACTATTAACGAATTTGTAGATCCATAGCGACAATGATATTACATATTTATAAGATTTTGATAAATATAATAAATTAATTGTCACAGAACGTGGTATTGGATATTTTGGGCGAATTAGCAACATCCTAGCGATTCATATCCATTAAAATTTGGTGCGAACTGACACTCTCACCGCCCGGTGCTGCTTGGCGCTGGATATAGCTGCCGTCGCTTTGTAAATCCCAAGCCTGACGATTATCCGCTAGCATAATCCCCAAAATTTCGTGGATATCCTTAGCAATTTCGAGGTCGTCAATAGGGACAATCGCTTCCACTCTTCGATCGAGATTTCTCGTCATCCAGTCGGCACTGCCAATCAATACTTGCTCGGCACCACCATTATAGAAATAATAAATACGCGAATGTTCCAGAAAACGTCCAACCACACTCATGACCCGAATATTGGTACTGAGTCCCGCGAGGCCAGGGCGGAGACAACACATACCCCGTACGATTAGATCAATGCTCACCCCCGCCCGTGAAGCCTGATACAGGTGGGCAATTAAAGCCGGATCAACCAGAGAATTCATCTTTGCCACAATCCGGCCAGTGCCGCCAGTTTGTACCTGATTAATTTCCTGTTGAATCAACTGTACAAATTGCTCGCGGGCATTGACGGGAGATACCAATAGCTTGCGGTACGATCGTTGACGGGAATAGCCTGTTAAATAGTTGAACAGGTCGGTGAGATCAGCACCGAGTTCAGGACGACTACTAAATAGACCTAAATCGGTATAGAGCCGGGAGGTTTTGGCGTTATAGTTACCAGTGCCAATGTGCACATAACGGCGCATTTTCTTACCCTCGCGCCGGACAACCAAAATCACTTTAGTGTGAGTTTTTAGTCCCACCAATCCGTATACTACATGTACACCAGCTTGCTCTAGTTGTCTGGCCCAGGCAATATTATTTTGCTCATCAAAGCGGGCTTTGAGTTCTACTAGCACAGCTACTTGCTTCCCTTTTTCGGCAGCCGTCATCAAAGCACCAATCAGCTTCGAGTCACCAGAAGTGCGATATAGAGTCATTTTGATCGCCAACACATCAGAGTCGAGGGCGGCGGTAGTGATAAATTTCTCGACAGTACCAGTGAAAGACTGAAAGGGATGATGCACCAATAAGTCCCGTTCGGCAATCACACTGAAAAAGTCTTTTTTGTCGTCCTCATCATCAGCTTCCGCTAACTTTTTGAGACGAGGCGGTAGGCTCGGTACCCAGGGCGTGTCCTTGAGCGTTGGTAAATTCAGGGAGAAAATTGCGAACAGGTCGCTTAATCCCAACAAACCATCAATTTCATAGACATCGCCCGGGGTGAGATCTAGCTCTTCCATCAACATTTGGATGATATGAGCAGGTGTATCCGTTTGCACTTCCACCCGCACAACTGAGCCACCCAACCGGCGCTTGCGCAGTTCTTGTTCGATCGCCAGCAACAAATCATCAGCATCATCTTCGGCTACGGCAATATCGGCATTTCTGGTAACCCGGAAGATATGACATTCTTGAATAGTCATCCCTGGAAATAGCGAATCAAGATTGTGGGCAATGAGCTGCTCGATCGGAATACCTGTCCAGTGACAAGTGCAGTCGCCATGCTTACTACAAATCGTAGTGGGCATCTGAATGAAGCGGGGCAAGACCTGCGGCACCTTGACCCGGGCAAACAACTCTTCGGCTGTCTCTGGATGTTTTAGGACTACAGCCAAGCTGAGGCTCAGGTTAGAAATGTAGGGAAAAGGGTGACTCGGATCGACAGCTAGTGGAGTAAGAACAGGAAAAATTTGATCTTCAAAATAATTTTGGAGGTACTTACGCTGTTCTTGATTCAGCTCAAAATAATTCAGGATGTGAATGCCGTGGCTGGCAATCAGTGGCCGCAGAGCTTTCTCGAAATGTTGATACTGGCGGTTTAGTAAAGGGCGCAGATGCTGTCCGATCGCGAGCAATTGCTGTTCGGGGGTACGGCCATCAGGAGTGGTTTTGTGGACATTAGCCAAAATTTGCTGCTTAATGGTGGCCACTCGCACCATAAAAAACTCGTCCAGATTAACGCTAAAAATACCCATGAACTTGAGCCGTTCTAGCAGGGGCGTGCGATCATCCATGGCTTCATGCAAAACCCGAGAGTTGAATTCCAGCCAGCTCAATTCCCGGCTCAAGTAGTTAGCGGGGTTGCTCAGGTCGATCGAAAGTTGCTTGATTTCATCAGTGTCCATATCTACTATTATGCCCAGTCAAATTAAAGAAATTATTAAAACACCTGATTTTCTTGCCCTTTCCACCACTCCCCTAGCTTCATCATGTCGCGATGAATATCTTCTAGTCTGGCGATATATTCGCCCG
Organism: uncultured bacterium; assembly: GCA_964247125.1. Taxonomy (GTDB): domain Bacteria; phylum Cyanobacteriota; class Cyanobacteriia; order Cyanobacteriales; family Chamaesiphonaceae; genus JAAFHZ01. The sequence continues at coordinate 25,996 of CAXTSZ010000021.1, forward strand.
GCAATAGCTGGTCTTTTTCTTCGGCTAGTTTGCTCAGGCGCAGTTGGACTAGCAGCCAGGGCTTTTGATAATCACCAGAATCGCCCAAATATTTGGCAAATTCATCACTTTTCATGCTTTCCTCACCCTCAGATATTTACTAAAACTTGGTGGCTCGCGGCGATCGCTAACAAATCAATGGCCGCTAAAGATCTGTCGCGATAAGCGCCATAACGCTCGGGCTTACCTTTGATTTTGACCGGGAATTCTGGCAGAATGCCAAAGTTGGGCGGCATGGGCTGAAAGTATTTAGGCGCAGCCGTGCAGACAAAATTAAACAAAGCACCCATCATGGTGTTGGGATCAATTGTCAGCGGTTCTTGACCTTTGATTAACCGGGCGGCATTAGTGCCTGCTAACCAACCACCAGCGGCAGCAGCGGTATATCCTTCCGTTCCAATGATCTGGCCAGCAGCTAATAGGGTAGGGCGATTTTTGAATTGCAGAGCAGGGTTGAGGAGATTCGGAGAATTGATGAAAGTGTTGCGGTGCATTACACCTAATCGTACAAATTCGGCGTTTTCTAGTCCTGGAATTAACCGAAAAATTCTTTTCTGTTCACCCCAACGCAAGTTTGTCTGAAAACCCACCATATTCCAAAGTTGACCAGCTTTATCTTCTTGGCGCAGCTGAATTACGGCATAGGGACGGTGGATTTGATTTTCGGGGGCTTTGAAGTCGCCCCGCCGACTATCAAACAACCCCACTGGCTTGAGTGGACCATAACGCATGGTTTCAACACCGCGCTGGGCTAATTCCTCGATGGGCAAACAAGCTTCAAAAAACTTGGCAGTTTCCCGATCGAAATCTTTCAATTCAGCCTGTTCAGCGTTGCATAATTCCGTCCAAAAGTGCAGATACTGCTCTTTGTTCATGGGGCAATTTAAGTAAGCCGCAGCTCCTTTGTCGTAACGGGAGGCAAAGAAGGCCGTATTTTGATCGATCGAGTCGCCCACAATAATCGGGCTGGCAGCATCAAAAAAGCTCAAATAGTCTAAGCCCGTGAAATTTTGTAGGTCAGTGGCTAACTCCATACTGGTGAGCGGGCCAGTGGCCAAGACCGTGATGCCATCACGCGGAATGGCGGGCAGCATTTCCCGCTTCAATTCAATTAAAGGATGGTTGGCCAAAGTGCGCGTGAGGTCTTGGCTGAATTGACCGCGATCGACAGCCAAAGCCCCCCCAGCCGGGACGGAGTGATGGTCGGCTTTGCTAATGACTACCGAACCTAAGCGCCGCAATTCTTCGTGCAAAAGTCCGGCAGCGCGATCGGTAGATTGGGCACCAAAGGAGTTACTGCACACCAGTTCGGCTAGTTCTTCGCTGTGGTGAGCAGGGCTGAGTTGGGTGGGGCGCATTTCGTAGAGTGCCACTGGTACCCCGGCCTGAGCTATTTGCCAAGCGGCTTCGGTGCCAGCTAATCCACCCCCAATGACGGTAACGCGCATTTTTTGATTTTTGTAGACAGTCTATCCATTATAGGGTCAGGTCGTTTGGAGAGAATTTAATTGCGTGGTTAGCAGTGCGGGTAGACGGGGAACAATAGGGAAAGCTATTACTTTATCAATTTCCGCAGCAGCTGTGACCATCGTATGCAGATCCATAATCGAGAAATCTTCGATCAGATAGTTGCCTATCTGGAGCATCATGAGCATTCTATCCAGATCAAGAAAATGCTCTACTGTCTGTGTACCGATCGCTGGGAGCGAGACCCCGATTTCTTGCGATCAATTAACTGTCATCACTTTGCCGAATATCTAGTTAAAGAGTTTGATTCTCATGAAGATTTGAAAGCAAAGCTATTTGGTTTATTGAAAACAGTTAATAAACCCAAAGAATACGTGGCAGTAGCTAAAATCATCTATAGCAGTCTGGGGCAAATGTACCCAGATTTTCATCGGATGTATTCAACAACTGATCTCTCGGTGAGCCCGCGACCAGTAGTAAAAGCACCAGTTGCGATCGAACATCAGCCGATCGAATACAACGCTTTTGAACTACGCCAAAATGTCATGAGTTATTCCAATCCATTACGGGTCAAAATGTTGTTGCTGTTAATGCTAGTACCCGCCGAATTTTCTGATCCCCGCAAGATTCATGATTACCTCCTAGACAATTTACTGGCTCATCTGATTAGTAGTTACCATCAGTTACACGATATTGAAGCCGCCATTAGCGCAGCCGTCGTACAGCTACCAGAGGTCGAAGAGTATGGCAAAGCAGCCACTGGGTTACTCCAAGCGCTAGTACCACTATATAGCAAGTCCTCTAAACCAGTAGCCGCTGTTACCGTATAAAAAACAGTAGTTTTTAGACTCCATCAGGGCATATTAATTTAGTATACACATCGGCAGAATTTCATGAATGCAGCAGAACTACTATGGCGCTATGAAGGCGGTGAAAGAGATTTCATGCGGGCGGAGTTGAGCGGCGTAAGTTTGATTGCTCAAGATTTAATCGATATTGTCTTTACCGATGCCAATCTCAGTAAAAGTAATTTAGCTTTTAGTTACCTAAACCGCGCCCAGCTGAACCGGGTGAATTTTGCCGGAGCCAAACTCAGTGGCGCCACCCTCATTAAATCTGGCTTGCAAAATGCTAACTTTCGCGATGCTGACCTGCATGGAGCCAGTCTACAGTCGGCCGATCTGCAAAATGCCGACATGACTTGGGTGAATTTGATGGATGCCAATCTCATTGAAGCCGATATGCGTGGGGTTCAGATGAGTGGGGCGAATTTGATGGGAGCTTGTTTGCGCGGCGCAAACTTACGTGCCGAGAAAAGAGCAAACTGCTCTGATTTACGCAGTGCTAAATTACAGTACGCCGATCTGCGCAACGTCAACTTGGCGGGGGCAAACTTAGCAAAAGCGGATCTTTCCTTCGCTAATTTGACAGAAGCTAATCTCCGGGGAGTAGATCTGACTGGTGCCAACTTGACTAGTGCTAATCTTACTAATGCTTTTTTGACAGAGGCGATTTTGCATGAGACCACTCTCCCCGAAGCAAATTTGACTAATACCAAATTTGAAAGAGCCAAAGTGACTGCCTGCAATATGATTAGAGTGAACCTAAAAAATTCGGTAATGACTGGTATTAAGCTAGCCAACACCAATTTAAGCTATGCAGATCTTACCAGAGCGCGTCTGGGTAAAGCCGATCTGACCCGCACCATTTTGTGTTTTGCCAATCTCACTGGTGCTGAACTAACAGATTGTTATATGACCAAGACTAATTTAGAAGATGCCAATCTTACTAAAGCCAATTTGCTACGGGCTGAAATGAGTAGTGCTAACATGGTAGGGACGATTTTAAGTGAAGCCATGATGCCCGATGGTCGGATTTATGCTTTGTCTTAGATTGATGGCAGCAACATTGATTGTGGCTGATCCGACCTCTTATTAGTTTCTATGATCTTAACCAAACAGCAAATATTCAACTATATAACTTTGGTCGGAGTAGGAGCTGCGGTGGGTATTGGGATTGCCTATGGAGTCCGTCCGCAACGTCAGCTGGTTTCGTCATCTACCTTCCGGCCTGTCGTGAACAACGTAGTGAATGAGCGTTCACCAGGCATCGAAAATTTAAATTTTGTGACCGCTGTTGTTGAGCGAGTGGGGGCGGCGGTAGTCAAAATTGACGCAGTACATGATTCAAAGTCTTTAGATCGAGATCTTCGGGGTGGAAATAGCCCTAGTGACAAGTCAGAACATGGCACTGGTTCTGGTGTGATCCTGAGTGCTGATGGCCAGATTATTACCAATGCCCATGTGGTGGATCAGGCGACCCAAGTAATGGTGACGCTGAAGGATGGTCGAATTTTACCGGGTAAAGTAGTTGGTCTTGATCAAGTAACTGACCTGGCAGTAGTGAAGATTGCTGGTCAGAGTTTGCCGACCATCAAGATCGGCGATTCGCGGCATTTAGCTGCGGGGGAATGGGCAATTGCGATCGGCAATCCCCTTGGCTTAGACAACAGTGTGACTCTGGGCATCATTAGTGCCACTGGTCGTTCTAGTTCGGAAGTAGGCATTCCAGACAAGCGCGTAAATTATATTCAAACTGATGTGGCTATTAATCCTGGTAATTCTGGGGGCCCGTTGTTGAATGCTCAAGGCGAGGTCATTGGTATTAATACAGCGATCCGCCCCGATGCCCAGGGCTTGGGTTTTGCGATTCCGATCCAAACTGTGCAACGAATTGTTGGCCAAATTTTAGCTACTGGTCAAGCTAGTCATCCCTATTTGGGAATCAAAATGGTAGAAGGCAGTGCGGAGCTACGGGAAAAGCTAGCCGCTGAACCGGATTTTCAGGCGGCGGTCAAAGTCGAGCAAGGTGTGATCTTAATGGGAGTGCTAGCGAATACTCCCGCTGCCCAAGCTGGCTTACAGCGCGGTGATGTACTGCAAAAAGTAGGGAGTCGCTGGGTGAATTCGCCCAATGAGGTGCAAGAACAGGTAGAGTCTAGTGAAATCGGTAAAATGCTGACGCTCGAAATTAGCCGCGCCGGTCAACGCCGGACTCTCCAAGTCCAACCGGCAATTTATCCCAATTCTGCTTTAGAACCATAGATGTTTACTATTCGCTGCCTCGATCGACAGTTTACCAATCTGCAGGCCGTGCTCTTTGATAAAGACGGCACCCTGGAAAATTCTAGTGATTATCTCGACCAGCTTGCCCATAAACGCGCCTGGTCAGTTGATGTCCAAATCCCCGGGGTGCGGGAGCAGATTTTGCGCGCTTTTGGGTGCAACAATCAAAAACTAGATACAGCTGGTCTGATGTGTGTGGGCAGTCGCACCGAGAATGCCGTGGCGGCGGCGGCTTATGTCGTGGCCACCGGGCGGGGGTGGATTGAAGCCAAAAATATTGTCGCGCAAGCTTTTGACGTTGCCGATGTGTTGGTACCGAATGATCTGCCCGGTCGCATGTTACCAGGTAGTAAAGAGTTGATCGACAGGTTATTCCAAGCCGGATTACCGTTGGGCATTCTATCTAATGCGCCCAGTGCTGATGTGCGCAACTTCGCTCGGCATCATCAGCTTCAACCTTACTTACAGCTACAAATGGGCGCGGATGGAGCCATTTCTAAACCGAATCCAGTCTTATTCTTGCAAGCCTGTGAGCAGCTGGGCGTTGAACCAGCCCGGACTTTAATGATTGGGGATTCGGCAGGAGATATTGAAATGGCGCAGCGGGCGGGGGCGGCGGGTTGTATTGCGATCGCTTGGGGGGTGGTCGCCCCGCACTTAGCTGGTGCTGACGTAGTTATTGATGATTTACAGGCTATTCAGTTGGCAACGGCATAAGAGGAGCTATGCAAAATACTTAAAGCTACCGCTTCCGCCACCTTGATGCCATCAATCCCCGCCGACAAAATCCCCCCAGCATAGCCAGCTCCTTCCCCCGCCGGATATAAGCCAACCGTATTCAAACTCTGATAGTATTCATTACGTTTAATCCGAATCGGCGAAGAAGTACGAGTTTCTACACCCGTTAAAACCGCATCATGCATCGCAAAACCTTTGATTTGTTTATCAAAAGCTGGTAAGGCTTCGCGGATGGCTGCGATCGCATATGCCGGCAAACTCTGACTCAGATCGCCCAGCTGCACGCCGGGAGTATAAGAGGGTGTTACTGTCCCTAACGCCGTGGAAGATCGATCGGCCAGAAAGTCCCCCACTAATTGACCCGGCGCTGCATAGGTGCTGCCCCCCAGCTCAAAAGCCCGTTCTTCTAACCGCCGCTGAAAATCAATACCAGCAAGCGGATGACCAGGATAATCCAGCGGAGAAATGCCCACCACAATACCACTGTTAGCATTCCTTTCATTGCGGGAGTACTGACTCATCCCATTGGTTACCACCCGGCCAACTTCGGAGGTGGCCGCGACCACTAGACCCCCCGGACACATACAAAAACTATAAACCGATCGACCATTTTGACAGTGATGTACCAGCTTATAATCGGCAGCCCCTAAAGCCTGATGACCAGCTTGCTCCCCAAACCGACAGGTATCGATCAGGGTTTGGGGATGTTCGATGCGCAAGCCGATCGAGAAGGGTTTAGCTTCTATATAGACACCGCGATCAAATAGCATCTGAAAAGTATCGCGGGCGCTATGCCCCACCGCTAGTACCACATGATCGCTGCGCAACTGTTCACCGTTGGCTAAAGTCACACCACGTACCTGCTGATCAACGATTTCAATATCAATAACGCGGCTTTGAAAGCGAATTTCGCCCCCCAGCGCTTCGATCTGAGCGCGGATATTTTGGACAATACCCACTAGCTTGAAAGTGCCAATGTGGGGCTTGTTGATGTAGAGGATTTCGGGGGAAGCACCGGCATTTACTAACTCCGTCAGCACCTTGCGTCCGTAGTGCTGGGGATCTTTAACTTGACTGTAAAGTTTGCCATCAGAGAAAGTGCCCGCGCCACCTTCCCCAAACTGCGCGTTAGATTCAGGGTTGAATGCCAGGCGATTTTTCCAAAAGCCAAAAGTATCGGCAGTGCGATCGCGTACTTTCTTACCTCGTTCGAGGACGATCGGCTTAAATCCCATTTGCGCCAATAGTAAAGCCGTAAACAAACCACAGGGACCTGTCCCAATCACAATCGGGCGCTGTAATAAATTATTACTGGGGGCTTGAGCCACTGTCCGATAACTCATGTCTGGGGTGGCCAGTACATGGGGATCTTTTTTAAACTGATGCAGTAAATATTTTTCTTTGGTCGTTGCCACATCTACGATATAGACCAGGCGAATCTCACTCTGCTGGCGGGCATCATAACTACGTTTAAAAATAGAATAACTAATTAGATCAGTGGCTGGAATGTGCAGCTTCATCAGAATAGCTGTCTCGATCGCACTGGTGAGGTGATCAAGGGGGAGTTTTATTTCGGTGATGCGCAGCATACTCAATAATTAAGGAAGGGCGGAGTTAATTAATCTAGAATTTTGGTGGCTACTCGCCATTCAATTTGGGGATTTTGGGTGAGGGGCTTAATCAGGGCATCGGGATGCAATTTCCAGCCGAGTAGACCAGCTAAACCCATGACCACCCCAAAAGTTGTGGGGAGCATTGCTACTCCAAATAACCAGCGCTTTTGTACCAAAGCAGTAATGGCCAGCAAGGATATCGCCAAGGATAGAGCAGCATCAGATAGGTCGAACTGATCGTCATGAAAATTCAGTTCGTCGTAGGTTTCCTTTTCTTGCAGGGCTTTTTTCTCTAGTTCAGCTTTTTTCTGCCCCTGGCGAACAGCTAAATCTTGGTATTCTATGATTTTCTGGTCATACAATACCCGTGCTTTTGGCTCGGTGGGGCGGGGCTGGACTTGCAACTGCGTCAGTGTCGATTTGGCAATTTCTTCGCGAATGTTGCGTGCTTGGTAATAAAGCCAGTCATTATTACGATCGGCTTGGGCTTGCTGCATCCCCTGCACAATATTGTTGTCTTTGATGCCGCAAATTCCCATGAATGTAGCCAAGAGTGCTACGGAAAGAGCCACATAGGTATTCAAGTCATTCCGATTTTTTTGGCGCTGAGGATGAGCAGTTATGGTTGCCGGCTCATCTTTGTCTACCATATCCATAGGATCAATTTCCATAACAATTCCACACCTGTTCAGTATTTAGTCAACTATAGTACGCGGTAAGCCGATGATGAGATTTGAACTCACGACCGTTCGATTACGAATCGAATACTCTACCCCTGAGCTACATCGGCGACTTACTCCCAATATATCAGACACTTCTATCTAAAGTTCTCGATCGGCTTGCAAGAATATTGACTTTATCTACTTTTATATCAAATACGTGGCGGGAAAATCCGACCATCCCCGTATCGACGCATGTATGGATATAGTGTCCTTTGTCCCTGCTTATCAATCAAGAGTTTCGCAAAAATTATCCCTTTTTCACCCACGCCATGATTGGGGCCACAACTGCTGAAATTGTATTTCAATAAAACTCGATCGCCCTGACGAATATTACCAGTCGGCGCTTGCAACACTGCCGTGACGCGCGCAGATGCCATGCCATCTTTGACATTTTCTAATACCACCTTAACCAACACATCGGTTTTGAATTCAGAGGCGGGTATCTTTTCAAAAAAAATCGAATATTCTAAAATTCTGCCCAGGCAGGCATCTGCTGGTAAAGCGATCAACAGCAGGTTCGCTACAATGGCAATAACATTAAAACGCATTAGTTTTTCCAAAGTTAAAATATTTGCTGGTGAGTTGGAGTCATCTAATTAGATACCCCGTACTCTACAGAATTCCCCAAAACTAGACAATCTATAATGGTTGGTTTGGAAGAAAGCCTGAAAAATACCGTATTTACTGAATCTGAAATGACTGATGCCCCCGCTACGATCGATCTCACCGTTACCGAACCAGCCACTGACCTGCGGATTGACGCTTGGCTGGCTGTGCAGCTCCCCGACTTTTCTCGGTCGCGCCTCCAAAAACTGCTCCTCCAAGGTCAAGTCCAGCTGAACGATCGACCTTGCGAGAACAAAAAGCAAAAATTACAGGTTGGCGATCGACTCATCGTTCAAATTCCCCCCGCCACTGATTTAGACCTAATCCCGGAGCCGATCGATCTCGATATTCTTTATGAAGACGACCAATTATTGATCGTCAACAAGCCAGTGGGGATGGTCGTACATCCGGCTCCCGGCCATAGTACTGGTACCTTAGTTCATGCCCTGCTGGCTCATTGTCCGCTATCGAGTATTGGTGGTGTGCATCGCCCCGGCATTGTCCATCGGCTCGATCGCGATACCACCGGAGCCATGATGGTTGCCAAAACAGATTTTGCCCATCAGCATCTCCAAGCTCAACTGCAAGCCAAAACAGCGCGGCGTGAATATTTAGGAGTAGTCTACGGATCACCCAAAATTGAGGGTGGCACCATTGATCTACCCATCGGTCGGCATCCCGTCGAGCGTCAGAAACAAGCGGTGCTGGATGTTGAAGATGGGGGGCGTGAGGCTATGACCCATTGGCAAGTCTTAGAGAGACTGGGCAACTATAGTCTGCTCCAATTCCGGCTAGAAACTGGGCGCACCCACCAAATTCGGGTACATACGGCTCATCTGGGGCATTCGATCGTGGGCGATGCTCTGTATGGTTCTGGCCGAGCGGTGAAGGTCAATATGCCGGGACATGCTCTCCATGCTTGGCAATTGCAGTTAGTCCATCCGGTCACGGGTGAGTTGGTGGTGGTACAGGCTACGCCCCCACCATTTTTTGAAAAATTATTGAATGTTTTGCGGATGCAATCCCGCAAGTAAACGCCAACGGAATAAGAATAGCCTAGAGACTAAAGTCTCGGCTCATGATGCAAAGTCCGCCGGCGCGGACTAGATAATCAGTCCGCGCCGGCGGACTTTGCACCACTAGCACCGATTTCAATCGAGTGCGGTGCTTGAACGTAGCCAATAACCTTAAACCACGTTATTTTAGCGATCGGAGCGATCCTAGCCTTCTGCTGGTTCGTCTTGCTGAAAAGGATGCTGGCCGATGCCCAACTGTTTTTTACTACTTTTCAGATCTTTCCACAAAGCTTTAATTTGGCGATAAGATTCCTCGGGAGAAATCTTACCCGCCGTCTCCAGGCTGGAGATATAGCCAACTTTTTGCGAAAACTCTTGCAAGTTAGCGTTAAACACCAAGTTCTCTGGCTGCACGGTACCAGAATAGTGGTTACGATGATAAATGAAGTCCGATCGATTGATCACAATTTACCCTCTGTGTGGCTTACCAAGCCAAATACATGGAAAAATCAAGTTACTGTTAGATTGTGGGAATGTTCTTTCAACTTCAACTAATTACCGAGACTCTTAGTCCAAGTACTTCCCATTACTTAACCTTTGCTTAATTCGATTTTAACCTTCTTTAAAGAAAAGGCAAGTATCGAATTTATCTTTTAACTGAATCAGCCTATATTCACCAACGACGGTAACTGCGACCAAAATGTTCGCACTTGGCTGAACTCAAGTTGTACTAACGATACTTCCATCATAGTAAATCAAACTTTGATGAAAATAGGATGAGAAAATCTACGGATTTGCTTAAGAATGTGCTAGCGGTTATTCCGTAATTTTAGGGATGCTCGGGCGGTAATTATCAAGATTCTAATAGGCTGCTGACGATCGACATCGCCACCATGGGAGCCGTGATCGCCCGCAAAATCCGGGCACCCAAAGAAACCGTGCGCCATCCCTGGTGTAGCGATTGAGCGAGTTCGCGGTCTGTCCAACCACCTTCTGGTCCGATCGCGATCCACAGAGGCGTGGCCCCAATTTCACACTTACATAAGTGCAGAGATTTGCCTCTGGCTGCACAAATCAGCTTTTGATCGGTGGCCGGGGGTAAGATCTGCGCCCAGGGTTGCGGCGCGTGAATAATCGGCATCATCAACCGTTCACACTGTTCGGTAGCTTCTTGGGCAATCTGCTGCCAGCGTTGCTGCTTAGAATTGCTAGGTTTGGGAATGGTGCGATCGCTAATCACCGGATAAATCGCGGTAACCCCCAGTTCAGTACAAGCTCGAATTACATCGTCCAAGCCATGCTTAGGGATCGCTAAGACCAGGTTGATCTTGACTGGTAATTCGTGGCTGGCGATATCTAGCTGCTCGAAGACTTGCGCTCCCATGGTTTGCAGGATTGCTAAATAGATTTTCCCCTGGCCATCGATCGCCTGAAATTTATCACCTGGAACTAGGCGCAGCACGCGACTGAGATAATGCTGCTGCTCCTGCGTGAGAGTGAGCTGGTCAGATTGGATTTGCAGAAGAGTAATGGTGATACGTTGCAAAGTAAATAGCCACAGTCTGTAATTTTGCGCTGCTAAACATCATACTTTTAGCTGGCCAGTGTATTATTTGCCAAATTTGCCAATTACCGATCAGCTGTCCGTCCCAATCTCTGGTATCTTGATTTGGGAACTTAATCAGCGATGAAAAAGATGGGGATGACTTACCAGCGAGTATTGCTAAAGTTAAGTGGGGAAGCCTTGATGGGTGACCTTGGTTACGGGATTGACCCCACGATTGTGCAAAATATTGCCCAAGAAGTGGCGGCAGTGGTAGCGAGTGGCGTGCAGATCGCGATCGTCGTGGGTGGGGGCAATATCTTTCGCGGCGTGCAAGCTTCGGCCAAGGGTATGGAAAGAGCCACCGCCGATTATGTGGGCATGATTGCCACCGTCATGAATGCCATCACGCTCCAGGACGCTCTAGAGCAAAAAGGGATTCCTACCCGGGTGCAAACGGCAATCTCTATGCAAGAGGTAGCTGAACCTTACATTCGGCGCCGGGCCATCCGCCATCTCGAAAAAGGACGAGTTGTCATCTTTGGGGCTGGTTCTGGGAATCCTTTTTTTACTACCGATACCGCAGCAGCTTTGCGCGCTGCCGAGATCGATGCCAACGTGATCTTCAAGGCGACGAAAGTGGATGGCGTTTATGATTCTGACCCCAAGAAAAATCCGCAGGCGAAAAGATACGAAAGCCTGACCTACACTCATGTTCTGACTGAAGATCTGAAGGTGATGGACAGTACGGCGATCGCCATGTGCCGGGAAAATAATATTCCGATTGTGGTGTTTAATTTGTTTGAAGAAGGCAGTATCCAGCGCGCGGTTGCTGGCGAAAAAATCGGTACTATTGTAGGAGGTTCCTGTGAAATTCGTTGATGTAGACGGCCACATGCAAAAAGCAGTGGAGGCCACCCAAAGATCTTTTAATACCATTCGGACTGGGCGGGCAAGTACTAGTTTGCTCGATCGCGTCACAGTCGATTATTACGGGGCACCCACCCCGATTAAGTCCCTGGCTAATATCAATACTCCCGATGGTAGTACCATTGCGATTCAGCCCTTTGATAAAAGTAGCTTCGGGGCGATCGAGAAAGCCATTTCGCTGTCAGATATCGGCCTGACTCCCAGCAACGATGGTGTCACCATCCGGCTCAATATTCCGCCGCTGACTACCGAAAGACGGAAAGAGTTAGTGAAACAAGCTGGTAAGTACTCCGAAGAAGGTAAAGTTTCCGTGCGCAATATTCGGCGGGACGGCATTGACGAAGTGAAGAAACAAGAAAAAAGCAGTGACATCTCCGAGGATGAAGCCAAGGGCTTGCAAGAAAAGATTCAGAAACTCACTGACAAATACATTGCCAAAATTGAGCAGGTATTAGCCGAAAAAGAAAAAGACATCATGACTGTCTAGTTGTTATGGTCTAAAGTAGTAATGATTTCGCTCCAGGAGGACTCTGATGATGTTTGATTGTATTGTGGTGGGGGCTGGACCAGCTGGCGGTGCAGCTGCGTATCACTTAGCGAAACAGGGACATAAAGTTGTCATCTTGGAGAAAGACACTCTCCCCCGCTATAAGCCCTGTGGTGGCGGTGTTTCACCCGTAATTGCCAAGTGGTTTGATTTCGATTTCAGTCCGGCTATTTCGACTAAAGTAAATGTCCTGAAATACACCTGGGATATGTCTGATGAAGTAGAAGCGGCGTTAGAGGGTATTGAACCAATTTGGATGGTGCGGCGCGATGTTTTTGACCATTTTTTGATTCAGAAAGCCCAAGGTCAAGGGGCAGAATTGATGGATGGTACCGAAGTCACAGGAGCCGAGCTGGTCGGTGAAACCTGGCAGGTCAGTACCAGCAACGGGACTGTCAGTGGTAAGTATTTGATTGCGGCGGATGGGGCCAAAGGCCCCATGGCCAAGCTGCTGGGTTTTAAGGATCGCAAACGACGGCTAGCCGGGGCTTTAGAACTAGAAGGGGTGGCGCAAAATGTACCACCAGTGATCAATTTTGAATTTGGCATGGTGAAAAACGGCTATATCTGGAATTTCCCCAAAGATAATGGCTATTCGATCGGCATCGGTACTTTTCGAGGCGGAGAAGGTCAAGATCTGAAAAAGATCTTAGAGAGCTATGCCCAGGGCATGTTCCAGATTGATATTAATACGGCCAAACAATACGGCCATCCCTTATGCCTGTGGGATGGTGACCAAAAGCTGCATACCGATCGGGCGGTGCTAGCGGGGGAAGCAGCCTGTGTGGTGGATCCAATGACGGCAGAAGGCATCCGGCCATCCATTTTTTCGGGGATCAAAGCATCGGAAGCAGTGGCTAACGCTTTGGCTGGTCAGACGGAGGCGATCGCTAAATATACCGAAGTGATGGCGGAAGAATGGGGTGCCGATATGAAGTGGGCACAACGGGTCGCTGCCGCCTTCTATCAATTCCCCAAAGTTGGTTACAAGGTGGGCGTCAAGCGTCCCTCGGCGACGGTGATTATGGCCAAGATTTTGGCTGGCGAACTACGTTACTCGGATGTAGCGGGCAAAGCCATTAAGAAGTTAAGCGGTAGTTTGATTCCAGGCTTTGGGAAGTAAGATCTAGCCATATTGCCCACTTTGCCATCTTAAATTCCGATGCATCTCATTTTATATAGCAAGGTTGGTTGTCATCTGTGCGCGGGGCTGGAAGAAAAACTACGACAATTGTCTACGCCGATCTTCCAGCTAGAAGTGCGCGAAATCACGACTAACCCTGTTTGGTGGGAGGCATTTCAATACGAAGTGCCAGTTTTATATTTGCTGGTGGCTGATCAAGAACAGCCTCTGCCCCGGCCATCACCCCGCGCCACCCCAGCGCAATTACAGCAGCTATTAAATAAATATCTGTCGGAAAATAAGGCACAATCAGACCAAGGTTATTGAAGAAGGCATCTCCATGAAATTACGCGAACTGTTGAGTAAAGTTACCAGTCTAGAGCAGCTGCCTCATCATCCGGCTCTCGATCGGGAGATTACCGGACTCCAAACTAACTCTCATGCCTGTACTGCTGGTGATTTGTTTATTGGGATGCCCGGTACGCGGGTGGATGGCGGTGAATTTTGGCCGAGTGCGATCGAGAGTGGAGCCACTGCTGCGGTGATTTCGACAGCCGCCGCCCAGGTGCAACCAGCCACTGACGATGCCTGTATTGCCGTCGCAACGGATTTAATTCAAGCCAGTGCCGAGCTAGCCGCAGCATTTTGTAATTATCCAGCGCAGACCTTACGACTGGTGGGAGTCACTGGCACCAATGGTAAAACCACCACCACCCACCTCATTGAATTTCTCTTGGCTGGCCACCAATCTACGGCGTTGATCGGGACTCTGTACACCCGGTGGCCGGGTTATGAAAAGGTCGCGACTCATACCACCCCCTTTGCGGTGGATCTACATCAGCAACTAGCCCAGGCGGTGACAGCGGGCTGTACCGTTGGCCTGATGGAAGTCAGCTCCCACGCCCTCGACCAGGGTCGGGTCAAAGGTTGTCCTTTTGAGGTGGGTATTTTCACCAACCTGACCCAAGATCACTTGGACTATCACCGGGATATGGCCACCTATTTTCAGGCCAAGGCGCGGCTATTTAGTCCCGAATATCTCAAGGGGCGCGGCATTATTCGCTATGACGATGCCTATGGCCAACAGTTGATTGCGCAGTTGCCAGCCGATCGGGTCTGGAGCTATAGCGCGCGGGATGCTCAAGCTGATTTGTGGACTGGCGACTTAGTCTATCGCCCGACCGGCGTATCGGGGACATTGCATACCCCGGCTGGCGATCGATCTTTTGAGTCGCCGCTGGTGGGGGATTACAACCTCGAAAACCTATTGGCCGCGATCGGTTGTGTGCTGCATCTGGGGATGGACTTGGATACCATCGTGGCAGCAGTGGCCAAGTTTCCAGGCGTACCGGGACGGATGGAGCAGGTCAAGATTGCCGACAACCAAGATATTAGTGTGATTGTAGACTACGCCCACACGCCCGATAGTTTGGATAACTTGCTGCGGGCGGCGCGGCCTTTTATTGCGGGACAGCTGATTTGTGTGTTTGGCTGCGGCGGCGATCGCGATCGCACCAAGCGACCTCAGATGGCCAAAATTGCCGCCGATTTGGCCGACCAAGTAGTTATTACCTCCGACAATCCGCGTACCGAAGACCCGGAGAAAATCCTGGCAGACGTAGTGGCGGGGATTCCGGCAGATCGGGCGATTAAAGTCATTGCCGACCGCGCAGCGGCCATTGCCCTGGCGATCAAAATGGCTCAACCTGGTGATGGAGTATTAATTGCGGGGAAAGGTCACGAAGACTACCAAATTATTGGCACCGAGAAAATCCACTTTGACGATCGGGAGCAGGCGCGACTGGCGCTGGCCAATCGCTCGACCGCCGCAGTTTGATATGCTAAAAACTAACAATCCTGATCTGGCAGATTTTAAGGATGAGTTAATTATGCATCTGCTCCAAGAGCTGCGCACTCCTCTCACCAACATGAAAACGGCACTCACTTTACTAGAGTCTGCTAGTCTGAAGCCGCCGCAACGTCAGAAGTACTTGGATTTGATTCGACGGGAGTGCGATCGCCAAAACTCATTGATTAATGGGTCAATCGAGCTATTGGATTTAGAGAAACTAGCCGAGCCAGACATGGGCTTACCAGTGAATCTAGCCGATACGGTGCCCGGTGTCATTAGCACCTATCAACCGCTGGCTGTCGAAAAAGGCTTGCAACTTAGTTATGACATCCCCACTAATTTGCCGCTGGTACTATGCCAAGAGAGCTGGGTTAAGCAAATCACTATTAATTTGTTGCACAACAGCATCAAGTACACTTTAATGGGCGGTCAAGTGTCGGTACAAGCTTCGGTACAAGGTGATTATGTACAGCTCGAATTCCGGGATAGCGGCATCGGGATTCCGATGTCCGATATTCCCAAGATCTTTGACCGATTTTATCGTGGTCGATCTCTACCCAGTGCTAGTGTGACGGATATTACCGCCGGCGTAGGCTTGGGTTTGACCGTTGTCCAAAATATTTTGTTGCGCTGTGGTGGCTCGATTTCGGTGACTAGTCAAACTGGAACTGGTTCTAGATTTCGAGTGTTGCTACCCACGCTAGAATCCAGAAAACCCCTCTCTTAAACCCGCTTAATTATGCGCTTGCCCCTGCCGCAGTTCACCACTGGTGCCCAAAATTCTGCTCATATTGCCGAAGTAATTGAAACCAGCACTACCGAATTTCTAGCGCAATGTTTGGCTCCTGACGAGTTGAAGTTGGCAGTAATGCCCGATTTCGGCAGTTTTGTCCAGGCACAAGACGAAGAAACGGGCAATCAAATTTTTGCGGTGGTTTACTCGGCGACGACGGCACCGATCGATTCAGTGCATCGCGCTCGGGCTTTAGGCATGTCCTTGACGGAACTGCGTACCGAGCAGCCCCAGATTTTTGCAATGCTCAAAACTGAATTTAAGGCGATCATTGTCGGTTTTGCCGACGGGCAAGGTCGTTATTATCAATATTTACCGCCCCGCCCACCGCAGATTCATCAGTCGGTACATGCCTGCTCACCGGCTGAAATTATTTCTTTCAGCGAGCAATTAGATTTTTTACGGCCACTGTTACAAGTCACTGGTGCGCCGCCCGAAGCACTTACCGCCGCCACCATGCGTGAGATCTATCGGATGCGCAGCTTCGATCGCGCGTGGCTAGTTAGTGCTGGGCGCAATTTGAGTTTGATTCTGCGGGAAGATTACGATCGATTGCGCTATATTCTTTCCCAGTGCCGTCTGTCTGGCTGAAAGTTGATATTACCTTTCTCCTCCAATCGCAAATGTTAAACTACAGAAAGATTTTGTCAGCATCTAGCAAACCATGACCATCATCACCCTTCAGCTACCGTCAGAACTAGAACAACAACTACTTGTCGCCGCCACAGCCCAAGGCATTTCCCCAGATCTCTACATCCTCAACACCCTGCAAGAACGCCTCCAATCCCCCACCCCCAAAACAGAAGCCCAACTCATCCAGCAAATTAACATCGGTCTCTCCCCACCAGACTGGCAGCAATATCACACCCTGATTGCCAAACGTCAAGCCGAAATACTGACCCAGATAGAACATCAACAGCTCATCGCCATCAGCGATCGGCTAGAAAAATTAAACGTCCAAAGAATCCAAGCTCTCATCCAACTCGCCAACCTTCGCCAGCAGTCCTTACCAGAACTCATGCAATCCCTCGGTATCAGTGCTAATCCAGAAATCTTGGATTATGCCTGAATCACGTCTCACCTCCCAACAAAAAGACTTTATCAAACAACGATCAGACGGCTGTTGCGAGTATTGCCTTAGTCAAATAGCATATAGCCCCGATCCCTTTTCCATAGAGCACATCATCCCGCGCTCCAAAGGCGGAACTAATGACCTAGATAACTTAGCGATCGCCTGCCAAGGATGCAACAACTTTAAATACAGCCATGTGAATGCTATCGATCCCATTACCGGAGAATCCGCCCCACTTTACCATCCACGCCAAGATCAATGGCCTGGGCATTTTACCTGGAGCAATGATGATACTCAATTGATTGGTTTAACGATGATCGGTCGAGCCACAATTGAAAGGCTACAACTCAACCGTGAGGGGGTTGTCAACCTGCGGCAATTGTTATGCACAGTTGGCCAGCATCCTCCAACCCTAAATATTTTCTAAATCATTCTCGAAGGATGATCACTCATCACCCAAAAGTCCGGGCATGGTGAGATCCAAATCAGTAGGGCTTTTCGCCAATGTAATTACCCGGTGGATCGTAGTTGCAGGCCCACACTTCCTTGCTTCCCGATTTAGCCATCGCACAGCCCACTTCTTTAGTATTGCGCCAAACTAGCTGAGTATAGTGGCCGCACATGCCCCCGGGCTTGCAGCTATTGGTCTGGGGGTCGTAATCGCGCCCTTCATCCCCCCAGAGCTTGACCACGCTGCTCGGACTCATTCTTTTGCCCTGCGAGAAGATCAGGTTTTCGCCATATTCATTGTTGGGACGATGCTTGAATTGGTTGACCGCAATTAATTTATCGGCCCACTCTTGGGAAAAATTCGCCAGTTTGGCCGACCAGACTAAGGTGGGCAAGCCGAGGTCTTTACGCCATTTATTGTGGGAATCTAACATTTGCTGAACACCAGCAGGCGTATCCAAATTGTACACATTAACGGCAATATTCCGTTGCTGGGCAGTGGCCAATGTGATGATGCGATCGATCGAGACGTTTGCTTCAGGGCTGTTATCTGGTTGGTAACTGACATTGTAATAAAATCCTTTATTACTAGTCCATTTGTACCCTGTCAGAATGGCTTCTCGCCAAGCACCATTTTGCCTCACATAAACCGCTTCGCCATCCAGTTCAAAAGGTAAGGTCAGAGTCCGGGATATTTTTGCCGGGGACGTATTGGTAAAGGGCGCGGCGAGGGGGCGATACCCTGTCCCACCAGTCGTGGCCAGAGTCATGACCAAAAAAATCCCCAGTCGCTGGCAGATGGAGGTGAAATAAGACATACCGACAAAATAGGAATTGATATTTTTTTACTTTCTCCGAAATCATACTGGAAACGAGGTATTTCGGGTAGTGTTAATGGTCACATGCTGTCTGTGAATTTTTAGGTGGCTGGCAATGTTGTGCAGTCATGCAAGTGTTGCAATAAATCACTGGTCGTGAAGGGTTTGCTGAGGAAATATTGGCATCCCAAGCGTTTGGCGCGATTTATTGCTTCGGTGGAGTTGAGTCCACTCATTGCTAACACCGATAGCTGGGGATTAATTTGGTGGAGAGCTGTGACGGTGGTTAGTCCATCCATGACTGGCATCATCAAATCGATGATCACAACATCGATCTCATCATGATGA
>CAXTSZ010000021.1:44897-48821 GCA_964247125.1 uncultured bacterium
ATCGATGATCACAACATCGATCTCATCATGATGACTAGCGTAAATAGCTATCGCTGCTGCGCCATCGTTGGCAATTAACACCCGATAATTGTATGTCTCCAAAATCGTTTGCACAAGCTTGCTGATCGCTATTTCATCATCTACAACTAAGATCAACTGTTGCTGACCAGTCGGTAATTCTGTTTGATATGGTGGGGGCAAGGTGGGTGTCTGGCAGGCCGGTATATAAATATGAATTTGGGTACCTTTTTGCACCTGACTTTGTACATCTAAGAAACCACTGTGGCTCTTGACAATACCCAGTACCGCTGACAAGCCTAAACCGGTGCCTTTGCCGATTTCCTTGGTGGTAAAGAAGGGATCGAAAATACGGCTGAGCAGTTGGGGTTGAATGCCTGTACCCGTATCGGCAACGGTGATTTCTACATAGTTGCCAGCCTGAGCATCTAGATGGGTGCGCGCGAAAGTGGCATCGATCGATCGATTTGTCGCCTGGATGCTGATGGTACCACCACAGGGCAAGGCATCGCGGGCATTGATGCACAGATTCATTAGTACTTGGTGGAGTTGAGTCATATCACCCAACACTGTCCACAAATCGGCGGGTAGATCGATATTGATTTCGATCGATTTCGGCAGGGTTTGTTGCACGATTTTTTGAATATCTTTGAGCAGGTGAGCGGGTTGAATGACAACGTGCTTACCCTCAATACCTTGGGCGAAAGATAAAATTTGCTTAATCAAATCAGCACCGCGTCGGGCACTAGATTCTAAGATTTCGAGCATCGTTTGGGTCTGACTATCAATATTGCTTAACTTCAGCGGTAACAGTTGAGCGACTGCCAAAATCGGCGTGAGGACATTGTTTAAGTCGTGAGCGATGCCACTCGCTAGGGTGCCCAGACTTTCGAGGCGTTGCGCCCGCAAAAATTGAGCTTCTAGTTGTTTCTTTTCGGTGATATCCATATGGATGCCGATCGTGCGGGTCGGACGACCATGCTGATCGGCAAAAATACTGCCAGTAACGGCAATCCAGTGGATGTTGGTGTTGGGATACGTGATCCGAAATTCTAAATCTAGTTTTTGCCCTAGTGGCAGCTGCTCTCCGAAGGAGAGCAGCTGCCACCGTTCTACTTCGCCCTGAACTGACGATCGATCTTCTGGATAAATAGTGGCGAGCCATTGGTCGGGGCTGTGCCCAAAGCTGCCGAGTGGTAGTCCATACAGAGTTTCGAGTTCTCTCGACCAAGTGATGTGATTGGCCTGGACATCCCATTCAAAAGTGCCAATCTTACCAGCCTGTTGAGCTAGCTCCAAGCGGTTCTGAATACTTTCCCGGGACTCAATTTCCTGACGGAGTGATTCGTTAGCAGCAGCGAGCGCAGCAGTGCGTTCTTGTACTCTAGACTCCAGCGATTCGTTGGCGATGCGCAGCATTTCGGCGGCTTGTTTCCGCTCCAGCGCATAGTGGATCGAACGCACCAAAACGTCTGGATTGACGTGCCGTTTCACCAGATAGTCTTGAGCGCCCCGCCGCACGGCCTGGATGGCTAATTCATTATCATTAGTGCCAGTCAAGACCACGATCGATAGACCAGGCGCATGGCCGATCAACGCATCTAAAGAGGCTAACCCATCGCTGTCGGGCAATGTTAAGTCGAGCAGTACAACATCAAATCGAGCGTTATTGAGCTGGGTCATGGCCGCCCCCAACCGCGTCACATGATTCACCATAAAATGGCTACTTAAACTCTCCTGGAGCAGTTCTTGAAGTAGCCGAGCTTCTGCTAAATTGTCCTCAATCAGCAGCACTTCAATATCAGACTGCTCTTTACTACTCAAAATAGATATCGACTCTAAACTATTAGACATTTGTTTTTTAATACCCTGGATTGGGGATGGTAAAGAAAAAAGTAGCTCCTTCGCCGAGGGTGGAGGTCACCCAAATTTTGCCATGATGACGTTCCACAATTTTTTTACAAATAGTTAAGCCCATGCCCGATCCGGGGTACTCATCGCGGGTATGTAATCGTTGAAAAATTACAAAGATCCGCTCAAAAAATCGGGGATCGATCCCAATCCCATTACCCCGCACCGAAAATAACCAGCCGTCTTGCTGCTGGGTAGCGGCGATCTGAATTCGAGGAACTATCCCCAGTTGGCGGAATTTAATGGCATTCTCAATCAGATTCTGAAATAGTTGGGTTAATTGGGTGCTGTCGCCCACCACCGTCGGCATGGGGCCGACGATGATGATGGCGCTGGTTTCACTAATTAGTCCATGTAAGTGACTGAGAGCGCGATTCAATGCTATGCCAGTTTCGATCGGTTGCAACTCGGTATCCTGCGTACTGACCTGGGAGTAGGCTAACACGTCATCAATTAAAGTCTGCATCAATTTCACCCCCTCCAGGGCAAAGCCAATAAACTCATGAGCATCTTGATCGAGTTTGTCACCGTAGCGCGTTTCCAAGATGCGCACGTAACTAGCTACCTGATACAGGGGAGCTTGCAAATCGTGGGAGGCCACTCGGGCAAACTGCCGCAGTTCAGTATTCGATCTCTCTAGATCAGTAGCGACGATGGCTAATTCGGCGGCCTGCCGGAGGACCAGATTGACGATCGATTTGCGCAGTGCCGTAGCAGCGAAAACCTCGACGGCTTGCCAGGGTCGCGAATGCCCTCGGACAATTTCTTTCCACAGTGCAAAGGAGGTGCGTGGACACAAGCGCACCTGGCCATCAGCGTCCGTGACTATTTGGTAGGCATGATGGGGATCGCCACTCCAATTTACTGTTTGAATTACTTCATGACGGAAGCACAATATATAGCTACTGGGCGCTAAAGAAATAGCGAGTAGCCCACTGGCCACATCTTTAAATTCTTCGATCGCCACATTCATCAGGGGGAGCGAGTCGGTGCTAAACACTTCCTCCGTGACGTTAGCGGTCAACCACTGTACCAAGTCATCTAGGGCAGCGGCAGGGGGAATGCGACCAATGGCTGTCCATTGACCGCCGACACAAATCGCAGCCCCACAAGCATCAAACAGATCTAACAAATTGGGCGACGGTCCCATTAAACCGTCAACGAAGCTGTCGGTGGGCGGAGCTGCTTTGGTGGAGAATTGTGACATGCGTTCAATGCCGATCGAGCGCAGGTGGGCTAATTTGGCGCGATAGCTATAATCGGCAATATCTTCACCGATCGAAATCTGCGCAAAAATCACCTGTCCCAAGAATTCACAAGCCTGTCGCAATTCATAGGGTAATAGCTTGGGGGTGCGATGATGACAGGCAATTAGCCCCCACAAATGACCATCTTTAATCAGCGAAATGGTGAGAGATGCCCCCAGACCCATATTTTGGAGGTATTCGGTATGACAAGCATCGGTACTCCGCAGAATGGAGAGCGTCAGATCGGTGGGTAGATCGGTGCGGGGATTGTGAGCAGGGAGCATGGCCACCGCCTGATCATGGATGTCTGGAATTACCCGAATCCGGTTAGCTAAGAACATCTGGCGGGCTGCTGGGGGAATATCGGAGCTAGGGAAATGCAGACCCAAATAGGACTCCATCTCTACTATTTTGTCCTCAGCGATGACTTCGCCATGCCCATCATCATCGAATTTATAGAGCATCACTCGATCGAACTCGGTGATCTGCCGGACTTGGGCGACCACTAGCCGACCAAAAGTGGGTAAATCAGCCGTCGCGGTTAGTTGATTAATCGAAGCTTTAGCTAAATGATAAAAACTTAGAAAAGGAATATTTTCATGCGCGGCGGTTGGTTCTAGTTCTAAAACTAAGAATCCATCGAGACTGTAATGAAAAATAGCATCAAATACATGATATTTGCCAGCTGGTCTCCGCACTCGTACCTTACTCGGATTGCTACGTCCGATATTTTTCTCTTGTAATTCCT
>CAXTSZ010000022.1:0-48655 GCA_964247125.1 uncultured bacterium
GAAAACTTTTACTTTATCTCTCAAACTTAGACTTTTTGACCTCACTATCTAAGATGGCATTGGTGGAGGGATGAGTTTACTTGCAGATGCTGCAAGCTTTAGAGCAATAGCCTTTTGATCTTGTTTTTGGGATGGCCAACCTTCAATATCGGCATGATTTGAATTTTGAGGTAGCGGCTTCGCTACGACATTCAACGAGTCAATATTACAGTGATTTGCCTGAATATCAGATCTGCCATAAAGCTTACGATTCATCTGGTCAGATACATTAACACCAATTCCCCAAATCTCGGCTTCAGTAGCATCTTGATGACGTGTTAAAGATAATTCTGGACGGGGATGGGGAATGAAAAGGTCTTGCTTTACTGTATGGTCACTGCTACGAAACTGCCCACTTTGGGTTACGTATCTTGCCAACATCTCAGTATCTGCAATGGGAGGAACCTTTTCGGGATCAATCATGCAATATTTACTCGTTTAATTAAATCAAAGAGATTTCTAGAAATCTCCCATAAGAAAATTTCGGAGCCTCGTACATCGCTATTACCAAACAATGCTGCATAGTAAAGGATGCCTTCTGGACTAATGCTTATTGAAATAGTCCATCGAGGGTGTTTATACCATTCGAGTGTTAGATGACCGTCTGGTTCCACACCGACTGATGGCAATGTATATCCTAATGGTAGTGATTCAATGAAAGAGTAAGCATTCTTAAAGGTTTGTTTTTGGACGGGGAGAGCATTATATCCATCCCAGTTAGCTGTTTTGCATTCTTCCCAAATATTAATTAGTGCCTCATAGGCAGATTGTTTACTGAAGGATGCTGACTGGTGAAAATGCTGACTGTTAGATTGACTGGCGTCGTTAAGATACTGAGCGGTTTCGCTGTTTCCTCTAGAAATTATTGCTGATTTCATGATTTCAATTCTCCAAATTGTTTTAGTGCAGTTTGGGTGATGCAACTAAAAAAGATTTTATTTTTAATCCAACGCATTTCATGAAGATGCTTAATTAAGGATTCCCGATCTGAAGCAATAAATTCATCTGTTGTGAACACATCTATATCAATAATAAGGGCTTGACGCAGATAGTCAACTGAAGCGCTTGGCTGAGTCTGAATAGTTCGTACCCACTTAACATGATAAGGATAGCCAGGAATTTGGTAGGTATCTTGATAAAAGAATGATTCCGTTGGAAGTTCAAGATCAGCAAGAGCTGATCGCATTATTCTTAGATATGTAGCAGGATTTTCATTACTATCCAGGAAAATACGGTTGATATACCGTACTCCTAACTGTTGGATGGTTGTTGGCACGGCTATCTCTAAGAAAATATCCCAAAACCTCATAGCCTCTGCTTGAAAGCTTTCCCACTTTTCATAAGGCTCAAGGCGGCTAAATACGACTCCCGTTTGAGTGAACTGAGCCACATGATGTTTTTCGTCTTGTATTCTAAAGCCATTCCACTGAGTTCTATGGCTCACCTCTGAGGTGCCATCTGGTGTTCCGAACGCTGCTATCTCGATGCCGTGTTGAGGTTGGCAAATTGGATAGTCAGGTAAATATCGAGTAAGCTCATCCCTAAGTGTGGCTTGATCCAATACTTTGCTCGGACTGGCCTGCCAATGGATTAAAGCCTCAATGCTGGGTGCTCGTTCCAGACTAGGAAATTCTTCGTTGAAATCAATAGTGAATGTATACGGGGGACTCATTGCATTATTAATATGATCTACACTGCCGCTGTCTGCGATAATTGACAGCGTGTATTAGCGGTTATTTCTGTGATACTTCATCATTCTACTCGACCTAATGACCAGTCCGTAACTACCCTCGAAATATTTGCAATAAGACAGGGAAAGTTGTAAATATTCATGCCTACCACCCAGCTCTCTACCTCTGTCACTCAGCTAATTGCAACCTTGCGATTACAGCCTCATCCAGAAGGAGGGTTCTACCGGGAAACCTGGCGATCGGATCTCTCTCTACCCCCATCAGTTTTGCCTGCTGGCTATACTAGCGATCGATCAGCTGGTACGGCCATTTTATTTTTGTTGCCCACTGGTCACTATTCACGCTGGCACCGAGTGCGATCGGCAGAGCTGTGGTTTCATCAAGCTGGCGATCCGCTAGAGCTATCAATTGCAAAGACCTTGGACAAGGAGCCACCGCTACTACACCTCGGTCAAGATCACTGTTTTCAAGCCGTTGTCCCGCCGCATTATTGGCAAAAAGCCCAGCCCGTTCCGGGTCTAGCTGGTTATGCATTAGTGGCCTGTGTAGTGGTACCCGGATTTGACTTTGCCGACTTCGAGATGAGTGACAGGCAGCACTAATGCCGAGCATCACGATCATTGGTTGTGGCGTAGTGGGAGCCACCATTGCTTACGAATTCAGTCATCTCCCAAACTGGGATGTAGTGGTGATCGATAGCCAGCTGCAACCAGCTCAAGGCTCCACTGGTGCCGCTTTGGGCTTACTAATGGGGGTCATCAGTCAAAAAACCAAAGGCCGTGCTTGGCAACTGCGGCAGCAGGGAATTCGTTATTATCATCAGCTGCTGCCGCAGCTGGCGGCGGCGGGACTGCCCGTAGCTCATAACTCCCAAGGAATATTTAAGCTCCTGGCTGCCGACGCTGATTTAACGAAATGGCAGTCCTTAGCTCAGATGCGGCTGGCACAAGGTTGGCCGCTAGAGATTTGGGATCGGGAAAGGGCGATCTGTCACCTTCCTTATATTCATCCCAACTCCTTTAGTACTGCCATCTACTCCCCCGCCGATTGGCAGATCCATCCACCACAGCTGACGCAAGCTCTCGTAACTGCTGCCCACCTGCGGGGTGTCCAGTTTCGTTGGGCAACAGAAATTACGACAATTAATTCCTTGCAAACAGACTGGGTGGTGATTGCGGCTGGTCTGGGGAGTATGGCAATCACCGCTACTCTCGATCGCCCGATTGAGCTAATGTCAGTACTCGGTCAGGCTATTCACTATCGCTTACCAGCTACGCTAGGCATCCCCAGCTTTCAACCAGTAGTTACTGGTGATGACGTACATCTGGTGCCGCTGGGTGGTGGGGAATATTGGGTCGGTGCTACTGTCGAGTTTCCGGTAGGTAGCAATGTGGTGGCTAGTCCAGAGCAGTTAGAGCTGGTACAAAAAAAAGCGATCGCCTACTGTCCGGCTTTAGCCCAAGCTGAAATCATTAATACCTGGAGCGGTGTTCGACCAAGGCCCGTGGGCAGACCCGCGCCGATCATTGAACATCTGCCCGGTTCTGAGCGGGTATTGGTGGCAACCGGCCACTATCGCAATGGGGTGCTACTGGCACCAGCGACAGCTAATTTGATTAAAGAAATGGTGGGCATCGCAAAAATCCCCCATTGCTGAGGGACGCTTAAATTTGGTTCTTTTTTGTTTCTATTTTTACTACCTAGACGATCGCTAGCACTTCGCCTTTCATCATTCTCTTCACTGCTGCTAGAAGAGCGTCTTCTAGGTAAGGCTTGATGAAGTAGCCACTAGCTCCTAAATCAGCAGCAATTTGGCGATGTCGATCGGAACCTCTCGAAGTCAGCATGGCCATTGGTAACTTCTTGAGCGTCTCGTCTTGCTGCACCTTCGCGAGCAACTCCAAGCCATCCATCCGGGGCATTTCAATGTCACAGAAAATGATGTCACAGGGTAGGCCAGCCCGCAGTTTATCCCAGGCTTCTTGGCCATCACGGGCTTGTTCCACGCGGTAACCCGCCCGCGTAAAGGTGAGCGATAACAACTGCCGCACCGTAATCGAGTCATCGATAATCAGTACCATTGGTTCGCGCTGGGCGGGCTGTTCGTCAACAACATCATTCATTGACCACAGACCGCTGTTTTGCTTGCTAATTACGCCGTTGGCCAGGTCAATTAGCTCCACCACATCGGCGATCGGAATAATCCGACCATCGCCTAATACGGTAGCTCCAGCCACGCCGACTGGCTTAGGAGCTGGTCCTTGGAGCGGTTTAATCACAATTTCTTGCTCCCCAATGACCCGATCGACTTCCACGGCAATCAGCTGGCCACTACTCCGGAGCACGATTAGTGCCACCCGTTCTTCTTCCTCTTCTAAATGGTTGTAATAGCTAATCCGGCGCGTTGGACGGTTGAAAGAAAGTAGATCGGAGAGGGGTCTAAAGGGCATTAACTGGTTACGCCACTGAAAGAATTTTTGACCAGCTTCATTGATGACAACTTCTTCCGGTTTAATATCTTGGCTATCCTCAATCCCATCCATCGGGAAGGCGATGCTCGCATCTTTATTGACCGCAATCAGCGACTTGGCAATACTCAGCGCCAACGGTAGTCGGATGGTGAAAGTAGTGCCCTGACCCAGAATAGACTCAGTAGTGATCGTACCGCGAATCTCTTGCAAGCTGGTGAGTACCACATCCATCCCGACACCCCGACCAGCCAGCTCATCGGCTTGGTCTTTAGTCGAAAAACTAGGCAAGAACAGTAAATCGTAGACTTCTGTTTTGGTCATGGTCACCGCTTGTGCGGGCGTAATTACGCCATTCTCGATCGCCTTGGCCTTCACCCGTTCAATATCTACACCAGCGCCATCGTCTTGCAACGAAATGATTGTTTGGGTGCCCTGATGTACTGCCCGAATAGTAACAGAACCGATTGTTGGTTTCCCAGCCGCCAGCCGCACTGCCGGTGATTCAATACCGTGCGCGATCGCATTATTCACCATATGCACCAGTGGATCGTTCAGGCTCTCTAAGATCACCTTATCAATCATGGTGTCGCGGCCTTCCACATGCAGCTCGACCTGTTTGCCATACTTCAGACCGTTGTCGCGCACGCCCCGTTGCAAGCGATCGGCAGTTTGGGCAAATTGCAACATCCGACTCTTATTCAGATCTTCTTGCAACTGACTATTAATTTGGCGTAAGCTGCGCGTTACTTCGGTACTGTTATCGACCACAAATTCAATATCCGAAGTCGATTCCCGAATCCGCACGGTCAGCTCAATCATCTGCTGCGAAATTAGGTGAATCGGCGTGAAGCGATCCATTTCTAGGGGGTCGTATTCAATCTCGGCCATCGTGCCTTCCGCATCGTACTCGCTCGGAGTGGCTGGTTTGGTTTGTTGGTGTTGACGGTTGGCTAGTAACGAGCTTTCTAGCAGAGATTTCTCATACAAATCCTGCATACTTTTACCCACTTCGTTTAAGTTCTGCACTTCTAGGAGCAGCTTATCGACAAATAGGCGCAGGCGATTTTGGTCTTGTTCGAGGGTATTGCGATTGACAACCAATTCCCCCGCTAAGTTATTTAAATTATTCAGGCTTTTGACCGACACCCGCATGGTCTGTTCAAAAGTCCGCTGTTTTTTGCTGCGGGAGGATGGCTTACTGACCACTATGCGCTCTGATTTATTGCTATCAGAATGCTGTAGCATTTTCTCGATTTGATTGAATTCGTCATCATCTTGAGTAGCCACATCAACAGTAGTGTGGGTAGCTAAAATCGCATCAAGATTAGCAAAGCTGGTCAATGGTTCTATGGTGCTAGGAGATCCTAGTAGACCATCTAGTTCATCTAAAGCTGAATTACCAAAGGTATCTAAGTTGATATCGGCAAACTGCTCATTATTACTCAGCTGCGCCTCTATAGAATTGAATTCTAAAGAGTTGAAATCCCAGGTCGCCGCCGCATCATCATTTAGATGAGTGGTGGTCAATGGTGTGGCCGCAAAAATTTCTAAATCATCTAAATTCAGGTCAGCTAACTCGGTATTATTAAAATTGTCATCACCCAGTTGATCCGCCAGAAAACTTAAATCTAGGGCAGCAAAGTCGTCATCATGAAGATCGCCAGTTGCGGATAGATCTAGCAGATCCAGATCCAGGTCGGTTAATTCTTCCGATTGCTGGATGTCATCGATCGAAATGTCTCCATGTAACATAGCGGTTTCAGTGAAAGAATTTAAGTTTTCTAGGTTAATCAAGCGTTTCTGAGCCTCAGTTCGGAAATTGTCGAGAGCGTCAATTTGGTTAGAGCCGACTGAGGCTGGCGAAAAATCCGACAAGTCCTCCATAGTTTCCAGTTCTAACTCCGAATCTGGATCTAAATTGCCATTAATCGCAATTTGGTTGAGTTCGGAGATATTTACATCGGTGGTTTTAGTGTCGGCTAATAGATCATCAAATATGGATAGTTCTCGCCAGTCCTCCAGATCCAAAGATGTTATTTCCTGTTTGGGGGATGGGGCACTGAGGCTTTTGGCCATCAATTCATCCAAGGTTGGCAAATCCGGTGGATTTGCTAGGGGCGGTGGATCGATACCAAAGAAGTCAGCCAGTTCTAAATCATTTTCAAAAGCCGCCCAGTCATCTGGTAGTGCGGTGGCTCCCACCATTGGCGCAAAAGGATCATGATCGTCTGGCAGCTGCGGCCAATCCGCAGTTTCTGCTGGTGTAGCACCATTAAACTCGGCAGGAATATTCCAAACACTGGCTGATGGCGATCCCGTCATCGGTTCTTGATAATCTACTACCGCCGCGCTGGGAATATCGGCTAGCAGTCCGCTCCAATCAATATCGGGAGTAGTGGCAGCGAGGTAATCTGTTTTGGCTTCATCTTCCATGAACAGCTCCGAATTACTCGGTTCCTCAAATTTGAATTGAGGCAGATGCTGAGCTGCTGCCAAATCAATAGGATGGTCAACAACGGCCGGGGGATCAGCAAGGGTCAATGCTGGTAAAGGTCTCGCGAAAATATCTTCGTCCCAGAGCGTCGCCGATTGCTGTTGATCGGTGGTGTGAGCAAAAAGATCGATCGCCGTTTGGCTATCTAAGATTGAGAATTCTTCAACATGCAGAACGTCTTCATCTTGCACCCAAGTGCCATCAATGGGCAGCTCTTCATCAAACAGCTGCATGAAATCACCTAAGTCATAAACGTCGGTTGGTGCTGCCAACCCTTCTTGTGGATCAAGCATAAAATTACCAATATCGTTGTGATGTTCACCTAAATCTAATAGCGGCCGTGCCTGATTGATGGGGTCGCTCTGCTGGCTTAGATACGCTTGAATCTTCGCGAAAACGGCGGCCTCTGCCAAGTGGGCTGGTGGAGTTTGCTGCTGTCGCAAAAACTGAATGGCCGAACGCAATATTTCCAAGCCTTCTAGAAGCAGTGCTGGCAG
The DNA here is from genome assembly GCA_964247125.1 of uncultured bacterium. Classification (GTDB taxonomy): domain Bacteria; phylum Cyanobacteriota; class Cyanobacteriia; order Cyanobacteriales; family Chamaesiphonaceae; genus JAAFHZ01. Next base: position 7,193 of record CAXTSZ010000022.1, read on the forward strand.
TGGTTCATCGACCAACAAAGACTGATCTTTGATCTGCTTAAAAGCTTGCTCAAAGTGATGACTAATTTTCTGGATGGTATCCAATTCCAGCATGGCAGCTCCGCCCTTGAGAGAATGAGCTGCCCGAAACACCTCCTTGATGTATGCGGATTGAGATAGCAAATTTGGTGATACCAATCCTTCCTCAATTACCCGCAAATGCTCTTGAGATTCATCCAAAAAGTAACCAACGATTCTGTCTTGTTCTGTCATGATGTTCGCCCACGTAATTTTCAGCCCAATTATTTTGCTGGTAACAACTATTCCACCTTAAACCGCTCGACATAGGTTAAGAGGTTGCGCGCCACAATTACCAAGTTTTCGAGGGAAGAAGAAACTTTTTGGGCTTCTTGGGAAGTTGACTGAGCCTGGATTTCGACGGACTGAATAACTTCGGTGACCGATTTAGAAGTCTCCCGTTGTTCGATCGTATCGCTAGTAATAGAGCGCACCAGGGAGTCGATACGGTTCGATACCTGAATAATGTCATCCAAGGAAGTCTTGGCTTGTTCGGCCAATTTAGTCCCGCGAATTACCTGCTGAGTCCCTTGCTCCATGGCGGCCATTACCGAGCCAGTTTCGCTTTGAATTTGTAATACGATGTGCTCGATTTCTTTCAAAGCTTTGGCGCTTCTGTCGGCCAATTGTCGAACTTCATCGGCCACGATCGCGAAGCCTTTACCCGCTTCGCCGGCCCTGGCCGCCTCAATACTGGCGTTCAGTGCTAACAAGTTGGTACGAGAAGCAATCTGCGAAATCACCGAGACAATTTGGGAGATCTGTTGAGAGGATTCAGCGAGGCGCTTGACTTTGCGCGTACTTTCGGCCACTGTTTCCCGGATTTCCATAATACCAGCCACCGTTCTTTCTACGGCTTCACCGCCCTTGAGCGCGGTAGCTGATGCGGTGAGTGCTACTTCTTCCGATTCCCGGGCGCTTTCGGCTACCCGTTTAATCGAAGCAGTCATCATTTGTACCGAGTTCACGGTGACGGCTAATTCTTCGGCTTGCCGCAGAGCATCCGAAGACAGTCGCCGCGCAAACGCTTCACTCTCGGTAGAACTATTGTTCACTTGCACAGCAGCTGTTTGTACCTGTTGGACAATTTGGCGCAGACTGTCGATCGTCAAGTTAAAGGAGTCGGCCACCGCGCCCAGTACGTCGGCAGTCACCTCGGCTTTAACCGTTAAGTCGCCACGCGCAGCGCCTTCTACGTCATCAAGTAGCCGAATTACCTGTCTTTGGAGTTCGTCTTTAGCTTGCTCCATCTCACGGGCTTTGCGTTGGGCTTCACTATTGCTAGTTACCACCCCTTGCAGCATTTGATTAAAGGAAGTGGACAGCCGACCGAGTTCCCCTGGTCCTTGCACTGTGGCTCTGGCTTTCAGATTCTTTTGGGAAACCTGATCAAAAGTAGATTGCAAGTCCAAAATGGTGTTTTCAATGTCGCGATTGTAGCGGCGGCTAAAGAAGGCCGTTGTTCCAAAGCTAGCCACCCCGGCGCCGAGTGCCATCATCAAACCCGCCATCTGGAAGGATCCAATATTTTTGTTGTCTTTGGCTGGGATAGTACTGATCGAACCCAGAGCCAGGACTGCGACGGTAATCGCGGCGGCACCGCCCGCCAGACTGCCCAAGACCCAAGGCTTCTTCGCCATGGTGGGGCTTTTGAGATCGGCCAGCGGCCCACTGACATCAGAACTGGGGTTTTCAGGTCGAGCACCAATTTTATTGTTCGCAGTGCCAAATTCGGTGTTGATGAAAGTGGAGGTGGCATCATGGGAATTACCCGTAGCCGGACTAAGACTGCCCGACAATGGTTGGCCGAGGTCGATATCCGAAGAAGCGAGTAAACCGGAAGGTTCTGGCAAATCTACCGAAGATTTATGGCGATCGGCAAATAAGTTTTGCGAGTCTTCTGGCGGTTGGGATGGCTGAAAAGTCTCCATCAAGAAGGCCGAATCAGAAGTATTGACCTTACCCTTAGCTACTTCATTCTCTAAAAACCCAGAAATAAAGTCCGAAGTATTTTCTGGTTGATCATTCAACATCCAAGCTTCAGACAAAGAGCCAGTTAGAGGACTATTCTCAGGGCTGTCCTTGACCGCTGCCACTGCATCTCTGGTCGTAATGATGGTTGGCCGAGTATTATCAACTTCATAAACAGCCGTTACTTTATTGAACGGATCGCTGGCAAAAGCTTCGGTCGCTGGCTCGCCGCTGGGATAATCAAAAGCAAAAGCATCGGTTAAGGTATCTTGCTCATTATTATGAAAACCAGTATTCACCGCTTGCACGCTGAAAACATCATCAGACTTTTTCTTTTTGCGAAAATCGGTGGACTGCACCTGGAACAAATCACCAGAGTTTTCCATGCCTAACTGCATGGCCTCAATGTCAAATTCGTCATCGATTGTCAGCAAATCTGGCTGTTGCCAGGTCATCATTTCTAGCTCGCTTTGATCTTGGGGCAATTGAGCTGGTTGATGGCCGCCAGAGTCACCATGTAGATGGCTTTGAGCGTATTCGATGCCATCCCGAGCATATTTCAAGGATTGATCATCACTGGCGATTTTTAGTACTTGCTCATACTCTTGACGACCAGTGTCATACTGCTGAAGTCCGTAACAATAGATGTGACCACGTAGTAGTCTAGTGTTGGAGTCGTTGGCGTAGGTCGGCAGTAATTTGTCAATAATCGCAGCGGCCTGAGAATACTGACCTTGTGAATAAGCGTTTTCAGCTTGCTGATACTCTTTGAGAAAGTATTCTTGATCGTAATTGGGAGTAGAAACCATGATAGAACCTGATTAACTGTACCTGGAGTGCAGAATTAAAATAAATGAACTAAGATTTTAATGAGCTAAATTGTTATGTAAAAAATGTTATTCCTAAGAAAATTATTATTTTCATATATCTAGCTTGCCCACCGCGCCGATGATAAAATCGCTACCTGATCTAATAAATGGAGAAGTCCTTCTTCTTGATTTATTAGAAATCCGCCTTTGACGAAAGACAATGTGCTGTCTGGCAGGTTTTGAGCAGCGGCCATCTGGTTAATGCTTAACCATTCAGTGTTGGCCACACTGCTAATAGCAAAACCCATCACAGTTTCTTGCTCTTCAACAACAAGAATGGATACCTCGGTTCGGTCGGTATTAACTAAAACGGTGTCGCCCAAAAACTGTCCTAAATCGGCAATCCAGATGACTTGACCGCGCCAGTTAAATGTACCGAGCAACAGCGGAGAGGCATTGGGAATCGGGGTGATCCGATCGGCAATTGTCGAAATGACCTCCCGGACACCCACCGCTGGCAGCGCAAATTTTTTGCCGGATGGCACAAAAAAAGTCAAGCACAGTTCCCCTTCGCGCTGCTCCAGATGAGGGGAAATCACCTCTTCTGAATCAGTGACACTATCACTTGATACATCCAGATTTAAAACCATGTTGATCCTCCTAATTATTCAAGAGTTGTTGGATGGTAGCAATTAGTTCGTAAGGATCGAAAGGCTTGCAAACATAGGCATCAGCTCCTTGTTTCATCCCCCAGTGTCGATCGAAATCTTCACTCTTCGAGCTACACAAAATCACTGGTACATTCTGGGTTTTAGGGTCGGACTTGAGCTTCCGGCAGACCTCATAGCCATTCATTTTGGGCATCACCACATCCAAAACAACAATATCTGGCACTGTAATCAGCGCCATATCTACTGCCTGTTCTCCGTCAGTAGCAATGTTGACCGTCAAGCCATTAGATTGCAAAAGTTCCTTCATCATCTCCCGCTGGGTGGTGCTGTCTTCGGCAATTAGTACTGTTCTCATAAATATCTCTGACTTGGAAGATAGATGGGCGGTGATGAATAAAAGATGATGAAAAGTGAGCGTAAACCGACTAATCCGGCATCTGTCATAGGTAATAATTATAGGGATAATTTTTCAAGGATAACCGTCGCATCGGGCAACGTTTATTCAAAGCCATGCTGGGGGTACCACCAATTATCGACATATCGCTGCTAAAGCTTGTTACATACCCCCATGATGGAAGAGTAGCAGCCAGGCTCCAGGCCATTAATTTATCCTGTAATTTCATTTTGCCCAAACCTGCTGCACAATTTGCTATACCCTGCCGCAAAAAACATATTATTTCAGTCTTGGCGGCCAAATCATTGTCAATCAGCAGTCTTAGAAATTAGCTATCTTGAAAGATATGGATAAAAAATGGATAAAAAGCAGCACTTGTGATTTTATGCTGATGACGGGTCGCAAAGATTGTAGATATGGTTGTTGTACATCAACTGGGTTTTCTTTTTGTGTAGGACATCGATGCCAATGCGTACATGTTAACGCCACTGACTCTGCTAGTCAGTTTGGTGGTAACGATCGCTTGGCAGTGGCAAAGAGTGTTCGTAATATTAATAATTACGGCTGGCGGCAAATTAGGTAATCTCACAGTAAGACAGGGTAAGTAAATATGCTATACCTAGCAGAAATTCAAAAACAGAAAGGTGGATTCATTGGTTCGGGCAAAGCCGAACTACGGTTGCTGGCCTGCCAGCGTACTGAGCAAAATTGGAGTGCTATTCAGGGCGATGAGCTAGTCTTAGCGCCAGATGAAGCTAGTAGCTACGGATCTGGCATCTTGATCCTAGTAGATATGAATGCCAATCGACAAATTCAAGGTCCACTGCGCGAGGCTGGTCGCCATTTAGTAGGTATTCTCCAGAATCTGTCCCGGCAGATTGAAAAGTACAAAAAAGAAGCAGATGAAATCGAGAGTTGGCGGCAGTCGCTGGGTCTACAAAGTCAGCAGCTGCAGCTACGCCAAGAAGAAATATTTAACCGCGAAGAAGAGCTGGAATTTACCCGTGGTGAAATGGATCGTTTGACCAAAGAGTCTCAGCACTTAGAAGCCAATCTCCAATCCAACGAAAATGAGCTGCAAATGATTGCAGCAGCACGAGCAAAACTGATTGAAGATCAAGAAATACTAGCGCAGCAAAAAAGGGGTGCTGGTCTTTCTCATCAACAGGTGAGCGAAATGCGATCGCTAGTTTCTCAGTTCCACGGCAGTACCAACCCACTGCCCGCCATTGAATTCCAAGAAGACTTGCTCCATCAGCATTGGGATCGGCTACATCAGCAGCAGCAAAAAGCCGAAGCCGAGATTTTGGATTTGGATCGACAGCAGCTGCTCATTGCCGAGCAAAGACAGCAACTGCAACAGCTCCAAACTAATTTGGAGCAGTCCCAAACGGCCTGGGAAGTACAGCAAAATGCGTTGAGCATTCGTCAAGAATACTCGCGACAATTAACCAACCGTCTGCAATTGGAGGATGAAAATTATCAAAAGATTCTGATGATGGCGCGGGGGGGTCTCGCGATCGACACCAACGACAAAGTAGATATTGAGCAAATTGAGAACTTGCCAATTGAAGAATTAGAGTCGATCGTGGCCAGTCTTCAAAAAGAAGTAGACCAAGCTAATAATTTAGTGCAGCTGCAAGAAGAGGAATTAACTGATCAACAGGCTTTTATTAACAAAATGGCTGCCGACATTCTGAGCGCTACTGCGTTTGAGAAGTTGCGCCTCGAAAATGAATTGACTGATGAGCAAGATGGCTATCACATGCTAGAGCAAACCTTGGAAGGCCAGCGAGAAACACTGATTGAACGCCAAGCTATTCTCCAAGTGCATATCAATGTGCTGGAATATCGCCACAATCAATCTAGCGATGGGGATAACCACTGGGAGCAAGCTTTGCAACTCTTGGCCGATCAACGCCAGCGTCAACAGGCCGAGCTAGATCGATCGAATGCCGAGATTGAGCATCTTCAGGTATTACTTACCCAAGCAAAGGCCAAAGTAGAAGTTCAGGTTAACGAATATCTCGCTAAATCCGAAAAAGTACAGCAGCTCGAACAGGGCTTGCAATCTAAGCTGCACAATGTCACGGAAGTACGTGCCAAAGTGGCATTGTACGAAGATATGATTCAGCCATTGCAGCATCATATCAATGGTTTAAAAGATCACTTGGGTAGTACCCCAGATGGTAACGCCGTCCATCAGCTAGATGCCATGCTAGCTGAGTTAGTCTATAACAGCCAAGAAACCCTGGCTAATTAATTTCGACCACACACCTAAATTTGCCTGGGGATGTAGCATTAGCTATGTCCCTTTTTTGATATGTAAGCAGTTTTGCTGAACTTGGATAGTACCCCCCGCTAGTGAGCTAGTTCGACTACCGCTCGGCGCGTGCAATAATTTTACGACCTGTTCGATCGCCTGAAAGTTGAGAGATATTTGCCAGGAACTCAAAAAAAGCCGGATCACTCGGCGCTGAATAGCCAAGGGTAAAGGTTGTAGTACGGTACGATCGATCACACCGTTGCTCACCAGAGCCTGTTGATAATAACTGGTAGCCACACTTTCCAAATATGTGGTTTCGGCCTGAAGAATTTCGGCAGTTTGCGCCAAATGCTTACTAACTTGGGGATTAAACTGACTTTCCATCAGCGGGATGAGCTGCTGCCGTACCCGGTTACGAGCATATTTAAGCTGATGGTTATACGGGTCTGACCATACCGGTAGTTGGCGCTGTTGACAAAACGAACCTGTCTCAGAGCGCTGTACATTTAGTAACGGTCGGATGAGCTGTACCGTAGCTGTCAAGTTCCGTCGCTGGGGCAAACTGCCCAGACCAGTACTGCCCGACCCCCTCATCAAATTATAGATCAGCGTTTCTGCCACATCGCTTTGAGTATGGGCCGTCACGACATATTCATAACCCCGCGCTTGCGCCATTTGAGCAAGCGCAGTATAGCGCCACCCTCTGGCAGCAGCCTCAGTCTCAGCTAAATTTTGCGCATTCCAGCAATGATAGGGCACTTGCCACCCATCAGCAACTTGACGCACGCGATCGGCCATGCCTTGATCCGCCGTCCAGCCGTGATCACAGTGAGCCACGGCCAGTCGCCAGCACCACTTAGATTGTAGATCTACTAACAATTGACCTAAGCAGAGAGAATCTTGTCCACCAGAGACGGCCACCAGAACACTGGTCTGACAGGGTAGTATACTACTCTGAACCAGGGTTTGCTGCAACCGCACATGTAGACTTGTCCAGGCTGACACGTTAGGCTCTGCCAACACCAGGCCAGTTTGGTTGACTCATTTCATTCCAGACTTCGTCAATCAAGGATGGTTTACTAACACTTGCCCGCGATACTAGCTCTTCTAGATTTAGTTCTGGCATCGAGGCTGACAAATCAAAATCCACATAGCCATTTTGTTCATCTTCGCTATCACTGAGATGCATCTCAATTTCACCAGTCACTGGTGACATGGTGCCCAAATCAAATTGATCATCTTCCAACGTAGAATCAATTCTCGGTAGCTTAATGGCTAAAGGACTACTATCAAACGCTTTGATTTGGTTAGCCGCCGGAGGCAACACCGTGGTAGTGGTCGCCACAGCCACATAAGGAACCGGCGCTGAGTCAGTGGCACCATGATCGGGCGCGAACTCCAGAGTGAGGTGTAATCTGACTCGGCCTTTCTCCCAAGCGGGGGAACCAAAGCGTAGTGCCTCACCCGCCAGCCCTTCTTCATTAGACCATTCCGCTAATATACTACTCAGTTGCTTACGAATACCAGCTGTTACCTCACTAACGCGCTGAGTACCTTTGATCGAGACTACCTCACCATCAGCCAGGAGGTGGAATGGTTCGCGCACTGGTAATACTCGGGGATGGGCGGGAGCCGAGTTGTCATCGGAGGCAAATTCGATCGATAGACACAACCGCACCTTGCCCTTCTGCCAAGCCACAGCACCAAAGCGTAGCGCCTCGCCGGTAATGCCCTCTTCGTTAGACCATTCAGCTAGAGCAGTACTCAACTTAATACGGATTTGAGCGATCAACTCACTAACCCGATAAGTGCTTTGGATCGACACCACTTCACCAACGGCTAGTGGCTGAAACTGATTACTCACGACGGCCTCTCAATTATTGTAAATATTGGATTAGTTATGTCAAAGGTAAGCTGGAAAAGAACTATCTACAGATGACACTTGGTAATTCTACTCGGTTTTGTTCGCAAAATCATTGGCTTTAGTTAAAAAACCAGCCATAGCTATGAAGTCCCTTGCCTAAGATATTTACACCTAAATAACAAATCCAAATTACCACGAAACCAGTAGCTGCTAAGATGGCTGGCTTGCGACCCTGCCATCCTTTAGTAATGCGGGAATGTAGATAAGCCGCGAAAAATAGCCAGGTAATTAATGCCCATGTTTCCTTGGGATCCCAGCTCCAGTAGGAACCCCATGCTTCATTAGCCCAAACCCCACCAGCAATAATCCCAATTGTTAACAGTGGAAACCCCAAGCCAATAATTCGATAGCTAATATTATCTAGGGTTTGGGCGAGGCTCAATCGTTGCGGTGATAGCGTTAGGGGTTCGTCATAGGTTGGGGCCGAGCTGCCCGCAGTGCTGAGGCGATAGCCGCCAATCCCTAGTGAATTGCCTCGCAATTCGACGTTTTGGCCAGCAGTCACAAAAAGAAAAGCGATCGCCAGTACCGAACCCACCATCAGCGTGGCATAAGAAATCATCATCACACTCACATGCATCATCAGCCAGTTGGATTTGAGCGCTGGCACCAAAGGAGCCGAAGCTTGCATATCGTCCGGTAAAGAGAGAGCCGCAAAAGCGGTGATGCCCATGGCTACTGGCGCAGTGGCGACTCCGACCAGATGGCTTTGGCTCATGCGTTCCGCAATGAGGTGAATAGCTGTCACGCCCCAGGCCAAAAAGAACAGTGATTCGTAGAGATTACTCAAAGGAAAATAACCAGCTGTAATCCAGCGTGCTGCTAACAGTGCGGCCATGCAGAGATTAGCCACCGTCATACCAGCGGTGCCAATACTTGGTAAATAAGAAATTTGGGGAAAAGCTGCTCCGACCCAATAAACCAGCATTACTACCAGTAAAATGCCAAACGAAATATTATCCAGATAGCCCTGGAGCATCACTAAATTCATTTATTTATGTACTCTCAGTTACGAAAGATTTTTATATATGTGCAAATTCTAGCCCAAGTCTTCTAATTATAGGCCAGCGTAAGGGAGCCGGCTTTAAATTTCAAAGCCATTAAGAGCTATTTCGGTCATTTCGGGGCGGGCGGTAAAAGCATTGCCACACCCACAAACTTTTAGTGCCTGGGGATTATTAAAGCGAAAGCCGCCACCCATTAAATCTTGGGCAAAATCTATTTGCAGGCTATCTAAAAATTGACTGAACTGTTGATCGATGCCGATCGTCAAACTAGCTATGGCATATACCATCGTCTCGGCTGGCCACTGTTCCACCAAATTTAAACTGTAATAGAACTGCTCACAGCTGCCGGCACCCAGCGTTAAGTGCAGATGGATGCCTGGGCGTACCGCCTTCATGCGTAGAATTTCAGCCTCAGCTGCCGGAGTAATCGAGATCATGCGGGAACAAGGATTTCAGTATTCAGGATTATAGCTGACTCCCGAACTCTGTCCAATTATGAGGACACTCCATAATCGACACCCCAAAATATGCTAAAGATACGGAAGCAAATTTGAGAATCAACATGTCGGTAGATTTATATTCTGCACTGGTTGTACCCCAACCCCCACGAGTTAACTTCGATCGACCACCGCTCCGCTTAGGCATTATGGCTTCTGGTGATGGCAGTAACTTTTCAGCGATCGCCGCCGCGATTCAACGCCATGAACTAAATGCTCAGATCGTGGTGTTAGTCCACAATAATCCTGGTATCAAAGCGATCGAGCGAGCAGCGCCATACCAAGTGCCGACGGTACTGCATAACCATCGCGATTTTGCCAGCCGAGAGGAATTAGATGGAGCCATCGTCCAGACTTTACAAGCCCACCAGGTAGACTGCGTGGTGATGGCTGGTTGGATGCGGGTCGTCACCGCTGTATTGATTGATGCTTTCCCCGATCGATTGATCAATATTCATCCCAGTCTGTTGCCTAGCTTTCCGGGGATTAGGGCGATCGAGCAAGCGCTCGCAGCTCAAGTCAAAATCACTGGTTGTACCGTTCATTTAGTTAGTCTGGCCGTTGATAGTGGGCCAATTTTGATCCAAGCGGCGGTACCAGTCTTGGTTGATGACCATCTGGATACTCTCCATGCCCGGATTCAGTCTCAAGAACACCAGATTTTACCCGCTGCTATTCAAATGCTAGCCAATAGCCTTAGTTGAATAGAGAATTTTGGCTGGAATTGGTGGTCACCACGTTAGTAGTACTTGGCCAGGAATACTGCGGTGATGTTTCCAGACTTAAAAAGGCGTGTAAAGCGCTAAAGTTGGTGGCATAGGTAATCGAAGACTCTTCGTGACCTTTGAGCGTCACGGAGCAGGGTTTAAATACCCGATTATTGCCCAAAAAAGGAGCTAGGTATTGGTAAGTGCCATCCCCGATCGCGATTTCGGCGCCAATTTCTTTGGTGATGGTTTCGAGCCGAAACGCCGAATTAACGGTGTCACCCAAAGCCGTATAATCCGGTTGCTCACTGCTCCCAGCGTTGCCCACCATGCCATAGCCAGTATTGAGTCCAGCGCCAATTCTGAGCGCGAAAGGCAGGGGATAGCGATCGCACAAACTGGTAGTCATTTGATTAATGTCATTCATGGCTTGCAGAATGTTGATCATCTCCTGCTTTTCAACGGTTTCAGAGTTATGAAACCAAATGGCCATCACCGCATCCCCAATATACTTATCGACCCAGCTCCCATAGCGCTGGGTAATGTGGCCAGCGTTCCGAAACCAAGTGGTCATCACTTCCGACAGCAAATTCTCATCCATTTGTCTGGTAAGGACTGTATAGTTGCGCATGTCCAAAACCATGACCGACATCAGCCGCCGCACATGGAGAATCGAAGTGGCCGTCCCGTCCAAAGTACCTTCATCCTCGGTGAGGGTAGCGTCATCAGGTCGGGGCAAGAAAAACTTTAACTCGGTCTGCCCAAAAGTCACCGTGTCGCCGTTGTGAATGATAATCGGGATATTGACGCGGCGACCGTTCACAAAAGTACCATTGCTGCTGCCCATATCAATCAGGTAGTAGCCACCCTCAGTGCATTGCAGCATGGCGTGGTTCCGTGACAAACAGCGATCCTTAATGACAATATTATTTTCCTCACCTCGGCCAACTGTCCAGCATTTACCCTCTACGAGCGCAAAACGACGCGTGCCCGAATCATCTTGTAATACTAAATAGGCAGAAAGTCCTTGATTCACGGCGGAGTAACGGGTGAGAGTGGACGGTTGGAATAGTCTGTATGGACAAATAGCAGCTATCTACAAGGTTTGGTTGATAGTGGCCAGCACCAAAAATAGACTATCTACCACAATGGTGGTTAGAATGGCACCGCTAAAGGCATACCAATGAGTTTTTTTGCTACTCAAGCACAGTATACCCAGACCCAGTAAGAAACTCACTAATACCAGTGCCCAAGCAGTCCCCGTCCAGCTCCGTACCTGCGCGACTGCCGCTTGTAAAATGGGAGAGGCTAAAGCTGGTTCTACTACCATTAACTGCTGCCAATAGCCCACCAGATCGACCAAGTAAAAATACGCATCGGTGGCGGCGGTGCCGACCAGGGAACCTAGATAAAAAAGACTGCCGACTTTTCCGACTCCTTGCCAGCACAACCATAAAGCTAAGGGCAGTCCGATCGACTCAATAGGCAAGTGCAGCGCCGGCTGCCACCGCCACCAACCCCAATAAATGGCTCCCGCCAGCCAGCTCCAGCTAAATCCAAACAGGAGATCGCCCCAAACTTTGGTTTGCGGTTTTTGATACAACAGGTAGCTCAGACCCACCCAAAAAACTGTTAGCCCCAGACTAATCCATGGCCAGCTCCGCACAAGGGGAGCTTCAACAAAAACTGGTACTGATACTAAAAAGGCCGCTGCTGCGAATACTCTCCCCTGAATTTCGGTTAGAGCAAGCCACCCGGCTTTGTCCGGAATAGGGTTAAAAGTATTATTTAACAAAGTAATTTGTTAAGTTTATTTACTAAAATTAATTATTCTTCAAAGATATCACAAAAATCCAGGGTATTTAGGGCTGCTCTATCCGCACATCGCTGGCTCCTGTATGCTGAATGATGATCTTTGGGGTTTTATTTTTATGGAGTACATTCAGGCGATCATTCTGGGCTTGGTGCAAGGCATCACCGAATTTCTGCCCATTAGTAGTACCGCTCACCTGATTATTTTCCGGGATGTCTTGGGTTGGGAAGCAGTGACCTGCGGTGTCGATGCCGTCAAAGGATGTATCCCCCATGCGGGCTGGAATAAAGCCGCGATCGATGGTATTCAGTTTGGAAGTGTAGTTGCGGTGGTTATTTACTTCTGGCAGGATTTGAAGAGAATTATCACAGGGGCATGGCAGGCTTTTCAAAACAAAGATTGGCAGCAAGAAGAGTGGAAGATTTTCATGGGGATTGCGATCGGCACGATCCCAGCAGTAGTTGGCGGTTTTATCATCAAGAAAGTCCTCAAGCTAGAACTAGAGAGTGCCCAGCTAATTGGGGTGATGTCGATCTTCATGGCTATCTTGTTGGGACTAGCCGAAAAATTTGGTACCCGCACCCGCAACTTCGACCAACTAGAAACCCGTGATGGCATTTTGGTGGGTCTGGGTCAAATGATTGCCTTATTTCCTGGCGCTTCTCGATCTGGCTCGACACTCGCAGCCGCACTATTTCTTGGTCTCAAGCGGGATACCGCCGCCCGGTTCTCCTTTTTGTTGGGTATTCCGACCCTGACCCTCGCCACCCTGGCTCAGACCAAGGAAGTACTTCAAGAAAAAGCAATGGTGATGCCGATGCTGGTGGGGATCATCGCCGCCTTTATTTTTTCTTATATATCAATCGCTTGGTTAATGAAGTTTTTGCAAAAACAAAGCACGATGGTGTTTGTTTGGTATCGCTTGGCTTTTGGGTTAGCCTTATTAGTAGCAGTAGCTAAAGGTTGGAAAGGTTAGAAAAAATGAGTGAGATTGCCACGAGGCCAGCCGAAATTAGCGGCGTGGTGCCGGGATCGATCGCCGAAGAAGTTGGTTTTTCAGTAGGCGATCGACTGGTAAAAATCAACGATCAACCAGTACGGGATCTGATTGACTATCAATTTCTTTGTGCCGATGAACTGCTAAATCTAGAGGTGCTAGATGCACAAGGTCACAGTCATCAAGTCGAAATTGAGAAAGACTATGACGAAGACCTGGGCTTAGAATTTGCCACGGCGCTGTTTGATGGCTTGATCCAGTGCAATAATCACTGTCCTTTTTGCTTTATTGATCAACAACCGCCAGGTAAAAGGGCTTCGCTGTACCTCAAAGATGACGATTACCGCCTGAGTTTCTTGTACGGCAGTTATCTCACTCTCACTAACCTTAGCCAGCGCGAATGGGACAGAATCGATCGACTGCGGCTATCCCCGCTTTTTGTCTCGGTTCATGCCACCGACCCGCCAGTGCGCAGTCGGTTACTCCAAAACGATCGAGCCGGACAAATTCTCGATCAATTGGCTTGGTTTGCCGCCCGGCGGCTGCAAATTCACGCCCAAGTGGTATTGTGTCCCGGTATTAATGATGGTGTACAGCTTACCAAAACCATTCGCGATTTGGCGGCCTTTCACCAGGGCGACCTGCCAGCAGTCGCATCCGTGGCGGTAGTGCCAGTGGGGTTAACGAAGTTCCGACCCAGCAGCGGTGAGCAATTGCAGCCTGTTGGTCCGGCGACTGCTCAAGCGGTGATTCAGCAAGTCCAAGCTTTGCAAACAGAATTCCGGCATCAATCCCAATCGACCTTCGTGTGGTTAGCCGACGAATGGTATCTTATTGCTGGCCAAGAATTGCCCGCCAGTGCTGACTACGAAGATTATCCTCAATTAGGAAATGGCGTGGGTTCGATCCGCCGCTTTATTGATGAGTTCCAAGCCGCAATTGCCGACTGTAAATATGATGGGCTGGCTCGGACTTATACCTGGGTGGTGGGGAACACTGTCGAAAAAGCTTTTGTACCCATTGTCGATCGGCTCAATCAGTTTCCTGGTTTACAGATTAACTTAGTCGCTTTGGCCAGCGCTTATTGGGGACAAACCATGACTGTTACTGGTCTCTTGACTGGTCAAGATCTACTCCAAAACCTGCGCCAACGAGATTTAGGCGATGGTATATTGTTGCCAGCGGTCATGTTGAAACACGACGAAGCCAAATTTTTAGATGATGTGACGATCGCCGAACTGGAGCAAGAACTCCACACTTCCTGTATTGCCGTATCCGACATCACTGATTTTTTAACAGCGATCGGTTTGCTGCCGGAGTGAAAGTTTGCGGTTAAAATACAATAAGGCTAATGGTGTAGCCAAGGACTGCTGAACCCTCATCGCCACCAAACAATAATACCCACTCAGTATTTAATATATCCAAGTTTATGCGTAAGTATGATCAGTCTTTCGTTGTTCTACTGCTAGTGACGATGGCAGCGACGGCCGTCATTTTGCCAGCGCTGGCGCAGCCCCAAGCTCCACCACCACCACCCAATACCACGCCAACCAACCCCATTAATCGGCAGTTCAGTCCTGATGACGTGCGGATCGATCCTAAAAAGGACAGAAAGCTCACCCTGCGGCAGGCTTTGGAATTAGCGAATCAAGGCAATAAAGATATTCAATCGGCGCTTTTACAAACAAAGGTATCAGCCGCAGGCATCGCGGTCGCCAAAGCTTCGGATGCGTTGGGTTTAACGGCAACTGGTAACTTGACTAATAATGGTTCCCCCGTTCTCACGACTCAATCTAACAGTTTACAATTTCGATCCAATGGTAGTACTAACTTGCAAGGCTCCCTGCAAGCAAATTACAGTTTGAACAACACGTTGCTGGGGGGGACTAATAATCTGGCCGAGGCCAGTAAGAACCAACTAGAATTTGACAAGCTGGATGTCGATCGCGTGACGCGCCGCGTCCGCGCCGATGTCATTACGGCCTACTACAATCTGCAAGATGCCGATGCTCAGCTAGAAATTAATCTGGCTGCCGTGAAAAATGCTCAAGAGAGCTTGCGGAATGCCCAAATCCAAGAAAAAGCCGGGCTAGGCACCAAATTTGATGTAATCCGAGCGGATGTGCAAAAAGCCACCGCCATCCAGGACGTCGTCAGGATTCGCAGTCAGCAGCAGTCCGCCCAAAAAAGCATTGCTCAACTGCTAAACATCTCGGCAGATATTGAATACAGCGCCGCCGAACCCATTTCCGCCAAAGGTGATTGGACAGTGGCGTTGGAAAACAGCATTGTCGAAGCCTATAAAAACCGACCAGAACTCCGGCAACAAGAAATTCGGCGCACGATTAGTAATTTTCAGGCCAAAGCTGCTGAAAATATTCCCCAATATAGTTTGGTCGCCAGGTACGATTTGGGCAAAGACTTTCAATCGTCGAATGGTTTTGGCGATAGCTACAGTATTGGTGCTCAAGTGAGCTTTAACCTGCTCGATGGGGGAGCGGCCAACGCTCGCTCCGATCAACAAAAAACCAATGCCTCGATCGCTGAGACTCAATATATTTCCGCCCGTGATCAAGTCCGCCTGCAAGTAGAACAGTCTTTTTTGAGCCTGAAAGCTAATCAATTGAATATTGAGACCTCCAAAGGAGCGCAAACGCAGGCTCAAGAAAGTTTAAGGTTGGCTCGGCTCCGGCTGGCCGCTGGGGTCGGCACCCAGCTAGATGTCATCAATGCTGATACGGAATTAACCAGAGCCAAAAGCAATTACAGCCGGGCGATCGTCAATTACAATCGCGATCTATCCACGCTGCGCAATGCGGTTTACATCAATCAGTACTAATAGCCTCTGCTAAAATGCTCTAGCATTAAGGGGAGATCGGATGTTTTTCTCTCCTTGAGCTTGGCAAACGCCCCAAAAATCTTAATAATTCTTAATAGATACCTAATAGCAGCGGAGCCACATGAGCACGATCAGTTTTGTCAAAGAAAATCAGGAATTTGTATTTGCCCTAGGATCTAACCTGCGGACTAAAGCGATCCAAAACGGCATAGACATCTACACCTTTAAGGGCAAGATGATGAATTGTGGCGGCATTGGTCAGTGTGGCCTGTGCAAAGTAGAAATTGTGGAAGGAATGGAAAACCTCTCGCCCCGCACAGCTTTTGAAGAAAAAAAACTCAAAAACAAGCCTGATACCTGGCGGTTAGCCTGTCAGGCGATGGTTAACGGCTCCATCAAGGTCAACACTAAGCCCTAAACATTGTTAAGTTTTCTTGATGAAAGTCCGGCTCTGCGGTAAATTACGTCTTATATTTGGCGATTATTGATTAGGAAAAAAATTTATGCAAACTAATAACTTAGGTTTTGTGGCCAGTCTACTTTTTATCTTGGTACCTTCAATTTTCCTGATCATCCTCTTTATCCAAACCAATACGCGTGGTACTGGGTCAGATTCATAAGATTTCATAGTCTTAGAAAAAGCGATCGTTCTCACCGGCGATCGCTTTTTCTTTGAACATGATTTATTAAATAACTATTACAAAAGTAATTGTAAATACTTATATATGTGATAATTAAAACAAATACATCAGCTGCCACCGCAGAGGTCGTTAGTATGAACGCAGGTCGCAAAATTACAGAAGCCATTGGTTACCTAGCTGATGCAGTCGCCGTTATTTTCAGCCCCTATCGGAAAGCAGTACAAGAGCATTTAATTGGAGTGCAGCCTTTTACTGGCGAAATTTATGAGGATGAATCTTGATTTGCTTGCAAACTAGACGACAAGCTAAATAGCGCTATTTTGGAAAAGGCTAGTAGAGCGTTAACTTTTTGTTACAATTGGATATCACCGTTGTCGCAGGAGACTGTTAATGCTCAGATTAGAACATATCAGCAAGATTTACCCCACTGGAGAAGTTCTAAAAGACATTAACTGGGAAGTCAAACCTGGTGACAGAATTGGCTTGGTGGGAGTAAATGGAGCGGGGAAATCCACGCAGCTCAAGATTATTGCTGGTAAAACTGAGCCAACCAGCGGCGAAATTATTCGGCCAGCCAGCTTGCACATTGCTTATCTGAGCCAAGAATTTGAAGTCGATCACTTGCGCACGGTTAAGGAAGAATTATGGCAAGCCTTTGGAGCTGCTAATGATGTCCATGTGGCCTTGAGCGCTGTGCATCACCAGCTAGAAGCAGCTACTCCCGCCGAGTTAGATAAGCTGCTGCACAAAATGGATAAGTTGCAGCGCCAATATGAAGGTCTCAATGGCTATGCCCTAGAAGCGGAGATTGACAAAATCCTGCCAGAAATGGGCTTTGAAGCCGAAGATGCCGATCGATTAGTCAGCGCCTTTAGTGGTGGCTGGCAGATGCGGATGAGTTTGGCCAAGATTCTATTGCAAAGTCCCGACTTGTTGCTACTAGATGAACCTACCAACCACTTGGACTTGGAAACGATCGAGTGGCTCGAAAACTATCTCCGCAAGCTCGAAACCCCCATGGTGATTGTTTCCCATGACCGGGAGTTTTTAGACAGACTCTGTAACCAGATTGTCGAAACAGAGCGCGGGGTTTCAGCTAGTTACTTAGGTAACTACTCGGCTTACCTAAACCAAAAAGCTGAAAACGAAATGGCGCAACTGGGAGCTTTTGAGCGCCAGCAAAAAGAGCTAGAGAAGCAACAAGCCTTCGTCGAAAAATTCCGAGCCAGTGCCACCCGCAGTACCCAAGCTAAAAGTCGAGAAAAACAACTGGACAAGATCGAGCGGATCGAAGCTCCCCTTTCTAGTGGCCGGACTTTGCACTTTCGCTTTCCCCCAGCTCCCCGCAGTGGACGTGAAGTCGTTGAAATCAAAAACTTGGTACATACCTACGGTGAAAAAATTCTATTTCTGGGTGCCGATCTACTAATTGAGAAAGGCGATCGCATTGCTTTCCTCGGTCCCAACGGTAGTGGCAAATCAACGCTCTTAAAAATGATCATGGGTGTGGAAAACCCCACAGAAGGGAGTATCTCTCTCGGCCAGCACCAGGTTTTGCCCAGTTACTTTGAGCAGAATCAAGCCGAAGCTTTGGATCTGGATAAAACAGTGATGTTTACCATTCATGATGAGGTGCCGGAATGGAGCAATGAAGAAGTCCGAACTTTGTTGGGGCGCTTTTTGTTCAGCGGTGACACCGTTTTCAAGAAAGTAGCAGCGTTGAGCGGTGGTGAAAAAGCTCGATTGGCACTGGCCAAGATGTTGCTCCAGCCCTTCAACTTGTTGATTTTGGACGAGCCGACTAACCACCTAGATATTCCGGCGAAAGAAATGCTAGAAGACGCGCTGAAAAACTACGATGGTACGGCTCTGGTGGTTTCGCACGACAGGTATTTTATCTCCCAGATTGCTAACAAAATTGTGGAGATCCGGGATGGAGAATTCCGCATTTATGCTGGTGATTATCATTACTACCTCGATAAATTACAGGAAGAAAAGGAAAATGATCAGCAAAAACGCTTAGTAGCTGCCCAAGCTGCCAAGAAAGCAGCGAAAACCGCCAAAGCAACGGCCAAGGGAAAATAGTATAATCAGAGACGTAGTGTTTGTGAAGGATCAATCTTTATGTCTTTAAATAAAAAATCGATGGCAGTTGCTGCTGGTTTAGTTGTAGCTCTAGCTTCAGCTTTGACTGCTTGTGGTGGTGCTGCGGATACAGCCACCAAAGCTGGTGATGCTGCTACTAAGGCTGGCGATGTTGCTACCAAAGCTGGTGGCGATGCCATGAAAGTCGGTGGTGATGCCATGAAAGCTGGTGGTGATGCAGTCAAAGCTGGCGGTGACGCGGTCAAGACTGGTGGTGAAGCTGCTACCAAGGCTGGTGGTGATGCGATCAAAGCCGGTGGCGACGCGATGAAGGCTGGTGGCGATAAGGTTGCTGGTGCAGCTCTAGAGAAAGCTGTTACTCCTGTCAGAACCGCTTTAGTCCAAGCTAACACTGCTGTGAAAGGTGGTGATACAGCTGCTGCCAAGAGCCAGTTTGCTAAATTTGAAACTGCTTGGACAGTTGCTTCTCCCATGGTGAAAACCGCTGCTGGTGATAAGTTCCCACTGATTGAAGCTGGTGTTGAAAAGCTCAAGACTGCAATGGGTGGCGCGACTCCGAAGAAAGAAGAAGCGACTTCCGCAATCACCAGTATCCTGGGTGTTCTGAATGGTCTGAAGAAGTAGTAGATTTACTAAATTGAAATCTTAGTTATTTCTATTCTTACTTAACAGAAAACAGCTGCCGCTAGATTTAAACCTGGCGGCGGCTGTTTTCTGTGGCTCCATACTCGATGAGCAAAGCGTGAATGGCGACCGATTTGCTGTGAGTGATGGGTATTTCGGCGCAATTACTGACATGGTTGGGATCAGCTCCCGCTTCCAGGAGAATCCGGACACAGGCCAGAGCATCACTGTGCACGGCATAAAATAACGGCGTCCAGGCATTGAGGCTGTCAGGTGGATCAATAAAGTTCGATCGTTGTAGCAACAATAAGGCTTTTTCGGCAGGTACAGATTGCGGACGCTCTAGAGTGACATGTAAATATTGACTGCGATAGAGCAAGGCTTTGATACAGTCGGCGGAACCAGCCGCAGCAGCATAATGCAGCGGTGTGCGATCGAACTTTCCCTTCGCTGTTGCCCATTTATGATCCCAGGCCAGCAGCGAAATTAGCGCTGCGGTGCGGCCAGCCTGGGCGAGTTCGTGGACTTGTTGATCTTGACCACTCATACAGAAACCAGAACAAATCTGCATTCATTATAAGAAATATTTGGAATACAGCAGGTTACGAGATTGACTGGTTTGAATGATATTAAGCTGTTTGCCGCACTGGCGGTAAAGCGGTGGGTGGGGCATCGGGTAAATCTTGGAGCAATACTTCTCGGATCAGCCGGACAGCTAACCGCTGGGCTAACCCACCCGCAATCTTGCGCCCAAAACTCTGGGTTTCTGACTTGGTAAGAACCTGGGGAATGATCGGCAAAATCAGCATTGGGTCAAAACCCTTGGTCTGCTGCAAGATGCCCCAAATTCTTTGGATATGGCCAAGAGTGTCAGCGGCACTAGTGGCAGCCGGATCGGCAACAACTGGTTGAGGCTGAAATCTGGCCGTAAAACGACTCCAGGTCGATTGACCCAAGGCATCTAAGCTGCGGATCACCTCATCAGCTAACTTGTCCCGAATGTAAGCCCCCCGTTCGGAGAGGATGAAGTCGATCGATTGATTCAAGATTAAACTCAAATCGTAATCTTCACTATCACGGGCGTTATTCAGCAAGTTTTCCAGGCGATTCCAGCGGAAGTAGCCATCCTTAAATAACAAATCTTGCAGTGAATTGCGCAGTTCCGGTGCGGTATCGGTGAGGAGCCGCTTGGCCACGTAGGGATAGGCTTTACTCAATACCTTAAAGTCCGGGTCAACGGCGATCGCAATGCCCTCTAAAGTAACCAACGAACGAATAATCAGGGCGTAGTAAGCCGGCACCCGAAAAGGAAACTCATACATGACACTGGATAGCTGGTCAGTCACACTCTTGAAATCCAGCTCGGCCACATTGGTACCACTAGTGCCCATCGAGCCATTAAAAACCTTGGCCAGTGCTGGAATAATGGGGGTGAGGTCGGTATCGGGAGTCAGAAACTCTAGTTTCACATAGTCTTTGGTCAAACCATCAAAATCACGATTCACCAAATGGACAATCGCTTCTAGCAATCCATAACGTTGATAGTCTTTGACCTGACTCATCATCCCAAAATCTAAGTAGGCCAGCTTGCCATTAAACATCGCCAGCAAGTTGCCCGGATGGGGATCGGCATGGAAAAATCCGTGGTCGAGGAGTTGCCGCAAAGAACATTGCACACCGATTTCTACTAAATAAGTAGCATCGATGCCATGGGCAGCGACCGCTTCTACGTCAGTGAGTTTGATACCATCAATCCATTCCATGGTCAGCACCCGCCGCGATGTGTATTCCCAGTAAATTTGGGGGACATAGATATCCTCAAAGCTGCCGTAAAGTTGGGCAAATTTCTCGGCATTTCGACCCTCATTCTCGTAATCCATTTCCTCGAAAATGCGCTCGGCAAATTCATCGGTGATCGAGACTAAATCGCTGCGAATGATGGCGAAAGTATTTTGCGCCCACTGGCAAATCAGGCGCATGACATAAATATCGAGAGCAATTTTCTCAACCAAGCCGGGGCGCTGCACTTTGATGGCTACTGTTTCGCCAGTTTTGAGCTTGCCCTTGTAAACCTGTCCCAAGGAAGCGGCCGCGATTGGCTCGGCACTGATCTCGGCGTAGATATATTCGGGTCTATCGCCTAGCCCTTCTTCGATAAACTGAAAAGCGACATCGTTAGAAAAAGGCGGGATCTTATCTTGAAGTCTGGTCAGTTCTTCCAGATATACAGACGGTACCAAATCAGGACGGGTCGAGAGCGCTTGACCGATTTTGATATAGGCTGGACCCAGTTTGGTTAAGAGCTGGCGCATTTGTACAGCCCGCTTTAGTTGATTCTTTTGCAGCCTGCCTAATGTTTTATCCCACCAGATCCCGAGGGCAAAGCCTACCATAGGAAGAAAGATCGCGATCGCTCTACCCCATACCTGAAAAATCTTCGATCGGTAATGCTCGGCTACTACTTCTGGATCGTAGCGCAGCCACGAACTATCATGAGTATCACGCCACTGCTCCTCGGACTCGATAGAAGTGGTTTCTACCGTGATCTGCATCGGAGGTTCCGGGGAGGCAATGTTCATATTAAGAATTTCAGAAGATGTAAGCTCATAAAGTACTGTAACAATTCTAGCTAGCCTTCGGCTAGGTGGTGATTGCAGAACCCGCTAAATTATTTTATTTTTTGTTATTGAATGTTACTGTCTTTACGCATTAGCAACTTTGCCCTAATTGATGATTTGACGATCGACTTCGGTCAAGGGCTGAATGTGCTCACTGGTGAAACCGGGGCGGGGAAGTCGATTATTTTGGATGCGATCGATGCGCTATTGGGCGGAGTGGTACATAGCCGGATGGTGCGCACCGGCGCTCAACAATCGCTATTGGAAGGCATCTTTCAGCCGCCGGCTCAGATCGCGGCCTGGCTGCAAGCTCACCAGATTGAAACCCAGACCCATTTGATCTGTCGCCGGGAGATCAGCTTAAACGGTCATAACTTGCGATCGCGTTTACGAGTCAATGGTTCACTGGTCAATAAGCAAGTGATGGCCGACTTGCGGGAGCAGTTGGTAGAAATCACGGCACAAGGACAGACCGGACAACTTTTAGCTGGTCAGCGGCAGCTCCTAGACGGTTATGGTGGCCCTAAAATTCAGCGGCAGCGACAAGTCGTCGCCGCGCTATTTTCCACCTGGCAGCATACTCAGCAACAGCTCGCCGCCCGGCAACTGCAAGTTCAAACGCGATCGGAAAAAGTGAGTTTGTTGCAGTTTCATCTGCAAGAACTAGATGTCGCTAATTTAACGCTGCCCGATGAGCTGGAAAACTTAGAACAAGAGCATCGCACCCTCAACCATGTGGTGGATTTGCAACAGCAAAGCTATCAGGTGTATCAGTTGCTCTATCAAAATGACAGTGGTGAAATTTCGGCGGCGGCAGATTTGCTCGGCAAAGCCGAAAATGTGCTGATGGGGATGGTGGATATTGACCCGCAGCTCCAGACGATCTTGGACGCGGTAAGTAATGGCCTTTCCCAAATTATCGAGGCTGGACGGGAGGTAAATAGCTACGGGGATGGCCTCGAAGCCGATCCGACACGGTTAGAAGAAATCGAAGAACGGCTACGGTTTCTGAAGCAACTCTGTCGGCGGTTCAATAACGATTTGGCCGGGGTCATAGAGTATTATCAACAGATCCAAGCCGATTTAGCCGACCTCCTGGGGGTGGGTGAATCGATCGAAGCCTTAACCCAATTAGTTCAGCAGCAATATGATGAGTTGGTCGGGGGCTGCGATCGCCTCACCAAGTTACGGCAGCGGGCAGCGGAAAAGTTAGAACAACAGTTGATCGGTGAATTGCAGCCGTTAGGCATGGCTAAGGTGAGGTTTCAGGTAGCGATTCAGCCTCAAATCCCCAACCAACAGGGAGCTGATATTGTTACTTTTTTGTTTAGTCCCAACCCAGGTGAGTCTCTCCAGCCCTTGATTGCGACCGCCTCCGGGGGCGAAATGAGTCGCTTTTTGCTGGCCCTGAAAGCTTGTTTTTCGGCGGTGACGGGCACTAGTACCCTAATTTTTGATGAAATTGATACCGGGGTATCTGGCAAAGTAACGCAGTTGATCGCCGATAAACTGCAACAGCTAACCGCCCATCACCAAATTCTCTGTGTTACTCACCAGCCCATTATGGCCGCGATGGCCGATGTGCATTTTCATGTGCGGAAGGAGGGACAGGGCAAAAAGGCCGCCGAGCGCACGGTGGTGAGGATTGAGCGGTTGGAGTCTGGTCGGCGGCGGGAGGAAATTGCCCAATTGGCTGGTGGACATACAGCAGCAGAATCGATCGTCTTTGCTGATGCGTTGCTATCGAGGGTCACTAGCCGCAAGGCCGCTGTTGAAAATTTACCTTTGGAGTCTAAGCTGGCGATAAAGATTTCCACTACAACTACCAAAAAAAACAAGATTGTTGATTCTATCTAGTTATTCAAAAACGATCCCCTCAAAAATCTCCTCAATCGGGAATGTCAAACTAACCGATGCTAACTCGATCGCATCGCCAGCCACATAGTTAAGGATCTCCCACCGATCGCTATTATTTTTGTGGTAAATATCGATCGCAATTTTACTAGCATTAACCAACACATAATCTTGTAAACTCGGCGAACGGCGATACAATCTAAATTTATCCCCTCGGTCATAAGCCTCCGTACTAGGAGACAAAACCTCCACAATCAAACAAGGATGACTGATGAATTTTGTCGCAGTGCGATCTCGATTGTCGCAACTAATACTAATATCGGGATAAACATAATCATCCGATTCTGCAATGGCTACTTTGACATCAGAAGTTTGTAAACAACAACTGCCGCCACGCAAATGTGGTATTAACATTGCAATAAAGTTCGCGGCAATGCGTCCATGATTGACAGTTCCACCCGTCATTGCATACACTTCACCATCAATATATTCATGGCGTAATTCCTGTTGCTCCTCCCACGCAAAATATTCTTCAGGCGTAAATCTCGGAAAATCTTCTCTAGCAGCAATCATCGATCGAAACCTCTAAATAAAATACTGCATAAATCCACGGCTATGAAACAGCAACTTGATTGACTTCATCGGGGGTGAGATGCGAGTAGATTACCTGACCATCGCGAAACCACACAATGCGCCGCGTTTGCCTTGCCACCTCTGGCTCGTGGGTCACCATCACGATCGTAATCCCCCCTTCATTCAACTCCGTAAAAATATCCATTACTTCTTGCGTCGTCTTGGTATCCAACGCCCCAGTCGGCTCATCGGCTAACAGTAATACTGGCTCACCAACAATGGCGCGGGCGATCGCCACTCGTTGCTGCTGCCCCCCGGACAATTGATTGGGCCGGTTATTGCGCCGATTAGTTAATCCCACGCGCTCCAGCGCTGCGGCAGCTCGTTCTTGCCGCTCCTTGCTGGACACCCCCGCATAGACCAACGGCAGCATCACATTTTCCATCGCCGTGGACTGGGGTAACAAGTGAAACTGCTGAAACACAAAGCCCAATTTGCGGTTACGCATCTGCGCCAGCTGGTCATCGGGCAGCGTGGCTACATCCAGTTTATCGAGGTAGTAGTGGCCACTAGTTGGCCGATCTAAGCAACCAATAATGTTCATGGCGGTAGATTTACCGGAACCAGATGGGCCCATGATCGCGCAGTATTCCCCTTCTTCGATCGTCAGATTCACATCTTCGAGGGCATTGACCAAGGTATCGCCCATGCCATATTTTTTGCAGATTTCTTCCATCCGAATAATGATCGGCTTGGTGCTGATATTTTGAAGATCTTGAGAAACAGCTAGCATAAATACTCCCAACTTTAAATACTGCGCAGCGCGACGATCGGATCGAGTTTAGCAGCTCGTTGGGCGGGCACCACCCCAAAGAATAGCCCGATCGCCCCCGATACCGATACGGCCATAATAATCGCGCCGGGGGAAACAGTGGCGGGTAAGGGAGTCACTAAAGCCACCACTATCACTGCCGATACCCCAATAAGAGTGCCGATCACCCCCCCCGCTGCCGACAGAATCACCGATTCAATCATGAACTGATTGCGAATATCTTTTTGGGTAGCGCCGATCGCCTTCCGCAAGCCAATTTCTTGGGTACGCTCCGTCACTGATACCAGCATGATGTTCATCACGCCAATGCCGCCCACCAACAGCGAAATGCCAGCAATGGCTCCCAGTAGAAGTGTTAGCGCTCCCGTAATAGTGCCGACAATTTGCAGGGCATCTTTTTGATTGCGGACGGTGAAATCGTCATCGGTGACAATTTTGTGCCGCCGCCGCAGTAAATTAGTAATTTGAAATTCGGCCGCACTGAGGCTGTCCGAGTCTTTGGCGGAGACGGAAATAAATGACACTTCTTGGCCAAAAGGCGAAGCCCGCCCAATGATTTTCCGGCTCATGGCGCTGAGGGGAATGTAGGCGGCATCATCTTGGTTACTGCCAAAAGAAGAACCTTTGGCTCCCGTAATGCCAATTACTTCAAAGCTCACATTTTTAATCCGAATTTTGGCGCCGATCGGCTCCCGTCCTTCAAATAATTTATCGGCGAGATCTGGTCCCAAGACGACTACTTCGCTACCAGCTTTTAAATCAGCCTCCGTGAAGAAATGCCCTTTCGCCACTTCAAAGCTGCGTACCACCAAAAAACTGGGAGTGGTACCAATTACTTGCGAGGTACTGTTTTTGTTTTCGTAGACGATCGCCTGACTAGACTGTAACTGCGGTGCTACCGCTGCTACCCCGGGCACCTGTCTACCGATCGCCCGGGCATCAGCGCTCACCAGGGTGCGGGGCAAGCCTAAGCGGTTTTGTTGGCTGTTTGGTCCACCGGGCAAAATGAATAGAGTATTTGGACCCAAAGATTTAAACTGATCTTCGGCCAGTTTTTGGGTGCCTTGGCCAATGCCGACCATGGCAATGACTGAAGCATTACCAATGATGATGCCCAACATGGTTAAACCACTGCGGAGCTTATTGGCGACCAGAGTACTAGTGGCCATTTTCAGGCTTTCAGCGATTTCCATGATCTGTAATTATTTATCCTTGTTCAATTTAAAACCTTTGGGCGTGTCGATAAATACTCGATCGCCAGCCTGGATGCCCGAGGTAACTTGAGTTTTGTCCTTCACACTGAAGCCTAGCCCAATTTCTTTGAACTCTGGTTGACTGTCTTTACCGGGCACTAAGACCCCATCTTTACCTTTATTCCGGACGATCGCGACCGTCGGCACCATTAAAGAATTGGCCACTTGCTTGCCCACAAATAAGTTATTGACATTCATGCCCGATTTGAGGGCACCCCGTTGGTCGTCATCAATGCTTAAGCGTACCTCAAAGGCCGTCACGTTTTGCTCAACAACGGCCTCGGGAGCCACAATCCGCACTGAACCGCGAAACTTTTCGTCGGGGTAAGCATCCGCCGAGATTTCCACCTGTTGGCCAGTGCTGATTTTACCGATGTCTACTTCGGGCACTTTGGCTTTGACTTCTAGGTCTTTGGCGATCGCCACCACCGAGGTAGAAGTGGCTTGTCCTTCTTTAGAAGCTGTGGTTGTGGGGGTCACAAAAGCCCCCACACTGGCATAGCGCTGGGTAATAATGCCATCAAAGGGCGCAAAAATAATGCTTTCGCGTAACAATACTTGGGCAGACAGTACCTGCGCCTTGGCCACATCTACAGCGGCAGCTAATTGGGCAATTTCTTCTTTGCGGGTACCGTTCTTAGATTCTTGGAAAGCTGATCGAGCTTGGCGCATATCCGCCGCCGCTTTGGCCGTATCTTCTGACCGACTCCCCAATTGCTGTTGTTGCAAATTTTGGGCTAGTTCCGCCACCGTCGCGCGTCGCTGGGCTATTTCTTGGGTGGCATTGTTTCTAACTTGTTGCCGACGCTGCTGGGCTTCCAAATAGTTAGCATTACTGGTTTGGAAATCAGCCCGGGCTTCTTCGAGCTTTTCGAGGGCGATCGCTCCTTCTTTGTACAGCTTATTGGTGCGTTCCAGCTTCAGAGCAGCTAGCCGGAGACGGGCGGCGGCGGCGGCAACTTGGGCATTAGCCTGTTGAATCTGTTGGGGCGCGATCGACTGGGTGAGGGCTAAAGCCGCTTTTACCTGGGCAAGTTTGGCTTGTACTTGGGCAATTTCTTGAGGGCGGTTGCCGTTTTTAGACCTGTCCAAACTGGCTTGTGCCGACTCAAACCGGGCTTGGGCTTGAGCAATTTCTTCGGGACGGTTGCCATTTTGGCCTTTGGCCAAATTAGCCTGCGCCTGCCGCAAATTAGCTTGAGCTTGGAGTAGTTGCACGCGCACATCTGCATTTTCCATCTGGGCAATCTTCTGGCCTTGCTTGACCAAATCGCCCTGTTCTACAAAAATCTGGGCAACCCGCCCCGAATTTTTGGGACTAAGGTTGACGGTCTGCCCCGGCAGCACAATGCCGTTGGCCGAGATTTTGAGCGTAATATCCTCAGATTGGGCTAAAACTGTCAATTTTTCCAGGTCAACTTGACTAGGTCGCAAAGCACTGAAGGCATAAGCTCCCATGCCAGCCACCCCGAGAGCAACGGCGGCGACCCCAACAACTATTGGCAACCGTCGTTTGTGAGGATTGATTATGGTGGGTAACTTTTCCATAGCAGTTGCTTTTAGCAGAAATTTTTTGATCTTCTCATACTCATTTTGCCTATTTTTTGACATAAAGGGCAGGGCGATTAACCGCCCCAACGATCACCCTACCCTGCTAGGAATACTGCGGAAGTTGAGCAAGGTAGAGTGTGGAGACACTATTTTTTGCCGTTGGCACCCTGAAGCGCCTGCACATTCGCCTTAATCTGCTTGATTTGAGCTGGAGTGAAGACTGCCTGAGCTTTGGCCTCGCTAGATCTGAGGATGGCCACATACTGCTCTTGTTGAGGTTTGGTCAACTGAACAGCTTTTGGTCCCTTGGTAGCAACTAGCTTCTTTTGTTCGGGAGTGAGCATTTGACTGATTTGATTATCAGTCTCTTTTCTAATACCAAGTAATTGGTTTTGTTGCTGAGCAGTCAAGGTAACGCCCCGCAGTACCGGATTAGGACTTTGTTTGCTGCTGCTGGGTGAAGCAGTAGCTGCTGGTTGAGCAGTAGCCGGTAGGTTAGCTGTAGCAGTTAAAACCAACATTAAGCTAGCGGACAGACGGATTAAAAGATGTTTCATGGTGAAAATCGGTAAATATTTGCAACACATTGTAGCTTCGATCGTGTTAGACGTGCTGATTGCGATCCTAGTTCCATTGTGCAGTGCTAGAATTCTCTCAGAAGAGTATGGACAGTTGATGATGTCTGACTCTTGCGAACTTTGATTTCCCCATTCTACCTGTGTCAATAACGTGCCCAAACGTATTTTTTTCTTGATTGCTTTGATCGGTTGTGGAATAGCTGCTCCAGCTGCTCCAGCCCAGGTGCTATTGCCCTATACTTTGCAGCAAGAGCAGCAAGATCTATCCCGCGAAGCACAACGTCTTTACAATACTGCTCTGGCTCTAACCCAAGTGCAGCAGTATGAACAAGCTTTGTCCCGAGCGGCTCTAGCGGCACAGTTAGCGCCGGGGCGGGCAGATATTTTGTTACTATTAGGAACCCTCTATTTGCAAGACAAAAAAATTGATTTGGGAATTACCAGTCTCAATCAAGCGCAAAGATTGAATCCTAAAAGTGCTGATATTTTGTTCACGTTGGGTTCAGCTTTCTTTCAAAAGGGTGACTATCGTACAGCCATTCAGAAACTTCAATCTGGCTTGAAAATTAGTCCAGATAACTTACAGGGATTATTCGATTTAGGCAATGCCTATTATCGCAGTAAAAGCTATCCAGAAGCATTGCGTGCTTACGAAAAAGCGGTAGAGAAGAAGAAAGATTTTTGGCCAGCCCTGAACAATATTGGCTTGATTAGTTATGAACTGGGAAAATTACCGGAGGCTACCCGGGCATGGCAAAGATCGATCGATATTGACAAAAAAGCTGCCGAACCACAGCTGGCACTAGCCGTAGCTCTCTATCAGCAAGGCAAACAAGTTGAAGCTTTCCGCCTCGGTGCCACTGCGCTGCGCAATGATAGTCGCTATGCCAGCATTGATTACTTGCAGGAAAATTTGTGGGGGAATAAATTATTGACTGATACTAAGAAATTTTTACAAACGCCCCAGATGCGAGCCGCTCTGACCCTTGGTGATTCTGACAAATAAGTGGTCACTTGTGTTAGGATGATTGGTCTGGAAAATGGCGAGAAGCAATGCTGTTTCTCACATGCAAGCGATTTTATAAGGGAGAATCATTGGTGGTTAGAATTCTTCGGCTGTCGGCGTTAACTGCTCCGGAGCTGGCCAAGCTTCATCGTCGATCGGAGACGGATATTGCGGGTGCTGCCGCAGTGGCGCGGGAAGTGATCGACCAAATTCAGCAACGCGGTGATGAAGCACTGATTGAGTATGTGCGGAAGTTTGATTATCCGACGGCCACTTTAGATCAGCTGAAGGTCACCGAGGCCGAGTTTGCCGCCGCCCAGCGCACCGTTGATCCAGAAATTAAGGCAGCGATCCACCAAGCCCATCAGAACATCCGCGCCGTGCATGAACGGCAGATGCCCGAACAGATCCATCTGGCGGAAATTACACCGGGGGTTTTTGCGGGTGAAAAAGTCACGCCGATCGCTAGTGCTGGCTTATATGTACCGCGCGGTAAGGGTGCTTTTCCTTCGGTGATGTTGATGCTAGCCGTACCGGCGACGGTGGCTGGGGTCAAGGAGATTATGGTTTGTACACCACCCGACAAAGAAGGTCATGTGGAGCCAGCTTCACTGGTGGCGGCCGAGTTAGCCGGGGTGAAGAATATTTACAAGCTCGGCGGAATTCAGGCGATCACGGCGATGGCGCTCGGCACACCAACAGTGCCCAAGGTGAGCAAAATCACTGGCCCCTGCAATTCCTATGGTTCTGCTGCCAAACGCCTGTTGTTTGGTCGGGTAGATGTGGGCTTACCAGCTGGCCCGAGTGAGTCGATTATTCTCGCGGATGAATATACCAACCCACATATTGCGGCAATGGATCTATTGATTGAAGCAGAACATGGTCCTGATTCAGCAGCGGTACTAGTCACTCATAGTGCCGAGTTAGCTCAAAAAGTAGTCGAAATTCTGCCGCAGTATCTAGAAGCATTACCACAGTGGCGGCAAGATTTCTGTCGCACGGGCTTGGCCAACTATGGTGGGATTATCCTCACCGAGAGCCTGGAGCATTCTTTGGATTTTGTAAATGACTATGCTCCTGAACATTTGGAAGTGTTGGTCAAAGATCCCTGGAGCGTTTTGGGGCGCTTAGACAATGTGGGTGAAATCTTGCTGGGTGAAAATACGCCCATTACTCTAGGTAACTATTGCTTGGGGGTCAATGCCATTTTACCGACCGGCGGTTTTGCTAAGTCGTTTTCGGCGGTTTCTGTCCATGACTTTTTAAAAAGAACGGGAATTGGCTATGTCACCCGGGCGGGCTTTGATGAACTAAAGCACACCGCTCATACACTAGCCACTTATGAGGGCTTTCCGGCTCATGCGCAGGCGGTGCTGAAGCGTGAGCAGTTTTTGGGTCATTAGCAGATTAGGTAGGTATTGTGGTGTCCGATCGAGATTTACAAGAAATTCAAGCCCTCCAGTTTTATGATATTCCGGGCGCGAATGCCAAGATGCTGGAGTTTTTGCAGCAGTCGGATTTGCCGTTTCATGTGGAATCGGTAGTGGTGCGGCCGTTGGCGGTGTCATTGAATTCGATTAACGGCTTTATTACCACTAAGTTTGGCCAAAAGCTATTTTTCAAGACCCACATTGAACCCCAAAGTATTATCACTGAGTACTACAATGCGGAGATTTTGGCTGATGCTGGTTATTTGGTGATTCAGCCGCTGCATGGATCGACAACCTACGGCAAGCAACTCCTGATTTATGAATTTTTTGAGGCGCCGTCGTTATTTGATGTCATGCGCCACCTCGAAACTGGCGATCGCCAGGATGGCGCAGCGATTGTAGCTATTCAGGAACAAGCCGATCGCGAATTATCTGCTATTTATCTGAATACCTTAATGCCCCTCAGTGCCGAAGAACACCGGGCATCGCCCATTCATCAGTTGTTCTACCATCGGCTGACTGGTGGTCGTTATGCTACATTCTATGAAGATCAAGATGTGGCGCTGCCCCACCAAACTGTTACTTTTGCGGCACTCGCTCAGTGGCGGTGGCAAATCAATGGCGTGGACTATGCCGAATCTTTGGCCGACATTATTCACCGGGCGATCGAGATTTTGAATCCAACGCAGCGGGATGTGTGGTCGGTGGTGGGGCATGGTGATGCTCACAACGGCAACGTGTTTTTAGAGCAAGACCGCCTGATTTATTTTGATCCGGCCTTTGCTGGTCGCCATTCAGCGTTATTGGATATCACCAAGCCATTATTTCACAATGTTTTTGCTACTTGGATGTATTTCCCACAAGCGATCGCGGATAAGCTAAATATTTCCTGGGAACTGGAGCGGGATGTAATCAAAATCACACATGACTTTCAGCCAATTCCAGAGCGGGTGAAGACGCTCCAGTCGAAGCTGCAATTAGTGCTGAAGCCACTATTGCAACAGCTTAAATCTCAGGGTGGTCTGGATCATAACTGGCGCGAGTATTTGAAGGCTGCTTTGTTTTGCTGTCCGTTTTTGACGATGAATCTGCGTGATCCGGCCAAGTTCCCTCCGGCTATTACGCTTTTAGGTCTGGCGCTGGCGGTGGAAATGGGCAGCGATAGCGGTGGTCAAAGCTTACTCGATCGAGAGCTAGACAAAATTGAGCAAGAATTGAAGTAGTTATGGCCATCAAGAATTTACAGCTATTAATCTTCGATCTAGACGGTGTCGTTACCAGCGAGCAAAAGTATTGGAATACGGCACGGCTAACTGTCTGGGAGCTAATTTCTCGGTCACCATATTTGGGCTTGGCCGCGTACTTTGGTACTGATTTAGCCACGCCGGCGCAGGTGCTAGCTGCTGCCGATCGCATTATCGATACAGAATTTATCACGGAACTAAAAAATCGGGCGGTGAATTCTAACTGGGATTTAACTTTTTTTGTGTTCTCTTTACATTTACTGGGAATTGTCCAACAGACATCGATCCCGGCTGTTAGTGAATTGCCGATCGCGGCCCAGTTAGCCGCAATTGGTCGAGCCGTAGCTACTGAAAAGGTCGATCGCACCCGCAGTCAACAATTAATTCAGCAGTTTTGGTTAGCAACCACGGAGCTAAAAGGCACGGCGGTGCAAGAATATGTGGCGACTTTTGCGGCGCAGATCTTGGGTCAGCAGCTCGATATTTTTAATAGTGATCTATGGTCGCTGTGCTACCACAATTTCCAAGATTGGTATGAAGCCAAAAAAGGCTACCAGTTGCCTGATGATGAAACAGTGTTAGACGTTGATCAGATGCGGCAGACTTTGGAGCTGTTGGCCAGTCAATATACTTTGGGCATCGCTACCGGGAGACCACGCCAGGAGACGATCGCACCTCTGACCAGTCTTTCGCTATTGCAATATTTTGCTGCCGATCGGGTAGTGACTTATGATGACGTTTTGGCAGCGGAAGCTAGTCTGAGTGCGCCGCTAAAACTGGGTAAACCCCATCCCTTTATTGTGCTTCAGGCTATTTATCCCCATCTCACGCCCACAGAAATTTTGGCGAAAATCGGTGAGCAGCACCCGCAGGTTGCTTATATTGGTGATGCGGCTAGTGATGTAGTGGCTGCTCAAGCAGCCGGGTGTTTGTCGATCGGAGTTCTCACTGGTTTTGGCCAAGATTTAGTCTATAAAGAACAGCTACTAGCTCGGATGGGCTGTGGTGTAATTTTGCCCAATATGTTAGCCCTACCGCAGTTTCTGCTGACTTAAAACACTATGTCTGTACGCGATCGCCTATTAGTAGAAATAAATAAGTCCGATCGATCGTTGAATTTGGCACGGGCTGCTTTATATATTGCCCAAACGCAGTATCCACAGCTAGATGTCGATGAACAGCTCCAGATCTTAGATGATATGGGCAAAGAATTGGCGACGAGGCTGCCCCAGTCGCGCTATCCGCTGCGGGTGATCCAGACCATCAATGAGTATTTGTATGATGAGTTGGGATTTGCTGGCAACACTGATAATTACTATGACCCTCGCAACAGTTTTTTGAATGATGTGCTGGCGCGGCGGACAGGTATCCCGCTGACTTTGGCATTGGTGTATCTGGAACTGGCTTGGCGCATCGAGCTACCCATGGTGGGGATCGGGATGCCGGGGCATTTCATTATCCGTCCAGATTTTGAAGGATCGGAGATTTTTGTGGATGCTTTTAATCAGGGGGAGATATTATTCGCAGAAGATTGTCGCCAAAAACTGATCCAGATTTATCAACAAGAAATGCCGACGTTGCCACCGTTGGTCTTTCAACCTGTTATGAAGCAACAGTTTTTGCTGCGGATGTTGAATAATCTTCAGACTATTTATCTTAGTCAAGAAGATGTCGATCGGGTGTTCGTTATTAAGGATTTGCTTCAAGTTTTTAGCTGATTTGAAGCAGGGCTACGGCGGGTTCGTCGATCGGGTCTTGGGGGACTAGTTCGCCTTTGAAGGCTTTGTCTAGGATGGCGGGGGTGAGTTTATCGATTTGGGCAAGGGCTGTTTTGTATCGGGCTTCGAGTCGATATTATAGTTGTGATGATTTGCAAGCTTGATAGCTACTTTAGTTAAAATACGGTTGAAAATCCAGCTTGAGAAAAATGATGATCTAGAGTTAGTGCTATTTGAATTTTCAGGCGTTGCATAACCAAAAAAGAAATACAGTCTGTGAGGGAATAAGCTTTATCTTGATGCTGTTGGAAATAATGCCATCCCTCAAGAAATAAAATTTCATCAACTTGAATCAGGTTAATAGCCACGCTACTGAGTAGTCGATCGCCAACTTCAACGGCTTTGTCGTGACGGTTGCGACTATTAAAGAAGGTAACGACCTCATCGAAAACATAAGAAGTTGTTACCAGTTGCAATGAAGTTTTTGTCATGTTTTGCCAATAATGTTTGACAGCCTGATGATGTTTTTCATCTTTTAGCTCTAGGGCAATTACAAAGCTTGTATCCAAAAATAACGATGTCATTATACTGAACCATAGATATAGTGATCGTGATTTTCAGCAGCGTCTGGAATATCGAGGGAAATCGGATCTGAACCTAAGCCCCAGATTGGGTCATCTTCGATGGTGGGAGTTAAAATGATTTGGCCGTTTTCTTGCCGAATTTCAACCGATCGAATTCCGGTTAGTAATTCTTTGGGAATTATTAGTCCTTGTTCTGTTACGTTTACTATCATTGTTGTTTCACCTCGATCGTGATACTACTATTATCGCTTTAATGGCGGTGGTTTGGATATGTTTAGATATTTTCTAGACTGACTTTAGGTTTTTGCTTTTTTGGCCGATCGATCGCTTCTCACGAGTTCGATCGGGCTTGTTGAATTTTTTCTAATACGGCTGCGGTGGGGTCTTGGGGGACTAGTTCGCCTTTAAAGGATTTGTGGAGTAGAGAATAGCATTAAGAAAGCAACCCAATAATTCTTTGGTCACCTGAACTTCGCACACAAGCTCGGGCTACTGACGATAGCTCTTTGTCTTGTTTCACCATTTCTCGAATAGCTTTTGCTTTCTCTTTTGCCATCTGTTTAGCAATTAGATTACTGCCATCACTATATTTTTTAATTTCTTCACGGTACTGCCGAATATGATTCCAGCAGTCATTCCATACAATTTTGCGCTTTTCTACCAGGGGGGTGAAATCGAGGTTGTAACGCTGAATTGAGTAATTCACTCGTCTTTCATCCCACTCACTATTAATACCAGGAGCAGGAATTGCTTTACCTTCAACATTGAAAAATAGAAGATTTGGGTCGTCTCCGTCGCTAGGATCTAACATCAATGGATCTTCCCATCGCAAATCACTATTGGGATGAATACCCTGATTTTCTCGTCTTCGCAAGGGGAAAAAGGTTCCTTTCTTGCGATTCCCCGCATTTCCACAGATGCGAAAATTCTGCCAATCTAGGGCTAGCCACCAATAACCGTCATATTCGTTGCCATCTTCATCTTTAGCAGACTTCTTGGGACGAAAATGTTCTACATCCCAATGGCTGAAGCAGTCTTTAGCTTCTGAGAACCAGCATTTTTGATCTGAAAGTGATAGTAGCCAGTCTTTTAACTCACCCCACAATTTTTGATTTCTATCAATGATTTCTTTGCGGGCTTCTATATCTGGAGCCTCATGCAACTCTTTTGTCACCTTGTTAGCTTTTATTTCCCATTTCTGAAAGTCTTTGTAGTACTTTGACCCTAGGGCGGGTTTCTCTAATTGAATGTATCTCACTATTGATTGGCCTCCTCTGCCAGAATTTCGGCCAATATTTCATCGGCTATTTTTGTCTGAGATTCGATCTGTTCTTTGGTTAAAACTGTTTCTTCGGTGGATATGCGATTGGCCATAGCGTTGGCGAAATGCTCAAAATAGGGGTTGGGGTGAGTGCGGGAGACATGTAACGAATTTAATTCATTAGCTAGCTTGATTACTGTCAGCTCTTCTTCTGGGGTTTTGTCGAGTTGACCTAGTAGTTGATAATGTCGATCGAGTTTGTCTAAAACTTCAGGGGCGAGGGTCGATCGCAACCCATATAGTTCAGATTTCAGTAGACCTTCGACTCCAATGCCGATCGGGTCATATTCTGGCTCTTCGGCGATGGTGCCTTCGGGTCGTTGGGTGATAATGCGCACTTGGTTTTTGTATAAGCTGCCGATCATGAGAGGGTTGTGAGTGGCGATAATCAATTGGCCTTTTTCGGCCTGAATGTTGTCTTGGAGTAGCTTGAGGTAGTCGTAAGTCCAAACAGGGTTGAGGTGGGTATCGGGTTCGTCGAGTAAATATAGCGATTCGTCGTCTTGGGTGAAGAGCATGAGTCCGAGGACGGTGAGGAGCTGTTGTTCGCCTTCGCTGAGCTGGGTGAACTTAACCTTGGTGCCATCGGTGCGCTCGACTGTGACTCGGACTTCATCCATTAGGTCGCAGAGAAATAAGCTTTCGAGGTAGCCAAATAGGGTTTTGGCATTTTCTGGGGAGGTTTTGAGTTTGGCTAGTTCGGCTTGGTTTTTAATGAACAAATAAAGCCGTTCGGTGCTTTCGGTTTTGCCGCGCACGTCTCGTTCGATCGATTCGGTGTTGCGGATGGGGGCAAAGGAATGGCTCCACATGCGATCGAGGAAGGTTTTGAAGGCTCCTCGGGCATACCAAAAACGTGGATCACCTTCGTCTATTTGAGTTTTGTTAGGTTTACCGCTGCCGCGCCACCAGGGAGTTTTGAGGACAAATAGGGCGGAGTCGAAGCAGCGAATGCCCAGGTATTTTTCTAGTAGCTGGTTGGCGGTATCGGAATTGGCCAAGAAGAAGGCCAGCAACACAAGTTGACTATATTCCTTCCGGCAAAAGAACATGCGCCGAATGGGCATTTCGGTGCTTCTACTTTTTAAAATTTCTTTGTAGTAACGGCGGGTGGGTTCGTCGAAGTGTTTTTCTAGGCGGCTGCTCCAGCCGGAGTAGTAGGCAAAAATGAAGTTGGGCAGGTATTCGGCGATGTTGCGTTGGAATTCGGTTTGGGGGATGGTTTTTTGGTCGATTTTTACTTCGAGGCGATTGCTTTTTTTGGCAGGATCGGCGGTGATTTCGACGACTCGATCGCGGCAAATGTAGCGCAGCTCGTAGGCGAAAGCAGGTGGGTTATTGAGTTCTAGATCCCGAAATATTTCGACGATCGCTTCGATGAGATTAGATTTGCCGGAGCCGTTGCGCCCAATTAATACGGTGGTCGATCGGCCTTCATCGAAGTCGATGGTGAAGTTGCGTAGGCTGTTGTCTTTGTAGTTAGGGATGTGTAGTTTATCTAGTCTCATATGGCCTCCAGTAGTCGGATGGAGGTAGATAGTTCTCCTTGTACTTCTTTGAGGAGTTCTTGTAGTTCTTCGGCTTTAAGCTGATCGTAAAAGTCATCGATCGAGAGTTTGGAGGCGTTCCAGAGGGCTTCGGCGGTAAGGGAGCCGCTATTTTTTAAGATGTCGGCGAGGTGTGATGGTTGAATGGTACTGCGGGTAAGCATTTTGATTTTGGGGATGGAGGGTTTACGTGGGGTTTTGGGCTGTTTTGAGGTTGTGGTTTCTGGGTGGGCGCGGGCTTGTTGGATTTTGGCTAGCAGGACTGAGGCGGGTTCATCTGCGGGGTCTTGGGGAACTAGTTCGCCTTTGAAGGCTTTGTCGAGGAGGGCGGGGGTGAGTTTATCGATTTGAGCACGAGCTGTTTGATAACGGGCTTCGAGTCGATCGGCGAAATCAAAGAGCTTTTCAACCCGCCGAACAATTTCTCGTTGTTCTTGTATAGGAGGAATAGGGAGAGGCATCACACGAAATCGTTGCAAGCTCATTTTCTGTTGGGCAACTCCAGCAGTTATCGTTTGCATAAGTGCCCTGACTAAATTACTTTCGATAAACAACGATAAAAACTCAACACTAGCTATTGCAGCATTTGGTTTTATCCGTATACAATCTGCCGTAATTATGGAAACCGGTCTATTTAGGGAAAATATAGCCGTGTCGCCAGGAGGATCCCCCATTTTTGTAATCAATAAATCACCTGGCTCAACTCTATGTGCCCAAAGCTCTTTAGCTTTTTCCTCACTTATAAACTTTGTTCTTTTATCACCAAATTTTCTTGCCCGAATATCACGAACAAAGACCAATGGAATCCCGGAATCCCGGTAGTCTTTGACAGTCATACTACTTCCAAATGGTCCAATCGAAAGCGAATGTTTTTCGCTATTCTTGATTAAGTCAGGGGTCAACCATTTCCATGTCTCAGGTAGAATATAGTTGGCTGATTCAACGACATTCAGGAAATCACCTGTAGGCTCAACTTGTAGCGAATCGCCACTGGTATTTATTGGATTTTTGTTGCGCCAATCTTCTGTTAATTCTCCTGATGTTGCTGTTGCAAGGATTGATTGACGAAATCGTTTGAGGATGATGGGGATTCGATCGAGTCTTTCTCGGCAATTATCTACTTTGGCCAAAAGCCGATCGAGCTTATCCGCAATCCTTTTCTGTTCGTTGAGGGGTGCGAGTGGAATAGTTGTATTTATCACCTGTCCTCGACTTAGCTCAACTTGGTTTGTCGAACCAGATTGCATATCTTCGATTTTCGACTGAACCAATGATGAACGGATGAAATAATGAAGAAAACTTGAATTACAAGCCTCATTTGCTCGAACAATCGTTACATGACTATCAACAACAACTCTTTCATATCCATCAAGATTTTTGTATAATGCTGCTCTGCCAATAGTTCCAGTACCTGTGGAATTCCAAAGAATATCTCCTTTTTGGAGAAATCTTTCTGATGTCCATGAATCCCACTGATCAGGATGAATGAATTTTAGATATCTAGGATCTACGCCTGACCATCTAATACATTTTTGATTAATAACAGGCAGATCACTTTTATCTATATATTTAGGAGATTTACCTCGCTGGACATAGGCAGCAATATCTTCAATTTTTGTATTGATCCAACCATTTGGAAGTTCACTCATACCTCTACCTCCTCACCCAACTCCACCAAAATCCCCTGAAGCTCCGCCATCACCGCCTCCAACTCCACCATCGCCATCTGCGCCAAAGCCGCCGGTTCCGGCAACTCCTCAGCACTATCGTCACTATCATCCCGCAACCAAGCAATATCTAAATTATCGTTACGCTCCGCAATCCAATCCCGCTGAAAACATCGAAACCTTCCCTCCTCCCCCGTATCCACCCGCCGCTTCAACTCCTTAGCTCCACCCAAAGGATCACTACCAAACGCCGCCTCAAACTCCGCAAAATGCTGCCGCGTCAACTGCGTCCGCTTCCCATACTGCGGCATATTCGCCCGCAAATCATACACCCACACCTCCTTCGTATTCCCCTTCTCCTGCTCACCCCGCGTAAAAAACAACACATTCGTCTTTACCCCCTGAGCATAAAAAATCCCCGTCGGCAGCCGCAAAATAGTATGCAAATTACACTTATCCATCAAATCTGCCCGAAT
Organism: uncultured bacterium; assembly: GCA_964247125.1. Classification (GTDB taxonomy): domain Bacteria; phylum Cyanobacteriota; class Cyanobacteriia; order Cyanobacteriales; family Chamaesiphonaceae; genus JAAFHZ01. The sequence goes on from CAXTSZ010000022.1 coordinate 46,768, forward strand.
CTGTCGCCCCACATTCCCCTCAAACAACACATTATCTGGCAACACCACCGCCGCCCGCCCACCGGGCTTCAGCCCCCGATAAATATGCTGCAAAAAACAAAACTGCTTATTACTCGTCGGAAACGTAAAATCTGTCCGACTCGGCAAACCACCGCCCTTCTTCGTCCCAAACGGCGGATTCGTCAGCATCAAAGTCGCCCCCACCCGACCCAACATCTCCCCATCCGTACCCAACGTATCCCCATAGTGAATCCCGCCCTCATTGGGATCAGAAGTCAAACCATGCAACATCAAATTCATCAACGCCAAACGGTGAGTATCTTGCACATGCTCCATCCCATAAAAAGTCTGCCGATGAAAGCGCCGCTGCTGCGCCTCCGTCCAACCATCCGCATCACTATGCTCTTGAATGTAGCGACTCGCCGCAATCAAAAAGCCCCCAGTCCCCGCCGCCGGATCTTGAATTACATCGTTCAAACCAGGGCGCATCACCGCCACCATACTGTCAATCAACGGACGAGGCGTAAAATATTGGCCAGCTCCCGATTTCTTCTCATTGGCATTTTTTTCTAACAGCCCCTCATACAAATCGCCCAAACCTTCTTGGCGAGCGCTGTACCAATCCAACTTCTCGATCTCTGTCACCAACGTCGAAAGCGTCGCCGGTTTGCGAATAAACGAACTGGCATTGGCAAAAATCTCTTGCACCAAAGTAGAACCCGTAGCACTCTGCTTACCCAGATCGATCAATAGTTTTTTATAGAAATCCAGTCGATCGGGTGCCGCCTTGCGCTCCAACACATCCCACCGATAGCCCTCTGGAATCTGATCCTCAGTACTCGTCTCCTTGGCCATCTTCAAAAACAGCAAATAGGTCAGTTCCGTCACATACTGGTGATACGTCACCCCATCATCTTTTAAAATATTGCAAAGATTCCACAGCTTGGCAACAATATCGTGGGTGGTAGAACTCATAGAAATCACAGTGGCAGAGAAATGCAGTCAAAACATCTTACTCTATCCTTTCCCCGCCACATTTTGCAATCGCTTCCTCACTGTGGAGACAAAGATGATATCTTTCCTAATCCCCCTGCAACTCAGCTTCTAATTCCTCGATCGAAGGCAAACCAGCAGCCAATTCCTCTGGCAAAGACCGCGAAATTTGCGTTTCCCAATCAGCCACTCCCATTGGCTTATTAAAATCACGCAAAGCGTATTCCACCACTAATCGATTTTTAGAACGACATAGCAACAGCCCGATCGTTGGTCGATCATCAGGGTGCCGTAACAAATCATCGGCAGCAGAAAGATATAAATTCAATGTCCCTACAAAAGCCGGATCAAAAGGCACCACCTTTAACTCTACAACCACATAACAACGCAGCTTCAGGTGATAAAACAACAAATCCACAAAAAAATCACTGTCACCAACTTCCAATTGTACCTGGCGACCAACAAACGCAAAACCATTCCCCAGCTCCAGCAAAAACTTCTGTACATGATCGACCAGTGCCTGTTCCACCTCACGCTCACGACGCAGATCGGCAGTACCCAAAAAATCAAACAGATAAGGATCTTTGAAAACCTGCACCGCCATATCTGAATCGACAGGTGGTAGGGTCGTTGCAAAATTGCTCACAGCTTTCCCCTGGCGCTCATAAGATTGGCTACTAATCTGAGCGGCAAGGATGTTGCGACTCCAGCCGTAGAGAATAGACTGGTTTATATACCACTCTCTCTGAATAGGTATCTTAATCTTCTGTATTAACGTAATAATGTGTCCCCAAGGTAATTGTGAAACAAGCTGTTTCACAATTTCACCATCTGCATAATTCTCAGTAAAAGCTCTCATGAACAACAAATTGCGGGGAGAAAATCCTTTCATATC
>CAXTSZ010000023.1:0-48354 GCA_964247125.1 uncultured bacterium
AAGCATTTACCAATCTGGCACGAGTATCTGCGGGTAACGTCGCCGATAAAGCGATTGCGGGAGAACCCAGCAGAGCCAACCATTCTAGAAACCGTTCGAGCAACGTACCCGTGTACAAATCATAGGCGTGGATTTCATCGAGAATGACCGTCCGCCCTGCCAAACCAAATAAGCGGACAAACTGATGTCGCGATCGCACTGCTCCCATCAAAGCTTGATCGATCGTTCCCACCCCATAAGGACTAAGCATCGTCCGTTTCCGTGCCGTATGCCATTCTCCAGCCGCTACTCGACCTTCCTCATCATAAACCTGGTCTAAGCGGCAAATTGTCTCCTGATATTCTGGCTTCAATGCTGCGGCTGAGTGGCTGAGAGTAAGATTCACAAACTTATCTGAATAACGCTGTCCCAAAAAGCTCCTTACTCGTTTCCACATCGCATTACTGGTTGCTTGAGTGGGCAAGCCGATATAGAAGCCACCTGCACCAGCTTGATGCTGAAGCCTGTCGGCTAAATACAATGCCGCTTCTGTTTTCCCTTCTCCCATCGAGGCTTCGACTAAAACTAGACAGGGTGGTTTTAAATGTTCTGAAAGCTCGATCGCAGTCTCTTGAAGCGGTCGCGGTCTAAACTCTTGCCCAAATAGTTCGCCGAATGTTAAAGGCTGTCCAGGGGCGATTTCAGTCCAGCCGATCGCTGTTAATGCTTGTCTGGCTTTATCTGGTAGTTCGATCGCATATTCAGCAAACAGTCGATCGTTTGCATAGGGAAATCCAGTCTTCTCGTCAGGATTAGAAGCAATCCAATCCGATACTGTTGTCAGCCCTGCAATCAGCATTGCGGCAGCGTTATTGTATTGAGAGGGCAGATCCGATGCTGTTAACTTTGTAAAATCTCGGAGTTGCAGAAAAATTTCATGACTGAATCGTCGCCATGCGCTTCCTTCCTTAGTACCAGCTAACAAATCGTTTAGTACCTCAATATCTTTATTTGATGGAAAAAAGCCATGATGTCCACCGACGATCGCCGCAAGTCTTTTAGATAGTCTTTTCTCTACTCCCAACTCAATTAAGAAATCTGGCAGCGTTTTTGCCGTTACCGTACCATGAGGCGTTTTGCCCTTTCTAATTTCTGATGGCAAATTATCCCACAGGTTATAAATATTGTCCCCAACTAGTGCTTTACCCACCTCACTAACTTGAAACTGAAATGCTGGACTAACTTTACCTAGATCGTGACTACCAGCAATGAATCCACAAAATCTGATGAGAGATTCACCCTGCAAACTAAGCCCTATTTCTAGCCGCTCGATCGCACTTTGACTTAGATAACTCCTGACAATTTCCATCGCTACTGCTGCTGTATCCGCTAAGTGACAAATCACTGGATGATATTGAGGCGATCCATCTTCAAATTCACCTTTACCAGTCTTCGCCCAAAATCTTTCAGTCATTTCAAAACTCCCGCGTAATAACTATTCATTGCTGCAATATCTACCTTGAGCATCGAGATCAACTTAGGCGGACTCAAAACTCTAGCACCATTGCCATAACTTAATACCCAACGTTTAATATCATTCAATCCACCCACTGTCATCATCAACGTCACAGACTGATCATCGTGTTCTACCAACTTTTGACTAGGATGCCATTTACGCTCCCTGATATATGGAGCCGTAGCCGCATCAAACCGGATCTCCACATCGACTGTTCCAGTCCCCACCTCACATTGAAAAATCTGGTCGAGATACTGGCTGGATTCAAAATCTGGATCGCGGACAAAGCGATCGATCTTTGGTTCTAACTTGCGAATTCGATCGACCCGAAACCAACGAATCATTTTCTGGTATGACAGTAACCGATGACATAAGGATTTGTCCCGCGATAGATATGCAACAAGTAAGGATCGAATACTCGATCGCTAGTAGAATTTCGACTCGCCGTGTAGTAAGTCATCTGTACCGATTGTTGGCGATGACAAGCATTCTCAAGGTTATTCCAAATCACCGGATCGAGATCGATTGTTGCTCCGGCGCGAAATAGCAGATGTTCTTCTGATAATTTCTGCAAATCCACCCAGTTTTGCTCTGGTAATCGCTCGCTCAATCTAGCAATAGCTGTTTCTAGTTCGCGCCGATAAGCAGTCCCACTATAAGCTTTGAGCATTCTTGCACCCAAAGTTAGGGCGAAAAGTTCACCTTGAGTCAGTGGGTAAGTAGATAACCGCCAAGTAGGATCTTCATAATAGAAGCCCTGTTTTTTCCCATAGAGAATCGGTGCATGTAATCGATCGCGCAGGAATGTAATATCCGCTCGTACCGTTCTTTCGCTGACTTCTAATTCATCTGCTAAATACTGCGCTGTAGTTCGATCGCGATTTCGTAAAAGCTGATCGAGACGGATGACTCGCTCTTCTTGTCTCAACATATTTGACTAGGAAGTTTTAACTAAACCTATCTTAATTCTTTAACTCGGCAAAAAATCTTCCGAGTTGGCAAGTCAATCATGTTAGCGGTTAATGCCTTTTGTCACTTACATAAACGGAAAAATCTCATCACCTGTTTCGCTAATAGTCCGCTGGGTTCTAGCCAATCCCAGATCGATCGCGAGTAAATCGATACCATCAATTAGCGGGGCCCGAAAAGATTTATCGATCACTAAATTCTCATAACAACGAAATCTGAAATCGCCATCTGCTTGAAATTTTTGCACAGCTGTACTCAATGGCGAGATTACTCTATAAGCAGCTTCAGCTTTCTCGATCGCCGCTAGTGGCATGGGTTGATTGTTTCTTAAGAAAGCTAGATCGATCAGATCGCGGGCATGAACACTGGCATCTAAATAGCGGTCAGCATTAGCTAAAAGCTTACTAGTGAAACAATCCGTGATGCTCAAGCACTTCACTGGTGACCAACTGGGTTGGCGCGGTTGCTCTAGCTCGAACCTTGCTTCCGCAATAATTTCGGTCTTAATTGGCACTCCATCAACGATAATCGCCATTCTAATTCCATATTGATCAGCGGTAAATCGATCGATCTCCAACAACGAGTTGGGCTGCAATAGAATGCGCGGACTTCGATCACTAATGTCGTTACGCAACTGTCGATAGCCTGCACCCAACGGACAGATGAAGTCAATATCATTGCTAGTGCGATATTCTCCTAGATCCAAAGCCAGCAGTGTGCCACCGCCAAAATAGGCATGACAGGTGCTAAGAAATTCATGATTTAGGTTTTCTAACACTCGATAAATTAGCTGATGATGACCGATCTGAAAGTTCATAAATGCGCTGGACAACCAAGATTGGTGAGCAAAAACCAGTTGTTTGATAAAGGCCAATTCACTGGCGGGAAGATTGGTAATGTGCCGATATCGCCAACCTCGTTCGTAACTAGCCAGCATTTCTAACTGAGTTAAACGATAGACATCAGCGATCTGCCAGCCGAGGAATTCCAGAAAAGGTAGTTTGGAAGGTTGCTGGACATTCATCAGTCGAAGACCTGCTTTTTGTAATCAACTACTGCGCGCGAAAATAGACCCACCTATTGTAATCTTTTATCTAATCGGACAATTCTGTAAATGAGCTAAATTTATGTCCTTCCTCAGCCGCCGCAGTCAGATTGCCCAAGATCCCTATTATCGATTTCAGTCTTTAGCCGAGCTATCGACTGCCGCTGAACTAGGCGTGAGGATTGATGCCAACCGTGCCACTGTTGATGACTGGCTGCGCTTGCCCGGAATTTCGATCCATCAAGCAAAATCTTTAGTCACTCTCCAAAATGCTGGCGTGGAGTTTTATGCGATCGAAGATATCGCCGCTGCCCTGGGAATGCCTATTCAACGGATTCAGACCTGGAGCTTAGTCCTCAGCTTTCAATATCGCCACCCCGATACTCAAATCCTCCAATACAACGTCAATCAAGCCAGTGTTGCAGAACTTCAAACATTGATCGCTGTTAGCCCAGCCCTGGCACAGACAATTGTGGATGAGCGGTTAGCACAGGGTCAATACCTCGATTTAGTCAACCTTCAGCAACGTTTATGTTTATCTGGTTCTTTATTAGCCAGTCTGATGCACCACCTTAAATTCACTAATTAAAACGGCGGAAAGCGGCTACCGATTCCACCAGTCCGATCGCTATGAAATTTTTGACGAGAGCGGTGCGGCCATAACTAATCCAAGGCAAAGGAATCCCTGTTACTGGCGCGATTCCTACGTTCATGCCAATATTGACCACAATTTGAAACACAATCATTGCCAATATACCTATGACCAGCAAAGAGCCAAAGTTATCTCTAGCCGTCATCGCAATATTTAAGATGCGCCAACAGAGATAAGCGAAAGTCAACAACAACAAAATCGAACCAACAAAGCCGCATTCCTCGCCAATCGACGAGAAAATAAAATCGGTATGTTGTTCGGGAATGAAGTTTAGTTGAGTTTGGGTGCCGTGTGTAATTCCCTGTCCCCAAAAACCGCCGGCTCCGATCGCAATCCGAGATTGGATTAAATGATAACCACTACGCAATGGATCGGTTTCAGGATTAAGAAAAACCACCAATCGATCTTTTTGGTAGTCTTTCAATAAGTCCCAAAAAATTTTACCTAAGAAGCCGCTAGCAATATTCGCGGCCAGTACTAGTCCACTACTAATTCGTCGGAATGGCAAGAAAAAATAAGCCATAATTGACATGGCGATCGACCAAGCTAACCAACCAGGCATCACCGCACTAAATAAAATCGCTGCCACTAGAGGCGAAACAAACAAGATTAACCATGCTGGTTTAGCACCAGCCCAATACAGCATCGTCAAGGCAATCGCCCCGAAAACCAGAGAGCTACCCAAATCGGGCTGTCTAAAAACCAATAACCAAGGGGGAACCGTAATGGCCAGCGCCTTCACAAATTCGGTAAAGTCTTGAGCCTGTCGGCGCTGCAATATTGCGGCCAAGGTAATAATTAAAGCAATTTTGGCAAATTCCGAGGGCTGAAAAACGAAACCCCCAATGTTGAGCCAGCGCTGGGCACCCTTGGCACCAGAGCCAACCACCATGACAGCTAACAGCATGGCAATATTCACGGCATAAATATACCAATGCCAGCGCAAAAAGTTTTGGTAGTTTACTCTCGCCAAAACCAGCGCAATTACAGCCCCAAAGGCTCCCAACAACCAATGCTGCCACCAATCGGCAACTGGTCGATTTAGCTGGACGCTGCGGATCATAATGCCGCCAAAAAGAGTGAGTCCGATCGCTAGGAGTAAGATGATCCAATCGATATTGCCATATTTCTTGAAGGCGGCAGATCGACGCGGACTAGACTGAATTTTGGTCGGAGAAGAAAACATACATCACTTTTCTGACGTTAAGTTAGGGTTCTAATGCCAATACCGCTGCTCTAGCTGCAATGGCTTCAGCGATCGTAACTAATGCTTGCGCAGCAGCTGAATTAGGAGCCGAAACTACGATCGGTTCACCAGTATCACCACCTACGCGCACGGGGATTTCTAGGGGAATACAACCCAGTAACGGAATCTGTAATTCGGCCGCTAGCTTCCGGCCACCATCAGAGCCAAAAATGTCATACTGTCGATCGGGCAGATCCGGCGGGATAAAGTAGCTCATATTTTCGACCACCCCCATAATGGTCGTGAACTTCTCGAACATGCGTAGACCTTTGCGGGCATCAGCGATCGCTACATCCTGCGGCGTTGTGACAATTACCGCTCCGGCCATGGGTACCGCCTGAGCAAGAGTTAATTGAGCATCCCCAGTCCCCGGCGGCAGATCGACAATCAAGTAATCTAGCTCGCCCCAATCTACCTCATACAAAAACTGTCTAATCACGCCATTCAACATTGGTCCGCGCCAAGGCAGAGGTTGATCGGGTTCGATGAAAAAGGCCATGGATACCACCTTCACCCCGTGGTTACTGGGCGGAATTAGCTTGCCCCCTTCTGGCATTTTGGCTTTGGTGCCAGCCAGTCCCAACATAATCGGGGCATTTGGGCCATAGATATCGGAATCAATCAAACCAACCCGCGCGCCCAGTTGCGCCAAGGCTACAGCCACATTGATCGAAACCGTACTTTTACCCACACCGCCCTTGCCGCTGGAGATCGCAATAATATTTTTGACACCATCAATACCCACGCGATCGGGCACAGATTTTTGTTGAGGAATTTGTTTGGGATCTAACATGAGTAAAGGTTTAAAATTTTTATTAACAATTGGCCACCACTACCCAGTGGCTGAGTAGTAAGTTAGGCAGTCAAGCAATCAACCCTTACGAGGGGGAACTGGGGGTCAGAACCCCCAGTTCCAGGTTCTATTACTCGTACAACCAAGGCGTAACAGTGGGCTGCCAGTTAGATAACTCTGCCGGCTTGAACCATAGAGCCACTTCTTCGTGGGCAGTCTCGATCGCATCCGAACCATGAATCAAATTCCGACCAATACTCACACCCAAATCACCGCGAATAGTACCCGGCTCCGAAGCGAGTGGATTAGTAGCCCCAATTATTTTACGAGCTGAAGCCACTACGCCATCACCTTCCCAGACCATCGCGACCACTGGTGCCGAAATAATAAAATCTACCAGACCAGCAAAAAATGGTCTTTCTTTGTGTACGCCATAGTGTTGCTCGGCTAACTCCCTGCTCACCATCATTAGCTTCATGCCCACTAGGGTAAAGCCTTTGCGCTCGAACCGACCAATAATTTCGCTGACTAAGCCGCGCTGTACACCATCTGGTTTGATCGCAATAAATGTCCGTTCCACTGTTAACTCCTAAAATTTCACGGGTTGATAGCCAACAATCCAGGATAGCGGATTATCAGCGCCGATTGAATAATCCGTTGAGCAGAGTAGAGACGATCGACAAAATAAATGTCCCCAGTAGCACTGGTTGCCAACCATGAATCACAAAATCTGGTCTTATCCAATCAACAGCAAGCAGGCACAACACATTCAGGACGATCGCCGACAGCCCGAGGGTGAGTAATGTGAGGGGAAAGGTTAAAAACTTCAGCACCGGCCGAATGAAGGTGTTGACCGTGCCCAAAATTACGGCTGACCCCACCATCGCTGCCGCCTTTGGTGGCGTAAAGTCAAATCCGTTGGGGATCAACTGGTTCACAATTTCGGCGGTAATGGGCAACGAAATTGCATTGAGTAGCCAAGTCATGAATAGTTTAATCATAGGTGGCAAGTGATTCTGCCATACAATGGCAGAGGCATTATGAACTTTCCTTAATTATCTCATGTCCCAAATTTTCGCTGTTATTTTGGCTTGTTGTTTGTGGCTAATTCCCACAGCTGCCTGGGCATTACCTGCTCCCCCACTATCTTTTAGTAATGCCGAGCTAGCTCGCAAAGACTTTTCTGGTCAAAAGCTGCAAAAAGCTGAATTTTCTAATGCCAACCTCGAAAGTACTAACTTTGCGGGAGCAGATATGGTCGGGGCAGTATTGAGTACCTCTTCGCTGGTTAATACTAATCTGCATGGCACCAACCTCACCCAAGCATTGATCGATCAGGTGAAGTTCAATGGTGCTGATCTGAGCGATGCCATTTTAGTGGATAGCATTATGCTCAGATCGAGATTTAAGAATGTCAACATTCACGGCACCGATTTCAGCGGCGCGATTTTGGGGAAAGCGCAAGTCAAACAACTTTGTGAGCAAGCCGACGGCGTGAATCCGACCACTGGGGTGGCCACTCGTGATTCTTTAGGCTGTTAACTGACTATGAAACGTGTAGGAATTATTGGCGGTGGTCAACTAGCTTGGATGATGGCTCAGGAGGCAGCGGCACTGGGGTTGGAAATAAATATTCAAACTCCAGATGCGCGGGATGTGGCGGTTAGTCTGTCCCGGCGTACAGTTTTGGCCGCGATCGATGACGTAGCAGCTACCGCCAATTTGGCTCAGGATTGTGACTGGATTACTTTTGAGAATGAATTTGTGAATTTAGCCGCACTCGGTGCTTTACCCGGCATCTGTTTTCGGCCACCCCTGTCAGCACTAGCGCCGCTGTTGGATAAATACGACCAGCGGCAGTATCTTCAACAATTAGGGTTACCAGTTCCCAGATTCTGTGCTGGTCAAGATTATCAGCCTCAAGATTGGCAGTTTCCGATCGTTGTGAAAGCACGGCGTAATGGCTATGACGGCCAAGGGACTCATATTATCAAAAATGCGAAAGCCTTAGCTGCCCTGCCTTTAGAGCAAATGCTCATCGAAGAATTTGTGCCGTTTACCTGTGAGTTAGCGGTGATTGCGGCTCGATCGGCAGCTGGCCAAATTGTGGTCTATCCCATCGTGGAGACTCAACAGATCGAGCAAGTTTGTCGGCGAGTGTACACCACCGTGGTGGTGAGCGATCAAGTACGCGAAGAGATCGATCGTCTCGCTCACCAAATCCTCGATAACTTAGGTACTGTCGGCGTGATGGGCATTGAATTATTTTTGACTGCCGATGGTCGGGTATTGATTAATGAGCTGGCTCCCCGTACCCACAATTCTGGACATTTCACCATTGAAGCCTGTTCTACTTCACAATTTGCGCAACACCTACGGGCAGTGGCCGGCCAGCCACTTGGTGATGCCAGTTTAAACTGTGCCGGGGCGGTGATGGTGAATTTATTGGGGTATGAAACCACGACTAATGATTATCTTGTCCAACGCGCCCAGATTGCAGCACTGCCCTGCACTCATCTGCACTGGTATGGCAAAAATCAGGCGCGGCCAGGTCGAAAATTGGGGCATGTGACAGTGATTCTAGCCAAAGACAGTCGGGAACTGGCGATCGCTACTGCCCAACAAATTGAAGACCTGTGGTATCCCGCTCATGTCTAAATCTATCGCCACTGGTTGGCGCACTGCGGTTAACTATGCTTGCTTGGGGGGGATCGCGATCATCACCCTTGCGCCCTTATTGTGGCTAAGTAGTACTGCCCTCAAATCCAGCTCCGAAAATGTCTTTCAGTCACCGCCGCAGCTCTTCCCCAGTAGTCCAACTCTCGCTAATTTTGTCGAAGTGTTTCAGAGTAGTAATTTTGGTCAGGCACTATGGAATAGCTTAGTTGTCGCCGTTCTTAGTGTGGGGTGCAATTTGCTGTTTTGTAGCTTGGCCGCCTATCCGCTGGCCAGACTTCGATTTCCGGGCAGCAAGATCATTTGGGCAATTGTACTATCGACACTGATGATTCCTTTCCAAATTGTGATGATTCCGCTTTATATCATTACTGTCCAGCTGGGGCTAGTGAATAGTTACTGGGGAATTGTCTTACCCAATGTCGTCTCAGCCTTTGGGATTTATTTGCTGCGGCAGGCTTTTCAAGGAGTACCCCAAGAACTAGAAGAAGCGGCGCGGCTGGATGGCTGCTCCGATTTGGGGATCTGGTGGCACATCATGCTACCTGCCATACGTCCAGCACTAATTACCCTATCCATTTTTGTTTTTATTGGTGCTTGGAGCGATTTTTTGTGGCCACTAATTGTGGCCAATGACGAAAGCTATTACACGTTACCCTTAGCGGTTTCCAAACTGGCCACCGGCGCTTTTGGTTCTAACTGGCGACTAATAGCCGCAGGGGCAATCGTATCGATCGCCCCTGTGCTAATACTTTTTCTGTTTGTTCAAAAATACATTGTGCCCACTGATATCAGCAGTGGTGTTAAAGGCTAGGCCGTTTCGTCAAAGAATTCTTGACTGAAGGTATCTTCGGTATTCAAGGGGATATTCATTTCGATTACTTCATTTGTTGGGCGATTTTTTCTAGCCATTTTCTGGCGAGAAAAGCTCCGCTCCCGTAAATTGTTTTCGATTTGGTACAGACAGGCCGCAATCGCGAGCCATACCACCCAGGTGTAGTAGCGAAAGTTGTAGGTGTCGATACTAGAGACCAGATTTTGAAATCCAGTTTGGATGAAGTGATTGCTACAACCACCAACCAATGCAGACAACTGTGGGATCCGGCAAACAGATGCTTCTGACACAGCGGCGACACCAATAGTACCGACAAAAGACAATATGATGATCGCCATCGTCGAAACTGCGAACCAGGCTGTTCGATAGGTCGATCGGGGTGTATGCGGCCACAGAGATCTAGATAAGTGATAAAAAACAGCTAACATCAAGACCGGAATAGCCAGATGCATAACGGTAAACATGGTGGTCGCCACCAACCAGCTAAATGGGAAATTCAGCCAGTTAAACCAAGCCAGCCCAGATACTACAACTCTCACACCGGGTATCGCTAGCGGCAACAAACACAAAGCTCTGATCCAAGACGCGCTGGTGGGTAGCCAGGTGGTCAATAATTTCATTGGGGATAGACGGCGAGGCCGGGGATAATCTATTTCTGGTAGTAGAGGCGAATTCATAAACTGAGAACTGTTTGTAGGCGGTAAACTGGAGGCTGGTAGTTCTATCATTCCCCGTTCCTGACGATAAAAACACGCCGCAGGTTGCGATTAATAGCAACTCCCAATCCACTTAATATGAATTCTATTCACCAAATAAGCTGGATGAGGTTACATACACTACATCCTAGCAATTGTTAATCATCCCTTGCTCAAATATAACAATGTTTTAATCTCTTCAAGCTGGTCAGGGCGTAGTCTACGGCTTCTGGTTTAGTCCGGATAGTATTACATACCTGAGCTAACTGAATTTCTTGCAGCAATTTACCGATTAATGGTGATGGTTGTAAATTGAGGGCTTGCATCAGCTCTGACCCGTTGAGGAGAGCAACAGGATGAGCAATAGGATCGCGGGGATCAAGATATCGATCGATCAAGTAGCTAATCTGGGTGAGCGATTGACCAGTGGCTAGACTTAAAATCACCACAACTGGGAATACTGCACCGACAGATCGAAAGAACTGATACTGAGCAATCAGATCGCTCGGTGTTAATTGAGCAAGTTTGGAGTAGTAGGTGAGTGCGGTCGTAATTGTTTTGATTTCAATGGTGCTGGCCGTTAGGTTACTGAGTAATTGCGGGCTGTCGTTGGCAATTGGTTGCAGGAGCAAAGCGAGTAAGGCCGCACTGGCACCAGTCATATTGATAGTGGGGCGTAAATTGGTATTGAGACTATTAATTAATGATGGATATTGGCGATCGATCAACTGTAAGGCTCCCACGACCATGTTTAGCTTGCCTAGCAAATCGCGACCATTCTGTAGGCCGGGTAAGAGAAAATGAGTGCTGATCCCTGGTAACCAGCTATCTAATAATTCTTTCTGGACAGCGGCAGCTAATTGGCAAGGATTGCGACGGCTACTGTTGAGCAAATAGCGGATTTCGGTAAACACTCGCTCGGCAGCAACCTGACTCAGCAGCGGCGCTAGTTCTTGAATGGTTGCTTGGGTGGTGGGATCGATCGCAAATCCCAATTGAGCAGCTTGGCGGTAGCCTCGTAATAGTCGTAGGGGGTCATCCGCCAGATTGGCAGCGGAAATCATCCGTACCAGACCCTGTTCAATATCGGCGACTCCACCTAGGGGATCAACAATTTGCTTGGTGGGCAGATGGTAGGCAATCGCATTCATGCGGTAATCCCGTCGCTGGAGGTCGGATTCTAGGCTGCCTCCAACTTGTTGGGCAAAGTCTACGGTGATCTCAGAAAATACTAAGCGGGCGATCGATCGCGCTGCGTCTAAGATGACAAATCCCGCCGAGTTCTGGATGGCGATCTTGCGGGCGAGTTCGATGGCATCAACGGACACGACGAGGTCTAGATCGATTGGGTAGCGTTGTCTATTTAAGAGAGCATCCCGCACCGCACCACCGACTAAGTAAGTATCGGCAGGTAATAGCGCGAAGCTAAAGGGTAGGGGGAAGTCCATGAAATGGCGTTTTAGTAAAAATATATTATGTATCTGATGCTAGCAAAAGCTGAGGAAAGAGCGATCGCTAGAAATCGAGAATATTAGTACGATGCAACGTCTACATGAAAATAGGGTGAATTTTTGGTGAGAGCTAATGATTGAGGACAATATCTGATTGGGGCTATGGGAAGAATGATTGGCTTCATGGGACAGCAGTAGAGTTGATAACTTTGTTTTACCGCTATCCTATGAATATCATGAAATTACATTAAGGCTAATGTGGGGGCTTTAGTTAATTTAACTTCACCAATTAGATTAGCCCCAGATGACTCAACTGCTGACAGGTCTTCTATCTCTAATTTAATTCGTCCCCGAATTTTAGGTAATAGTGACTGCCATTGAATTGGAGATAGTTTGCCAGTGAGTGCGATCTCTAGATGTTCGGTGATATCGATATCAGCACTCATCATCAGATTCATCGCAATGCCAGATACTAACATATCCACAGAATCCAAATCTTCGACATTGGTAGTGTCAATTATTAATGTTGGTCGATTAAAGTCCGAACTCTGAGCTAAGTTGTGACAAACATTGGCGATCTCTTCACCCAATTCTTCTTCATCCTGTGACCAATCAGGGAAGATAATTAAATTCTCATCGCTTAATTGGAGATGAATTAAAGTTTTTTCTATTAAGACAGCTTCAACTATCTTGCTCATTTTAGTCCAAGAGAATTGTTTTACTTGTTCTAGTCCTGCGGTAATTAGAGCAGCTCTGACTTGGGGCTTCTGCACCTCGCAGAGAGCTTTCAACATACCATCGATGTCATCATCAAATACATAGATAGCCGCTTCGGCAGCAACTTCAGGAATCGAAGCATTTGGACAAGTAATTACCGGACAACCGGAAGCAAATGCTTCGACAATCGGTAATCCAAACCCTTCATATTTAGATGGATAAACAAGTGCGATCGCACCTGAGTAAGCAAGGCTTAACTCAAAGTCATCCATCAGTAAGTAATGTACATTGCTACCAAAGGTATATTGTCGGTATTCCTCAGTCATGACATGACCACCAGTGACAATAATGTCAAATCCTAATTTAGCAGGAAGTTGAGCAAATGCTTGTAAGAATAACTCAGTATTTTTGTAGCCACCAGGAGAACCAATGACAAAGTAGGGCTTGGTGATACCATATTTGGCACAAAACTCAGCTAGATTAGTGGCACTTGCTTGTCTAAATACAGGTTGAACACCACAATGAGCGACGGTAACCTTACTAGCATCTATATCTGGGTAAATTTCAATTAAATCTTTTGCCGTATGTTTGGAGATGGTTAGATAAGCAGAAGCGTGTTCGATCGCGCGTCGTTTTTCCTGCCACATTGGTTGATTGAGATCGGCACCTAATATTTCAGGAATCATGTCATAGCCCATGAATACTGAGGGCGTTTCTAGAGGTATCGTATAATAGGTGGAAATAAATAACTCTGCACCTAGATCGTTACATACCTGCTGCAACATTTCTCGATCGACCTCAGTGTTGATATAGTCATATGCAGAAATCTTATAATAGCTAATCCCTTCAATCTTGGGGGCTGTACCGGCTCGATCGAGTACTATAATATGTTTGCTAAATTCTGTATTTGCCCATTCTTCTAATAGAGATTTCCAGACACGAGCGATACCAGTATTGTAGAGTTGGAAGAAGACCCCATCGATCGCAATCTTAGGCTGGATATTTGAATTATGAAATCTTAGGTCTGGAGCTTCATGAATTTGTAGTTGGGAATGATGTGGTAAGACGGATAATGCTAATTTAGCTGCATCTGCTACATTAAATATGCCAGCTTGGGCACAGTTGATTCTTAGATGATGGGCTGATACTCCTTGAAATGCTTGTCCTACTAATTGCCTTTTTTCTGGAATATTCAGCTCGGCAATCGGAAAATCGTATTTTTCAGCAAGCGCTGTTGCATACTCTATAGTTGCATCATAAAGACTAACGTCCCGACTGGCATTCTGAACAACCAACTGGATATAGTGATGCATATCAATTTTCATTTCTTCATCTGTAGAGAAGAACAGACTCTTTGCTGCTAGCTTGACATCAGCCACAACATTTTCGGGGATGATTGGGACTGAAATAGCTCGATCTGGCAGAATACTATGATGATAATCTTTGGAAATATCCTTATATACATCGATTGTTTTAGCTGCTGTGTCTGCACTGGTTAAACTTGGATATAGTCCAGCCGCACCAGTACTATGTCCTGATGTCCCCGTAATCGATAATGCACGATAAGAATATAAATGTTGCTCTGAAAAGTAAGCATTAACAATTCCAGAAAAAAGATCTGGGCAATGGCTATAAAAATAGCGCCCATGAATAGATTTAACCTTTTCAACTAAATCTCGCCGAACCAATGAATTGTAGATCATTGGTAGTTCTTCATAATTGCTATTGCGATCATAAAAACTTTTTAGAAACTTGCGGTTGTCTCTGATTTCAGCTACTTGCAATAAGTTGACACCCAGATGGTTACGTAACCAGGGCACAATACTGCTATCCCAAGCATAAAAATGTCGCAACCAGGATATGATCGGTAAATCGTAGCGCTTAATTAGTTCAGCTGCAATTTCTAAACCATCTGGCATTAAAGCATCATCATCGCCTAAGAGAAAAATATAATCACCAGTAGTTTGAGCGAGTCCTAGCTCCCAGTTATCAGTCATTGATAAACTTACTGGTGATCGATGATACTTGATTCGATCATGTGTAAAAGATTGAACTACATCTGCTGTCTCTATACTGCTATTATTGTCCATTACAATAAGTTCAAAATCATCATGGCTTTGATTAAGAACGCTTTGAATACTATATTTCAAAGTATCGTGACGGCTACGAGTAGGAATGATAACTGAAAATAGTGGTGGTTTCATATAAAGTGTAGATATAATTAAGTGGTAATTAGTTGGATTTTAGTTAGGAAATTAGTCTATCTCAAGCAGATATTATTTCTCTATCATTGTTTAAATTATAAATTCCCCCCAGTATTTTGTTGGTGATATTAGATATTTAATCCCGTCTTTTCCGACGTTCGCAATCAAATCTAGGATTGAAACGTAAGGATTAAAATCTCCGTATTTTTGAGGATATGGAAGTTTTAAATAATCCATGTATTCTACCCTGATGCCATTCTCTTCAAAAAAAAGATGATCAAGGTATTTTTTTGCCCCGTGACCTGTAATATATTGATTGCCATTTAAATATTTAGTCACTTGATACACCCTGTCAGAACTATTGCCTGGAATTTGCAACTCTGAAGATAAATAAAAGTTTTTAGTTGTTGCTAGATCAAAGTAATCAATAATTAATTCCAAACTTTTGATTGATAGTTCAGAAACAGTCGATTTTTGAGTATCAAAAAGTTCTGTTGCAATATCGAGCATTTCTATTCGATATGGTGTATCTCGATATGCCTGCTTGAGTAATTCTAAATGTTGGTGTTGCCAATTCCTCGTGTTATCTATTTCAACTTGATTAATGTCAACTCCTAATTTAAGGTTTTTTAATGGTACAGTTAACCAATTAAAACCTGTAGGTGAATTAGTTTTTATTTGGACACGATTAGTGAAACTACCTTTGGAAAATTGGACATCATCGTAGTGAACATATCCATCACATAATCGAATTTGCTCAAACATCCCTACCCAAGGAAAGTACATCGGTTGTGAAATGACAATCTTCATTGGTGTATTTTTTTTTCCATTAATAGAACATCATGAAATTCATCGTTGATATAAAAATGCTCTTGTAATATGCCGACGTTAGAATATCCCATTTTTTGATAGAAACCGATCGCTTTTTGATTATTAGTAAGAACCTGTAAACCAATTTTACGAAGATTAAAGACTTTTCTTACATAACTTTCCAGTAGTGATAAAGCATCATGACCATAACCCATACTACGCTGTTCTCGATCTATCCAAATTCCTAAATCTCCTCTACGGCTAATAAAATCTATATTTACTAACTGTACAAATCCTACACAACAATCACTTTCAAGATCGGCGATGATAAAAAAAATCCCGTGCTCGTCAGATAATCTTTTGTTCAGCCAAGCATCTACTTTATCGCTAGTATTTGGTTTTGCTCTAGACATCAAAACACTTTGACCATCAAGATCATTTCTCATGACAAGTAGCAAATTTTTGTCTTGGTGTACTGGCATTCGTAATAAAGTCTTATTTGTTTGCAGCATCTGATTTATATTCTTACCCTACAAGAAAAAGTACTCGTGATTTTGTCGTTCCCATCCATCAATACTATCAATAGCTGCTTGGGCTATTTTAGGATTGAGTCCAACATATATAGTATTGATTTCAGCGGGTAACTCATCAGGATGTACGATGAGTTTCCCCATCATTTTTTTACCAATAAGGAGAGGATTTCGATCTACAAAATATTTGATGTGATCGAGATCACGCAAACAAGTAGCAATAAAGTTGCCGTATACCCCAGCCCCATAGATAGCGGCTAAAGAATGATCTGTTTTTTGCTCGAAATCTTGAATCCTGAGTTGGAGATTATTCCAGTAATCAGCCATATTTAGATAGTTTTGATTTATTTCTGCTAGGCTATCTTGGGAAATTTCGAGGTCGATCTGATCGTTGTGAGTTTGTCGTCCGATAATTATAAATGCGGCAAAATGAGATTCCGTATCTATTTCTATCGTTTCAAACCCTGCTTTTGATAAGATATAACGTAAGGATACTTCACTATAATGATGTATGTGATCTGCTACAATAAAGTCACCATTATTATCGAATATATTGGGAACGATACAATAAAATAACCCACCTGGCTTTAAAATATTCTTAATATTTTTTAGCTCCTTAATAGGATCGAGTGCATGTTCAAATGCAAAAAAAGATGTGACTAAATCAAAACTATCTTTCCACTCCTCCTTTAATTGGTAAGAAGCATATCTGTCTGACGGCAAAAATTTATTCCACAAATGTGTATACATTTTACTCACATCAAATAAATGTGGTAACACGTTTGATTTTTGTGATAGTAATCGTTTCATTACAGTGCCTTTAGCACAACCATAATCTAGAACTTTCATGCCATCTTCAAACTTAATCTTAGAGAGTAAAGTCTCTATTTGATGCTGTTGTCTGAAAATTTTATTACCATTTATAACAGTATATAACACATCATCTTCTTCACTTTGGTTGAAAATTTCATACTGTTTATCATAATACTCTTCAACATTCTCCAACTCTTTTGTTTGGAGATGTCCGATAGTAAGATTGAGGTATACCAAAGTATTGCCTTGATATATTTCACTCAGCGAAGTAACAGACTTGTTACTCTGTGAATGATAGATTGGTGTTTGTAAGATATCTTTTGTTAATGCACATTCGATCATATTAGACTCCTTTATTTTAAATTGATTAATTTTCTATTACTAGCTCTGGATGAATTTCTTTTAACTGCACTCCATTGGTGGCGCAGCCAGTCCAGTCAATTTTAATTCCACTGGGATGATTGAAGTTGAAATATCTAAACTGCATACTCCATCGAGATCTATTACTGGTATTAATACCCGACGAGTGTAAAGTCAGAAAGTCCATCAATACTAAATCACCAACTTCGGTAAGTGGTGAAATAACGCCATATTTCTCTATTAATTCCGGCTCATTTTCTAATCGCATTGCATATGCCCCAGTTTTTTCAGGATTTTCGGGATCTTTGAGATAAGATCGTCGCAAACCATCTTGATGAGATTTAGGACAAATTTGTACGGGGCCTAGATCCATTGTGATGGGTACTAACGGACTCCAAAAGACAATGCCATCAATACTTCTTAATTGATCGCGATATTCATAATGCCATAAAGAACGATATTTATTCTCGCTAGGATTATCAATCCGAATACCAGAACCAGCCGCAGCAATCGCTGGTATAGATCGATCTCGCAATTGCATAAAGATCGAATCATTTTTTTCTAGACTAGTTAACCGATTAAAAGCAGGAATCTGCTTCACAGCATCATATATCTCACCACCATACTTACGATTCGCACTTATCAGTTCTTGGTAGCCATAATCAAAGCTTTCAGGTTCAAAATCTTTTTGTTTTATCGAAATATCATACTTCTCAATCAAAATTCCAAGAATTTTCCAAATATCATACTGGATTGGTTGGATCTCTTGAACGCGATCGTAAAAACCTTTGACTATTAAGTAACCATGCTCGTGAAACTCTTCAACTTGTGCCTGGGTTAATAAATTTAACTTCATATAGATATTTTAGCTAATTCATTGATAATAATATCAATGATGATTGACAACTCTCGATCGGTTATATCGTAAAAACTGGGTAGATTAATAGCACGGTTGGGTAGATCCCACGCATTGAAATTGAGCGGCTTATCTTCAAACATTGGCAAGCTAGACAGGGGATAAAAGAAAACTCGGGCATCAATATTTTGAGAACGTAAAGCAGTTTGGATATCGTCGCGAGTAATTCCTGTTTCCGGGCTAAAAATTGCCGTGGGCATCCAAGCACCATTCACTGTTCCGACTGGTTCTGGATTCATTGATATACCAGGCAGACATTCTAAATGTTCTCGATAGTATTTAAGAATATCTCGCTTACGATCGATCAACTCATCAATTCTTTCAATCTGAGCGCAACCAATCGCCGCTTGAATATTGGACATCTTATATTTAAAACCGATTGTATCTGCCCAAAACTGTTTGGTTTGCCCTCTCGCACGTCCATGGTTAGAAAGGGTAAGTACAGTTTCATAAAGATCGACATCATTGGTTGCAAAGATTCCACCTTCTCCGGTAGTAATCGTCTTGGTACCATGAAAAGAGAAACTCCCAAATTTGCCCATACTACCAGCTTTTTTCCCATGATAGATAGAGCCAATTGCTTCGGCTGAGTCTTCGATTACTGGTATTCCATATTTTTTACCGATTGCAAGTAATTGATCCATGTCACACAAATTGCCATACAAATGAACTGCAATAATTGCCTTTGTATGGGGGGTAATTGCCGCTTCAACCAACTCTGGATCGATACACCAACTGTCTGGCAGAATATCGATAAATATAGGCGTTGCGCCCAAATGAACGATCGGTGCAGCAGTTGCAATCCAGTTAGTATCAGCCAAAATTACTTCATCGCCAGATCCAATGCCCAGAGCTGCCATGCCCATGTGTAAAGCGCCCGTACAGCTTGAAGTGGCGATCGCATATTTTACGCCCAGGTGGGCTTTAAATGCCTCTTCAAAACGATTGATATACTCATAACATCGATCACCCCAACCATTACGCGCAGCATCAGTAGCATAGGCTACTTCCAATTCAGTAATAGAGGGTTTTGTATAGTAAATACGATGCTTCATTTCACTCTACCGCAATGCATATGAGGACTATACAATAAAATCTGGATAACTTTGATCGCGATCGTTAATAACAGTTACAGCTAAAGGTATTTCAATCCCAAAAGCTGGATCACTCCATCTCACTCCTCTAGCTGAATCAGACTTATAAATCCCGGCAATTTGGTAAAACACTTCCGTATTATCTACTAGCGTTTGTAAACCATGAGCACAGCCTGGCGGGATGTAAAACATCTGATGATTATCAGCGGTTAATTCCGCCGCTATCCACTGTTTAAAGGTGGGAGATTCAGGACGTAAATCCAGAATGACATCATAGATAGCTCCTTTAGTACAGCGAACTAATTTAGTTTCAGTATCAGGAGCTACTTGATAGTGCATCCCCCTTATTGTTCCCCGCTGGGAAGTAAAAGAAACATTGCATTGGACAAAATTGGCATTTAACCCATGTTGCTGAAACTCCTCAGTGCAAAAGCTTCGAGCAAAGAACCCGCGCTCATCGATGATGGGTTGAATTTCGATGAGATAGGCACCAGCAATTTTTGTGGGGGTGAATTTCATAGTATTTCTAGCTGCGGAATTGGAACAACAAATTTACCGCCCCAATCTCGAATATATGCCATTTGTTCGACGATCTCAGGTTTAAGATTCCAGGGTAGAATCAGTAGATAATCTGGCTTAGTTTTAGTAATTCGATCGGGACTATGAACTGGAATATGAGTTCCAGGTAGAAATAATCCCTGTTTATATGGACTCCGATCGACCGTATAGTCAATAAAATCAGTCCGAACACCGCAATAATTTAATAAAGTGTTTCCCTTTGCAGGTGCGCCATAGCCAACGACTGATTTACCTTCAGCTTTAGCTTGAATTAGAAAAGTTAGTAGTTGACGTTTGATACTTTCTACTTGTTTAGTAAAGTCTATGTAGGTGTCAATTCGATCGAGTTTAGCCTCCACCTCTTTAGCTATTAATTCAGAGACACGATCGGTTACTATTAATTTAGTATTTTCGATATGTCTACCATAGATTCGCAAAGAACCACCATGAGTGGATAATTCTTCGACATCGAATAAAGTTAAACCATGAGCAGTGAATACTTGTTCTACAGTTAGAAAAGAGAAGTATGAAAAATGCTCGTGATAAATAGTGTCAAATTGATTTTGATTAATTAGTTGTAATAAGTGGGGAAACTCGATCGTGATAATTCCCTCCGGCTTGAGCAGTAACTTTAGCCCTGCTACAAAATCATTTAGATCTGGTACGTGAGCAAGGACATTATTACCTAATAATAAGTTTGCTCGTTTATCTAACTTGACTAATTCTGTTGCTGTTTTCACCCCAAAGAATTTAGTTAAAGTTGGAATTCCTTTGGCTTCGGCAACTATGGCAACATTACTTGCTGGCTCGATCCCTAATACTAGAATATTTCGTTGTTGGAAATACTGTAATAAATATCCATCATTACTCGCAATTTCGATCACCTGACTAGATCGATCGAATCCAAATCGTTCGACCATTAAATTAGTATATTGTTCGCAATGCTTGAGCCAACTCTCCGAATAAGAGGAAAAGTAGGCATAATCACCATCACCAAAAATATGTTCTCTCGACTCTACTTCTGGTAATTGAACTAGGAAACAGCAATCGCATACATAAGTATGGAGCGGGTAGAATTTCTCTGGTTTGTCGAGTTGTTCGGCAGTTAAGAAATCATTGGAAATTGGCGATCCACCTAAGTTGACAAAAGTATGTTGAAGCGGATGTTGGCAAAAGCGACAGTTATAGCAGCTCATTATAATATTTTTAGTTATGGATCATTTGCTGAATGGCTAAATTAGCTAATGGTGACACCATCAAATCTGCATATTCTAAATGAGATCCAGATCGTTCTTGTAGTCTTTGCTGTTGAGTATTAAGGAAATCTTCATACCAAACGATTGTCTGTTCCAATCCTCGATCGAGTGTAAAGTCAGGTGCCCAACCCAAAACATCTTTTGCTTTAGTTGCGTCCAGAAATTGGTGTTGAATCTCATTGCTAGCTTGATTTTGAACGATCGGACTTAAATCCGATCCCATGATTTTGATTATTTGAGAAACTAGATCTAAAACTGTAACTTGAGTCTCGTTAGAAAAATTGAAAGCTTGCCCATACAAACTTGAATTAGTCGCTAATTGTTCGGCAATTAAAGTATATGCAGCCGCACCATCTTCACAGTAAATGTAGTCACGGATGTAGCTACCGTCAGAACGAATTACTGGAGCCTTGCCTTGCAGGATCGATCGAACCGTGCCAGGAATAATCCGATTCCAATTTAGATCGCCACCACCGTAGAAGTTTCCACAGCGGGTAATTGCGACAGGTAATTTATAAGTATGTCCGTAAGATTGAGTAATTAAATCCGCACAAGACTTACTGACATCATAGGGGTGTAAACCCTGAAGAGGGGTGGTTTCCACATAGGGGAGTGTATCGCAGTCACCATAAGCCTTGTCCGATGAAGCCATCACAATTTGCTTGACTGTCTGACTATGCCGACAAGCTTCAAGCATTTGCCATGTACCAGCGATATTAGTCTCAAAAGTTGAAATTGGATTTCGATTGGCAATACCAACAATTGTTTGGGCGGCAAGATGCATAACAGTATCGATTTCGTATTCGCCTAAAACCCGTTCTAGGAATACTCGATCGCACACATCACCACGCACAACTTTAACTCGATCGATCGCTCCAGAGCGAATCAATTCCGACTGAGGTACCGAATCGCGAATGACACAGACAACATCTGCACCTAGACTCAACAGCCGTTTCACCAACCAGCCACCGAGCAAACCCGTTGCCCCAGTCACTAAAGTTGGTCGGTTATCCCAAAAACTATTACTTAGATTCACTACTCATTCACCCACATGCAATATCAACCCACTTTTTTATTATTCCCAAACTTTCCAAGGAGGATTACCACTTTGCCAGAAATTTTCTAGATTATATTTATCACGGAGGGTATCCATGCATTGCCAAAAGTCGTAATGACGGTAAGCCGCTAACTGTCCATCTAGGGCTAATCTCTCCAACAATTCGACTTCTAAGGCATTACTATCATTGGTTAAGTACTTAAAAACCTGGGGTTCCATGACCAAAAATCCACCGTTAATCCAACCCTCTCCTGCTTGAGGCTTTTCTGTGAAATTAGAGACTAAATCGCCTTCTAAAATTAATCCGCCAAATCTGGCTGGCGGGCGCACGGCACTGACAGTGACTAACTTACCGTGAGATTTGTGAAATTCTAGCAATCGTTGGAGATCGATATTACTTACCCCATCTCCATAGGTGATCATAAATGTCTCATCGTCAAGATAAGATTCTAGGCGTTTGAGTCGTCCCCCAGTGTGAGTTTGGACTCCGGTATCTAATAGATGGAGTTTCCAGTCCTCGCATTCTTTAACTTGGGATTGAACTGAGCCGGTGGCTAGATCCAACGTCATACTACCATTGAGGGCGTAGTAATCCATGAAATAGCGTTTAATGTATTCTCCCTTATAACCCAATGCCACTAAGAATTCTTGAAAGCCATAGTGAGCATAATGTTTCATAATATGCCAGAGAATTGGACGACCGCCAATTTCCACCATTGGTTTAGGGCGAATTTCAGTTTCTTCGGTCAGACGTGTACCCAAACCACCCGCTAGTAGAACGACTTTCATAAAAAAGTTGATATGTAATGAGTAAATCCTTTACCAGCAATTATCTAGAAAATTGAGTTGGTTGCTTTGGCTCGGTTGGCTTTAGAATACCCACCTATGAGGTGACGATTAACTTAGCTGTTGATAAAAGAGCAACACCAATGCCTGCAAGTCTAGAATAGAGATCCACAACTAGGTAAAGTGATTATTATCTTTAATGAATCTTAAATTATGTCTAAATATCTGATGTGGGGTAGCTACTGCGCCGACGTTCTAGAAAAACGCGCTCCCCACCGTCAAGCCCACCTTGATGGTCTTAATCAGCAAAAGGCTGATGGAATCTTAGTCACATTGGGGCCAACCAAAGATTTGACCCAAGTATTTGGCATCTATGAGGCGGAAAGTATCGAACAGGTTAAACAGCTAGTAGAATCCGATCTCTACTGGCAACACGGGATCTGGACAGAATATACCGTCAAAGAATGGATTCAAGCGATCTAAAATATTGATAGGCACTGTAAGCCAATGTCACAACTCCAGCCATCAAAGCCTCTTCGTTAATCTCAAATAAAGGATGATGCAGTGGATAGTTCCGGCGATCCTTGTATCCTACCCCCAACCGGAACATGCTGCCTGGGGCTTTTTCTAGGTACACAGAAAAATCTTCGGCACCTAAAGAAGGCTCTGGCAAAATCTGCACTCGATTGCTGCCCAATACTTCCCGTGCTGCTGACTCTACTAATTGAGTCAGAGCCAGATCGTTTTGTACCGAGGGCACACCGCGCCGGTAATCGACTTGGTACTTTGCTCCGTAGGTCGCACAAGTCTGGCTCACAATATTTTCAATCCAAGCGGGCAAGCTTTCATGAGTTTCAGGATGGAGCGATCGCACTGTTCCTTTCATAATCACTTGATCGGCAATTACATTGGGCGCGCGGCCACCACTAATAGTACCGATGGTGAGAACTACTGGACGTAACGGGTTCTGAGTGCGGCTAATGGCTTGCTGAAGATTGGTGATTACTTGGGCGGCAATCCAAATAGCGTCGATCGCTTCATGAGGTCGAGCGCCGTGACCAGATTCCCCTTGGATAGTAATTTCTAAATCATCGGCGGCGGCGGTTAAGGCTCCATAGCGAATACCGATCGAGCCACCCGGAATTGAGGGGAAAACGTGAACGCCCAAAATATGATCGACATCTAACATAGCCTGATCTTTCACCATCCAGCGCGCTCCTTGGGCAATTTCTTCGGCAGGCTGAAACAAAAAACGCACATTGCCAGGTAGGGCTGCACCCAATTGGGATAATACCATTGCAGTGCCTAGACCCAAGGTAGTGTGGAGATCGTGACCACAGGCGTGCATGACTCCGGGATGATGTGAGGCAAAATCTAAACCAGTTTTTTCACTAATGGGCAGCGCATCCATATCGGTACGGATCGCTAATCGTCGTTTATCTTTACCAGTTCCTGCTAATTCTCCGATCACACCAGTTTGTCCAATGCCTTCAGTTACTTGAAGTTCGATCGAAGATAATACTCCTGCTACATAAGCTGCTGTTTGATGTTCTTGGCCACTCAACTCAGGGTGGGCATGGAGATGGCGGCGAATTTCGATGAGTCGTGGTGCTAGGCTCTGAGCAATAGATTGAATTTTAGTGAGCATAAGTCAAACGCTTAGAATACCACTGTAGCGGGCTATAGTGTAGCTACCAGCCTGACATTCAACAGCCTTCTGGATTCTCATGCGTCGAGACACGATCTTCTTTCAATTATTCCAGCAATCACCAACTCTTTTGTTTGAGTTATTGCCGCAGCCGCCTGATCGAGCCGATGAGTATATCTTTGACTCGGTGGAAGTCAAGGAAACTTCGTTTCGGCTGGATGGTGTATTTTTGCCGCCGGATTCATCTGGAATCGTGTACGTCTGCGAAGTGCAGTTTCAGCTTGATCCTTTACTTTATGAAAGGTTGGTTAGCGAAGTTAGTATTTATACTTATCGGAACCGAGAGCGTTTTGCTGATTGGCAAGCCATCGTTATTTATCCTTCTAGAAGAATGGAGCAATCTCGCGTAAATACGGTAGAAGAGTTGATCACTAGTGGCCGTATTATTCCTGTTTATCTGGACGAGCTAGGCGCAGTAGAAGAACTACCGATCGGACTGGGTTTAATGGTTTTAACGACTTTTGAAGGTAACCTAGCTACAGCGGAGGCCAGAAGGCTGATTGAGCAAGCGCAGGGGAGTAGAGATATAATTAGCTTGATATCAACAATTGTCTTGTATAAGTTTAATACTCTGAGTAGGGATGAGGTAGATCTGATGTTAGGAATTGAGTTGCAGCAAACGCGGGTATATCAAGATGCACTAGCTGAGGGCGAAGCTAGAGGTCTGGAACGAGGTTTGCAGCAGGAAAGAACGTTAGTAATGAGGCTACTGACTCGCAAGCTAGGAAATATTACTTCTGAAATGCAGTTACGAGTGAATGGCTTGCCTATAGAGAAAATAGAGGCGTTAGGTGAGGATTTGTTAGATTTTAGTCAGTTGGGAGACTTATTGAACTGGCTGGAAAGGAGTTAAGTCGTGTCTAATTATCCAATTACACCATTTCATATTGATTGAAATACAACTACAGCAGGCTATAGTGTAGCTACCAGCCCGACATTCAACAGCCTTCTGGATTCTCATGCGTCGAGATACGATCTTCTTTCAATTATTCCAGCAATCACCAACTCTTTTGTTTGAGCTATTGCCGCAGCCACCCGATCGAGCTGATGAGTATGTATTTGATTCAATAGAGGTCAAGGAAACTTCATTTCGGATGGATGGAGTCTTTTTACCACCAGATACATCTGGGATAGTTTATTTGGCCGAGGTGCAATTTCAACTTGATTCCTTACTTTATGAACGGTTGGTCAGCGAGATTAGTATTTACACTTACCGGAACCGCGAGCGCTTTGCTGATTGGCGAGCTATCGTTATTTATCCATCAAGAAGTATGGAGCAATCTCGCCTAAATACGGTACAAGAGTTAATCACCAGTGGCCGCATTATCCGGGTCTATTTGGATGAATTGGGAACGATCGAAGAATTATCCACTGGATTAGGTTTAATGGTTCTGACGACTTTAGAAGGTGAACTAGCCACAGCAGAGGCCAGGAGACTGATTGGGCAAGCGCAAGGGAGTAGAGATATAATTAGCTTAATATCAACAATTGTCTTGTACAAGTTTAATACTCTAAGTAGAGATGAGGTCGATCTGATGTTAGGAATTGAGTTGCAGCAAACACGGGTATATCAAGATGCACTAGCTGAGGGTAGGGCTGAGGGTAGAGCTGAGGGCGAAGCTAGAGGTCTGGAACGTGGCCGAACGGAAGAGGGGCGAGGACTAGTCTTAAGAATTTTGACCCGCAAGTTAGGAAATATTTCTCCTGAAATGCAGTTACGAGTGAATGGCTTGCCTATTGAGAAAATAGAGGCGTTAGGTGAGGCTTTGTTGGATTTTAGTCAGTTGGGAGACTTGCTGAACTGGCTGGAAAGGAGTTAAGTCATGTCTAATTATCCAATTACACCAGTTTTTCTCACACCTTCAGTTACTTGAAGCCCGATCGAACATAGTACTCCTGCCACGTAAGCAGTTGTTGAGTGTTTAGTTCTGGATGGGTAGTAGGAGATAGCAGCGGATCTAGATGAGTCGTGGTTTTAGGTTCTGAGCGATAGATTAGATCTTAGTGAGCACGAACCAAAGATAGTAGAAAGTTGGCTGAAATCTGAGTTTTAGTTTAACCCAAATATTTTTTCTTAAGCCTAAAGTACCGCTGACATTAGCTTGTAGCCCATTTGCTCTAAGATTTTAGAAAATTGCCCTGAGGAAGTGATGGGTTCTGAGAATAACTGGGTAAGTTTAATTCATCAAACAAACACCCCCCTTCGGAGACATCAAATGCGCCCAGAATTACAAGCTAAACTTCTGCAACACTTGAACAAAAAGAAAGCTGATCAAGGCTTTACATTGGTTGAACTATTAGTAGTTATTGTTATCATTGGTATTTTAGCAGCAGTTGCTTTACCCAACTTCTTAAGCCAATCTGCCAAGGCTAAACAGTCCGAAGGCAAACAGTATATTACTGCTGTTAACCGTGCCCAACAGGCTTACCGTACAGACAGTACTATCTTTGCTGATAGCTTTGATAAGCTAGCTTTAGGTACTGTCAAAGGCGATGCCGCCGCCAGCCTTGCTGGTTCTTCTACTACCAATTACAGGTATAAAATTGTTAGCTTTGCAGCAGATCAAGCCACTGCTCAGGGAGATTCTAGAGATACTACTCTCAAATCTTATAGTTCAGGTATTGTCCGTTTCAACAACTCTGAAAACCTACCAGTTGTTTCTAGTGCTGCTTGTGAAAACCTTGCAACTGGTACAACGGCGGCAGCTGTTCCCACTATTAATACAACAGCAGCCGCTGGTGGGGTAACTTGTGTTGCTGCTACTACTAAGGATCTAACCAAGTAATCAATTCTTTTAAATAATGTTACCAACAAATCCTGTTGGTAACATTATTTTTATATTATTCAATTCTGTTCTATTGTCAAATTGACTAGGATAAGCAAAAAATAAAACGAAAAATCCCCTTCGGAGACATCAAATGCGCCCAGAATTACAAGCTAAACTTCTACAACACTTGAACAAAAAGAAAGCTGATCAAGGCTTTACATTGGTTGAACTATTGGTAGTTATTGTCATCATTGGTATTTTAGCAGCAGTTGCTTTACCCAACTTCTTAAGCCAATCTGCCAAGGCTAAACAGTCCGAAGGCAAACAGTATATTACTGCTGTTAACCGTGCCCAACAGGCTTACCGTACAGACAGTACTATCTTTGCTGATAGCTTTGATAAGCTAGCTTTAGGTACTGTCAAAGGCGATGCCGCCGCCAGCCTTGCTGGTTCTTCTACTACCAATTACAGGTATAAAATTGTTAGCTTTGCAGCAGATCAAGCCACTGCTCAGGGAGATTCTAGAGATACTACTCTCAAATCTTATAGTTCAGGTATTGTCCGTTTCAACAACTCTGAAAACCTACCAGTTGTTTCTAGTGCTGCTTGTGAAAACCTTGCAACTGGTACAACGGCGGCAGCTGTTCCCACTATTAATACAACAGCAGCCGCTGGTGGGGTAACTTGTGTTGCTGCTACTACTAAGGATCTAACCAAGTAATCAGTTTTTTAAATAATGTTATTCAATTCTGCTCTATTATCAAATTGATTAGAATAAGCAAAAAATAAAACGAAACTCTCTCTTCGGAGATATTAAATGTGCCTAGAACTACAAGCTAAACTTCTTCAACACCTAAACAAAAAGAAAGCTGATCAAGGCTTTACATTGGTTGAACTATTAGTAGTTATTGTTATCATCGGTATTTTAGCAGCAGTTGCTTTACCTAACTTCTTGAGCCAATCTGCTAAGGCCAAACAGTCCGAAGGCAAGCAGTATATTACGGCTGTTAACCGTGCCCAACACACTTACCGTGCAGGCAGTACTATCTTTGCTGATAGCTTTGACAAACTAGCCTTAGGTACCGTCAAAGGTGATGCCGCCACCAGCATTACTGGTTCTTCTACTACCAATTATACTTACAAAATTGCTGGCTTTGCCACAGATCAAGCCACTGCTCAGGCAGATTCTAGAGATACTACTCTCAAATCTTATAGTTCAGGTATTGTACGTTTCCCCAACCCTGAAAACCTACCAGTTATTTTCAGTGCTGCTTGTGAAAACCTTGCAACTGGTGCAACGGCAGCGACTGTTCCCACTATTAATACCACAGCAGCTGCTGGTGGGGTAACTTGTGTTGCTTCTACTAAGGACCTGACCAAATAATTAATTCTTTGAAATAATACTAAGTGGGTGCATCTAATTAAACTTAAGATGGGTTTGGGGTTCGACTTCGCTCACCCCACTAAATCAAGGCTTGAGGACTGAGCGGAGTCGAAGTCCGGTTTTATAAATGATTGCGCCTACCTACTTACTGACAATAATGATTTCAGTAAATATACGGAGGCAAAAAAAACTCCTGATATTTATTCGGTAATTGTCTGGATGGAACTTCGTTAAGGAAGATATATTCTAACCTTATCAAAATTCTACAAAATCAGCTGACATGCACTTGATAGAACAACAGCATTTTCTAGACCCGCAGCCATTAGTATCCGATAAGTGGACTATTTATTGGCAGGCAGGGGTCGACCTTATCCTCAATGGTGAAATTGCTGAAGCACAGTCTATCTGGCTGCTGCCTTTTTTAGAGATAGATACGGCCTTAGATAAAATCACGATTACGAAAAGCTTCACAAAGTACCTAGACCAATCTGCTGAAAATCAAAGCAGTCTAGATAACTCTATCAAATTACGCCTGCTTTCCCAAGAGATACTACCCCACGATATCAATAATCTCTTGAAATTGATATGTGCATCAATACAGAATCATAGCTTTGAAATTAATTTAGTAAATGATTGGTCAGTTATTGCCTGTTTGCAAAACACCGCAGTAGAAAATATTAATCAGGAAATTTTAGATAAAGCAATTCAGGCAATTCTGGAATTCTTTCAGCCTTCAGACATCGAGATTATCACCAAGTTTATTGCAACATGCCTCCAGCATTCTCCTCATCTTATTACAACACTTTCTCTAATTGCAAATCAGGCATTTAAGCTATCTTACCAAGAAGAAAGACCCGAGTGCAGTATCAAAATACTGGAGACATGTCTAGATAATGCGCCAGAAAATGTGCGTCTAGGTATTCAATGTAGTCTGGCTGACAGCGCTGCTAAAGCTGGACAATTTAAAAAAGCTACTCAGATTGCTCAGGAATGCTATCAGCAAAGCCAACACTTAAGTATAGAAGAACAAGTAAGAGCTAGTCATATGCTACTAGCTGTTTTGATGGAAGCTGGTGATTGGAAAAGAATCCCAGCCGCAGTGCAAGAACATATGCAGCTACTGCAACATTTCATTGAGGAACCACCCGCGCGCCTGCTGGCCGCCGAAACTATTATTAATTCATCTTATTTCCTCAACTATCTATACGATCAGCCCCAACAACTACATTTTCTCCGTAATGCAATTGGCAAAATTCATGCCGACAACTTAACTTCACTCTTTAAAACAGATATCAATCAAAAAAATATTCCTGAAAAGTCTGGAATCTTACGTATTGGCTACATCGCCAGCACTTTGCATAAACATTCAGTAGGCTGGTTGAGCCGCTGGTTATTTGCTCATCACGATCGACATAATCTAGAAATCTTTCTATATCATGTTAATCAGCGAGGGGATGATGAGTTCAACCATAAATTCTTTCGAGATCGGGTGCATTGCTCTTCTTATTGCGAGACAGATGTCGAGCAAATTGTTAATCAAATCAAACAAGATAAAATTGACATTCTCGTCGATTTGGATAGTTTAGCCTTTATCACGACCTATGAGGTTATGTCCCGAAAACCAGCACCGGTACAGGTCACTTGGCTCGGTTGGGATGCATCCGGTTGCCCTGCGATCGATTACTACATTGCCGATCCCTATGTCTTACCACCCAATGCTAGCGAATATTACTCTGCTCAAATCTGGCGTTTACCACATACTTATTTAGCAATTGACGGCTTTGAAAGTGATGTTCCCAGTCGGAAAAGAACGGATTATGACTTACCGGAAGATGCGATCGTTTATCTCTGTAATCAAAAAAGCTATAAGCACCATCCTGATATTTTGAAGTTGCAACTACAAATCATTAAGTCTGTGCCGAATAGTTACTTACTGATTAAACTTAGACGAGATGGCTCTAGCTTAATCGAGAGCTACCAAGCTCTAATTGATGAATTGGGAATCGATATGGATCAATTACGCTTTTTAGAAAGAGATCAAGATGAAGCAGGTCACCGGGCAAACTTAACATTGGCAGATGTGGTACTAGACACCTTTCCCTATAATGGAGCGACAACTACCCTAGAAACCTTGTGGATGAATGTTCCTATGGTAACTAAAGTGGGAGAAGCTTTTGTTGCCCGCAATAGCTATACATTCATGAGAAATGCTGGAATTACTGAGGGCATTGCTTGGACGGATAAAGAATACGTAGATTGGGGAATTAGACTGGGTACTGACAGTAAACTACGCCAGCAAATACGTGGTAAGTTACTCAGTTCCCGCAAGACTTCTCCACTTTGGAATGCTCGACAATTTACCAAAGACATGGAAAATGCCTATCGTTCGATGTGGCAGAAATATCTAGAAAAACAAAGTTGAATTTCTGCGCATCATTGTATCTACCAAATATTTAAAGAACATCAGCATGACTACCCCAACCCTAATTTCAGAAATTAACCAACAAATCTCTCAATACGAATTAGCTATTGCTCAAGAGGCATCTATCGCTACTAATTATTGGTGGTTGGGTATCAGCTACTTATTAGCAGGCAATGAAATTGAAGCTCATTCCACTTGGTTTATTCCCATTGCCAATGCTGAAGATAATGAAATTGAGAATTTAACTGCGGACTTAATCAATACTTTAGTGGCAGCCTCACAGCAGCAAGCTACTATCGGTAATTATGCAGCAGCATTATTAATTCGACAGCACTTACAAGAAATCGATGGGAATCAGTTAGACAATATTTTAGAGCTGATCATACTTAGCGAGAAATGTAAACAACTGACACCTTCCTGTATTCAAGAATGGCAGTTAGAGTCAGTATTAACCCTCAGTCAGCAAATTAACCAACATTTGCTGACTGAAGCTTTCAATAAATTATTGTCAGTGTTTGAGCAAGAAAATGCTGATGTGATTATGAGTTGCCTATATTATAGCGACACACCAGAACTTTTATTGCAAAAAGCTATTCAACTAGCCTTTGAACTGCACAGTAAAAATATTCTTGATGAAGCCATCTTAATGTTAGAAAAATGTTTGGCTTTTAGGCCGAATGATTCCGAAATAATAAGCCGTCTATCATCAGCTTACTCTAAAAAAGGTAGACATCAAGAAAGTATCGATTTAGCAGAGCGAGTTTACCATCTTTCATTAAATCAATCTTTGATGCAACAGGTGAAAAGTAGTTACAACTTAATGAGTGTGCTAATGACAGCTAGCCATTTCAAGCACATCTATAACTTTATTGAACAATATCGATCGCTAGTTTATCAATTGATTCTTGAATCTCAGTTAAATATTCATGGCAATACCGAAGAAACTATGATTGAAGAACACCAACATCATTACCAACAGATGCTGGCCTTTACTTTATTTTTCTTTCCCTATATTGAAGATGAACCAGCTCGCAATCATTATTATCTGAATTTGGCTGGCATCAAAGCAAAGGAAGGTTTAAAACAATTTCAAAGTGTGAAACCTCTCGATCCTCGGTTAGTGGTGTCAGATGATCTGGATAAGCCATTGGGTATTATCAGAATTGGCTATATTGCATCTACTCTATATACTCATCCAGTTGGGTGGCTAAGTCGCTGGCTTTGGCAGTATCGCGATCGAGATCATTTTCAGATTTTCACATACTGCATTGAACCAGCAACAAGTGATGTTTTTAACAACAAATGGTTTCAAGAGACGTCGGATATGACTTACTATCTACCTGGTGATGTAGATAGAATTGTTTCTCAGATCCAGCATGACCAAATCGATATTTTGGTGGATTTAGATAGCCTAACTTCACCTCACATTTATGCAGTGATGGCTCGGCGGTTAGCACCAGTACAAGTTACCTGGCTCGGATGGGACGCTTCCGGTGCCCCCGAAGTAGACTACTTCATTGCCGACCCCTACGTTCTCCCACCCGACGCTCAGGATTACTACTCCGAAAAAATTTGGCGTTTACCTCATACCTACGTGGCTGTAGACGGCTTTGAAGTCGGCACTCCTACTATCCGTCGTGAAACACTAAATATTCCACCAGCTGCCGTAGTTTACTACAGTGCCCAAGTCGGCTATAAAATCCACCCAGACACAGTACGTCTGCAATTCCAAATATTGCAGCAAGTTCCTGATAGCTTCTTACTTATCAAAGCCCGCACCGACAACACCGCAGTTAGCGATTTTTATCGAGAAATTGCCGATGAAATTGGCTTAGATTTCTCTCGCTTACGCTTCCTCGACAAAGACCCCGACGAACTAACGCACCGCGCCAACCTCCAGATCGCTGATGTCATGCTCGACAGCTTTCCCTACAACGGCGCAACAACAACCCTCGAAACCCTGTGGTTAGGTATTCCCCTCGTAACTAGAGTTGGGCAACAGTTTGCCGCCCGCAATAGCTACACCTTCATGGTCAACGCTGGTATCACCGAAGGCATTGCCTGGTCAGCGGAGGAATACTTAGAGTGGGGCATCAGGCTGGGTACCGATGTCGAGCTACGCCAACAAGTAGCTGGTAAATTACTTGATGCCCGCAGCACTTCACCACTATGGAATGCTCGCCAATTTACCAAAGACATGGAAGATGCCTATCGTGGTATGTGGGAACACCACCTGGCAAAACAACCAGAGGACACAGCAGCGTTGCTTAATCATGTTCAACCCACTGACTGACAAGCTTTCTCCGCTAGCTCTAGCTCCTGCTGGCGCATCTCTTCGATCGCCTTCACCACTACCATCCGACTATTGTGATCCAGCGCATACTCTCGTAACCACTGCTGTGCCCCATTCCCCGTTGTTAAAATCTTTTGCACTGGTGTTAAGAAGCACTTAAAACCCTGTGCCTCGGCATCACCAGTAACATCTGCGTAGATTTCCTGAATCCAGTCACTAGCGGTGATCATCCGACCATCTTGCCAATGCTGAAGCTTGGCATCTAAGCTAGACTGGGCTGCTGCCACCTCATTAGCATTGGTAATTTCTACCAACTCTGCTGGTGTAAACTTGCTGCTCACCAAGGGATCGAGATCGGGA
Organism: uncultured bacterium; assembly: GCA_964247125.1. Classification (GTDB taxonomy): domain Bacteria; phylum Cyanobacteriota; class Cyanobacteriia; order Cyanobacteriales; family Chamaesiphonaceae; genus JAAFHZ01. Next base: position 33,894 of record CAXTSZ010000023.1, read on the forward strand.
TTTGCGAGCAACTGCCAAATTCTGGCTTCTAGTAAAGCTGTGACTGCAAGTAGGGCGATCGGATCAATAATCAAATCACAAATCCGTAACTCCAACCGATTGAGTTCATAGGGACGCCGATCGCCATTTGGGCGCACTGACGACCAGAGATGCCGCACATTTTGCATGGTGCCGATCGCTAATTGCTCTTCCGTCCAGTCAATATAATGCTGATGGCTGGTGAATAAAGGTACTTGGGCGGGTGTCTTGGGGAACATGCCCCAGCGGGTGGAATGATAAGCTGTCGGTTGGCCATCCAAAAAAGGCGACGAAGCACTCAAAGCCAGATAAAGCGGTGCTTCTACTCGCACCAACCGACAGGCGCGCATTAATAATTCGGGGTCGTTGATGCCAATATTGATATGGACACTGGCTGTCACTACATTCGTACCGTAGGTTTGCTCAATAAAAGTATGGTAAGGATGACTGGGGTCCGATCGCATAAACTGCTCGCGACCACCTAAAGACAGGGTACTACCCGGAATCAGCGTATAGTTACCCAATTTCTGGAGATATGCCCGCAACTGCTGGCGGGGTTTCAGTAAAGCACAGAGCAATTGCTCATAATCTGGTAGGGGCGCTGTCACATATTCTACATTGCGACTATCTGGCTCAGTCATATAACCGTCCAAATCGGCCACGATGCGATTGGATAAACCCACCACATCGCCCTCCGGAGTACCCGTGTAAACCTCAATTTCAAATCCTTTTAGCAGCACGGTACAAATAGGTAAAGGACAACTGGCGTTCGACTATCGTTCTGGAGAGCGAAGTCTTCCTTTCCAATGGTACCGAAATTACTCCATTTGCACCAGACGGCGGACATTCAACACATCGTGCATCTGTTTAATCTGGCTAATACAGCGCTCCAACTGCGATTTATCGATCACTTCTACGCATAGATCGAGCATCACGGGCTTGGATTTGTTATCGGCAATCACCTTGGCCTGTCGTACATTCACCTTGTTATCACTGAGACGGGACAAGACATCTTTTAGTACGCCCACGCGATCGACTACTTCCACCTGCAATAAAACGATATAGCTGCGTTGGGAGCCAGTTTGCTTGGCTGTATTCCAGCTGACTGGAATTACGCGATCGCCATCAACGCTGTCGAGATTGGGGCAACCCTGGCGATGTACCGAAATACCATTAATTCTAGTGACCACACCGATAATTGGTTCATTGGGAATCGGATTACAACAGCCGGCTAGATGTTGCAGTAAGCCTTCAATTCCCAAAATGGGGAAGTCTCCATCCGGGGTGGCCGGATTAGATTTCTTCGGTAGTAATAGCGCCGTGACATTGTCCTCGACCGTGGTCTTAACAGCTTCCCGAATCCGATTTACCACATGGTTGAGTGTCACCTCGCCATAGCCCAAACCCGCCAGCAGATCTTCGGCGGTTTGATAATTACATTTCTGCGCGACCCCCTGGAGTGGCTCCGATTTCAGGAGGGCATCTAAGCCGCTTTTACCCAGTTCTTTTTCCAGCATTTCTCGACCCCGTGCCACATTCTCGTCGCGGTGCGATCGCTTATACCACTGGGTGATCCGGTTTTTGGCCGCTGTGGTAGCCACAAAATTCAACCAATCCAAGCTGGGATGGCTACTGTCTTTGGTCATGACCTCCACGATGTCGCCGTTGCGTACTTGGGTATGTAGGGGCACCATCCGACCATTAACCTTTGCACCCGCACAGTGGTTGCCTACTTCCGTATGAATGCGGTAGGCAAAATCGATGGTGGTGGCACCCTGGCGCAGGGAAACAACTTCGCCTTTGGGGGTAAAGACATAAACATCATGATCTAAGAGCTGGTCGGTGAGGTTGCCTTTGACATTTTGTAAGTACTCTTGAGCATCTTTGACATCGTTCTGCCATTCCAACAACTGGCGCAGCCACGTAAACTTTTCATCGACTTGCTTACCATTACTGGCCTCTTTGTATTTCCAGTGAGCCGCAATCCCATAATCGGCGACTCGGTGCATTTCCAGGGTGCGAATCTGGATCTCGACGGGGGAGTTGGCAATCCCCAATACAGTCGTATGTAGTGATTGATAACGGTTGGGCTTAGGCAAACCAATATAGTCTTTAAAGCGCCCGGGAATGGGCTTAAAGGCATCATGAACTTCGGCGAGGGCATGATAGCAATCTGTTTTGGTGTTGACGATAATCCGGACAGCCGTCAGGTCAAAGATTTCGCTAAAATCTTTTTTCTGGCGACTCATTTTTTGGTAGATACTGTACAGATGCTTGGGGCGACCACTGACTTCAAAGAATTTAATGCCAGATTCTTGTAAGCGATGGCGGAGTCGTTCGATCGTATTGGTAATATTGTCTTCGCGGGCCGATCGAGTTTCCTTAACTAGATCTTGAATGCGGCGATAGTCCTGGGGTTCGATGTATTTAAAAGCTAAATCTTCTAGCTCCCACTTGATGCGACCTAAACCCAAGCGATTGGCTAAGGGGGCAAAAATATCGCGGGTCTCTTGAGCAATCTGCCGTTGCTTGTCTGCTGGCATATGCTCTAGGGTCTGCATGTTGTGGAGCCGATCGGCTAGTTTCACCACAATTACCCGAATATCTTGAGCCATCGCCAAAAACATTCGGCGAAAATTTTCGGCCTGTTGCTCCTTTTTACTAGAGAAGTTGAACTTGGAGAGCTTGGTGACCCCCTCGACTAAATGCCGGGTTTCTGCCCCAAACAACTTCTCGATATCTTCGGCTGTAATTGCTTCGACATCTTCTACAATGTCGTGAAGAAAGCCTGCTGCGATCATTGGGGGAGCACCGCCCAGATGATAGAGAATATCGGCCACCGCCACGGGGTGATTGATGTAGGGTTCACCAGATTTCCGAAATTGGCCAACATGGTGCTCCCGCGCAAAACTGTAGGCGGCATACATCAACTGCTCGTCGGCAATGTCGGAAGTTCTACAAGCAGCTAGCCAATTGGGCAAAATGGGATCGACGATCGTGGTGGCATCGGGAGAAATCATGGTGGGAGCAGACAGATTTGGAGTCTACATTCTATCTATTGTCTAGGGTTTTTGGGGAGATCTGGCCACGGTATGATACCGTTCGACATGTTGCACCCTGATCCATAGTAGTGATTATGACGGAAATAGCTGAAATCATGGAGATCTGGCAGCATTTTCAAGATATGGTTTTGGCTTTGCAACAACTGATGAGCACAGAATTGCTTTTGACCCCACTCCAAACCACAGAGTGTTATACATCGATCGAGATTTATTTTGATCAACAAATTGTGGCCGCGCCAGAATATCTGTTACCCCCAGCTGTGGCTGGAAAAATGCGATCGTACACTACCGAAATTCATCGTCTGCTCAAATTAATCCAGCTCGATTTAATTTTTTGGCACAGTGCCCGTCAACCCGCTACTAAAGCGCAGCGGCGCTTAGAAATTCTTCGCAAACTCGATGTGACTATGCAGTTTAGCCAGTCTATGATTGAAGAGTTGAATATTTCCGGCTGCTCATGAAATGTCCCAAGTGCAAAGATCTACTATCCGAGAGTAAATTGTTTACAAGTCTGCCCAGTCAGAGCTGCGGTACTTGTGAAGGACAGTGGGTTGATGCCGACAATTACCAGATTTGGCGAGCGGATCAGGCGCGGGTCGATGTTGATCCCAATGATTTGCTACAAGCCGATCTAGCTGCCTATCAGGTGCCAGCGGCACTAGATACCAAGGCTGGCCTGTGCCCGGCCTGTCAAAAAATCTTATCGCGTACCAGAATTGCTACCAATCCTTTCTTCTATTTAGATCATTGCCAATCTTGTAATGGTTTTTGGTTCGATCGCGATGAGCCAGCTATTTTTGAGCAATTGCATGTTCACGATCAACTAGAACTTTTAGTGACCAGCAATTGGCAGAGTCGGGTACGGGCTGCTCAACTGCTCAATAGTGAAAAGCAAGCGATCATCGACAAACTGGGCATTGAACTGGCCTACCGCGTGTTTGCTTTTGCCGAAATCTTAAAAAAACATCCGAACGGTGACTTTGCTGTCGCTTACTTCATGCGCCGTTTTGAGCGCGAAGCTCCCGGCGAATAAGAAACCGCCCAGCACCGAACAAACTATTTGTCGGAGCTGAACGGTAACAGTTGGGCTAAAGATTAAGTTGTGACTCGCACACTACCTGTTTCTTTACACCAACGGACTCAGTAATGCTAATTCTGCCTGAATGTCTAAAAACAGACGTTCTTGTAAATCGGCAAAATTGAGAAAGCCTGTGGATGCCCATTTCAAGATATTTTCACTTGATTCGGGACGATACTGTGCCACCAGATTCAGAGCATCTATGGCTAATTGACAATGCTCGGCTTCCACCCCAGCGGAATTGTGCTTGCCGTGAATTACGATCCAGTACCAAGGGCTAAGATTTTTACCACCGATTTGGATTTGCTTGCCTTTCAACCAAGCATCAAATCCTTCGCCCTTATTGGTGTAACGTACTACCTTATCAATGATGGCATATTCCCGATCGGCCAGTAGTTCTGAGCCGATGTGAAATCCGATCGCTGTTACTAGAGCTTCCAGATCGTCAATTTTGCCTTGGTAGTCGCTAATTAGATCGGTGACAATATTTTGCAACCAGGCTGGGGGCTGTGCTGCTTGGTTCAGTTCGACATCGCTCAATTCGGCGTATTCAGCAATCGCTTGTAAGGTTCCTTGAGCGAGTGTCCGGTGCGGTACTTGTTCAGCTCCCGCGTCAGCATGTTCATCAATAGTCGCGGCTAGCACTTTGGCAGCAATCTCCAATCCTCGATCGGACTGATCCGCCACCGAGACTCCTTCTTGACGAAACAACTGATAAGAAATCCCGATCGATGAAGCCAATCTGGCCACTAAGCTACCAGCAAAACTATTAAAGTACGCATATCGCTGCATAAAATAATATAGTTTTTGGGGATTTGTTGCAGCTAATTCGACTGTTTCTTCGATATTGGTATCATTGATCTGCCGATCGAATAAATCATGAAATGTTTTAGTAGTAAAGCTAGTAGAAGCAATTCTTTCTTTGGTTAACATAATTTTAGAGATGTTGGTTGATTTGATTGATCATGATGTGCTACTGAAGAATAGTGAAATATTCGTATTCAATTCAGAATCCACCGATAAATACCGAGACAATCTACAAATAGGAATATAGAACTTGCATAAATAATCATTGTTGTATTCTTAGTGCGAATACTGGCAATGAGCATTTGACTAGAACTAAGCGCCAGAAAAATGAATCCGTAACCACTAATTGCTGTGCGGGAAGCCAGGATGATGCCACCGGCTACTGCGCAAATACTACTATTCCACTGTAGTATCGTGGCAATTCGATCTGGAGGAATTAGAATTTTCACTGTGGCCTATACGAGAAACTTAGCTGTTTTGACGTTGACAATTGAGATTGCCCCCGAATTTATCACCGGCAATTTGCTATTTCAATGAATATTATTCTTGTGATAATTTCCTCCTGAATATACCTGATTTATGCACAAAAGTGAAGGAGGATTTGTACGAATTAATTTTGTATAAATAGTCACATTTAAAAAATGTTGTCAAATTCACCAGGTCTTTGCAATACTGTATACACGGATCAAAGCTATAAGCTGCTGTGACAAAAATCCTGAAGCTAGTAAATTTCTTTAGTTTGTTAATCTATATACACAGCTGTTACTAAAATCTAATATTTATATGTATTGGTAGGGTAGAAGATGACAAGCTGTTATCTGGGGGCAGCGTGAGTTATTGTGGAAGTAACAAAGAAATTAGCTTTGGGAAAAAACTATGCCAGTAAGTCTACAACCGCTGCTCAGTGACCCATGTATTGATGCCAATCAGAGTAGCAATCAGCGCCAGCTTTCTATTTCGATCGCTGCTGCTACCGAAGCCCTTGAGTCCAAACCACTGCCACTGAACCTGTGCTTGGTAATTGATTGCAGTGGTTCAATGAAAGGTATTCCGCTTGATACTGTCAAGCAGGCTGCCCAGCAGTTGATTTATCAGCTCAGTTCCTACGATCGCATCTCAGTGGTGGCCTTCGATCATCAAGCGCAGGTGATTGTGCCCAATCAATTGGTGGGAGATGCTTTGGACGAGATCATTAGTAAAATTAACAGCTTGCAAGCACGCGGCGGTACGGCGATCGATGAAGGTATCAAGCTCGGTATTAAGGAAATGGTGGCGGCGGGTACTGAAACAATCTCCCAGGCTTTTGTCTTGACCGATGGGGAAAATGAGCATGGTGATAACGATCGCTGCCTTAAATTAGCGGAGTTTGCCACCGAGAACAAAATCACCCTCAATACCTTAGGTTTTGGCGAACACTGGAACCAAAATATTCTCGAAAAAATCGCTGATGTGGGGGCGGGCATTTTGGCCTACATCGAAAAACCGGAGAAGGCGGTGGCCGAGTTCAGTCGGATTTTTAGCCGTATTCAAGCCGTGGGTCTAACCAATGCTTATTTACAAATTGAGTTGCAGCCGAGAGTCCGCTTGGCAGAACTCAAGCCGGTTGCCCAAGTTTCACCAGAGACGATCGAACTGCCTGTCCAAATCGAAGGAGATAAGTACCTAATCAGGTTGGGAGATTTGATGACCAATATTGCCAGGGTGATCTTGGTCAATACTTACATTGGTCAATTACCTGCGGGGCAACAGCCGATCGCGAGTCTGCGGGTAGTCTATGATGACCCTGCCACTGGCCGTAATGGCCTGTGGTCAGAGGCCGTACTTGTGGAAGTTAGCGCTGTCCGCAACTGGCAAGCTCAACCCGATGCTACCGTACAGAAATATACTTTGGCGCTGGCTAAATATCGGCAAACCCAGCTAGCCGAGCAAAAACTTCAGCAGGGCGACAGATCCGGCGCGGCTACCATGCTCCAAACAGCAGCCAAAACGGCTCTCCAGATGGGCGACACTGGCGGGGCTACGATTTTGCAAACTAGTGCTACCCAGCTGCAATCGGGCGCAGAATTGTCCGAGAGCGACAAAAAGAAAACCAGAATTGTTTCCAAAACCATTTTGCAGTAACTTTTTGCTGATTATGTCTAGGAAAGTGCAAAGTTCCTGAGCTAAACCCTCTATAATTGTAAAGATTATTTGAGCAGCCAAAGTCATTAAGGAAAATGTAACCGCTATGGGTCGTCTTGGGGTTTTGCTACTAAATTTGGGTGGACCAGAGCAGCTCTCTGATGTTCGACCTTTTCTTTTCAACCTCTTCTCCGACCCCGAAATTATTCGGTTGCCGATACCGGCGTTACAAAAACCCCTGGCTTGGTTGATTGCTACTAGTAGGTTTAAGAAATCTCAGGCTAATTACCAAAAAATTGGTGGTGGATCGCCGCTGCGGCGTATCACGGAAGAACAGGCCAAAGCGATCGAGCAGCAGCTGCGCAGCAGAGGAGCAGATGCGACCGTATACATCGGCATGCGTTACTGGAATCCTTTTACGGAAGAAGCTCTTCAGCAAATTAAGCAAGACGGCATTGAAGAATTAGTGATTCTACCGCTCTATCCCCAGTTTTCCATTAGTACTAGTGGTTCTAGCTTTCGGTTAATAGATAAAATTTGGCAGGAACAACCCAGCCTAAAGCCTCCTAAATATACGGTAATTTCTTCTTGGTTCGATCGACCAGGCTATCTACAATCCATGGCCGAACTAATCGTCCGAGAAATTGATAAGTGTCCAAATCCTGACCAAGCTCGGGTCTTCTTCAGCGCCCATGGGGTACCAACTACCTATGTCACGGAGGGTGGCGATCCCTACCAACTAGAGATCGAGCAATGCGCCGCACTGATTATGAAAACCTTGAATCGTCCAAACGAATATACGTTGGCTTACCAAAGCAAAGTCGGACCAGTGGAATGGCTTCAGCCCTACACAGAAGATGCGATTAAAGATTTAGCCACGCAAGGCATTCTTGATTTAGTGGTGGTACCGATTAGCTTTGTTTCAGAGCATATCGAAACCCTGGAAGAAATTGATATTGAGTATCGGGAATTAGCGGAAGAAGCTGGTATTCATACTTTTAACCGTGTACCAGCCCTCGATACCTATCCAACTTTTATTAGCACCCTTGTCGATCTCATCTTGGAAGCTGCCCAGGCACCCAGCTTAGAACTATCGCAGGTGCCGCAGATGCTGCGTAAAACTAAAATGTATCCCCAAGAAAACTGGGAGTGGGGACTTACTACTGCTGCTGAGGTTTGGAATGGTCGGATGGCAATGATTGGATTTTTAGCTCTGGCGACTGAGATTATTACGGGTCAAGGACCATTGCACTTTCTGGGCTTTCTTTGATCTCGATAGTTGCCTGAGAGAAACCACTTTGATCTCTCAGGTCACTACTTCATCTGTTACTTATCTGCTAATACAGCTCTAATCTGCTGAAGTGCAGCAGGCAGAATGGTAATAATAGCCCAAGTACCAGCGGCTAGTACTGGTGCAATGACGATTAAGATGCGAAAGTCAATATCCATAAAAAGTTTCCTTTAAAAACAAATACATATTAATAAAAAATGTAGCAGATTTTGATGAGGAAATGTGATATGAACACGCTATGTATATTTCATTTTTTGCTGACAATCTATTCCTAGCGCTAGGTGAGTGATCTAAGGATCATGGCACGGTGCTGATACAATTTAACTTTGCCAATAGAAATTTAAGCTCAACCCTTATGAACGCCATTGACGATAAAAGCGTAGTTAAAGAATATTTCAACAACACGGGTTTTGATCGATGGAAGCGGATCTATGGTGATGGAGAAGTAAACCGCGTACAGCTCGGTATCCGTACTGGTCACCAGAAGACCGTCGATACCTTGCTGGGCTGGCTGAAAGAAGATGGCAACATCAATGGTCTGACCATCTGTGATGCTGGTTGTGGCGTGGGTAGTCTCAGTATTCCCCTTGCCGAAATGGGCGCAGTAGTTAATGCCAGCGATATTTCAGAAATGATGGTGGGCGAAGGAAAAGAACGGGCAGCAAAGCTGTTCGGCAATAATAATAACCCTACTTTTTCGACCAGCGATTTAGAAAGTCTGAGCGGTAACTACGACACAGTTGTTTGCTTAGACGTGTTGATTCATTATCCCGAAGAAAAAGCTGGGGAAATGATTAAGCATTTGGTGGCGATGGCCGATCGACGATTTATTGTTAGTTTTGCTCCCCATACCACTGTGCTGTGCGCGCTGAAAAAAATCGGTGAGTTTTTCCCTGGTCCTAGCAAAGCCACTCGGGCATACTTACACCGGGAAGCCTCAGTAATTCAAACATTAGAAAAGCAAGGCTTTGAAATCAAACGCCGCGCTTTGAATACGGGTAATTTCTATTTCTCCAAAATGATCGAAGCTGTTAAAAAGGATGCCTAAAATGATTCGCTCCACCCTAAAATTTTTGCTCCAGACTCTCTGTGTCGTCGCCGTTTGTTTTGCTCTGTTTACAACTCCTGCTCAAGCCGCTATCAATGACGACAGATTTGATGGCAACATTTTTGTGCTGTACGCTGGCAATGGTTCTCTGGTGCCGCCTCGTTTTGGTTTGGCCGATTCTCTCCGTACTAAAAAGCCTGCTGTTTTAGTCTTTTACCTAGACGATAGTAAAGACTGTAAGCAATTTGCGGGTGTCGTTTCTCAGCTCCAAGCTGACTATGGTCGCGCCGCCAGTCTTATTCCAATTAGTGTCGATAGTTTGCTCAGTCAGCATTATCCCCAGACTGAACCAGGTTATTACTACAGTGGCAAAGTTCCTCAAACAGTCGTGTTGAACGGTGCTGGTAAAGTTGTCTTTAATGAAGTTGGGAATACCAGCTTTGACCAGATTGACGTTGCTTTGCGTCAAGTCTTTAATCGTCCAGCTCGAACTGGCGGTCAGCTAGAACAGCGCAGCTTCAACGAATTCAACAGTGAAATGTCTAAATAAAGTTTGAGGATTAAGCGGAGTCGAAACCCATCAGGTATGAGGACCAACGACTGAGAGATAGTAAGGGCTACTGAAATATTGATGAGCCACTTCTTCAATTTGAGCGGTGGTCACGCTATCGATCGCCGCCGTAAACTTCTGATCGAACTCCCACCCTAAGCCCAGTGTTTCATACCAGCCATAAATATAGGCCATTTGGCTACTAGTCTGTTTGGCTAAAGCATACTTGCCAAGCAACTTACTCTTGGTGGTCGTTAGTTCTTCGCCACTCAACCGGGTGGCACATAACCGAGCCATCTCACCTTGTAAACCATTAATGGCTGTTAGTAAATTCTCAGAGGCCGTACCCATATACACCGCAAAAATTGCTCGGTCTAATTTAGCCGAAAAAATACTGGAAACCTCATAGGCTAAACCACGTTTTTCCCGCAGCTCCACAAATAGCCGACTCGATAGACCACTACCCAAATAAGTATTGATTAAACGCAGTGGCAGATAGTGGGGGTGGCTAACAGCTACTGTCAAATGTCCGAGCATGACGATCGATTGCTGAGTAGGCTTAGTAATTGTTTGACGTTGTGGATGCAAGGGAATTGCCGATATCTCGACGATTGGTAAGGGCTGTGCTGGTTGCGGCCAATCCCCAAAAATCTCGGCCACCAAATCGACTGCTGCTGACGGTGTAATTCGGCCAGCTAGACTAATGACCAATCGATCGGGTCGGAAGTAGGTGGCATGATAGTTCACTACGTCGGCGCGAGTCATCTGGGTGACTGAGGCGGTGGTGCCCAGTAGCGGCTGGGCATAGGGATGATCTTGGTAGATCAATTCTCGGAGCTGTTGAAAAGCCAGATTCATCGATCGTTCTGATTGAGAGCGAATTGCTTGCAGTGTTAGGCTGCGTTCCAGTTCTAGTTGCTCCGGTGGAAAGCTGGGATAACGCAGTATTTCACCAGCTAACCGTAAAATATCTGCAAAATCGGCGGTGACGGCCTTGATATTTAATTCCAAACTGTCTGGATTCACATCAGCACCCAGTCCAGCTCCTACCGATTCAACTCTCTCGGCAATTTCTAAAGCTGACAAACGCTGAGTTCCCTTGGTCAGCAGCGTCGCCACTAGATGACCCAAACCAGCCATCTGATGGCCGTGGTTTCCCAATTTCAAAAAGATCCGGCCAGCCACAATATCCGTGCTGGAATTGGGCGTAACAATGAGCGTGATACCGTTGGCTAACTGCTGGTAGCGGGGATGATTACTGACGGGCATGTTTAAAACGAGCGCTGTGAATTCCTCCCAATTATAGATCTTTATGACTAGTGAATGAGCAATAGCAGGCATTTCAGACAATGACGATCAATTTCCGAAAAAATCTTTGATTAACCCCTTGCTAATTTTTTTGTACTATAGTACGCTTTAACCATAGACAATAAATAGAGCAAATATACTATAACTTGTCTTGCCTGCTTGTCCGGCCACTGGACAAAAACGTGAACCACTTTAAACTCACCGATATTCAAGGAAAAACAATGACAACTCAAACTGCTCCGATGATTCTGGATGCCTCTATTAGTACAACCAGAGACCGCTTTGCTGGTTCTGAATATACTGATCCGCAAGCTCGTTTACCACGAATCCAAGCTCTCCGTGGCGAAAAAGGTGAGGTCGATTGTGGCTATTTCATTACCGAAGCCGAGATGGAGAAAGCTGGTTGGTATGAAGTAAAAGCTAAAGATTTAATTACTTATGAATACAATAGCGGCGGACAAGAAAAAGGACTATTGATTAAATCGCCGCGTATGTTAGTCGTGCAGCGTTCTCCAATCTTCGCATTCGATCGGCAGATTTCCCAGCAAGAGAAGCGAATGATGGTGGTCGGGGCTTATTCACGGCAACTGCACAACGAGCGGGAAAAGTATGGATTGGGACAATACTACGAAGTGATGTTGCTAGGGGCAAATAATGAACCTCTCCATGAAATCAGTTGTGCCTATCTGGCCAAGGGTGCCAACCAAGCTAGCTTTAGTACTCATTGGCAACAGTTAGTTAATGAAGTGACCCGTTGTCATGCGATCGCCAACCAAATTCCAGCACGACCAAAGAACGCCATGTTCAGCAGTCTTTGCGTTTTTCAATTCAGCGTCAAGCGCGAATTGGCGGGGGCCAGCCTCAAGTCCTATGCCTGCAAAGTTAATAGTCATATTGCACCGATTCAAGCCGACTGGGAAAGCTTTTTCCTTGGTCGTCAAGCAGAAACCGCCGATCGATTTCTCGGCTTGATGGCTCCGACTTCGGAATTAAGTTTGGCTTTACCAGAACAGAACCTCAGCGCCTAAAGCTCCACGACATCACCAAGTAACAGAATCGCAATAACTAGCATCAAGACAGCGGCTAATACATCCAATGTTTTTGGTGCTACTACTTTAGTCAGCCACTGTCCCAATAGCACTCCTACCAGACTAGTGGCAATTAATGCCATGCCAGAACCCAATAAAACACTCAGAGGAGCATGGGACTGAGCGGTCATCAGCAGAGTTGCTAACTGGGTCTTATCACCCATCTCGGCTAGAAAAATCGTAATGAAGGTGGAGAGGAATACGCTGTTGGCACGGCTTTTGGGATTGGGATTAACCACTGTCCCTAACGTTAGCTGTTCAGCATTGGATTCGGAAGAAGTTTGCACGAATTATTCTCATTTTCCTCTCATTTTCTCAGCCTGAGCGGAAAATATCAAGAGAGCAATATACCTACTTCTCTATTGAATTTCAGTAGTTCTAAGCTCTGGTCACCATAGACATCTTCGATTTGTTGATGACAACACTCGATCGCAAAATCTTCTAAATCTGCTGACTCAATTCCAAACATGGCTTGAAAGGTGTCAGCTTGAACCCGACAGAAATCTGGTCGATCGGCATAAATCTGACAGGCCCGACTAGTTTTGTCAAAATTAATGCACCAGCCATCGCTACCCACCATGCCCAAATACTTAGTCAACTGCTCGGGAGTAAGGTATTGATCGAGGTCTGGGCGACTGGCTGGGTCAAGGTTACAACAAGCCCCACAGCCACTAACGCATTTCCATTTATTCATGGTTATTTTTGGCATGGCATTAGAGCCATTAATTTGAAAGTATTGAGCTGAAATTAAAAGAAAAACTTGATTGTCTTGAGTACGTTACAGGGTAAGACTACCGCCGACCAAGAATCTTATTCATAACAATAAAGCTCCCGAAGAGTGCTCGTCACTCTATGGAAGCTCTTTCGTATCTTATTTCTCCACCTGAAGCGGGTGTGGGGATTCGAACCCCAGACTTTCACCTTGGCAAGGTGACGCTCTACCACTGAGCTACACCCGCATTTCCGCCTTATTTATAATCACATGAAGCCAGTTGATTGTCAATGCTCCGAAGCAAATTTTTCCCTATCCCGGTAAGACGGGCATTGAGAAACTGGCTGGAATCCCTAAATTTCGCATCTGTTTCATTAAAGTAGCCATTTCTAGCGCGTTCATGGCATAACCCCAGCCGTGATTGCTCTTAATCCCTGCACGTTCCAACGCCTGTGCCATCGTATCGACTGTCAGTACTCCAAAGATCACTGGCACTCCGCTGTGATAAGAAGCGGCGGAGACCCCCTTAGCAACTTCTGCCGATACATAATCAAAATGAGGGGTGTCGCCTTTAATAACTGCACCTAGGCAGATGATCGCATCATAGCGTTGGGAAAAAGCTAGTTGACGAGCCACTAGCGGAATTTCATAGCACCCAGGCACCCAGGCATAGTCTACTTGTTCACCGTCAGGGTCAATATCTACGCCATGCCGCTTGAGACAATCTTGACAGGCGGATAGGAGCTTGGTGGTCACCATGTCGTTGAATCGCCCAATGATGATCGAGAACCTTAAGGAAGGATCTGGTGTAAAGTTACCCTCGAAAACGGTCATGCCTGCTCCAAATCAAAATAAAAAACTGGTGTGGCTGAAATTCAACCACACCTAACTAGAAACTTATACTACCAAGAAGTTGAGAACCCCAACGAGGATCACTAACGCTGCCCAGGCACCAGAACCCAAAAACAATAATTTCTTGGACTGATCCCAGTTTTGGGGGGAAGCATAGGCTACTGGTACCCCGACAATCATGACGAAAGACAGTAGGACTAGAGCAAATAAAGCGATATCAAATACAAAAACCATTTTTATTCTCCTGATATGATAGTAAAGTTTAATAGATTATAAAGCTAGCATCTAACTCGGCTATCAAAAATTTATCATTTATGTAGCCTTTTCACACAGCAGTGGTGGTCGATCGCTAAAAAAAAACTCGAAAAGTGCCAAGAGATTAAATCGGCAAAAGTTTAGTAGCAACCCTTTGTGAATTTGTGTTATCGTGTGTAATGTGAATTTGGCTCGATAGCTCAGTCGGTAGAGCTAAGGACTCATAAGCCTTCGGTCCCCAGTTCAAGTCTGGGTCGAGCCACTACTACAA
>CAXTSZ010000024.1:0-37839 GCA_964247125.1 uncultured bacterium
AATCTGGCTGGGGTGGTCTGATGACGACAAACTTGCCAGAGACTGTTTTGATGGTGGATTCAGTCCCCCATTCCTGGCTTTTCCCACGGGTGGCGGCGGTGGTGCATCATGGTGGTGCGGGAACGACGGCGGCTGGGTTGAGAGCGGGTGTGCCATCGATCGTCATCCCCTTCTTTGGCGACCAGTTATTCTGGGGGCAACGGGTCGAGAAATTAGGTGTGGGCACAGCACCAATTCCGCGCAAGCAATTAACTGTAGAAAATCTGGCTCAAGCGATCGATCGAGCCGTGACAGATCCCTGGATGCGCCAATGTGCCGCCGATCTAGGTGCGGAAATTCAAGCTGAAAATGGGATCGATCGTGCTGTGAGCGTAGTTGGGTCGATCGCACGTTAATCAGTTAAAACAAGATGTGATGCACTGACTTGATCGATCCCATTTAGTATCCAATTTTCAACTGGCAGGCTCTTTAACGATATGGGCTGTAACATTCTTTGCCAGAAATTGAGAAGAAGATTTCTTGTAAACTTAGATAGGAGTAAAATACTTTTATTCGTAGTTGTTTCTACAGATTATATCTAAATGAGTCGAATTGTTGTAGCCACTATTGGTTCATTGGGTGATTTACATCCGCAGATCTCGATCGCCCTAGAACTTCGTAAACGCGGTCATGATATTGTTTTTGCCACCCACCAAGCATATCAATCCAATATTGAAGCTGTCGGACTAGAGTTTCATCGGCTGCGTCCTGATAATCCGGTCGGTGATGAGCAAGAATCAGCACGGATGATGGATTTAAGAACGGGCACAGAACACATTATCTGCCAGTGGTTACTACCCAGTTTGCGAGAAATGTACTCAGATTTACTGGACAGTTCCCAGGATGCAGATTTGATAGTTGCTGGGGGAGTAGTTTTTGCTACACCGTTGGTTGCTGAGAAATTAGGAATTCCGTGGACAGTGTCAGCTCTGCAACCTGTGGCTTTTTTATCAGCTTACGATCCATCAGTAATTCCTTTTCTGCCATTTTTGTATAAATTACGCGGATGGGGCTTGCCTTTCAACCGCAGCATCATCCAGTTATTACAAGTAATAGCTAAATCTTGGGCAGAACCAATTCATCAACTTAGAAGAGAGCTGAAATTGCCGCCAGTAGCTGATCCGTTGATGTTGATGAAAAATAGTGATCTAGTGCTGGCACTATTTTCGTCAACTCTAGCCACACAGCAACCAGACTGGCCAAAAAATACTATATTGGCTGGTTTTACCTTTTATGACGATAGTTATCGTCAAGCAGAACTCGACCCTGAACTAGAGCTATTTTTAGAGGCAGGGGCAGCTCCAATTGTCTTTACCCTCGGTTCGGCTGCTGTGATGACACCTGGTAGCTTTTATCAAGAAAGTATTCAAGCTACAAAAATACTCAAACGGCGAGCTATTTTACTCATTGGCAATAATACACCACCAGCTAATCTCACCGCTGAAATTATTGCTGTCAGTTATGTGCCTTACTCCCAGATATTTCCTCGGGCTTGTGCGATCGTGCATCAAGGTGGTATCGGCACAACAGCTCAAGCTCTCCGTTCTGGTCGCCCAACACTAATCATGCCCTATAGCCATGACCAACCAGATAATGCTGCCCGAGTGGAGCGGTTGGGAACTTCCCGAACGATCGCGCGGAAAAATTATGCAGCTTCCAGAGTAGTCCAGGAACTCCAGAAGTTATTAGAAAACCCTAGCTACGCTGATCGAGCGGCAGAAATTGGTACTGTCTTACAGAAAGAAAATGGTGTGGAAATAGCCTGTGATGCGATCGAAGATAGGCTACAACATCGGTTGATTAGATCCTAAGAATCTAATCAACTACTTCTATCGAGAAATCATGGCCTTTCATAAAAATACCACAGGGGAAATGATTCCATCAGATTGAAAGCATATCCAGCCAAATCGAATGCTTGCTGTGGTGTTGCAGGTAATTTGATAGCATTGAGATAAATTACAGGATATCGCGTAGGGTGGGCAGTGCTCATCAGCTAGAGTTCTAGCTATTTATTGTATCTAATAAAAATGCCAATTTTAGATCGAGTTCTTGATTGTTGTGCTAAATCTAAATTACTCGATCTACATTTCTATCTCTGTATTCCACCCTGCCTGATGTATAAAATGCTGTTCAAGGTGGCAGATCTTATCGTTGCTGAGTCAGGGCAATGACAGTTACAACATTAATAGTAGGAAGTCCAGCTAATCCTGGCAAAATGTTGGTACCAGCATAGACAATCGGTAATTCGTCTGCTTGCCACACCCAAATTTGCTCTCGCTGAATATCGATCAGCCAAGCCAATTGAGTACCATTGGTCAGACAGTGGAGAATTTTATTTTGCAGATCGAGGATACTTTGGTCGGGCGATCTAATTTCAATTACCCAATCAGGAGCACCTTCAAAAGGACTATCGGTTTGAGGAAGACGATCGATCTCGATGACCACAATATCGGGAACTGGTGAAATCGGCGAAATAATGCAGCGCAGTTCCTGGATCTCCTCATAGCGATCGGTATTTTGGTTAATCCAATTGACTAAGTTTCGCTGAAGACGGGAATGGTAGAGAGTGGGCATGATTTTCTGGCGGGCATTGCCATTGATAAATTCCCATGCCGGAGAAGCCTCTATATTGGGTTGGGCAAGAAATTCCGTGAGTGGTCTGGTGATGGTCGATCTCATTGTGTCTGAATGGATGGTGTCAGCAGATCTTAGGCTTATATTGTAACGTGAGTTCTTGTAAGACTTTTTGCGCGGGTTCAAGATCTGTCAACCACGAATCCACTCGACTGATGTACTTAATCGATACCAATATCATCAGCGAACTCCGTAAACGCGATCGAGGTTGAAAATACTTGAGCGAATCAGGCTCTCTACAAGCGACGAACTCGCTCCGCTGCCTCTTGATAGTCCGAGATTCTGCCCTGTTGCTGATAAATCTCTACAGCTTTTTGAAAATCGGCGCGCGCACCAGTTCTATCACCAGCTTTTTCGCGAGCATCACCCCTTTGATAGTAAGCTTTGGCATATTGCGGTGCCCGATCGATCGCACTAGTAAAGTCCGCGATCGCCTGCTGCCGATGTCCTAGATCCAGATTGGCCAGCCCGCGATGATAATAAGCCTTGGCATAACGCGGATTAATTCTGATGGCTTGGTTAAAATCTGCTAGTGCCTGGTCTTTTTTACCATCTTCCAGATACACTGTGCCTCGATTGCTGTAAGCAAATTCATCATTGCTATTGATCCGCAAAGCTTGAGTAAAATCATCGATCGCCTCGGAGCGGTGACCCAGTTCGGCCTGAGCATTGCCGCGATTGTTGTAAGCTTCAGCATAGTCCCGGTTGAGATCGATCGCTTGGCTATAGTCCGCGATGGCTCCTGGGTAATCGCCTTGTTGGTACTTATTCAAGCCAGTAGCCAATAAATCTAGTTCCGGTGCGGAGCTAGACGGCGATGCCGTTACAGAGGGAGTTTCGATTTCAACTGCCCAAACTGGCCATGGCCCAATCAATGCCGTCCCAGCCATGATGACCAATGGGATCAAACGATTCATAGTTAATTTTAAAAAGAGTACGATCGTTTAGACTAACTGTATAAATTTTAGTGCCCGTCCTGTAAAACTACTTCTGCAATATTGTTTTGTGGCTAGATATTACTGGCTAGTATTTTATCGTGGATAGAAGTGACACTGAGGATGATACAGCCCGGACTGGCAATCGGCTGATGACTGGTGTCAGCGGCAGCCACAGATCGAGACCCGACCTCATACACAGCTCCATCATCATCTGTAAACTTACCTTCTAAGACTAAAATCGATTCGCCAGTGGCGTGCCAGTGGTTTGGCAATATTCCGCCTGTTGGCATCCGCAGGAAAAAAGCGACTTGGGCACGAGCTTCGTCTATTTGCCAAATTGCGCGTTCTGATCCAATAGGTACCGGAAAAGACTCCCAGTTATTTAAATCCAGCATCACCTGCTGGAGATCAACGATTGGCCACTCCAGCAAATCTAACAAATTAGCTGGTTGGGGATTGACCCGATCTAAGCGATCGAACAACTTGCCTTTTAATCCCGCTGGTAGAGGAACCAAGGGCGCGGCGTAGGCTAAATCATTGACTGTCGCCTGGAAATCGGCCAATTCTGCTTGCAAAGTATCTGATGATGCTAGCTCGCGCTCAAATTCTGCTTGCTCTTCTAAAATATCGAGAGCATCGGCAGCAGCACGTTCTTGAGGTGAAGATGGATTAGTCACGAGTTACTCTTGTCATTAGAGGGAATCAATTAACTGGGGAAGCGATCGGAGTTTTTCTAACCCCAAGCGAATACGGGTTTTGACGGTACCCAAGGCTAGACCAGTTTTTTCAGCGATCTCACGCTGACTCCAGCCACTATAATAGGCCAACTCCAGCACCTTACGTTGCTCTGCTGGTAGATTGGCCAAAGCAGCCAGAATTTGAGTACGGCGTTCAGCTATTTCTAAATCCAAGCCAGCATCATTACTAGCAACAGTATCAAAAACTGCGATCGCTTCTGTCACTTTGATGCGCCGCTGCTTGGAACGTAGTCGATCTAGCACCCGGCTACGCGTCATCATAAAAATCCAACTATCTACTCGCGCCTTAGCAGAATTATAACTATCTGCAGTCATCCACACCTTGGCAAACACATCCATCACCACCTCTTCGCTTTCTTCTACCGAGCCTAAACTGCGGTAGGCCACAGCATAAACTATTCGCGCATATCGATCATAGAGTACCGATAGAGCGGCACGGTCTCGTTGAACAATGCGTTGGATGAGCGAAAAATCCTGTTGGTGTAACCTCTCGGTAGGAAAATCATCACTGGGCATAGAAGGAATCTGCACTACTGACCAATTATATCAGCCTGATTTTAACTCTCTTCTAGTCAACAAAGTGTGAACCCGGAAATATTTACTCAATTCCAAATTCAGATTGATGTCTATCTATAAACATAGAGACTAAGTCTGAGGTGAGTAATCCCCCTAAATCCCCCTTGAAAAGGGGGCCTTCCGGACCCCATTTTCTTTCCATAGATCTCATGCCAGCCTTAAAATCCCGACTGAATTTATTTTTTAAAATCCGACTCCCCCTTTTTAAGGGGGCAGGGGGGATTACTCAGCCTTAACGCAGTCCATAATTGAGCATCTGAAGTTTGAATTTGGAATTGCTGCGGAAATATTTACTTACACGGTCAACACCCAACTCGAT
Source organism: uncultured bacterium (assembly GCA_964247125.1). Lineage (GTDB taxonomy): Bacteria > Cyanobacteriota > Cyanobacteriia > Cyanobacteriales > Chamaesiphonaceae > JAAFHZ01. The sequence continues at coordinate 5,265 of CAXTSZ010000024.1, forward strand.
CGGCTAGCCAGGTTAAAGAAAGCGGCTGGTACCACCTCTAAATTGATACCCAAGGATTTGAAGGCAGCCCGAATAGCCGTGGCGTGAGCCGCTTCGGCGGTACCGATGCTAGCCCCAGCCGTGATCAAAGCTGGTGTTTTGAGTTTAGCCGCTTCAAAGGTGTAGGCAATAGCCGCATCCACTTCTAGAGCCAGTGCCAATTTGGCAATATTGACATCGCTATCCAAAGCACCTTCACCTTTCTTGAGGTAGCTAGATAGGTCATAGCTCTTTTCTGCTGCTACGGGCTTGCCGCCTAAGCTGCGGATGGCCTGAGTCAAGACATTGCGGTGGGCTTGATGATCGGTAAGATTACTGCTGGCGATCGCCAACACCGCTTTACCGACATCACTGTTAGACAGTTTGCCAGCGGCGAATTGGTATGTCCAGATGGCTTGGTGTTCGTAATACAGACCGTTGTTGAGAATTTTGATGTCGTTGCTTTTGTGGCCATTACCAGTTGCCGCATTTACTTGATCGATCGATACAGCTAACCCAATACCAGCAGTGGCTCCGGCTGTTAGTAAACCACGGCGGGATACGGTCTTTGTCAGAGGTTCTAATATGGACATAAATATTTCTTCCTGTAGGTGGTGATTTTCGAGAATTTTATTAACCACTATGCTTAGATACGGCGAAAGATTTAACTTGGATCTGTCGATCGCCCGAGATTGATTAAAAAATTGCTGGATTTTTTTTAATTGTCAAGAGATCCATTTGGGAATTAGCGGCGTATACCTATTCGTATGAAGCGTGAGCTAATCTTTTCTGCGACCTCGCTCCGAAGGTCGCAGGTTTATTTGATAGCATATGAAAACCCAATTGTTTTTAGAGGATAACAATGGTAATTAATAGTCCTGACGGCAACGATCCATTATCTAAAGACGAAATAGTAATAGTTAGCTCTGAACCTGCTGTCGATTGGGAAACCTTAGGCGATCTCTCTTCGATCGAGATCTTCTTTAGCCATACTGCATCTACTGCTGATGCCAATCTTCTGACTACAGCTGAAGATCAGCCAGAAGCAAATATCCCGAATTTAGGTAGAGATTGTACTGTTGATGATGAAAATGATGGCGACGACAGTCTTTTCGCTGACGAGGAAATCAGGCGGCGTTTTGGATCTCATGATAATTTTGGCTTTGGTTGTCAATGCTGATCTGCAAGTCGTCTGATGAACAGCCGACTCCCACAGATTTAATCGGCATCATATAAAGTTTGCGGTGCATTTCTCGCGGGGAGAGATCCGTTTTAGAACCAGCAGCGTATAAACACATGAACCGACAAATTTTAAGAGGACCGACATGGCCATAATCAACGGTACCCCTGGTGATGACATCATCATTGGTGACTTAAGTGGGAACACCCTTACCGGTGGCTTAGGTCGAGACATATTTGAAATCACTGGTGTAGGTGTCAGTACCCCCACGACCCCCAATACAATTACGGACTTTAATCAGCTGGATGACACTATTCAGGTCGATTTGCCCACTGGTAGTCAAATCAATGGCCTGACTACTGCTCAATCTGGCAATAACACCATCGTAAGTTTTGGTAGTAAGCAGCTAGCTGTTGTACAAAATACTCTGGTAAGTGCGCTCCAAGACAAAGTGATTGGCTTAATCGACTCGCCGGTGACGACAGTTGTCAATCTGCCACCTACAGCGATCGCTTTCAATAACGCTGTCTCGACCATTGCCGAAAATACTGATACTACCATTCGGATTAGAGTTGCTGATTTAGTAGTAACCGACGATGTGCCGGGTACCAACAACCTCAGCCTGAGTGGGGCTGATGCTGGCAGCTTTGAGTTGGATGGTACCTCTCTCTTTATCAAAGCTGGTACCGTTTTAGACTTTGAGACTAAATCTAGCTTGAATTTAGTTGTGAATGTGGATGACCCCACTGTGGGAAATACACCGGATGTCACTGGCAACTTTAAGCTGAATATCACCGATGTGGTGGAGGTACCGCCGGTAACGCCTGTTTTAACACCGATCGTGAATGCCAGTTTATTACAGCTTAGTCAAGGTGCCGCCTCGTTACTTTTCACTAAAACTGCTAACCAGGCTGCTAATCGTAATGAATTTGGTGTATTTGTTGTGGATGGCGATAATGGTGCTGTCAATAATGTTTTACCCGGACAAAGTGGCTACCTGGCAGAAGTACTGAAGCGATCGCAAGTAGTTTTTTCGGCATTAAGTAATAGTGCTATCGACACAGGCTTAAACGTCTCAGCAACACGCAATATCAACTTAGCAGCCAACTCTAAACTAGGATTCTACTTGGCCGTAAATGGTACTGTAGATGATACTAATCCTAACGTGCTGTTTTCTATTCCTTCAACCAGCAATAGTTTCCAGAGTGCTAACATCACCCAAGCTAATGGCACTACTCAAATTGCCTTTGAAGATGTAGCAAGCGGTAGCGAAAGAGACTTCAACGATTTGATCGTAAAAATTGAGAATGCTCCGACCGCAGCTCCCCTAGGTAGTAGCCAGCAAGGTCGGAGAGAGCTATTTGACTTGACGACATTATCGGCTGCGGATAAAACCACAGCGACATTTGAAATAAAACGAGATGCTGCCTTTAACGATCGCGTCGGTTTCTATAAAGTAGAAGATGCCCAGGGCACTATTAAAGTTGGGAACACCTTGCTCAAACCTGGTGATGCTGGTTATCGGCAGGCTGCTGTCCAAGGTCGCTTGGCGGGCATCGATCTGGCTGGTACCAATAGCCAAACGCTCACTAGTAGTGGCGATTTTCAGGGTGGGGCTATCTATGCCCCATTCTTGATCTCTAATGGGAGTAGTGCCAACGCCGATTTTAGTAATGTATACACCGCCTATAGCTTGGGTAATGCCGATCGAGCCGATCACATTCGGTTATTAGGCGATAATACCTTTGGCTTTGAAGATCTAGCGGGGGGTGGCGACCGAGATTTCAACGATCTGATTGTGAAGGCTACTTTTATCTAGTTTATTTTTTTACTCGTTGAGAGATCCATTTGGAAAATCACAGCGTATCAATAAATGAATCAACCAATCCGTCTGCAATCTAGCTCCCGAGATTGCAGATTTACTCTACTTCACAAAACTAGCCACAGGATCAAACATGTTAGTCTCAATTCCTAAGTTTGCTCAACTTAACTGGAAAAAATCTCTAGTTCTGGGTGGAATTTCGATCGCCGCACTTTTAGTAGCAACTAGCTTTCCGAAAAATCTCCTGGCTTCCGATCATGACGATGGCGAAGTCGATGGGAAAGGTCGCAACTTAAACTTGACTGATTTATACGCCTTTCGCGAAAAAGATCAAAATTCGGCGGCAGCAGATGGCGATCTGGTATTGGTGATGAATACTAATCCGCGATCGGTAGCGCGGCAGCAGTATTTTTTTAGTACCAATGCCCGCTACGAATTTAAGCTGACTCAAGTGGCTGATAAAGATGCGACGCCCACGGGACAAGAAGATGTCACCCTTCGCTTTGAATTTGCGCCGCCGAACTCTCAACAGCAACAGCAAATCAAATTCACTGTCATCAAAGATGGCCGAGAAACTTCTGCCACCAATTTACGCACCACGGCGCTCAACGATCGACCACTCATCAATCAGTTATCAGCAGGTGGCTCTCGGTTATCGGTGTTTGCTGGTTTGCGCGAAGATCCTTTCTTCTTTGATGTGGAGCAGTTCTTCCGGGTACGTTCTGGAGCCTTGGGTACCGGACCAGCGGTCGGCTTTCGTCCGCCCAACCAAGCCTTAGATTTTGCCAAGGGTTACAACGTGAATACGATCACCGTTCGGGTACCGCAGCAATTTATTCAAGGCAGCAATGGTGCCAAAGTATTTGATATCTGGGAGACAATTTCGCTCCGCGATCCGGTCACGGGCAAATACCAGCAAGTCGAACGCTTGGCTCGTCCAGGGATTAATGAAGGTTTGATTACTAGCCAACCTTTACTAGCTGCCTTCAATAGTGTTCCACCAACTGCCGACCTCAGTCCAGCAGCAGCTCCTATTGGCGCTGAAGCAACCCGCACCCTCAGAGCCTTAGGAAATAGTCCCGAACGCACTAATGCGCTATTGACAGCTTTTCTCCCCGATGTCATGCGGATTGATACTACAGCGCCTAGTGGTTTTGGACTTGCGCTCAACGCTAAAGGTAGTCCAATTCGCGGACGACTACTTAAAGATGATACGGTTGATACTGTTCTCAGCGTTCTTAGCAATGGTGCGATAACTACTGATAACGTTTCCTACGAAGGACCGCCGGGCAATCCGGCTCAAGGCCATCATCCCCTAGAAACCAGCTTCCCTTATTTAGCTTTGCCAAACTAGGTAGCTGATTAATTGGGAATTCTAACGGGTTCCCAATTGTTTTGACGATTTCGTTGGTTGATCGAATATCGTAGATAACTATCATGAAATATTTTCTATTCCCCTCTGTGCTGCTGGGAGTGATGACCTTAGCCTCTCCCACTTATGCTCAATTCTCCACATTTTCCAGTAACTCTGGCAGTTGCTCAAATCTTTGCCTGAATCTGGATGTAGGCTCATCTGTAGACACCTTTGGCAATGGCTTTGGGGGCTTCAACAACGGATCAAGTAACAATGGTATCCAGTGGAAGGCCGGGGTTTCTTGGCGACCTAATGCTCCAGAAGTTACCCAAGTAGAAACAGAGAGAACCAAGCAACGACTGGAAGAGAATAGAAGTTTGACAGTGGCGTTAGCGGAGGCTCTTGCTCAAAACAAAACTGAATTAGCGCGTGGTTTAGCGATCTTGCTAGCACCTCGGTTGAACTATAGCGATTATCGGGTGCTGATAGCCGAGCTGAGAGTAGGTGCTATTAGTAATGTCGGCAATATTAGTGCCGCCCCTGTTCAGAAAAAAGCAGAGTCTACCAATGTTGACTCACCGATCATCGAGCTGCGGTAAACTATTCACAACCACTTCATAGTTATGCAAGTTTCTCTTCCTCAACTATCGTCTCAACGAAAACTACTCGTAATTCTTGCCCTGCTAGGTGTGGGAACCTCGATCGCACTCTACACGAGATTTTCTACTTCCCAGCCCGATTCCGTCTGGAAATATCGCTTCCAACGGCCAGCTGTGGGTAGCATCACTCAAAATATCCAACAGGAAATCACCTTTCAGCAACAACGCATTCAGCAACAACCCAGCGCTGGACTAGACCGAGCCACCCTCGCCCAAGCTTATTTGCGGATGGCGCGCGCGACGGGGGAAAGCAGTTGGTATCTCCTGGCTGAACAAACAGCTCAACAATCCCTGGTCAATTTACCCGATCACAACTATGGGGCGACGATCGCCTTGGCGAAGGTGGCAGCGGCCAAACACGATTTTAGACAAGCGTTATCTCTACTAAAACAACTGCCGCCGCAAGCCGAATCCCTATCATTATTAACTACAATTAAGCTGGCTTTAGGCGATACGCAGACAGCGCGCCAAACGGCAGATACTTTAGTCCAAGCGATGCCTACTCTGGGTAATTTCGCGCTTAAAGCCCTGGTGGAAGTTGCTCAGGGAGATGATCCGGCAGCCCTGCGCGATTTTAAGGCAGCGATCGCTGCCGAAGAACCCGAAGAAGCGGGTAGTTCGGCTTGGGTGCGGACATTGTTAGGACGATTTTATTACAAACGCGGACAACTACAGCAAGCTGAAGAACTATATCAATCAGCCTTGCAAATTTTGCCTAAATACCCGCCAGCTTTACTAAATTCAGCGGAACTAGCCGTGCGCCAGTGGCAAGCCGATCCCCTGCAAAAAATACACCTGGAGCGCGCCATTGCACTATATAATCAATTTTTCTTCACCAATCAAAAAGCGCCGACGGTCTATGACCATGTGGCTTTAAGAGGATTGGCGCGGGTGCAAAAGCTCCAGGGCAATACGGAGCAGGCTCATCAAACTTGGGAACGAGCGGTAGCTAGATTGCGATCGGATCTCGGGGGTTTTGGACATCGGCGGGAGCTGGCTCAATTGTTGCTAGAACGTGGACAGGCACAGGATAAAACGGAGGCTCTAACTTTAATGCAAGCGGAAATCAAAGTGCGCCAAGATCCAGAAACTTGGGATACTTTAGCGGCTGCCTATCTGAATATGGGGCAATTGCCAGCCGCACAGCAGGCGATCGAGACAGCCTTACAGTCGGGGATTCGCGATCCGGGTATAGCCGATCGGGCGGCAGCGATCGCCACTGCGCAAGGGCAATCAGTCCAGGCACAGAAATATCAACAACAGCAACAAGCGATCGATCCACTCTTTGATGCTGGAGCAAGGCAAGCTTTGGGTTTAGGCATAGGACTATCAGGATTGAATTAAATTATGACTTTTTGGAATTTAAAAGATATTTGGTATTCTCAGCGACTAATTTCTAAACATTGGAGAATAGCCACGCGATGGGGCATAGGATTGCTGATGGTTTTAGCCTTCGCACTACCTAGTCAGGCTCATTGGTCAGATTTAGCCGTCGCCGATATTCAGGTTGGCAAGCAAGATGTCGATATTAACTTGACGATTCCCACGGGCTTGGTCGAAAAATTTGATGACGACAATAGTCACCAATTATCAGAATCGGAGATTACCCAGCACCAGGAAGATCTTCAGAAACTTTTTGAAGAAAAAATTCGACTCACTGCTTCCAGAGAAAAAAGCACCACCCTAATGGTGAAATCAGGTGTGGCGAAGAATGTACCTAGTAATCTGAATCCTAGCCCAGATACTCATAGCAGCTTATTGTTGCAATATCATTGGACAGTGCCGATCGAGCAATTACAAATGCACTATGAATTTTTTGTACCAGGGGTCGCTACCGCTCGCTGTCTGGCACAAGTTCGCCAAAATGGTCGGGTCGATAACGTCGTTTTTACCCCAGAAGCTCAGAATGCCGCTTTAATTAATGCGCCGTTTATTCAACAGGTAGTGAGCTTTATTGGACTGGGCATCGAGCATATTTGGACTGGATACGACCATATTCTGTTTCTAATTAGCCTACTAATGTTGGGCGGTGAACTGGGTTACTTAATTAAGATAGTTACCGCTTTTAGTCTGTCTCACTCATTTACTTTGTTTCTAGCAGCTTTAAATATTATTTCGGTACCGAGTCGCTGGGTCGAAATTGCGATCGCCCTCTCGATCGCCTACATTGCCTCCGAAAACTTGTGGCGCAAAGAGCCAAAGGCCAGATGGCAGCTAGCCTTTGGCTTTGGCCTGATCCATGGATTAGGATTCTCCTCGGCCATGCAAGAATTAGACTTACCCCGGACTAATTTGGTAACTTCCCTTGCCAGCTTTAGTGTCGGCATAGAATTAGGACAATTCGCCATTGTCCTAGTGGTCTACTTCTTACTGTCCCTGCTGCGTAAATTACCTTGGGATTTAGCTGTGCGCCGGGTAATTTCGGGTGGCGTAATCGTGATGAGTTTAATTTGGTTTTGGGAAAGAGCTTTTATGGGTTAGTTGATGCCGATCAGCGATCGCGCGGTCAGGACTATACCACCTACTAACACACCCGCACCAGCTACTTGCACCCATCGACCTTGCCAGAATTTTTGGATTAGCAGTGCCGAACCCCATCCGGCTAGATGCAGCAGGGACGTGGCACAGACAAAGCCAGCCGCATATGTCCAGCCAGAAGCTCCAGCAGGCATTTCGGCACCATGGGCATAACCATGAAAGATGGCCAGGATACCAACAATGCTCAGGCTAATAGCGATCGGCAGACGAGTCGCTGCCAGTACGACGACCCCCAAGATTACATCTGAAATCAAAATCCCCTGTTCTACAAATGGGATGATGACGCCAGACATGCCTAGCACCCCACCAGCTACCATGACACTCACAAATGCCAGTGGTAAAGACCAGCTAGCCGCACCGCCCAATTGGGCTGCCCACAGACCAACCGCCAACATTGCCAAAATGTGATCTAGTCCACCCAGCGGATGTTGCAAACCATGCAAAAACCCACCTACTTCATGATTACCCACATGGGCTTGGGCAGCGGGAGCCAACAGTAAGGGGAGTGTAGCGCCGACAACAAAAGTAAGTAAGAGCAAGGAATATTTTTTAGACATAAGCTTACCGGATGACTGGAAATTTCAGTCATGATAACACTTTGCCTCTGAAAATCTGATTGGTTCTATCCGTCGTGACCAGTTTTTATCAAAATTATGACAACATTGATCTTGCCCTCATCTTCTCGCTAATGCCTACTTTTCTTGCCATTATCCCTATTCTATTGACACTCATGGGACTGTCGCTGACTATTTGGAGCGTCATCCCTGCTCCGAACATGATCCTGCTACCCTTAAGTGTTGGTGCTCCAGAAATTAGTATCTGGTTATTGGGATTTAGTGCGATCGGCTTGGCCAGTTACGCAGTTTTTCATCATGGTTCATTGCCTCAAAACCTGCATTGGTTAGGCATCGGACTCAGTGTCATGAGTATCGCCCTCAGCGCCAGTCCGTTGCTGCAATTATCCGCTACGATCGATCGAGCCAACAATTCCATGACTAAGGCGCTCGGCAATAACTATCTAGCAGATATTCCCTCAGAAGTTGCAGCAACATTCCGATCGCAGCCCTTCAGTATTCCCGATGCTCTACAAGGAATCAAGTTATCCAACCAAATTCGCATCCAGCGCCACCTCCAGTTTGCGACCCCGGCAGGTGTCCCGCTAACGCTCAATTTGTATCAGCCACACAACCCCGGACAATATCCAGCCGTCATTCAAATCTATGGCGGTGCCTGGCGAACGGGTAATCCCGATGGTAATGAAGAATTTAGTCGCTATTTAGCAGCGCGTGGTTATGTTGTAGTGGCGATCGACTATCGTCATGCCCCCCAACATCACTTCCCCGCCCAACTCATCGATATTCGCACAGCTCTAGCCCATGTGCGTCGGCAATCTGCCCAGTGGGAAATAGATCCAGAGCGGCTGGCGCTGATTGGTCGATCGTCTGGCGGGCACTTAGCAACCTTAGCGGCTTATGAAAACGCGGCATTACCGATCAAAGCAGTAGTAAGTTACTACGCCCCAGTCGATTTAACCGCTGGCTATGCCGATCCCCCAACACCTGATCCGATCGACTCTCGCCAAGTATTGCGTGATTTTCTGGGTGGTACTCCGGCTGAATTTTCTAAGCTATATCGGCAAGCTTCACCTTACCAACTAGTCGATCGGCCACTGCCACCGACCCTACTAATTTATGGTGGTCAAGACCATTTAGTCGAAGCCCGCTTTGGCAAAAGACTGGCCAAAAAACTTCAGTCTTTGGGCACACCTACGGTTTACCTAGAAATCCCTTGGGCAAACCATGCCTTTGATGTCATCTTTAATGGCCCCAGTAGTCAGCTGGCTCTCTATTACACTGAGAGATTTCTGGCATATGCTCTACAGACAGGGATAAAATAGTTCGGGCGTTGCTGAATTCAAGTATGAAAATCGATTTTGCCCTCACCCCCAGCCCCTCTCCCAATCTTGGGAGAGGGGAGTAAGACTCCGATCCCCCTTCTCCCAGATTTGGGAGAAGGGGTTAGGGGATGAGGGCGATTCATATTTCAGATCAGCAACGCCGCATATTTTATGAGCCAACAGTAGATACCTAAAAATCACAGCACCTGACACTGTATTAAACTTTTCTTCATCATCCAAAGCATGGGCGGCTTGTAAGCCCAACTATTAGATATCTTAATCTCAAGCCAAATCTCTGTTAACTCGCCCATAAAGTGAGAGATCTCAAATAGGTTCTATATCAAAGGCGTTCGCGCAGCGTCCACTTTGTGGAATCGATTCTTTCTCATCAAGGCTGATAGAAACCCTCATTTCAAGTTTGATTTTTACACGAATACGTGTACGTGCTAAAATCTAATAGCAGATTGGTTAAGAATGTCATGCAACAAAAAATGACCATTACGATCGATAAAGAAGTTTACGATGCTCTTTATCGGGTTGTCGGTAAAGGTAATATCAGTAAATTCCTAGAAAACTTGGCGCGTCCACATGTCTTGAAAGAAGATTTGGCATCCGCTTACCAAGCAATGGCAGCAGATACAGAGCGAGAACTCGCAGCGTTGGAATGGAGTAACGGATTGATTGGGAGTATTAATGATGTTTAGGGGTGAAGTCTGGTGGGTAGATTTTGACCCATCGGTAGGTGGAGAAATTCGGAAAACTCGACCGGCGGTGATCATCAGCAATGATGCAGCCAATTCAGCACTAAACCGAGTTCAAGTCGTACCACTAACAACAAATACTGGTCGATTATATCCCAGTGAAGCACTGGTAGTAGTGAATGAAAAAGAAAGCAAGGCAATGGCAGATCAATTAACAACTGCATCTAAAGAGCGACTGGTAAATAAATTGGGCGCTGTGTCAGAAGATGAAATGAAATCGATCGAACGCATAGTTAAAATCCAACTTGGGATGCCGCTTTCATAAAGTCTCAGACCTGTAAAATAGCAATCGCCTTTGGCGCAAGCGGAGCTATCGACTAGTCATCCTTCACTGGGTCGAGTGCGGGGAGTAATTCACGGATTTTATCGTCGATCGAGATACTAAAAGCTAAAATCTTGGTGAAGGAAACACCAGTATCACCCAACAACCCGTGGCCAACCAACTACTTAGCGATCGATATCAAATTATCCGCACCTTAGGCTCTGGGGGATTTGGCGAAACATTTTTGGCCGAAGATACTCACATGCCCTCCCGGCGCCGCTGCGTTGTGAAACGCCTGCGACCAGTGCAAGACAATCCGCAGATCAACCAGCTAGTGCAAGAAAGATTTCAGCGCGAAGCCGCTATTTTAGAACAGCTCGGCAACAATCAAGATCAAATCCCCGAGCTGTATGCCTACTTCTATGGGCAGGCTGATCAGCAATTCTATTTAGTTCAAGAATGGGTCGATGGCGATACGTTGGGGGCGATCGCTCATCAACAAGGTCGCTTATCCGAAGCCGAAGTCCGGCGGATCTTGATCGCCCTGTTGCCAGTTTTTGACTATGTCCATCGCCAGGCTATTATCCATCGAGATGTAAAACCCGACAATATTATTGTGCGTCGTTTAGACCAGCAACCAGTATTAATTGATTTTGGTGCAGTCCGCGAAACGATGGGCACCGCCCTCAATTCCCAAGGTCGTCCCACCCAATCAATCATTATTGGTACTCCAGGCTACATGGCTAGTGAACAGTCTGTGGGTAGACCAGTTTACAGCAGCGACCTCTATAGTCTGGGCTTAACGGCAATATATCTATTGACTGGCAAACAGCCTCAAGAATTTATGACTGATTCGAGCACCAGTGATATTTTATGGCGATCGGATGCCCCTCAGATCAGTCCAGAACTAGCCCATATCTTAGACAAAGCCATTGCCTCTCACCCGCGCGATCGCTATCAAACCGCCCCAGAATTCTTACTGGCTTTGCAATGTGATGCTACCGAGGCCAAAACTTGGGTGGCTCCAGGCGGGGTAAGACCAGTAGCAGCTGGCTCATCATTGGCACCGCGCTCCCCCCTGATGCTCATCGCCGCTACTGGCATTGCCATCGGCAGCGGTGCCATTGCTGCTCTGCTGCTCCATCCCCAGCAACCGGAAGTAACGACGGTGACGGTAACTCGTTCAAGCACTCCATCAGTCCCAATTACACCGAGCAGTCTTAGTGCCGTGGTGGTTCCGTCTACTAGTATCGGGGTTGATTTACCTGATGTTGCTCCGACCAAAAGCGGTGTCCTGCGATCGACAGCTCCGCTCGCTAGTACTGCACCAATCATCAACTCGCCAATTCCTCGAAAATCTGCTGCTGTGTCAGAATGCAGCTATTTCACTGGTAACGCGATTGAAGGTCAGGCTGTTAATCTGGACTTGTGTTCTGTCAATGCTCGTAATGTCGAAAATGTTAGTTTTGTTTACTCTCTGGGCGATCGGCGCTTAGAAAGCGTCGCCAACTGTGCCACAGGCACTTGGACAACGTTTGCAGATCAAAAAGTGCATCGTCCGCTATCTTTCGCCACTCAGAAAATGATCGATCGAGTTTGTCATCACCAACAGTCACCAGTCCCTAAACCGGCAATCACCTCGCCACCCATAGCCAGTGTGTCAGAATACTATCAAGACATTAACAATCACGACTATCCCAAAGCTTGGCAGCAACTGCCGATCGATATGCAATCTAACACTACGGTTCACCCCCAAGGCTACGATTCTTTTGTGCAGTGGTGGAGCTCGGTCACCGCAGTGGAGACAGTCGCTGTCCAAACAGTTGAGCAAACAGCCCAGCAGGCACAGGTGCAAGTAAGCGCTATTTATCACATGAAAAACGGCTCAGTGCAACCGTTTGCACTCCGATATATTTTAAGGTGGGATGCTGTCACCCAGAAGTGGTTAATTTCAAAAATCAAACGTAGTTAGTGTTAGCAATATTACATTAAATATATAAAGATGTGATGTGTGGACGGCGCTGAAGTGAAAAAGTATGTGCAAAGAAAATCCTAGCCGTGTGTAGATTTTGACCAACAATCTGGGCATTCTATGAACAATTGAGTCCATCGATTGAGGCGTTGAGCATGAAACTAATCGAGCGTAGCTCCCAACGACTAACCTTGCAAAATCAAAATCATCCTCATCTAGCTCGGACAGAGGGAGCGATGTGTTTGGGAATAGGCATACTGCTGATGACCTTATTTCAGTTTGTGATGTCGTCGCCCTACTCATTACTCTTATTTGGTCAGCATTTCTACCCATTAGTTTACAGTATCACCACTGCTTTGGCGGTGTTGGGCGCATGGGCGATCGCCACCGATACTACTACTAATGTATCATTTGACCGAAATCATAGCTGTCTCCAGATCGTCTGGTACAATTTTTTGAACGATGTTCAATACACCTGCAATCTCCACGAAGTAGTTGATGTTAAGCTAGAAAGATCAGTGAAAAACTATAACAGACCACAAGATATCGAACTTTACTATGGTCTAAATAATCAAAAACCCCCTCAAGAATGCGTGATATGGCGAATCGATCTAATTCTTGCATCCGGACATGCTCTACCTCTCACCCAACAATTCAATTCGGATACTCGTAATGGTGAAGATATTAAGCAATTGTTTAGCTATATTCAAGAGTTCTTAGCGGGACAGCCTTGCTTAAACGCTGCTTAGGATTTTTGCGAATTTAATACCCAAGCAAAAATATCGCCAAACTATTCATAGTTTGGTCATGCTCATTTATGGATTTATTTTAGCGACAAGCCCTCAAGTACTCAGCTCTTTGATATCGTAATTCTTTTTCGATGAAGTACAGTCTTTCGGGATTGTAATGATGCCGACGTAGCAGAGCGTTCCGATCCTTTTCTAAAACAGCAATTGATTGACGGAATTCCAAGCATAGTCGCTGACTTCTTCTGCCGTAACCACTAGGACTTCTACGGTAAATCTCCCGTCGATCGTAAGTAGTTTCCTGAGTATCTTCATAGCTATAGACATGCTCATTACTTTGTTCATGGCCACGACTATAACCAGATCCATAGTTCAAATCTTCAGCATGAGCAGTGGGTGTCGTCATGGTACCAACTAAAGCCGTAATGGATAAGCAACCAATCGCAGCTAGCTTGATTTGAGAGAAAATTGTTGACATTTTCGATATTCCTTTAAGTAATTTTTTTCGAGAACAACTAGTGTTAAACCTTGATTTTGTTTTTCCAAACACTAACTGTGCTTCACATATCCCATAGAATGATTTGCCCTTTATTTGTTCCCGAATTCACCACTTCAAATACACTCTCAGCGCTCGATAATATCTATCATTATTTCCCATCTCACTGTTAGTTGTGTTGAAAGCCCCCACCTCAGCGAAGCGGGTTGGGGTATTTCACAGTAATTGTTGCTCTAGCCAGGACACTGCTGCCTGGACCGTAGCTACTTGGAGTCCGGCAGGTAGGGCGGGACGCTGGATCATAATTACGGGTAATCCCAATCCTCGGGCAGCGGCGATCTTGGCATAAGTCGCAGCCCCACCACTATTTTTACTAACCACAATTTCAATCTGATGTTGTCTTAATAAATTCTTTTCAGCCTGAAGATTAAAGGGGCCTTGCGCCAAGATGATTTCTCCCGGGGGTAGTGGATAGGGAGGGGGATCGATCGATCGCATTAAAAACCACAATTCCTGTAAATGAGCGTAGCTACTTAGTTCTTGTCTACCGATCGTCAGAAAGATCCGCTGACCGAGACCGGGTAATAGAGCGGCTGCGGCCGCATGGTCGGGAGCTAACAACCAATGATCACCAGTTACTGGTTGCCAACTCGGTCGCTGTAGCAGTAGGTGGGGCACGTCACTAAGGGCCGCCGCTGCCGCCGCATTCCCAGAAATTTGTCGGGCAAAAGGGTGAGTGGCATCAATTAAAAGGTCAATATTTTCTTGGCGGAGGTAGGCCGATAGCCCCGCAGCGCCACCAAAACCCCCAATCCGCACTTGATTATTGACACCACTATGAGAAGCCTTCTCGGATTGTTGGGTGCAACCAGCCAGGGAATAGATCACCGTAAAACCCAGCATCGTAGCTTGTTGTGATAACTGCACAGCATCTCCAGTACCACCAAGAATCAGTAGTTTTTTCATTCTGGTTGAATTTTTTGGAATCAGCGATTCAAGAAGCAGTTAGTTTTAAAATCCACTAGTAAAAAGTTGTTTTTTGCTAGCTTCTAATGCGATCTGCCGCGCCCATCGATCGGCGGCAATAATGTCTTCCAAACTAGGCATCAGCTTATTGTCAGCCTGATGTCGATCGCACACCTGCTCCACCAACACCGGAATATCATTAAACTGGATTTTTTCATCTAAGAACAAAGCTACCACCTGTTCATTAGCCGCATTCAGCACCGCTGGCATTGACCCACCCGCCCGACCAGCTGCATAAGCCAAGCCCATACAGGGATATTTCTCGTGGTCTGGCTCCCGAAAAGTTAGATCGCCAGCCTTCACCAAATCGAGCTGCGGCCAATCAGTGGCAATTCGCTCTGGCCAGGATAGGGCATAAAGCAGTGGCAGCCTCATATCTGGCCAGCCCAACTGTGCCAGCACCGAAGTATCTTGCACCTCAATTAAGGAATGAATAATACTTTGCGGATGAATCACAATATCAATATTGTCATAGCCCAACCCGAATAAATAATGGGCTTCAATCACTTCTAATCCTTTATTCATTAGCGTGGCTGAATCGATTGTAATTTTTTTCCCCATCGACCAGTTGGGGTGTTTCAGAGCATCAGCGATCGTTACATTGGCCAGCTTCTCGATCGGCCAATCCCGAAAAGATCCCCCCGAAGCTGTCAAGATAATTCGCTTGAGGCCACCCGCTGGCAATCCCTGCAAGCACTGAAAAATTGCCGAATGCTCCGAATCTGCGGGTAATAATTTGACTTGATGCTTCTCTACTAAAGGCAACACCACCGGGCCGCCCGCAATCAAGGTTTCTTTATTGGCCAAGGCAATATCTTTACCAGCCTTAATCGCAGCAATGGTCGGCAACAGACCAGCGCAACCCACAATGCCGGTGACGACACTGGCCGCATCGCCATAGCCCGCCACCTCCACCAAACCGGCTTCCCCTGCGACCAACTGCGGCCGATAATCTAGACCAGCTAGCGCTTCTTGCAGCTGTGTAAACTTGGATTCATCGGCGATCGCTACTATCTCTGGCCGAAACTGACGCACTTGTTGGGTGAGTAACTCCACATTGCTACCCGCCGCCATGCCCACCAAGCGAAACTTATCGGGATGCTGCGCCACAATCTCTAGAGTTTGGGTGCCGATCGAGCCAGTAGAGCCGAGTAAAGTAATCGCTTTCACAGTTTTTTAGGATTCAGGTTCAACCAATGTTACCAAAATCTGCGCTCGGCATTCTGGCGATCTGCTGACCCTCGGCCTAGAATTCAATCTAAATAACTGGTTTTGTCTCAGATAAATCTTCGGCCACCGCTGGGGATGTACCAGAAGTCTGATGGGATGAAGATTCTAGCGGCAGCTGCTGATCAACCACTACCAATCGTTGATATTCGGAGTACTCCACCCCATTAATTACCACTCCCAAGACATGTTGTTGCGCTTGTTGCAGTAAATTTTGAGCATTCCTTAAATCAGCTGTTTCCGCAATTTGCGGATTGACCACTAGCATTAAACCATCAGCCATTTTTGCTAAGATCATCGCCTCCGCAGAGTGATTGAGAGGAGTGGAATCGATGACCACTAGATCATACAGAGCAAACCACTGGATGAATAGATCGGCCATTGCTGGAGAACTAAAGAGCGTGCTGGGCTGTTCGTGAGCTGAACCAGCGGGGAGCAACCCGAGGTTTTCGGCGACTTCAACAATTGATTCGGGGAACTGATTTTCGGTGCGTAAAACATTAGTCAAACCGACGCTATTGCCCACTCGCCAAAGTTGATGCTGCTGCGGGTGATGCAGATCGGTATCCACCAGTAGCACCCGTTGACCAGTTTGAGCTGCCGCCAACGCCAACTGCGCCGCAACGGTAGACTTACCCTCACGATGCACAGCACTAGATATCACAATGACCTGCGTGACGATGATCTGAGTAGAGCCTTGGTCTTCCAAAAATTTTAAATGAGACTGCAAATCCCGAAACGGCTCATGCTCGGGTTTATTTTCTTGATTGGTTAGCAACTTGCTCGTTTTAGTGGCCGTCCATTGGGGAAAATTAGGAATACAACCTAGCATTGGATATAGGATGATTTTCTGCACCGCTGCTGCGCTTTTCAGACGTTTGTCGGCACGATCTAAGCCCATCGCTAGGATTCCGCCTACAAACAAACCGCTCAGGATACTCCAGAATGGATTAATCCTGTTCGGAGTGAAAATTGGCTGACGAGGTGCTATTGCTCGATCGACAATTTTGGCTAAAGGAACTGCTTGATTTTTAACAATCTGGACAGACTTGATCTGGGTAGCGAGTTTTGTGTATTTATCTCGGGCCGCTTTGACGTTTTGCTCTAGCAGTTGTACCTTGTTTTCACTAGGAGAAAATGCTATCAACTGGCTTTGACCTTTCTTAATCGATGAATTCAGAACTGCGATTCTTTTTTCGATGACATCACGTTGGGTTTCTGTCTGCACCAAATTAAACTGCAAGTCTTCCGAAATTCCAGATTGTTTCCACTGCAAGGCCAGTGCCCGAAAGCGATTATTACTGATGAGACTTTGCTGCGATTCTTTTTGGACTTCCCCCCACAAAACACCCTGCTGGCTGGTTAAATCTTCTATTTCCCGACTATTTGTTTGCGATTGGTTTTTTTCGATAGCTAATTTTTCTTCAACTCCTTGGAGCGCCGCCAGGATTTGTTGCATACTGGGTGACGGACTGACCAAGATCGATCGCAGAATAGTAATTGAGCTTTGACCAAATATTTTGGAAGCTACTGGTGATTTAGAGTCTAGTTCGGTTAATTGACTATTAGCTTTTTTGGTTTCTGCTTGCAGCTGACTAATCGCACTAGTTAATGACTTCTTCTCGTTTTGCAGAGCAGTGATTTTAAAATCTGTTTTAAACTTTTGGAGATTAGTTTCAGCCAGCTTTACTTCATTGTTGATGGTAGATAACTGCTTTTCTAGCCCAGTTTGCTGAGTTGTTGCTTCTTGGCGACGCAATTCGGAGTCTTGTGCCAAGTATTCTGTCATCAATTTCTGGACTACTTGGGCCGCTCGTTGCGGGTCAGTATCGCGATAAGTAACAGCTAATAAATCCTGGTTGGCAATTTTCTGGACGTTAATATTTTCTAGTACCTGATCAGGCGTGCGACTGAGTTGCAGTTCTGTTGCTGTTTTTTGAGCAACCGGCAGCGATCGCAGCCATTGAGCCGGCGAATTTTTGAAGTTGGTTGGCTCTGGAGATGCCAACAGCATTTCTGGTTGATGACCTTTAATTAAAATCTGGCCTTTAGCTTCATAGGTAGCTTGTTGCAACGAGTTGTAGGCACTAGCAGCTCCTACTACTGTTCCTAGCGTCATCGCCGCTGGTAGCCAGCGGCGCTTCAATATTTGCCAAGATTCAACTAAAGCATTCATTTAAAAGTAAGGCACAAACTATTAAGCTACTTATAACAAAACTACTGGGGTAATAACATCAGCAATTTTCTCTAAATCTGGGTTTTAAACCAGGATTTTTTCAGCAATCTGAGTAGTTGGACTCAATTTCTCTTGCCCAAACTCAGCTAACTGAGCAGCAATTTCTTGACGGACAATATCTCGATATTCGAGGAAGTGTTCGTTTTGGGCACAGACTGACATGTAGTGGTCAAAAACCTTAGGGTTATGCACCAAAATACCCACTAAATGATGCCAGAATTTCCAGCGAGTACTGCGTTTTACGCCTTGTCGCCACATGATCAAGACGAAAGCTTTTAAGATAATTAGCTCTGGAAATTGAGCAGGCGGTTGACATCGGGGCGCGCCCAACGCTCGGAAACAGCGGTAAGTTCGATCGAGGAATTTTTCGGCATCATAAATTTCCGCAAAAGCTTCGACATACTCTTGAGCGATTTCAGGTAGAGGCCTAGTGGGGACAAAATTCATCAGGGCTGTTTGGTTGAGGCTGGCATTTTGCGCCTGCATCCGGCCTTCTTTTTCTAAGCGGTGCCACAGGGCAGTATTGGGCAGGGCTTGCAACATGGCAAAAGTTGTCGTCGGAATAGACGATTGCTCTACAAACCGGACAATTCGATCGCCAGCGCCGCTTTTTTCGCCATCAAAGCCAATAATAAATCCGGCCATTGGTCGCAGTCCCACTTTAGTAATGGCGGCGATCGAGTCGCTCAGGGAGCCTCGGGTATTTTGAAATTTCTTCGTCATGGCTAAGCTTTCTTCATCGGGGGTTTCAATGCCAATGAAGACCGCCGCAAAATTACAGTCCACCATCATTTCCATGAGTTCTTGATCTTCGGCCAGATCGATCGAGGCTTCGGTATCAAAGCGGAAAGGATACTGATGCTCGGCTTGCCAAACTTTTAGCTCTTGTAGTAACAGCTTCACATTCCGCTTATTGCCAATGAAGTTATCATCCACCATGAAAACACCGCGCCGCCAGCCCAAGTCGTAAAGGCACTGGAGTTCAGCTAAGATTTGAGCCGGTTCTTTTGTCCGAGGTTTTCGGCCATACAAGACAATAATGTCGCAAAATTCGCATTGGAATGGACAACCCCGCGAAAACTGGATCGACATCATGTCGTAAGCCGCAAATTCCAGCAAGTCGTAGCGCGGAATGGGCGTGGTGGTTACGTCTGGTTTAATGCCGTCCGATCGGAAAACACCGCTAGTTTCTCCTTTCTCGATGGCCGCTAAAAACATGGGCAGGGTGATTTCGCCTTCATCTAAGATCATGAAGTCTACGCCGGCGGCGATCGCTACATCCGGGGTCGAAGTGGGGTACGGACCACCGACCGCGATTGGTTTATGGTGCTGCTTGGCAATTTGAATTTGCGCCAACAAATCATCTTTTTGCACAATCATGGCCGACATGATCACAATTTCTGCCCAGTTCCATTCCTCTTCAGTTACCGAGCGAATATTGCGATCGACCAGCTTGAACTCCCAAGTCTGCGGTAGGATTGCAGCAACTGTGACTAGACCTAGAGGTGGCAGTACGACTTTGCGATCGACCAATTCTAAAATTTTTTCATACGACCAAAAGGTTTTAGGAAACTGGGGATAGAGCAATAGTGCGCGCATAAGACCTCAATAAATTCACACAGAAGAACAGATTCGGCGACTGGCTGTGCTGGCTGCCAGTTATCCTTAATACTAACAGTTGTCCGATCCGACCATCCGTCGTATAACCAGTATGCGTCTTTCCCGCGATTCTACAGATTTTTGCTGGCAATTCTTACACCAATCTGTGGCTCTCCGCCGAGAAACCCTCCAGAAATTAGGCTTAGAGCGCTACCAACAATTGCTCTGCCATCTACCTCCTACCAACGCTAATCAGCTTTGTTTACGCCGTTTCTTGGCGGATGCTCGGCGGGTGAAGTTCCCGCAGCTGCAAGGCGCTGATTTAGCCGATTTAGACCTACAGGGTATGAATTTGATTCGAGCAAAATTCAATAATGCCCAGCTGCAGCGCTGCTGTTTACAGTCTGCCGATCTGATTTTTGCGGACTTTACGGGAGCCGACTTGAGCGATGCCGATCTGCGTCATTGTACGCTCCACGAATCACAATGGACAAATACTATTGTGATTCGCTGTGACCTGCGCGGGACAGTGGGACTTACTTCTCAACAGCAGCAAATACTCAGCCAAGCAGGAGCTATTCTAGATTAAGGTTCGGCGATCGCTTCCACTTCTCCATTTGGCTTGAGTAAAACCCGGACATCTTGGTCTTTACCAGTACGGCTGGGTGAAACTAGTTTTTCGCCAGGGCGCAGGAAACGAGTTTTATCTAGATAGTTTTTAGAGATATCACCTTGGGGCGTGACGCGTACAACTTTGCCATTTTTATCAACACGAATCACATATTGCAGCGTTTCACTGAAATTTGGATCAGCTTTCCACCTTTTTTGAAAATGGGTTTGGGTTTCAGTCGCTTGTGGCGAGTCGGTAGAGATGTTATCTGGTGCTTCCAAGGGATTGCTGTTGTCTGCTGGCAACTGATCAACAGGTAGGCCACTGGTTTTGGAGTTAGATGGAGCTAATAAATCATCACCAGTAACCGGGACAGAACCGGGCAAGCTGTCATCAATTTCTGGTGGGGATGATGGGCGTTTCGCTTTACTCGGTTTTCCGCCATTCAAATCCGAACTAGTGGCAATCTCATTACCGGGCGTAGGATTGCCCACAGCAAAACCAGTATTGCCATTGCCGACTGGTTCACCTTTGGGAACGCCTGAATTTGATAACTTCTTAGTGGGTTTACTACTGTTATCACGCGTAAAATCTGTAGCATTTCCGGCAGTGGATAGGCCCGGTTTCGTCGCAGAAGAACCTTTCCGACTATTTCCCGCTAAAGAACTAGGTGTGGTGCTACTAGCTCCGGTTATTTTGGATAAGTCTGGAGTTTTGACGCCAGTTGACGGGGAGAAACTAGGTGAAGTAGAAGTTTTAGAGCCAGGAATAACTACTGATGTAGAGCTACTAGGCGTGGGTGAAAGGCCGGGGGTGAAACTAGGGCTACTCTCAATTCCACTGGGTAATGGTACTGGTAGTGGCTGATATTCACCTACTGTGGTGGAAGCCTTGGCCACTACTGTCGGCTTAACGGTTGGTTTACCAGCAAAAAGATTTCCATCTTTGCCCCCAAATAGAGATAAGGCCACAATCCCCGCTGCTGCTGCCCCCACGCCTAGCCAAGGCCAAATCGATGAAAAGGGCGACGATGCTGAAAAATCTGGGAAGTTTTCTGCGCCAGAGTTACCCAGACCCACCTTGGGCAACTGAAAACGTTCTTGGTCTCTGCCATCTTTGGTATCACCGGGGGTAAAACGCTGGCTAGTTTTTTGGTGAATGGCCGATGGTCTGATGTTGCCAAATTCTTCTGAATCTTCATTGCCGGGAGTGACAGATTTGACTACCCGAGGCTCCGCCACATTGTTAGCAAAGCGATCGGTGACGGCTGGCACAACTTCTGGCTGCACAATTTCGACGGTGGTTTGGTCGCTTTCCAGTGATGGATTGACCACAGCCTGGTTCAACGCTGCGGTCGCCCCCATGGCGGTAACTTCGCTAGTAACTGTGGATGAGTTTTCTACGGGTAGTAATCCTTCTGCTAGTGTACTGGTTAGATCGAACAGTTGGAGCGTGGTTAAAGACACCATGGCTTGGTTATCAGTGGCCAGATTACCCAAGTACAAGAAATGCCGCGATAAACCATCGGCTTCTAAGTGCGGCTGATCACCAGTGACGTTGAGGGCATCGATCGGTCGATCGACGCTAGCTAAGGGTTCTGCTTCTCTGATAATGGAATTTTTAACCCCAATCCCTGGTATAATAGACTGCTCTTCGTTCAGCTGGGGGAGAGGGGCTTGCGCGAGTAGCTCACCGACATAACTTTCTACGGCCTGGTGTAGAGATTCTAGTTTGCTGCGATCGCCAGTAATCCTAATCGGTGATTGCTCGGGACGATCCGGATCAGTCAATCCTAGGGAAAACTTCAAGGGATTGGGCTTGTTGAAGTTCATCCAGGTGGGAAACGGCGACTTTTTATCCTCGATCATCAGATCGCAAGTGTCCTGGCTGTAACGTCGAAAGTTCTGATTAAAGGGAACGGGGTTCATAGGTCTCTTATTTGGTGAGGGAGCGATTGAGTAGCGACGCCCATAAGTGCTTGTGACCTTGGGGGGCACTATAAAACAACAGGTCTATTAACAGCTTGCAGGCGGCTTTGCTTAAAGCTTCGGGTGAGATGCTAGGCACATCTTCCATCCGTTCTTGATACAATTCTACAAATTTGTCGGTATAGTCTGCTAGTACTGGTTCTTGCTGAGGCAGTCGATCTTTCCGCCAAGTTTCTTCCAATAAGCTAACTGCTGCCCGAATTCTGGACTGCTCCTGATGCGCTAATTGACAGGCAATCAGCACTAATGCACGGCCTTCTTCAATATCTAGTTTTTTGCGTCCGCCAGAGCTTTTCCGCTGAGGATTAGATTGACGCAACCGCCATAGACTAACTCGATCGGCGACAACGGACTCTAAATCGAGTGCTTTCGCCGATTGCAACATTGCTTCCGAGCCTAGGGTGGCAATTGCTTCAAGACTAAGCAATACCAGATCTAGCTGGGTTTTCATGTTGACTAATTGAGGTAGCTCTAGCGTTTGTTGCAGAGCTAAGTCGTCCAACTTGATATTGACTGCATGCATTTTTGTGCTGGAATACATAATATAAAGATTAGCTGAAATAGCTAGCGAACAAGGAGCCGTTGCCAGTATTGCAACAACTTAATTATATCGGACAAGGCCAATAGTAAATACTGTTAAATTCGCTGATTTTGGGGAGATAAAGATTTCAGCATATTAACGGAGGTAGGCTATTGTCACGCCTGTTCCACCATCACTGTTGGTAGCTAATTCAAATTCTTTTACTTGCGGGCTAGTCGTTAGAAAGTCATGAACACCCTGTCGTAATTTACCAGTTCCCTTGCCGTGAATAATCCACATTACTCCACTAGCATAGGCCGCATTCATGGCTCGATCGATCTCTAAAGCAGCTGCATCCACTCGCTGTCCTCTAACGTCTACCGTGTTTTGACTGGTGCGCAATAAAATTTTGGCAGCTGGGGGTGGAGCAGTTTCCGGCGGCTTTGTCCTAGTAATGGTTTGCTTGACTGGGACTTTGGGCTTTTCCCCGGTGAGCGATTCTACATCGGCCAGGGATACCGACACTTTCATGAGACCGAATCGCACCTGTAGATTGCCCTGGTCATCCGCGATGGTCAGGACTTCGGCAGTTTGACCCAACCGGGGGACCCGAATTCTTTCACCCAGGTGGGGTTGATACCCAATCGGGATAGTGACAGGCGTAGAATTCTGACCACTGGCGAGCTGATTGAGACTGGCAGTGGCCTGTTGTGCCGACTGAGCGGTTTGGGGACCTTGTTGGAGCTTGCGAATAACTTGAGCGATCGCAGACTTCGCTTGATCTAGTTCGACTTGAATGGCTTGCTCTTGAGCAATTTTTAGATTTTGTTCACGGGCTTGCAAATCGGCGGCTTTGCGACTCACTTCTTGGTAAAACTGCTCGGCTTGCTGAAGTAGTTGCTGGGCGGCTTGGGCTTTTTCTTCTTGCCAGCGGCGTTGGGTTTCCAAGCCAGCAATTACTTCATTGATTTCAACGGTACCAGAAGACTCAATATGGCTTTCGGCTGCCATAATTACCTCTTCGGCTAGACCTAAGCGACGAGCGATCGCTAAGGCATTAGAACGGCCCGGAATACCCCACAACAAGCGATAGGTGGGGGACAAACTAACATCGTCAAATTCTACTGAGGCATTTTCAAAGCGATCGTCTTGATATTTGAGGGCTTTGAGTTCGCCGTAGTGAGTGGTCGCAATGGTGAGATAAGCCCGGTCGGCTAAGGTCTTGAGCAGAGCAGTAGCCAGGGCACTACCTTCGGCTGGATCGGTGCCCGCCCCCACTTCATCGAGCAAAATCAAGGCCGCTGCCGGACTCTCGGTGGCCGGAATGGCCGCCAAAATTCTACTAATCCGGCGAATATGGCCAGAAAAGGTGGAAAGACTCTGTTGGAGAGACTGCTCATCACCAATGTCAGCTAAGACGTTGCTAAACCACGGAATTTCGACTGGCTCTTTGGCTGGAATAAAGAGGCCAACTTTGGCCATCAAAGCTACGAGCGCTAAAGTTTTAAGGGTTACCGTTTTACCACCAGTATTGGGGCCGGTAATGGTGACAACCCTAGTCTGGGGCTGAATCACTAGGTCAGTCGGTACCACAGCTGGACCCTGTTCGTGATGCTGCTGCCACAACAGGAGGGGGTGCCGGAGATAGCGGAGGGTAATTTGTTGGGATGGGGCGTGGTCTTGGATATCAATTAAACGCGGTGGGTTGGCTCCCAGCCAATTACCATAGCGCCACCGCGCTGTAGCCAGATCCAGGGCGATGGCGGCTACTAGCAGTATTTCTAAATCTGTTTGCACGGCGGCGACTTTAGCACTCAACTCCCGACAGATCGTTTCCACTTCGCGTTGCTCGTGCCGGAGGTGTTGACGGAGCTGGTTACCCAGATTGACGACCCCGTGCGGTTCTACATAGAGCGTTGCACCACTGGCCGATACGTCGTGTACAACTCCGGGGATGGTGTCTTTGTGGGTAGCTTTCACCTGAATGACAAACCGCTCACTCCGCTGGGTAATGATCGGCTGATGAATCGCATTACTGTGGCGCTGCATCAGATTATTTAGCAGGCGTTGAATCCGATCGCGAACGCTTTTAATTTCAATTCTGACGAGTCTTAGCTTTTCACTAGCGCGATCGGTGACATCACCGCGATCGTCAATGCAGTGATAAATATCCTGTTCTAGCTCAGGATAAGTGCGAATGTTTTCGATCAAGGCTTGTAAGCCAGGAATATTTTCGCCGTTATCAATCACCCGCCGCAGTTTTCGCATACCAGCCAAGGTCGTAGCAATGTCATAGAGTTCATTGCCAGTTAAAAGACCCAGTAGCCCGGCGCGCTCTAAAGCCAGACCAATGTCGGTAATACCCTCAAAAGATAAACTACTGCTGAGTTGGCTTTCGATGATGCCAATTTCGATAGTTTGACGCAGTAGCGATTGACTCTCGGCGATCGTATGCGGGATGGGTAGCTGGCGCGTGGCCATGACTCCCAACTTGGTGACAGCGAAGCTGGCCAAATGCTGGCATAATCTTGGCCATTCTAATAGTTCGAGAGTTTCGGTCTGAATCACACTTACCAGCTTTAAATCACAAATCATACTAATCGGAGGGGTATTCACCAACCCCTACCGAAATTATAAAGATTTGCCACCAGAAAATCTTAGAAGCCCATCGCACTTGCTACCGATCGCAAATCAGGGGCAATACCTTGCTTAAACTGACTCAGACTGTGTTTAATTGCCGATTCCGGGTCTTTCAAGCCATTGCCAGTCAGGACACAGACTACCTTGGCGTTGTCGGGCACTTGGGCTTGTACTTGGAGCAACCCAGCAACTGAAGCCGCACTAGCTGGCTCACAAAAAATTCCTTCCCGTCCCGCTAACCAGCGATAAGCGTTCAGAATTTCCTCGTCAGTGACGGCATTGAATTCACCCCGGCTGGCTTCTTTGACATCGATCGCCTTCTGCCAATTCGCCGGGTTGCCAATCCGAATAGCGGTGGCCAGGGTTTCGGGGTTCTTAATGGGATGGCCAGCGATGAGGGGAGCCGAGCCAGCGGCCTGAAAGCCCATCATGCGCGGTAGTTTTTGACAACGACCTTCCTGATGAAACTGGCAAAACCCCATCCAGTAAGCCGTAATATTGCCACCATTACCAACTGGAATACAGAGCCAGTCGGGGGCATCACCCAGGGCATCGACTAGTTCAAAGGCTGCCGTCTTTTGGCCTTCTAATCGATAAGGATTTACCGAATTCACGAGGGTAACGGGGTAATTCTCGGCCATTTCTCGCACAATTTCCAGGGCATCATCAAAGTTCCCTTTTATAGCCAAGACTTCAGCCCCGTAAAGCAGAGCCTGGGCTAGTTTACCGAGAGCCACATAACCATCGGGAATTAAGACAAAAGGCTTGAGACCAGCCCGAATGGCATAGGCAGCGGCGGCTGCTGAAGTATTGCCAGTACTAGCACAAATTACAGCAGTGGCTCCAGCCTCCTTGGCCTTGGTTACCGCCATCGTCATGCCCCGGTCTTTGAAGCTGCCCGTCGGATTTAAGCCATCATATTTGATAAATACTTGCACGCCCCGCCCGATTGCGGCGCTCACTGTTGGTACCGGAATCAGCGGCGTGTTGCCCTCATGCAGAGTGACGATGGGCGTACTATCTGTAACAGGCAAATACTCCCGATAGGCGGCAATTAGTCCTGGCCAGTCTTGACTAATAACTTTCTTGAGATCTGAGCGGGGCTGCATGGTAAAACTCATCGCGCGGCTATGGCTTGCATTAGTATATTGAAATCGTGGCAAATATCGTGGCTAAATTATTATTGTACCTGCTTCCAATTTACCCAAGAATTATCATTGAACCACAATTAGGCAAGTTGGCAACAATGTAAAGACTACTGACTGATGTAATAAATTTATTTTATCCAAAACTATGACTGAAGCGACCGATATTATCAAGCTGGCACGCTTGATGGCGGCGGATTTTAGTAATCAAGCCCAGGCTTTTGAGAATCCGCCCTTTTTTGCTCATATTCGGGTGGGAATGCGCCCTTTGCCCTGGCACTTGTTGAATGGAGTGAGCTTATTTCTAGAGCAAGCTTACGACTATATGCTGAATGAACCCTACCGACTGCGCGTGTTGAAGCTGGTGGTAGTTGATGACCACATCGAAATCGAAAACTACTTGGTGACAGAGGAAGCCGAATTCTATGGTGGTGCGCGCCAGCCCGAAAAGCTAGTGTTGTTGACTGCCGATCGATTAACGAAGCTCATTGGTTGCAGCCATATTGCGGAATGGACGGGCAGTGGTTTTAGTGGTTATGTGCAGCCAGGTAAGGCTTGTATCGTGCATCGCAAAGGCCAAGATACATACCTAGCCAGTACTTTTGACATTGATGCCGATAAATTCATGAGTACTGATCGCGGTTGTGATCTGGTCACGAATGCTCAAGTATGGGGATCGGTGGCTGGACCTTTTCATTTTGAGCGCGTGGCCAGTTTTGCGGATGAGGTGCCTGATTTACCCAAAACCTGCTAAATTGGTGTCGATTCTTGCACACAAGGTGTGTCCAAGATGACAATATTTCACAGCACCCCCAGCAACATTAAAAGATCATTTATGAAAGTCTTAGTTATCGGCGGCGATGGTTATTGCGGATGGGCAACGGCTTTGCACTTATCCAATCTGGGTTATGAAGTAGGGATCTTAGATAGCCTGGTGCGGCGACATTGGGATGCCGAATTGGGCATCTCTACTCTGACTCCGATCGCTTCGATCCAACAACGATTGCGCCGTTGGTATGACCTGACTGGTAAATCGATCGAACTGTTTGTCGGAGATATTACCAATTATGACTTTTTAAGTAAGGCGCTCCAGCAATTTCAGCCCGAATCGATCGCTCATTTTGGGGAACAGCGCTCGGCTCCATTTTCCATGATCGACCGGGAACACGCGGTACTAACTCAAACCAACAATGTGGTGGGCACCCTGAATTTGCTCTACGCCATTCATGATTTTTTGCCGGATTGCCATTTGGTCAAGCTGGGTACTATGGGCGAATACGGTACTCCCAATATTGACATCGAAGAAGGCTACATTACCATTGAACACAACGGGCGAAAAGACACCCTACCCTATCCCAAGCAGCCCGGTTCTTTTTATCATCTCAGCAAGGTGCATGACAGCCACAATATTCACTTTGCCTGTAAAGTTTGGGGCATCCGGGCAACAGATCTCAATCAGGGTGTGGTTTATGGCGTGCTGACGGCCGAAACCGCCATGGACGAAATGCTCATCAACCGCCTAGACTACGATGGCGTGTATGGCACGGCCTTGAATCGTTTCTGTGTCCAAGCGGCTATTGGCCATCCACTCACTGTTTATGGCCAGGGTAGCCAGACCCGGTCATTTTTAGATATTCGCGATACGGTTCGTTGCTTGGAGCTGGCGATCGCCAATCCCGCCCAGCGCGGTGAATTCCGCGTTTTCAATCAATTTACTGAGCAGTTTAGTGTGGGCGACTTAGCGCTCAAAGTAAAACAAGCTAGTCTCACTTTGGGCTTAGATGTAGAAATTCAGCACATCGAGAATCCGCGTATCGAAAAAGAAGAACACTACTTCAATGCCAAGAATACCAATCTGCTCGACCTAGGTTTAAAGCCCCATCTACTTTCCGACTCTTTATTAGACTCTTTGTTAAACTTTGCAATTAAATATCAGCAAAGAGTCGATCGAGATCAGATCATGCCTAAGGTTCTGTGGAAATGATGAGATAGAATAGATTATGCAAGGCATCTTGGCCTCGTTATTTAAGATAAAGCTATTTTGGAGGAAATATAATGAAACAGTTACTGCGGATTGCCATTACATTCTGTCTGTGTGTGGCCTGCACTTTTGGCTTTATGGCACCCAGTTGGGCCGTAGAAACAGCTGCTCCCCTGAACAGCAGCAATAGTGCAGACAGCAAGCTAGGCACTGAGTTCGGTAAAAAAATTGATTTGAATAATACCAATGTACGAGCCTTTCGGAAGTATCCTGGTTTATACCCCACTCTTGCCCGCAAGATTGTGGACGGTGCCCCCTACAAGTCGGTGGATGATGTTCTCAATATTCCCGATCTGAGTGTAAATCAAAAGGCAAACTTAGAAAAAAATCTGGATAATTTTACGATTACTTCCACTGACGACACTTTTAATGAAGGTGGCGATCGCTACAATAATGGTTATTACTAAGACTTAATTATTTAATACTTAGTAAATTAAAGCCTGAGCTACTCTAAAGTAGCTCAGGCTTTGTTTTGGAGTAAAAAGTATAGCTTATTTAAGCTTGAGATCGGCAGGCACCAACACCGTATCGATAATATGGACAACTCCATTGCTGGCTTTAATATCAGTTCTTAATACATTAGCCTTACCAATGGTTACCTTTTTGCCAGTAACAGTAATGGCAACTTCGCTACCTTCCAGGGTGGTGACATTACCAGTCTGGATATCACTAGATAAAACGATACCAGACAACACATGATTTTTTAGTACTTGTTGTAGAGCAGCTTTGTTTTCGGGTTTTAGTAATTTCTTTAAAGTGCCTTTGGGCAACTTATCAAAAGCTGTATCATTAGGTGCAAATAAGGTGAAGGGGCCCTCACCGGAAAGTGTTGCCACTAAGCCCGATGCTTTTAGTGCCGCAGTCAAAGTTTTAAAATTCTTTTTACTGTTTACGGCCAATTCTACGATTGTGACTCCTTTTTTAGCCGCTGGAGTTACGGGCTTTTTCATCGCGTCTGGTTTTTTCATTGCGTCCGGTTTAGCGGTCGCGTCTGGTTTTTTCATAGCATCTGGCTTAGCTGTTGCATCCGGCTTGGTCGTGGTATCGGCTTGTTTATTAATAGGAGCCGCATTAACGCCAGAGAGCAAGCTACTAACAGCTAAAACAAGAGCGACAGTAGATACAACAGTACTATGGAGTTTCTTATGAGTCATGAGCATCAATTCTGAATTGTGATTTATATGGACATGTTCAGTTGCCATGACTTATGAAGTTTTGCTTTGTTCCTCTGACAGTTTGGAGCAAGCTGATGTGTTGTTACACATTTTTACATCAATATTTTCGTTATATTAATTAATATTACAGATATTCGCAGTTAGTGGCGGTCTGTGGAGCATCTAAAAACCAATGCGGAGTAACATTTATGACCATTGAACTCACCAGCCTTAGTACTGCCGAGCAAGAAATCAGCTCGTTTTTTCAAGCTTCTGCTGGTCAATGGCGATCGGAGCGCCGTTATTACACGTTACCCGAGGGTGAAACGCAGGAAGTTGTCAGTCATCTAAGCATTAAATTTTTGGCCAGTGGTAGCCCAGAGCTATTGCAATTAGCCAACTTACATCATTTAGTAGATGAATTTAGCTTGTACTGCGGTGCCTTTGTAACCTGGGATAGTGAGTATACGCTCACTGGCAAGTCAGGTTCAGTCGGTCAGACTATTTTTGGAGCCAAAGGTAATATCTTGTATCGCGATCGAGGATTTGCTACCAACAAACCTGTTACAGCCAGTTATCATCTATCCAATTCAGCAACTCTATGTCTGCGCACAGAGTATCAAAAGTCGGTATTCGAGGAAGAGGTTAAACTAATTGGTGATCAGTACCGAACTAGGCAAACGATCATTTCGAGAGCTGGTGAACAACAGATGATTGGGCAATATTTGGAAAAACGGCTGGGGTAGGGATTACCCGGTAGCAGTAGAGTGGCTAACTCCGCTATAAATGTACTAAATAGATGTTCGATCGCCAGCCTCGATAAGCTGAATGCCCACCCCACCTATGAATATATCTAAACTCAGTCGTTTTCTGGCCGTGCTTCTTTTTGCTTTTTGTACTTGGTGGGTGCCCATAGCGCAGGCCGAGGTACCACTGGCCGCCGTAGTTAGTAATGAGGGCAGCAGCTTTGTGAGTAAAGCTGTCCACAAAATCGGCTCGGCGGTTGTCCGCATCGATACCGAAAAAACTGTCACCCGTGACCTGAATCCGTTGCTAGAAGATTTTATGTTTGGGATGCCGGTACAACCGCAACAGCAGAAGATGCGGGGGCAGGGTTCCGGCTTTATCATTGATGCTAGTGGGGTGCTGTTAACGAATGCCCATGTGGTGAATGATGCCGATCGAGTAACAGTGACACTCAAGGATGGTCGAACTTTCGATGGTCAAGTGCAAGGTGTCGATCCGGTAACAGACTTGGCGGTCGTGAAGATTACTGGTGCTAAAGACTTGCCCATAGTCGCTCTCGGGAATTCTGATGCTGTGCAAGTGGGCGATTGGGCGATCGCGGTCGGGAATCCCTTAGGACTGGATAACACTGTGACATTAGGCATTGTTAGTACTCTTAAGCGATCGAGTAGTGCGATCGGTATGAGCGACAAACGCTTAGATTTTATTCAAACCGATGCAGCGATTAATCCTGGCAACTCAGGGGGACCATTGCTGAATGGTCAAGGTGAAGTAATTGGTATTAATACCGCCATTCGGGCTGATGCGATGGGGATTGGCTTTGCCATTCCGATCAATAAAGCTAAGACAATTTCTGCTCAGTTAGCTAAGGGCGAAAAAGTTTCCCATCCTTATTTGGGTATTCAAATGGCGACAGTGACGCCCCAACTAGCCGCTGAAAACAATAGTGACCCCAATGCCGCCTTTCGGGTGCCAGAAGTTAATGGAGTACTCGTAGTAAGGGTTTTGCCCAATACAGCGGCGGCCAAGGCGGGGATGCGTCGTGGTGATGTGATTTTGGATGTTGATGGCAATCCAGTTAGCAACGCCGAGGACTTGCAAAATATGGTAGAAAACAGTCGGGTGAGCCAACGCTTAAACCTGACGATCGAACGTCGGGGGAAAAGTCGGCAGTTGGTAATTAAGCCAGGGGAATTAAGCTAAGAACCGCATGAATTTACGATACCTGACCGGGATGGTGTTGGGATGGCTAACCGCATTGCTATGTATGGGTGCCCAGGCTAGTAACTTTACGCCGGCCCAGCACCAAATCCTCCAAACATTGCTGCCAGCGAACATCATTTATTTGGGGGAAGTTCACGATCAACAACAAGATCATCAAGATCAACTCGCAATCATTGAGTATCTCCAGCAAAAAAAATCGCGCATAGCGATCGGGCTAGAGATGTTTCAAAAACCATATCAGGGGGTGATCGACAGGTATCTAGCCAACCAAATCAACGAAGCCGAATTACTGGCACAAACTGAGTATCAACAGCGCTGGGGCTTTCCCTGGGATAACTATGCGCCGTTGATGCGTTTTGCCAAAGAGCATCAACTACCCGTGATAGCGCTGAATACTCCGACCGAAATCACCCGCAAAATAGCCCAGCAGGGTTTAGAGAACCTGAATACTAAAGATTTTCGCTACATCCCACCCCGGAAAGACATTGACAAATCTAATACCATCTATCGGCAACTAATTCAGGAATCGTACAATCAGCATCAGGCGGTGGCTAACAGCAAGAGCTTTGAGCGATTCTATGAAGCCCAACTGGTTTGGGATGAAACGATGGCGGCTAGCATTGCAGAGTTCTATCAGCAACATCCGCTTCATCAGATTATAGCGATCGCGGGTCAAGCCCATATTAAAGATGGTTATGGTATCCCCGATCGGG
>CAXTSZ010000024.1:37939-47212 GCA_964247125.1 uncultured bacterium
ATAGCGATCGCGGGTCAAGCCCATATTAAAGATGGTTATGGTATCCCCGATCGGGTGGCGAGGAGACTTGTCCGCCACAAAATAATTCAGAAATCTGTAATTTTACAACAGTTTGCAGGCTTGTAAGGAATTTGATCCAGCATAAAAAAAGAACCGTTGCAAACAACGATTCTATAAATCTTCAATTACGATACATGAGGTAAATTATGCCTGATTTTTTGAAATACTAGGGACGTTGCAGCAGTTGACGGGCATCGTTACCAGGGGTGTAGTTAACCTGATTAGTACCATCATTCAAGATGCGGGGGGTGAGCAACACAATTACTTCTTGACGGGAATTGGCCTTAGCAGTACTGCGGAACAACGCACCCAAGATCGGAATATCGCCTAAAATCGGTACTTTGCTCACGGTACTGCGATCGGATTCTTGAATAATCCCCGACAGAATCAAAGTCTGGCCATCGCGCAAACGAATTTCACCAGAGCTAAGAGTCCGTTCTTGGATAAGGGTGATGGTGTTACCGTCAGCAACGGCAGTTCCACTAACGGCAGATACAGTTGGCGATACAGCTACTGATATAAATCCGTTATCGTCAATCCGATTTACTGCCACATCTAAGATCAAACCAGCTTTTTTAATGATTGGTCTCCGCCCTGAGAATGTGGCGATGCCACTAGTGGTAGTCACGAAATCTAGACCACCAAATACTTCTTGCGTTAGATTGACCTTAGAAGTCTGACCCTCTTGCACCACTAGTGTAGGATCGGTCAGGATCTTACCGTTACCACTGATAATCTGGGCTTGGAGAGTAGAAAGGAATTTAGTGGGATATTGGAAGGCCGTCGGTAAGCCATAAGTAATTCTACCAGTAGCATCTACGGCAGTAACACCTGGTTGATAAGGATTATCATTAGTCCCCAAAGAAGGTCTTGTAGTATTTGGAAGATTAAGTGTTGTATTATTCGAACCGCTAAATGGCGCGTTGGGCTGGTTATCCAGGAAGGGACTACCACCTGTACCAGGTAGGGTAAGTCCTGTAACAGGTGGCGTAGTGAGACTATCCCGCACAGCGCTCGAGCTGGGTGGATTGTATCCACCAAAGTTAAACGTAGCTGCACCACCATCAGAGGAGACGAAGCCATTACCCGTCCCAAAAGACAGACTATTTTTGATCTCGTCAGAATTATTTAAGTTGACATCAATGATCTTGATATTGAGAGCCACCTGACGACGGCGGGCATCGAGGCGCGTGAGCATCGCGGTAGCTAGCTCCACTTTACGGAGGGAACCGATCAAGGTTAAAGAGTTGAGGCGCGAGTCAGAGCTAATCGACAATCCTTTAAGCAGGAGTGGGGAATTACCTTCATTGGCTTTCAAGTTAAAGATTTCTGGAGTTCTGACTTCGACAGTGCGCGCTGTGCCATCTTTACCAATGGTGTCAATCTGGACTCTTTCCCGAGCGATTTGAGTCTCGGCACCTTGCGTAGTTAAGAAGGCAGAAGCGGCTTCCGCACTCACTTGGTTCATGCGCAGCGTGCGGACAACGGTACCCCGAATGGAGTCCGGTAGCTTGGGACCCACAAAGATGGTGTTGCCAATCCGATTGGCTTCATAACCACTGATTTGTAATACGTAGTTAAAAGCATTTTCAACTGGCTCATTTTTGAGATTGAGCGAGACAGTTGGTTCGGCGGCAGCTTTGCCACCATTTGGATCGCTAGAGTTAGCAGCGGCAACGCCGCCAGCGTAGGCTAAGTTCAGGCCAGCATTCCGTGACAACATTTCTAGCACTTCGCGGACTGGCGCATCTTTCAGGACGATCGATACCTTAGCATCGGAGTCGAGCTTGATGACTGGCACGGCGGCATCTAGATTGGAAACACTAATGTCACCGACGGGGGGAGCGATCGCCCGTGTTCTGGTGGGGCCTGATGGCGCAGTCGTCCCGATTGGTACATTGGTAGCAGTATCCGTGATTGTCACATTGGGATTGGGCACCAGCGGCTTGGGGGCTTCAGCCACTGCGGATTGGGCAGTAGCAGCAGTAGCAATACTGCCTAACAAAATCTGGGTGAATTTTTTGGTTGGTTTTCTCACGATCGAATTCCTAAAGCAGAGGTTTAGTTTGAGTTGAGGGCAAAAATTGAGGTGTCAGCTAGCTTATTTGGCGGCGACAGGCGGTGGAGCCGCTGCTGCTGCTTCCTCAGGGGTCAGAGGAATTACTGCCTGGAGCTTGAACTTAGTCTTGATTTTGGGAGTCGATGATACTGCACCACTACCATTGACATTATTCACAGCTACTGGGATTAAATCCGCTTGAAAATCTTTCAAGATTAGTAACTGATCTAATCTTTCGACAGTGCGCAGAATAGACTGCATCTGCTCGAAGCTACCATCCACTTCGATATCCGTAGATTTGCGGCGCAGCTTACCGTTTAAGGATGCTCCCAAAGAACCATCAGTAATCACCCCAGTGGAGGCTGCATCGGGAGTGAATCTTTGTAGTTCACCCTGTCTGGTATTAATCAGTTTGTTGAGGTCTAGCAACAAGGTATCGAGTTTTTGATCGCTAGCAAATAATGCTAATACGGCCTGTTTTTGAACTTTAGCCTTATCTAATTGAACTTTAGCAGCCGCAATTTTCTTGGCATTTTCTTGGCGTTCTTGGATTTGCTCTTGCAACTTACTGAGCTTAGTTTGTAGCTCCTGGTTGGCCTGTTGCTGTGGCATCAGATTACTATATAAAAAGTAGCCAGCGCCAGCTAAACCAATTACACCTAATACACCACCAATTAAAGCTGGGGATAGAGATAGCCCGAATATGGAGGGATAGGTTGGCTCCTGATCTAGATAAGTAGAGTTATCTAGCATGGTGCTATTAATTAAATCTTCGCTGTATGTCATGGCTTGATCACCTGTTGTTGCTGTAAACTTTTTAGCCTAGTAACCAGGCCAACGGCTCCTTTTCGTTCTAAGTCACTCAGCAATTCTGGTGCTGGTACTTGCTTTAGTGATGTGCGGATTTCGTACCTTACTGATTTGATCGGAACAATATTGGTACTCGTCACCACTGCTCCTTCTTGAACCAAGTTGGCATTGATCAGCTGCACATCATCAGGATTGAAGAATGCTGATTTTTTTAAAGTTAAGATGAAGTTGTTGACATCATTGAATGATTGCGCAACTCCCACTACTTTTAATTTAGTAACTGGGGTATCTAAAGTACCACTAGTTGTTGCCACTACGGCTGGGGTAGCAGCGGCGCTAGGGGCGACAGCTGGACTAGGAGCAGTGCTGGGTTTAGCACCGGGATCTGGTGGTGGGGCAGCGGCTTTGGCGAGAATACTGCCATCTTTAGGTGCTGGAAGCGCCGCTTTTGCTGGCGCCGCAGCGACTGCATCAGGTGGGATTTGGCCGATCGTCTGAATTTGCACACCTTGGGGAATACTTTCTTGCAGGTCTTTCAGAATCGCTGACCAAGGACGGACGGAGTTGAATACTCCCGCGAGAGCTTTCGATTCTCCCTCTGTCTGACCGATTTGACCATTCAGACCAGTTAATTCTGTCTCTTGGGTTTTCAGCTTCCCTAGCTGATTATCGAGTTCAGCTTGTTTGGCTTGTAAAGTCTTAGCTTGATTATCTAGCACGAACCAACCAGCTGCGCTAGCTAGTATTGCTACGACTCCTACACCCAAGCCAATATAGATAGGTGCTTTTGAGTAACTTGCCTGACTATTTTTGTTGATGCCAGTAGTGTCTGACTGCACTGAACTGCCTTGGTACTCAGGCCGATCTTTAAGAAAGTTAATGTCGATGTTATACATATGTTAATTAGCCCCCCGCATCCCTAAGCCCAGAATTACTCCCAAGCCAGGTCTTTGCATAAGTGGAATATCTAGATTAGTGTCAATGCCTAAAGAAGCAATGGGATCGATTTGGGTGGTGGGAATGCCTAATCTTTGGGTGAAGAAGAGGTCAAGCTGTCCTAAACCACCACCGGGACCAGCCAGTAATAGCTGCTCAATTTGCAGCTGACTACTATGGCTCGTATAAAACTCGATCGATCTTCTGATTTCTTCAGCCAAGTCCGCAATGACTCTCATTAATGCCTGGATACCAGGACTGATCGTTTGTTCACTCATGGTCATGGTGCCAATACTACTCACTGGGATATCGGGAATTGTGAGATTTTGGAGGACATCCGAGCTGCGTTCAGTAGGCATGTTCATGCCACTACCTAAGGCTTCTTGCAGTTGTTGTGTACCGATCGAAACTGTCCGGTTAAAGTGTGGGATTCCATTCACAATAATGGCGATTTCGGTGCTATCAAATTCGATGTCTACCAATACGACGGCTTCTTGTGGACCAAATTGGCGCAGTTGCTCTTTAATCGTGCGCAGCAGTGAAAAGCTATTAATCTCTAAGACTTTGACTTTTAAACCAGCCAGTCTAAAAGTTTCAATATAGCTATCGGTAACATCCCGACGAGTAGCTGCCAGCATGACCTGCATCTTATCCAGACCGTCTTCATCGGTGATGAGATCTAATTTCTGGTAGTCAATGTCTACTTCTTCCCGAGGATAAGGTAAATATAAAGCTGCTTCGTGATTGATGATCATGTCATGCATTTCAGCATCACTTAGTTCCGCTGGTAGCGGAATTAGTCTGGTCACAGCTTCCCGCATCGGGACGGCAGTATAAACTTGTTGAGCCTTGATTTTGTGATCTGCTAGAGTGGCGGAAATCAAATCAGCCAACTCCGACTGGTTCACAATTCTTCCTTCTTCAAAGACCCCTGCTGGTACCTCCGCCGAACATAGGTTCATCAGTTTGACTTCAGCACCCTGTTTTTTAAGTTGCACTACATTGATCTTTTCAGCTCCTAGTTCGATGGCCACGCATTGGCTACTTCTAGAAATTAGACCTTTTAGACGATTTAACATAAGCTTATTTGCGCATACCTGGGAAATTCACAAGTGGTGTATCAGTTAGCTGTTAGGACTCTGATGAACAATTTAGGCTGGTGGAACCAATTTTTTCTCATTGAAGGAGAGCACCGAAGTTCATAAGATAGCTTCTTGTACTTAAGTTACCCAGAAAATACCAGCGCATAAACACTTAGGTAGAAATAATACTAAGATTTCAGATTGCTAGGGCTAGTTGCCTTGGTATCGCTCAGTTGCGATGATTTGCTGTGCTGAAATCAAAAGCTACTGGCTAGTAATAATGGCGGAGACAGCTTGACGATACAATAAGCACAGACTATGCCACAGCGTTTCCACCGACCCAGAAATTATTATGAATGCCCTTCAATATCTAAAAAAACAGCTCAGTGATGCTCTGACTAGTGCTTGGGGGGCAGAATATACCGAGACTGATCCGCTGTTAGTACCAGCTAGTAATCCGCAATTCGGTGATTATCAAGCCAATGTGGCGATGGGTTTAGCCAAGCAATTAGGGAAATCTCCCCGTGTTATTGCCCAAGCGATCGTCGATCGCTTGGATGTGTCGGCTATTTGTGAGACTCCGAGCATTGCCGGACCAGGCTTTATTAATTTTCAGCTCACATCTATATATCTAGCAGAACAGATTCAGCAACTTCATGCCGATCCTCGCTTAGGAATCCCGATCGCTCATCCGCATCAAAAAATTGTCGTAGATTTTTCTAGCCCCAACATTGCTAAGGAAATGCATGTAGGCCACTTGCGATCGACGATCATTGGCGACTGTATTGCCCGCATCTTAGAATTTCGCGGTCATGAAGTGTTGCGCTTGAATCATGTGGGTGACTGGGGTACCCAGTTTGGCATGTTGATCTGCTATTTGCGGGAGGTGTATCCCAGTGCTTTAGATACAGCTGATGCTTTGGATATTGGTGATTTAGTAACTTTTTACAAGCAGGCCAAGCAACGGTTTGACGAGGATGAGGCGTTTCAGGCAACAGCGCGGCAAGCAGTTGTAAAATTGCAAGCTGGTGATGAGGCGACCAAGCAGGCTTGGCAGTTGCTCTGTGAGCAATCCCGACGGGAGTTTCAAGCCATCTACGACCGGTTAAACGTCCAACTGACTGAGCGGGGGGAGTCTTTTTATAATCCTTTTTTGGCGGAGACGATCGCTGAGCTAGAGCAATTGGGGCTGGTCGAAGTGAGTGCCGGTGCCAAGTGTGTTTTCATGACAGGGTTTATTAATCGCGAAGGTGAACCATTGCCCTTAATTGTGCAAAAGTCGGATGGCGGATATAACTATGCGACTACTGACTTAGCGGCTATTCGTTATCGGTTACGGGTGGATCAAGCCGATCGCATTATCTATATTACTGATGCTGGGCAAGCTAATCACTTTGGGCAGTTTTTCCAAGTTGCCCGGACAGCGGGCTGGATCGATGAGCAGGTGGATATTGTCCATACGCCTTTTGGTTTGGTGCAGGGAGAAGATGGCAAAAAGCTAAAAACGC
This sequence comes from uncultured bacterium, assembly GCA_964247125.1. Lineage (GTDB taxonomy): Bacteria > Cyanobacteriota > Cyanobacteriia > Cyanobacteriales > Chamaesiphonaceae > JAAFHZ01. Next base: position 44,395 of record CAXTSZ010000024.1, read on the forward strand.
GATCGGGGGAGACTATTAAGCTGAAGGAGTTACTAGATGAGGCGATCGACAGGTCCCGTAGTGATTTGCAGGAGCGATTGGCTAAAGATGACCGGACAGAGACGGCGGCATACATTGAGCATTCCGCTCAAGTAGTGGGATTGAGTGCGGTGAAATATGCCGACCTCAGCCAAAATCGGTTGAGCAACTATATTTTCAGTTTCGATAAAATGCTGGCTCTGCAAGGGAATACCGCTCCCTATATGCTCTATGTCTATGCGCGGGTGAGAAGTATTGGTCGAAAGGGGGAGATCGATTGGGCGCAGTTGGGTACCCCGACGGTGGTGCTAACCGAGGAGCAGGAGCAAACGCTGGCCAAGCATTTGTTGCAATTAAGTACGGTATTGCTGGAAGTAGAGCAAGATCTATTTCCGAGCCGCCTGTGTCAGTATCTGTTTGAGTTGAGTCAGAAGTACAATCAGTTCTACGATAAATGTGCGGTTTTACAGGCCGCAGGAGAAACCCGAATTTCTCGGCTGGTGCTGTGTGACCTGACGGCGCGGACGCTGCAATTGGGGTTGAGTTTGCTGGGTATTGAGGTACTCGATCGCATGTAGTGATGATCAATATTTAGATAATAACTGATGTTGCTGCTTGGGTAATATCTTCTCCACCCCAAGCTTCAATATTTGGTCGAGTGTGGTTAGAGAGTGGATAGAAACGCACAGAATCTTCTGGTAGTTTTACCTGCCGTTTTAGTCGCTGCTTTAATTCCTGATATTTATGGTCGGCTAAAACACATTCAAAAACGCTGTATTGGACTCTTTGACCATAGCCTTCTAAGAGCTTGGAGATTTTGCGGCGGCGTTGATCGCAAGGGATATCATAAGTAACTATATAAAATAGCATGTAGTTAACGAATAAGATATGGCTCGTAGCTATAGGTGGGCTGGTAGACGAACTGTTTAAAGTTTTTGACTTGACGATTTAGTAAGTCCCAGCGGGGTTGTTGATCAGCAGTGGGGATAGATTCGGTCATGCGTTGGAGAAAGGCTTTGAGGTATTTTTTGCGTCCTGATTCATTGAGGAAACAGCCACCATCGCGGTACTCAAAGTCAGTGGCTGTTTCTACCATTCGTCGATTGGTGAGGTAGAGAACTAAAGAATCAACGATCGGAGCACGAAATTCTTCGACGAGATCGGAAACCAGGGCAGCATGACGATCGGAGGTTTGGTGTAAGCAGCCGGAGTAGGGATCGAGTCCTTGTAGTTCGATGAGGGTGAGGAGGTGATTCCAAATTACTTGATAGCCAAAACTGAGCATGGCGTTGATGGGATTGCCCGGGGGGCGACGGCTGCGGGCGATGAAGGTGAAGTCGGGATTTTGGAGGCAATAGCTAAAGGCGTTGAAGTATACGGCAGCGGCGATGCCTTCTAGACCCATGAGCCGATCGATCGCCTCGGTTTGTAGTACTTGAATAGAGAGGTGCTGTAGTTGATCGATCGGTTCGCTGAGGATGGTGATGGAGTTCTTGCGTTGTTGCCGCAGGAGGAGGGTGCGACTGTTTTGAATTTTGGCGCGGACTATTTTGCGGGCGACTACTAGTCGATCGATGGCTGTGAGATCTTGTTGGTGGCGGGAGAGTTGGCGATAGCCACGGGCGATGGAGAGGGTGCGACCGTAGCAGTAACCGAGTCGGGAAAGATAGGCGATGGGGATGTCGCGTTGCAGGCAGGCCCGAATGGCGGGGGTGGTGATTTGGCTGTTGCCGAAGACGAGGATTTGTTCGGTGAGGGGGAGTTGAACGCGCTGGATTTCGATTTTTTGGCGTTGGATGATGAGTTGTTCTTGTTCTAGGGAGAGGTGGCAGCCTTGAAGGGAGAGATAGATGGTACGCATTAGCGGCGTAGTTGGCTGTGATGATGGTCGCGGCTGCTGAGGTTGGCTGTTTCGCGGGAGTCTTCGGGTGGTGGGAAGTTGGCGTTTTTGGGTGGTTGATGTGGTTGGAGATATTTGATGACTCGATCGCTGGCGGTGGCGGTGACAAATGTGGAGATGGTGATGAGGATCGTGTTGATAATGACGGCGGCAAGTCCGAGGGGGGCGATGAGCAGGATGATGAGGGTGATGCTGCCGTTGGCGATGGCGAGGGTGATGTTGCGGACTAGTTGGCTGCGCTGATTGATGTACATGAGTTGGTATTTTGAGCTTACATTATGTAGTTTTCCCAGGTGGATATCAAAAGTTACTATTCGACTACAAGTTGTTTTTTAGTTCAAAAAAATCTCTACTGCGATTGTGTTGGCTGCGGGATGATGGATCGATCGATTATCATAGGATTGAGCAGTACTGCCAAAGATGGTGATGATATGATTACCCAAGAACTAAAACAACAAATTTTGTCTTTATCGTCAGACGAACAACATGAGATTGTACAGTTGATTCAGTCGCAAACTAACTCATTGACTGGGATTACCAAAACACCTGGAGTTGTCGGTGGTGATGCTCGTATTAGAAATATGCGAATTCCGGTTTGGAGTTTATTTCAATACCGCCAGATGGGAGCCAACGATGACAGAATTCTAGAAGCCTATCCTCAATTAACAGCAACAGATTTAGCTAATGCCTGGGCTTATGCAGAGGCTTTCCCTGCTGAAATTGCCGAAGCAATTGCTGCTAACGAGGAAGCATAGATGATTCAATTATATGCTGACGAGAATTTTGAATCTCCAGTAGTGAGGCGACTCAGATAAAAAGGCTATAATGTATTAACGACTAGAGAAGCTGGAAAGGATAATCAAAGTATTCCTGATGAGGATGTATTAGAATTTGCCATTA
>CAXTSZ010000025.1:0-46579 GCA_964247125.1 uncultured bacterium
CTCTTCATTGGGAGCCGACGAATTTACCAAACGGTAGCCAAAACCATTCAGCCAAGCCATCCATTGGGATTTGGGTGCCCGTTGCTTAACTCTATGGAAAAACTTAATGACCCGGGGCTGCTGCCAGCCATGCGCCACACCTTCCAATAGCTGCATAAACAGATATTCGTAGTCAGGATCGCTCAGGAGTGGTAAATCATTAGCAACAACTGCCGCTCTACTAGGACTTTTCCCGAGCAGACTCTGCCACCACCGGATAATCGATCGCCACATTCCTTTAAACATTTACCAGTATCCTTGCGTTAAAGTAGTACATAGGTTTTGCTGAAGATAACCGCTAGTGATTCCACTAAGATTGAGAATAAATATACCAATCATGATTATTACTCACTGATATCCTAGAAGCCAGATCACTTTTAGCGGTTCCTGATCATCAGGTATCCCAAATTGGGATGACTAAATTATCAGCTCGACTTTAAATTTATTTCGATATCGATGAGCTATTTGCCTTTCCATCATAAATATCGACCTCAAACTTTCGCAGATTTGGTAGGACAAGAGGCCATTGCCACCACGCTCACCAATGCTCTGCGATCGCAGAAGATCGCACCAGCCTATTTATTTACTGGCCCCCGAGGAACCGGTAAAACTTCTAGTGCGCGAATTTTTGCCAAGTCTCTTAATTGTATGGCCAGTGAGGTACCCACTGCACAACCCTGTGGTAAATGTCCAACTTGTCAATCCATTACCTGGGGCAATGCCCTGGATGTCGTCGAGATTGATGCGGCCAGCAACACTGGTGTTGATAACATTCGGGAGATTATCGATCGGGCACAGTATGCACCAGTGCAGTGTCGCTACAAAGTCTATCTGATTGACGAGTGTCACATGCTGAGTACGGCGGCTTTTAATTCGCTGCTCAAGACTTTAGAGGAACCCCCACTGCATGTAGTTTTTATTCTGGCTACCACCGATCCCCAGCGGGTCTTGCCCACTATTATTTCGCGCTGCCAAAAGTTTGACTACCGCCGTATTCCTCTGGCGGCCATGGTGCAACACCTTACCTATATCGCCCAGCTCGAACAAATTCAGATTACGGCTGGTGCCATCCAGTTAGTCGCGCAGATTGCCCAGGGCGGTTTACGTGACGCAGAAAGCTTACTGGATCAGCTCAGTTTGATGAGTACCACCGTAACAGTTGAGCGTGTGTGGGAGCTAGTTGGTTCCGTGCCCGAAAAAGATTTATTGGCTCTGGGTCAATCCCTTCACCACCAGCACATCGAAAATTTGTTGGATCATTGCCGGCTGCTGGTCGAAAGAGGCAAAGAACCCCTGATGATTTTGCAAAACTTAGCGGGTTTTTATCGAGATCTATCGATCGCCAAAGCGATCCCGAACCGCCAAGACTTAACCAACCTCACTGCCGAAATCTGGCCAGCAGTCTGCCAACTAGCCGCCACCATGGAACTGCCCGCGATTCTAGCCAGCCAACAGCGGCTGAAAGACAGTGAAAGTCAGCTGAAAGGTAATACACAACCCCGGCTCTGGTTGGAAATCACTTTGCTGGGGCTAGTACTACCTGTTGGGCCAATAGTCACAGCTAATTCTGATCTGCCATTGACTCTCACCGCTGTGCCCCTGGCCGGGGCAATTACAGCCAGCGCACCTACCCCATTGTCCGCCGTGGATTTATCGGCACCATTATCCACTGCCATCGAGCCAGTTGCGAGTGAACCAGAAATTCCGCCCATCGATTTAGCCAATACTTGGCAACAAGTATTGGGTCAGCTCTTACCCTCTGGCAAGGGACTATTCGCCCCCCACGCCAAACTATTATCAGTGGTGGGTGATGTGGCGACGGTGGGTATGAAAAGCAGCACTTTTATGAAACTGGCTGAAGGCCAGAAACAACATGTCCAAAAAGCTTTGACAGCCTTGCTGGATAGACCGATTACCGTACTGTTGAAATTGGGAGAAGGCGCAGCCAGTCCATCCCCAGTGGCCAAAGTGCCAGAACCATCGATAGCACCGCTAGCACCAGAGGTGACTGCTGCACCAACTGCGATGCCGGCAATTTTTGCGGAACTACCAACCAACATATCCGCAGAATCCGTACCGATGATGCCGGCTATGGATGAAGTATTCTATGAGCCGCCAGCCTATCCCGATCCACATGAACCGGAAATGGCCGCTCTGACACCATCCATCCAGCCAGCCATCGCTCATGAACAGCCTGCTATCTTCCGATCACCAGAGGTGCAAGCGGAGCTATCACCAGCAGCAGATGCCCCCATCAGTACTAATGGCCACGCCATAGCACTAGAAATAATGCCAGAGGACAATTTTGTGGATTTAGATTTAGATGCCGCCGCTGCCCGCATCGCCGCTCAGTTTGGTGGTGAAATTGTCGCAGAATACGTGACTATCTGGGATTTGTAATAATTTCTATTTTTTACCAAAACCCGGCAGGAGCTTAGAATATTTAAAGTTCTGGGAACCTTGATAGTCACTGAGTTTGGCTAGCTCTTCCGGTGGCCGTACCCCCGGATATTTCTTGCCCTTGATCTCCCAAGTCGGAAAGCCAGTAATTCCCTCTTTCTCGCACAGTGCTACTTGCGGGTTTTGGCCTTCGGGATGACATTCAATATATTTGATATTGCTTTTAAAAGCCTCGCGCCCCAGCAATTGCTTTTGCTCATAGCAATGCGAGCAGAAAAAACCGCCATACATCTTGGCATCTATTTGTTGAAGATGCTGCGCTAGGGAAATTTCGGCGGCTCCCGATTTACTGGTGATTGTCCAGCCCACCTTCTTGGGTAGCGGCCCCTGAGGCTCTAAGGTAGTAATTTCGGCCGTAGTGGGGATATCCACCTTCGCACTATTTCCCACGCCACTGTAAATACCTAGTGTGACTAATACTGTCACCGCTGCCACTGCTAATCCTCGAAATAGCAATTGGCCAATGTCATCCCAGTCTCGACCTAGAATGGCTAGTAAGAAGATCGAGATGGAACAAATTGCCGAAACAATGCAGAAAGGGCAAGCGGCCTGAATGACAAAAGCTAAAAGATACATTAGGTAGCCGCTAAATACGGCCATCGCTGTACCAATGAGAAACAACCCTAGCCAAGTCCAATCTTGGAGTTGGTTTTGAGCTTTTTTATTGTTTTGGGCTTTGATCACCAACGGCACCAGTGCCAGGATGGCGATCGCCACATAAGCCAATAAACCAAATAATGTGAGGGGCAATCCAAAAATATTGGCATAGGGGCTGCTCAACACCTGATTGCAACCGACATTCGCACAAGCTACGCCGTTACCCGATAGCTTCACCGATGTGAGGTAACCAGTATCTGCGATCCCCACAGCGGCGATCGCCCCGAGGATAGGACGGGAAAAACGATGAATCCAGGAGGACTGACGACGATTGAGCATGGGGATCTAAAAATGAGGGACTATGTTGATGGCAGCGATCGCGATTAAGACCGCGTAACTGGTACTGTCGTTGGCGAGGCCAGGGAGATCTGATTCTGTTTACTACTGCGCATCGCTTCCACAAACTGGCTGACGCGAATGGGGTCGATCGACTGTTCTATTTTACCCTGCCGCTTGAGAGCACTAGAGACGATCACGCCATCTGCCGCTTGGATCAAGGTCGGAATGTTCTGCCAGTCGGCACCGCTCCCAATCAAGACTGGTGTCCCCTTCGCCGCCGCCGTGGCTAGCTCCAAATCTTCTAGATCTGGCGGGTAACCAGTAGACCAACCCGACAAAATTACCGCATCGGCTAGGCCGCGCTCGATCGTATCTTGCACAGCAGTCGTCAGATTAGGTATCCCTAATGGTCTGGCATGTTTGACTAATACATCCGCCAGGATCTGGATATCACTACCCAATGACCGCCGATAGCGCAACAGATCATGGGCACAGCCTTCAATCAAACCTTGATCGGTGGCCATTACGCCAGTCAAAACATTGACCCGAATAAATTGTGCCCCCGTGCAAGCCGCGATCGCTAGCGCACTATGGCCATCATTGCGCAGAACATTGATTCCAATTGGCAGTGTCACCAAACCCATCAATCTTTTCACTACCATCGTCATGGCACTAACCACCGCTGGATCGACTTGACCCTTTGTAAATGGGGCATCAAAAAAATTTTCGATGATAATGCCATCAACCCCACCAGACGCTAAGGCTAGAGATTCTTGTTCCGCTCGATCGATCACGGCTTTCAAGTTGCCGCCCCAACGGGGTGTGGTGGGCAGTGGCAGAAGATGCACTACGCCAATGATGGGATTTGCTGTTTGAAAAATTTGTTTTAGATTCACAATATAAACATAAGAATCCGGCCTTATTTCGTTGCTATCCTTGCCTAACAAGCCATAGTCAATCGCAACATTACTGATTTTATACTATTCCAAGGCTCGACCTATGAGCTACTGTCCCAGTTGATAATTCGTTGCTCTGCGATTCTTAGACATAGTGTTACCAGCGTCTGCATCAGATTCAGTTACAATCCGCAACATCATGCTAGAATGTTTCGTAGCGGACAACATCGCATCTCAAAACTGACAACCAAACCTTTCAGGAACGCTTGTAGCAATCAGCTCTAGCCTTAAACAGTCCTGTTTCATTATTGGCGCCCGCCTCACTTAGGCTTTTATCGTAAGGCTCCAGCCTGAAAAATTCAGTTGTCATCAGCATTCGTTGCTGACTTATCCAAAGCTACATCACCTCGTTGACAGCATTTTCTGGCTTTTATGCAATAGCTGCGACGTATTTGTAGTTTTCCACACAGTGGTTAAATTTGGTTAGCCCTCGGGCTACTTGGGAGTTGCAGTGTCCTTCATGACCGCCCAATCTGTAGAGTATATAAATCATCAATGGGTAACAAGCCATCGATCGCGATCTCCCATCTCGGCTGTGAAAAAAATCGAATAGATAGTGAGCATATGCTCGGCTTGCTGGTGCAAGCTGGCTACCACGTCGATGCTGACGAAGATACCGCTGACTACGTCATTGTCAACACCTGTAGCTTTGTTGAATCGGCTCGGGAAGAATCGGTGCGGACGTTGGTAGAACTAGCGGCTGCTCAGAAAAAAATAGTAATTACTGGCTGCATGGCGCAACATTTCCAAAGCCAGCTGCTAGATGAAATCCCAGAAGCAGTCGCGGTGGTGGGTACCGGCGACTACCAGCAAATCGTCAATGTTATTGAGCGAGCTGAAACAGGCGAACGAGTCCATGCTGTTTCCGCAGAGCCTAGCTACATTGCTGATGAATGGGTGCCGCGCTATCGCACGACTTCAGAAGGAGTCGCTTACTTGCGAGTAGCAGAAGGCTGTGACTACGCCTGTAGCTTTTGTATTATCCCCCATCTGCGGGGTAAGCAGCGCTCGCGATCGATCGAATCGATCGTGGCAGAAGCCCAACAGTTGGCCGATGAAGGTGTCAAAGAACTGATTCTCATCTCTCAAATCACCACCAACTATGGTTTGGACATCTACGGTAAGCCTCAACTCGCCGAGTTGCTCCGCGCCCTGGGCAAAGTAGATGTGCCCTGGATTCGGATGCATTACGCTTACCCCACTGGCCTCACCCCAGCGGTTATCGCGGCTATGCAAGAGACCCCGAACGTGCTCCCCTACCTCGATTTACCACTTCAGCACTCCCACCCGGACATGCTGCGCGCGATGAATCGACCCTGGCAGGGACAGGTGAACGATCGCATTATGGATAGCCTCCGGGCAGCGCTGCCCAAGGCCATCATGCGCACAACTTTCATCGTGGGATTTCCTGGTGAAACCGATGCCCATTTCGCCCACTTGCAAGAATTTGTGGCTCGCCACCAATTCGACCATGTCGGCGTATTTACCTTCTCCGCAGAAGCCGAAGCTCCCGCTGGACGACTGCCCCAACAGGTGGCTGCGGAAGTAATGACCGATCGACATGCTGCACTAATGGCTCTGCAGCAGCCCATTTCCCTGGCTAAAAACCAGCAAGAAGTTGGGAAAGTTGTAGATGTCTTAATAGAACTAGAAAATCCCAGCTCTGGGGAACTAGTTGGCCGATCGGCACGGTTTGCACCAGAGGTAGACGGCCAGGTTTATGTGCGGGGGGTGGCTCGTTTGGGTTCGATCGTATCGGTCAAAATCACCAAGGCCGACCACTATGACCTGTATGGGGAGGTCGTAACCTTCTAATTTAATTTCTAGTGTAGAGAGCGCCTCTGCGATCTGCATGCCCCATCCGTCCAGTTTGACTTCACCATCCTAATCACTGAAAAATACCAAAATATGACCACTTCCTTTGCTAGCCTAGGCATTTCTGAAAAAATCGTTAGTCAGTTAGAAAAGCTAGGTATCACCGAACCCACTAATATTCAAGCCCAAGCGATCCCGCAATTGCTGGCTGGCAAAGATGTGGTCGGCCAATCGCAGACTGGTACCGGTAAAACGGCGGCCTTCTCTCTGCCCATCCTGGAAAAAATTGATTTCCAAAAACCAGTAGTCCAAGCTTTGATCTTGACCCCCACCCGGGAACTGGCCATGCAAGTCTCAGAAGCAATGAAGACTTTCATCACCAGCGAAAGGCGCTCTCCTATTTTGACCGTCTATGGTGGTCAGTCGATCGAACAACAAATTCGCCGCTTAGAAAGCGGGGTGCCCATCGTGGTTGGTACTCCCGGCCGAGTGATTGACCTGATCAATCGCGGTCGCCTGCGTCTAGACCAAGTAGATTGGTTTGTCTTAGATGAAGCCGATGAAATGTTAAGCATGGGCTTCATTGATGATGTCGAGCTAGTCATGAGCAAATTGCCGCCCACCAAGCAAACAGCTTTGTTCTCGGCGACCATGGCTCCCCAAATCCGTTCTTTGGTCAATCGCTTCTTAAATGATCCGATTATTGTCACTGTCGAGCAGCCTAAAGCCGCTCCCAATCGGATTACGCAGCAAGTTTACTTTGTCCCCCGCGGTTGGACAAAAGCTCAAATGCTACAGCCCATTATGGAGCTAGAGCAGCCCGAATCGGCGATTATCTTTGTGCGGACTCGGAAGGCCGCTGCTGACCTCACCAGTCAATTGCAAGGTGCTGGTCACAGTGCTGATGAATACCATGGTGACCTCACCCAAACCCAACGCGAACGGCTGTTGCATCGCTTCCGGCAGTGTAAAGTACGCTGGATCGTAGCAACCGATATTGCGGCCCGAGGTCTGGATGTAGATCACCTAACACACGTCATTAACTATGACATGCCCGATAGCCCAGAAAACTATATCCACCGGATTGGTCGGACAGGACGAGCTGGTAAAGAAGGCATTGCTATCTCCCTCATTCACCCGATGGATCGGCGTAAATTGCAGACCATTGAGCGTCGGGTACGCCAAGATTTGACCATCTGTCAAGTGCCCACCCGCGCCCAAATTGAAGCAAAGCATATGGAAAAAGTGCAAGCGGACATATTGGAAGCATTAGCAGGTGAACGGGTGGCTTCTTTCTTACCGATTATTGCCCAGCTCGGTGAAGGATACGATGTCCATACTATTGCAGCAGCAGCCTTGCAGTTGATTTACGATCGCACTCGTCCAGCCTACTTAGACATGGAAGAGCCAGTTGCTCAAGACCGAGGCGATCGCTACGACCGGGGAGATCGGCGGGATGACCGCCGCGATTCGCGGCCACGCGGTCAACGTGCTGGCAAGCCAGTTTTGCGCGAAGGTGGTAGTGAGGGTGGCGAGCGCAGCAGCCGCAGCGACGATCGGGACTATCAAGAAGCTCGTGGTTCCAGCCGTCGTCGTCGTTAAGATTTAGCTGGAGATTTTAATTAGCCAATAGCGAGGCAGCTGTCTCACTATTGGTTTTTTGTGATGGAGGTGTCGATCGAGTTCTATGATAGTAGCGGTGTATACGGATATCAATAGTCATTCATGGGATTAACAATTGCCACGATCAATATGAAAGGTGGGGTCGGGAAAACCACCCTCACTGTCAATCTGGCAACCTGCTTGGCCAAGTACTATCAAAAGCGGGTATTAGTCGTAGACCTCGATACCCAAATTAGCGCCACCCTGAGCCTGATGTCGCCCCAAGATTTTGCTAAAACCCGGCGAGACAAGAAGACGATTAGTTACTTGGTCGCTAAATCTTTAAAGCCCAGTCACCGATATAAATTCACTACGGCTGATACCATTACTCGCAACCTGGCCGGGGTGATGGGATTAGATCTACTTTCTGGTGATATTGATATCTATGATGAATTCTTGGTATCCGAGAAGTTACACCAGGAAGCTTTGGAAGGTAGCAAAGCCGATTTTTTAGATGTTTGGAATGGTTTTGAGGGCGGATTATTGCGGGATATCTTAGCGCCAGTGCAGTCGGAATACGATTTTATTATTCTAGATTGTGCGCCCGGTTATAACTTGCTGACCCGCAGTGGTATTATGGCTAGCGATTATTATATTATGCCCGCTCGGCCAGAGCCGCTTTCTTTGGTGGGGATGCAGCTATTAGAGCGGCGGATTGCCAGTTTGCGCGAAGCCCATCAACTAGATGAGAATCAATTACGCAGTCAGTTGTTGGGAGTGGTTTTTGTTTTATCTGGCAACATGATGTTTAATCGCTACTATGAACAGGTCATTCAGCGCGTTGCGCAAGATTTTAAGCCCGAAAAAGTTTTTCAAACCAAGATTCCGATGGATGTAAATGTGGCTCGATCGATCGATAGTTTCCAGCCAGTCGTCATCGATAATCCCAACACACCTGGCTCGAAAGCCTTTATAAAGCTCGCTCAGGAGTTCTTACAAAAAGTTTGAAGACTGGGTTTCTTCGGGAGCAACCATTGTTTCACTCGGCAACAACGCGGGGGCTGTAGGATTAAATTTTTCGCTAATGGCCTCTCGCTGATTAATTAATAGCACGCTGATCAAGGTGACCGCTACGCCCCCGACTTGAATGGCGGTGAGGCTCTCGTCCAGAAAAATACTGCCAAAACTAAGGGCAAAGATGGGTGTCAGAAAAGTGAGCGAGCTGAGACTAGTCAGGTTGCCCTGCGCCGCAAAATAAAAAAATATGCCATAGGCGATCGCACTCCCAAAAACAGTGGAGTAGGTCAGAGCCGACCAATCTAGGATCGTCAGCTGCTGCCACGGTGATTCTTCCCAGAGCAGAGTCGCGCCGATCAAAGGCAACGAGCCAATTACCATATGCCAGCCGGTGGCCACCACCGCATCCGATTCCTGCGTCACATACCGAATCAGAATTGTCCCCACTGCCATCGATAGCGCGGCTAATAACATCAGCCATTCACCGTGGGCAAAAAGCTGCATGATGGGCAGCGGCTCATGATTAGCAGCATCTAAAATGTTCTCCCACCATTCGGCAGGCAAGCCAATACAGCTAATCCCCAATACGCCTAATCCCAACCCAATTCCACCCCAAAGACCGATCGACTCGCGCAGCAGCCAAGCCGAAAGAACCGCCACCGCCAAAGGCTGGGAATCGATCATCACCGAGCCTAAACCGGCATCGGTGCGCATCAGACCATTGGCCAAAAAGCCTTGAAATAAGGTGCCATCTACCAACGCAAACAAAATAATCCAGCCCCAAGCCCGGGCGGTTGGTGGTTGGGGTAATTGCCAGCCCCAAGCCGCTACTAAGATCAATAACCCCGCTGGCAATAATCGAAACGCCGCCAGGAAAAACGGGGTAGTATGGGGGGTGGCTCCCTTCATCGCCACCATGGCAGTTCCCCATAAAAAAAACGGGCAAATCATTAAAGCTAGCTGGAGTAACGATGAATACTTGGGAATCTGCATGTATCTGAAGAGTAGGTATTGTAATTGTATATTTTTTTAAAGTGTTGGGAAAAGTAAAATCTTATGGTCTGGCCGTTTAAACCAAGAACTAGTAAACAGATAGCCCGCATCGAAATTGTGGGGGCGATCGGCAGCAATACCCGCAAGGCTGTATTAGCGGCACTTCAAACTGTTGAAGAAAAGAAATTTCCGGCCTTGCTACTCAGAATTGATAGCCCCGGCGGCACCGTTGGTGATTCTTATGAAATTTATACGGCTCTGAAGCAGCTCCAGTCCAAAGTACAGATTGTGGCCAGTTATGGCAATATCTCCGCCTCTGGTGGGGTGTTCATCGGGATGGGAGCCAAACATATTGTGACCAATCCCGGTACGGTTACTGGTAGTATTGGGGTGATTTTACGTGGCAATAATCTCGAAAAACTCCTTGATAAAGTGGGTGTGTCTTTTCAGGTAGTGAAGTCGGGAGCCTATAAAGATATCTTGTCCTTCGATCGGGAGTTAACGCCTCCTGAACAAGAAATTCTCCAAGCGTTGATTGACTCCAGCTATGCCCAATTCGTCCAAATTGTGGCCGAGTCGCGTGGTCTCACGGTCGAAAAAGTTAAAACCTTCGCCGATGGCCGGATCTTTACTGGTGAGCAATCCTTAGAACTGGGCTTGGTGGACAGGTTGGGCACTGAAGAAGACGCGCGAAAATGGGCAGCCGAGCTAGCTGGTCTCGATCCCGAGCAAGCGAAGTGCTGTAATATTGAGGAGCGCAAACCACTACTAAACCGTATTCTCCAAAGACAAATCCAGTCGTTGGGGGTAAGCGAAGCGGTGAATTGGGTACAATTTGAGATAAGTACTAGCGGTCAGCCGCTATGGCTGTATCGGCCATAATTGGCAATTAATTAACGAGGGTAACATGGGTGCAGAGTGGCGAGTGCGGGCAATTCGTGGAGCAACAACAGCTCGGGAAAATTCGATCGAAGCAATTACCGAGTCCGTCCTAGAACTACTCGCTGCCTTAGAAGCTCGCAACCACCTTCATCCTCAAGAAATGATCAGTGCTATTTTTACGGCTACGCCGGACTTAGATGCAATTTTTCCAGCACAGGTGGCTAGACAACGACCCAATTGGGACGGTGTGGCGCTGATGGATGTCCAGCAAATGCAGGTGGCTGGTAGCTTACCCCGCTGTATTCGTTTCTTAGTGCATACTAATTTGCCAGCCCATCAATCGATCGAACATCCCTATCTGCGGGGAGCGAGTAATCTTCGCCCCGACTGGACATTAGAATCAATTTCTCCCCTGCGCAACTAAATCAACACCCTAAATGTCGATTTTGCCAGAATAGATTAGCCCGCGTTGGATATCTAAGGTAATGACTGATTGATCGCGAATACTGGTAGTAGCATCCTTAACCGCCACAATTACCGGTTTTCCAAGACGGAGACCCAGCGTTGCTGCATGGCAAGTCAAGCTTTCATCTTCTACAATAATTCCCGCCGCCTTGCGAATAGCATCTAGATAACTGGCATCAGTAGAACTTGCTACCAAGATATCGCCGACCCGAAAACTATTGACATCCTGAGTATCTTTGACAATCCGCGCCACCCCAGTTACGGATTCTTGGCCAATCCCTTTGCCCTGCCCCAGTACAGCCGTCACTACCTCAACTTTAATGAGGTCAGTGGAACCAGCGATACCCTGGGTGCCAGAACTAAAAACAACTAAGTCGCCTTCTTTAAGCAGCTTATTCGTTTGCGCTATTTTGACGGCGGCTTGGAATGTCTCACCAGTGGTGGGTAAATCTAGCACTAACAGCGGTTTCACCCCCCAAACCATCTGTAAGCGTCTGGCCACATCCATATGCGCTGTCACTGCTAAAATCGGCTGCTGAGGGCGAAACTTAGAAATGCTCCGAGCCGTGGAGCCAGTTTTAGTTAAGGACATGATGGCAGCAGCATCTAGCTGTTCAGCAATTCTGGCCACTGCTGCACTAATCGCGTTGGGAATGGATTTCTTAGTATCTTCGATGCGCCGCCCCAGACGCTCTCGCTCAGTGCGCACCGCAATCTTGGCCATCATTTTGACTGCTTCTACCGGGAATTCTCCCACAGCAGTTTCGTTCGAGAGCATCACGGCATCAGTGCCGTCAATAATGGCATTGGCCACATCCGAAATCTCTGCTCTGGTCGCCCGGGGATTATTCACCATGCTGTCTAGCATCTGAGTTGCGGTAATAATCGGAATCCCCAATCTATTAGCAGTTGCAATCAGCTGCTTCTGTAAAACTGGCACGTCTTCGGCCGGCAATTCTACGCCCAAATCGCCCCGCGCCACCATCACCCCATCACAGAGTGATAGGACGGCCTCCATTTGCTCGATCGCCTCATGTTTTTCAATTTTGGCAATTACTGGTACTTCCTTACCAGCATTAGCAATTAATTCTTTGATTTCTAAAATATCTTCTGGATTGCGGACGAAACTTAGAGCCACCCAATCTACGCCTTGATCCAGCCCAAACATTAAATCCCGCCGATCTTTATCGGTCATGGCTTTAATGGAAAGATAAACACCTGGAAAGTTCACGCCCTTGCTATTCGATAGCTTGCCACCAACCACTACCCGACAGTTCAGGGATTCAGTACTTTGATCGACACTTTCTACCACCATTTCTACTTTGCCATCATCCAACAGGATGACTGCACCAGACGGTACCTCGACAGCTAACTTATCGTAAGTGACGGAGCTACTAGCTTGGGTGCCAGGAATATCTCGGCTGGTTAGCACAAAGGTATCACCATTTTTGAGGACGATCGCACCATCAGTAAACTTACCCAGTCGAATCTTCGGCCCCTGCAAGTCTTGCAAAATGCCCACTGGCCGCTCTAGTTCATGAGAAATCTGCCGAATCAAACGGATGCTGGTGAGGTGATCGTCATGGGTGCCATGCGAAAAATTTAAGCGCAGGGTCGTAGCCCCAGCGAGAATCAGCTCTTTGAGTACCTGGGGGCTACTGGTAGCAGGACCAATAGTTGCCACGATTTTGGTACGGCGTTGGAAGTCTGACGATGGCATGGGAAAATGGGACGAGTAAGGGCTGGATGCTCTGGCAGTTTGGATATTATCACAGAAAACGACATCAGCGGCAGGGACAACATTGATTAAGGCCGATTAATAACTTTATAGAATACTTATATGCCATCTTCGGAAAATAAAGGGTGCGGGTGCGCCAGAATTCCCTTTTCACTAGTGATTGCTGTTCTCGGCGGCAGCTACTGGTGGTTTATTCAGCAAAAACATCTCGATCTCAGCCAATTTTTACCGAGCAAGCCCCCGGCTAGTCCAGTGTTACAGCCGCCCATTATTCCCACACCGCCGGAATCGATTGCCAAACAAGCTGCCAAAAATAAACCTACTCCCACCCCTGCGCTGCAGCGATCGCCGACTCCCTGGGAGAAAAAAGCCATGCGCGGCATCTATTTAAGTCGGTATCAAATCACCAATAACGCTGACGAACAAACGATTCGACAACGGGTACGGTTCTATCATGACCAAGGCATTAATACCATTATTCATGGGGTGTGGGGCAATGGCTGCACTATGTACAACAGTGCGGTGATGCAAGAAGTTTTAGGCTATCAAAGTTGTCCGAATAAATTTCAAGATAAATGGCTGGATTGGCTAATTGATGAGGCGCACAAACAGGGCATGGAGGTTCATGCTTACTTTGAGAAAGGGATTAAGATTGACAAAAATAGCCCCATCTATAATTTGGCTGTTGCTAAAAAATGGCTGGTGCCCGGTGTTGATCGAACTTACCCACAGGTGGATCATTATGTCTTAGATGTGCAGATTCCGGAAGTTGCTAGTTTTTTCCAGAAAATCGTCGCCGAATTTGTGACCAAGTATCCCCAAATCAACGCTGTACAGTGGGATGACTAC
Organism: uncultured bacterium; assembly: GCA_964247125.1. Taxonomy (GTDB): domain Bacteria; phylum Cyanobacteriota; class Cyanobacteriia; order Cyanobacteriales; family Chamaesiphonaceae; genus JAAFHZ01. The sequence continues at coordinate 13,753 of CAXTSZ010000025.1, forward strand.
CTCGGATATCATGCCGAATTGCCAGGAGAAGTAGACCGCACCGCTGGTCTCACGCTCTTTTTACAGCAAATGATCGCTGACATGAAAAATGCTAACCCCGCAGTCAGCTTTGATATTTGCCATCACAATCCCTACTGGGCGAAGCGCTACTTTGCGGCTGATTGGGAGAGTTGGCATGTCGATCGAGTTTTTATTCAGGCTTATAATGAAGCTAATTTTGCCGAAGAAGTTAATTACGCCTCCAATTATGCAGGGATTGCCATTACCGATGGCCAGTTTCATCGCTTGAAAGAACTGATTGATAATCCCAAAATTAAAAGTGTCTTGATTTTTCCGTTCTCGGGCAAACCAGAAGCCACCGCCGCCAACTTGAAAAATTTTACTCAGCCCAGCCCGATCGAGGCTACACCTAAGTGACCGTCAAACTTGTGAACCAATCTGCTAGCTGCTGCCCCCAGGCAGTTAGAGAATATTCTTGCTCCGCTTGGCGGCGACAAGCCGACCGATCGATCTCGCCTAATCTTTGCAGCGCCGCAATTAATCCCGCGATGCTATCTGGCTCTACCAAGAACCCTGTTTGACCATCGCGCACGATTTCTGTGGGGCCACCCCGGGCATAGGTAATAACTGGTACGCCACAGGCTAAAGCTTCGATCGCCACATTGCCAAAGGCTTCAATCCAGCGGGGTGTCATAATTAATGCTTGACACTGCCGTAATTCTTTCTGCATCGCGGTCGTATCTAAAAATCCTAGATATTCCAGATCGGTATTGGGGTAGTCGGCTTGAATTTTTTGCCAGTAAGCGACATCTTGGATCTTGCCCATGATTTTGAGTTTTAACCCAGTAGCGTGGGCAGCAGCCACCGCATCTTCTAGTCCTTTTTCGGGTGCCAGACGACCGACAAAAGCCAAGGCTTGCTCCGGCTGAGGTTGATACTGATACAAACTGAGATCTAACCCCACACCGCCCAGAATGCGACAGCGATCGGCAAACGTAAATGTGTCAGCTTGAGTTTGGCTACAGACTCCGATCGAACCCGGATAGCTCCTAGCTACTTTTTCCATCACTAAATCGAGGGCAGTGACCAAAGAACCCATACTGATAAAATGGGCGATCGGCTTCTGGAACCAGGGCGTGAGATAAAAAGGCAACCAGTCATAGGCGATATTAAAGATCAGGTCATAGTCTGGCTGCACCTGCCGCGCATAGTCCCACATATTAGCTAGGACGGCATCGGCGGGCATCTCGATCGGATCGGTGATGGCTTGACTTTGGGCGGTGGTTTGTAGGGTGCCCGAAATTTGGGTGATCGCAAAATCAGCCAGTACCGATCCAGCAGGGGCGACAATGCTCAGGTGATGCCCCCGTCGCCGCATCTCGATCGCCAGATTATGCAAGGTTAATTCTACGCCCCCACCCAAGCCGGAGCCTAGCGGGCCGACGGAGGTAGACATCAGTAAAAGTTTTAAGGATGGTGAAGGCATGTGATGAAGCGACGATAGCATTTTAAGATTAGCAATATTCTTTCTCCGATCTCAAAATATTTTATGAAATATGTCGTGACAGCAGATTGGTTGGCTGAAAATCTTGATAACCCAGCAGTAGTGGTGATCGATTGTCGTTTTTCCCTAGCTGATCCGGCTGGGGGACGACAACAATATGAGGAATCCCATATTCCGGGCGCACACTATTTAGATCTCAATCAAGATCTTTCAGCACCAGTACAGAAATATGGTGGTCGGCATCCCTTGCCCAACCCAGAAATTTTAGCTGCTAAATTTGCCCAGATCGGTATTGAATTTGGCCAGACTTTGGTCGTGGCCTACGACGATTCTCGTTTAGCTTTTGCTGCGAGGCTATGGTGGCTGCTGCGCTATTACGGACACGAGCAAGTGGCCGTCTTGGATGGTGGCTATACCCAATGGTTAAGTACTAATCGACCAGTAACTACCACGAAACCACTCGGCTCCCGGGCTAGCTTTGTTCCGCAGATACGGCAAAATTGGACAGTGTCGATCGCAGCGGTCTCGGACTGTGATGAGTATTCGCCAATTGTGTTGATCGATTCTCGGGAAGCCGATCGATATGCTGGCCGCCGAGAGCCGATCGATCTCTATGCTGGGCGAATTTCTGGAGCTTACAATTATCCTTGGCAAGAAGTCACTGATGCCAATGGTTTGCTGTTGCCAGAATCTTGGCAGCAGCAGCGTTGGCAACAACTGCCAACCAGTAAGACGAAGGTTTTGTATTGTGGCTCTGGCGTGACGGCTTGTGTAAATGCGCTTTCGCTGGCAATTAGCGGATACCCGGAACCACTTTTATATCCCGGCGGCTGGAGTGACTGGTGCGCTCATCATTAAATTTTTGACTTAGTTACAGCAGCGATTTATCCTTCAGCCATTCCTCAGTAGAACATAAACGAGAAACGACTAATTCCTCAAAACTATTGATATGACCAATGAGATTTTGCAGCCAAGCTGTAATACTTTTACTATTGACTCCATTAATGAGTAAGCAATATGATTCTAAAAGAATAAATGGACTATCGGCAATGATGGAAACGTAAGCATACGTATCTAGTGAATTATGAAGTCTATTCCAAGTATTAGTGACGAGCAAGCTATCTACATAGCGATGGTCTGGTACCGGCAAGGGGACATTGCAAATTAATCTGTTGTCATCAAATTCATTAACTACAACTACAATGATTTCCTGATCGCAATCTTTGGATGTAGCTAATACTTGGTCGTTGATGATTTGGACTGTAGTAATGCAAGGAATGTTGTTAATGATACTGGCTATTTCGGAAATATTGACTTGATTGTGAGTTTTCATGTGGTTTTACCCGACATCTCAATCGATGTGAATAGGTTTATCCTAGATTGAGAAAGTGAGGAACTCGTGAGTATCCTTGCTCGGAATGGTTTTACTTTGCTCCTGATGAAGCTATCCAGTAGGTGGATATTGAAATAACTCAAAGACCTGCCGACAAAATTGCCGGAGCTGCTCGGCTCGCTCTGGGATCGGCTGCACCGCACCTTCAATCTGCCATTTTTCGATCGTCGAGAGCCGCCACTGTTTGCCACGATAATCAAAACCAGCAGCATCTAAGCCAATCACTCGCTGGTCATTATCTTCGGTGTAGAAACGAATTTGGATTAAAATACTGCGGCTTTGCCAGCGCCGACTCCACCCCGGAAAATGAAAAGCAATATCGATCGAATCTGGGTCTATGGCATCTTTGGTATCGCGGTCATTCGCCCAAGGTTTTAGATCTACCCGGGCATCAGGGAAATCTGACCGAAACAAACTAACCACCGCAGCAATTTTTCCGGCTAGCATCACATTTGTAGCTCGATCGGCAGCGTTCAATTACTCCATCGCTCCTTCCGCCTGAGATTATTTTTAATTTACCAGAAAAATTAAGGCACTGTGCCACAGTGCGGACAATCCGGCGTGGGACGCTCTTTGGGCATCGGCAAACCGCAGGCATAGCACATGACATGGGTGCCCGGTGCTAGGCCATGGGTGACAGCTACCCGATCGTCAAATACAAAGCATTCCCCTTGCCATTTGCTCTCGGCAGCGGGAATTTGTTTTAGGTAATTAATAATCCCACCCTGAAGATGATAGACCTCCTGAAATCCGGCGGCTAGCATCCAAGCAGTGGCTTTTTCGCAGCGAATACCACCCGTGCAAAACATGGCTACTTTTTGATGCTTTTGGGGGTCTAAATGCTGACTGACATAAGTTGGTAGTTCATTAAAAGAAGCTGTGTGGGGATCGATCGCCCCCGCGAAAGTACCAACTTTGACTTCATAATCATTGCGGGTATCAATCAACACCACCGCCGGGTCACTGATCAGAGCATTCCAATCCTGGGGTTCTATATAGGTACCCACTTTGGCGGTGGGATCGGCTTGATCCGAACGAAAAGTGACGATTTCGGATTTAACTTTGACTTTCAGTTTAGAAAAAGGTGGTTTGCCCTGACAGGTAGATTCTTGGTATTGCAGGTCTTGGAGACGCGGATCTCGATGAAGGTAGTCGATGGTTGCGGCGATGGCCGCTGCCGTCCCAGCGATCGATCCATTAATACCTTCGGTGGCCAGCAAAATAGTGCCTAGAATTTGGTGTTGCTCGCAATAGTCCCGCACCGAGGCTTGCAATTCTGGGCAATTATCGATCGACACAAATTTGTAAAAGGTGGCAATAGTCAGCATGGTCTAAGCATCGAGGCCAAGTGTTTAATAGCCTTCGATTTTAGCGCAGCGCGTCCAGCAATCGCTCATTCTCGATCGGAGTCCCCGTCGCTATCCGCACATGATAGGCATCCAGTCCCGGCTGATCGCCAAAGTTGGCTACATAAATTTCTTGGCTGGCTAATTTACTGACAACAGCGGCTGCGGTGATACCCAATGGCTTAGAGCTAATAAACAAAAAGTTAGTGTCAGAAGGATAGACCAGAAAGCCCAAATTGCTTAGTTCCTTGGTTAACTTAGCTCGTTCTGCTTTAATCTCGGTCAACTTTTCTTGCATGTATGCTAAGTCTTGGACGGCAGCGATGCCAGCGGCGATCGCGAGTTGATTGACTGAGAAAATTTGGGCGACTCGATAGATATAGTCTACTAGTTGGGGATTGGTGATGCCGTAACCGAGCCTTAACCCAGCCAAGCCAAATCCTTTGGAGAGACTACGTAGAATAATCAGGTGGGGATAGCGATCCACTAAATCGGCCACCGTCATCTGACAGATTTCAAAGTAGCATTCGTCGATCACCACCAGGCAGTTCACTTGCTCTAGCAGCGCAATGATGGTATCGCGACTGGTTAAGTTGGCGGTGGGGTTGTTGGGGTTAGCGATGAAAATCAGCTTCGTGCGATCGGTAATAGCCCGGACAATCGCCGATCGGTCTAAATCAAAATCAGCAGTGCGCGGCACGGCCACCGCCTTACCACCCAGCATTTCCGTAGCTGCGCCATACACAAAGAAAGTTGGAATCGGCAGAATTACTTCATCCCCTGGCTCCAGACAAATCTTTAGCACCAGCTCAATCAAGTCGTCGGAACCATTGCCCGCAAATATTTTATCTAAGCTGACTTGGTTATAGTCGGCTAACACTTGGCGCAAGTTATTAGTTAACACTGCCGGATATCGATTGATACCGCTGGCGGCTTGCTGAATGGCTGCAATCACTTTGGGCGAAGGCGGATAAGGAAACTCCCCTTTGTCCAGTCGAATCGATCGATAGCTTTTGGCCACCCCCGCAACTTTAGAACTAATTTTTTGGATAGCTGGACGAATGATGGATTCTAGAGTCATGAGGGGACTGGCAAGGGGACTACCGATTAAGTTCAATACTAATGGATTACTAGCAACGGTGAGCGATCGACATGATCATACAACTAGATATAATGACGATGGTAAAAAAATCCTATTCCGATCTCTTCTCAAGATCAATAGTTTAGAATCCAACTAAAAATATCCGATTCTATCAAGAATGATGAGGCATAAAGCAAGCTGCCTTAATTGTTACCTGTAATCAAAGGTTTATCATTGAGCGCGGGTCAACTTTTTAATCGAGGTCTAATTTTGCTCACTACGCTCCGGCGACTGCCGCCCAATGTTTGGCTGATTGGCACAATTAGTCTGCTAAATGATACAGCTAGCGATATGTTGTATCCGCTCATTCCTTTGTATCTATCCTCTGTTTTGATGGCTGGGCCGAAAGCTTTGGGGATAATTGAAGGAATTGCGGAAGCGACCAGTAGTATCTTGAAGTTGGCATCAGGAGTGTTGGTTGATAGAAACAATCATGCTCGACCTTGGATTATTTGGGGGTATGGTCTAGCAGGGTTTAGTCGGCCACTGCTATCGATCGCCAGCAGCTGGTTAGGAGTGCTGGCCATTCGGATGATCGATCGGGTGGGGAAAGGCTTACGCAGTTCACCGCGTGATGCGCTATTGGCTGCTAGTGTATCACCAGAAAATCGTGGTCTGGCTTTTGGTCTACACCGATCGATGGACAATGCTGGGGCAGTTTTGGGGCCAATTTTGGCGGCGCTGCTGCTGGGTGCAGGTTTTAAAGTCCGAGATTTATTTGTTATTTCGATCGTTCCGGCCATCTTGTGTGTGGCTCTGTCACTATTGCTGCGGGAGCATCAGGATCCTCTAACTACCAATCGGCGGAGTAGTTTTAGCTGGAATTTGTGGCAATTGCCGACTAATTTTAAATACTATCTATTAGCTGTAGTGGTATTCAATTTGGGTAATTCTTCTAATATGTTTTTGCTCTTGCGAGCCAGAGAGTTAGGCTTGCCAGAATCGCAGGTGCCATTAGCTTGGGCAACAATTTCAGCAATAGCCATGTTATTCTCCACCCCCCTAGCGGCCTTGTCGGACAGATTTGGACGTATTCGATCGATCGCTGTCGGCTGGTTAGCCTATGGATTGTTCTACATGTGTTTAGGATTTTTATCGCCTGGTCAACCCATCTTGCTTTTTGGCCTGTTCGCTTTCTATGGCTTATTTCTAGCAGCTACCGAAGGAGTCGAAAAAGCATTGGTGGCAGATTTAGCCCCCACAAATATGGTGGGGACGGCTTATGGCTGGTTTAATTTAACCAGCGGCATCATGCTATTACCTGCTTCGATGATCTTTGGCTGGCTCTACGAAAATGCTGGTGCTGTCGTTGCCTTTGGATTTTCTGCGTGCTGTTCTTTGGTCGCAACAGTTTTAATACTGCGGGTCAAGCCCCAAGTGAATTAAACCAACAGCAATCGCAATGTCACTTTTAATTGTATGAACTTGACTATTTCTTTACTTTTGCTGGCTAGAGTGAACTCACAAACCTAAATTGATAGGAAGTCTGCTCCATGAAAATCCCTACTAAAATGCTGGCAGTAACTGTCACCATTGGAATTCTCGGTTTAGCTAGATTTGGTAGTCTAGTTTATGCTAATCAAAGTCAGTCTGTTGCTGCTTTGCCTCAAAATCAAAAGATTGCGGAAGTCAGTGATGGCGACGGCGAAGCTAATGATGATGACCAAGATCAGCAAGAGTCGTCCAAGCTACAATCTCTAGCTAAAATCTCCTCTCAACAAGCCCAGCAATCAGCTGAAGCTAGTTTAGGTGGTCGTGCTAGCAGCGTTAAGTTAGAAAATGAGGATGGCAATGTGGTTTATGCGGTAGCAATCGGTCAACAAGAAGTCACTGTTGATGCTGGTAATGGCCAAGTACTATACACTGAGGCTGCTAATAGTGAAGGGACTAAAGTGAAACATCCTAACAGCAGCATCAGAGTTACTGATAAAAGTGCTGGTGACAGTGAGACTAATGATGATGGTAAATAGTTTGCAGCCAATCATTTAACTGTCAAAGCTGATTTTTCACAATCACCTGTAATTAACTACTGTTAATTTCAGGTGATAAGTATTTTTTAACAAAATCAAATAGTTAAGTTCTGTGACTTTGAATTTTATATGAAATACCGACTTGCCTTTGCCAGCATAAAACCTATCCACGCCTTGAACAGCGTCATATCGATCTGTCTACTAGTATTAATCTGGCTATGCCAAGAAGTTTGGTATAAAGAATCTTTTAAATTAGATACCAGCATATTGTTGGAGATACACCGATGGGCGAATCCGGTGCTCGATCGAGTCATGCTCAGTATTACCAGCTTAGGTGATCCAGAATTTGTAGTGATTATTATCACCTTAAGTGCTGGCTGGTTACTGTGGCGACGCAGGTTTACAGAAATCAAAATCTTGATCTTGGCCTGCTGCGGCGCATTAGTTTTAAACCAAGGATTGAAGCTGATCTTCACCCGTCCGCGTCCTGTTTTATGGCCTTCGCTCCTACATGAAACTTCCTTTGGATTTCCCAGCGGTCATGCTCTGGGTTCCATGGTTCTTTATGGCTTACTGGCTTACTTTTATGCTATTCGCCATCGCCACCAGACCAAGGCAATCTACTTATGGACAGCGCTGTTAGTTGGATCGATCGGCTTCAGTCGCTTGTATTTAGGAGTTCATTACCCCACCGATATCATTGCTGGTTATCTAACTGGCTGGCTGTGGCTAATGGCTTGCATCGGGCTACTCCAATGGCAAAATAATAAAAAATCCACTAGTATCTCCATCTAGTCTATGAGAATCCTGCTAATTGAAGATGACGATCGCATCTCTAGACCCCTAGCCAAAGATCTGCGGCATCAGCATCACACTATTGATATTGCCCAAGATGGTCAAGAGGGCTGGGACTTTGCGAATGCGGCTAACTATGACTTAATCTTATTGGATATTATGCTGCCCCACATTGATGGCATTACTCTCTGTCGGCAGCTGAGAGATAACGGTTGTCAGGCTTTGATTTTAATGTTGACAGCCCGAGATACCATCTCGGATAAAATTATTGGCCTCGATGCCGGAGCCGATGATTACCTGGTAAAACCCTTTGCCTTGGAGGAATTAGCCGCCCACATTCGGGCACTAGCGCGGCGCAGCAGCGCACCCCAGCCAGTGATTCTTAATTTTGGCTTACTCCGGCTTGATCCCATTGCCAGCCTTACTTCTTATGGTGGTCAGCCCCTTCCATTGACCGCCAAAGAGTATGGGATTTTGGAGTGCTTGCTACGCCATCCTGCCCAGATCTTCACTCGCGCCGCCCTCCTAGATAAAATCTGGGATTTTGATCAGGCTGCTGGCGAAGAAACTATCAAAACGCATATTAATAACCTTCGTCGTAAACTAAAAACTGCTGGTGCTAACCCCGCCCTCATTGAAACTGTCTATGGCATGGGGTACCGACTGGCTCCGAGTATGAACTGATGTTTCGATCGATCCGCCAGCGCTTGTTACTTTACTACCTAATGGCTTTGGCCTCGACATTGGGCATATTTGGCGTGGCGATGCGGCTGATTTTTGCCCATGTGCAGTCTCATCAGCTTAGTTCTCAACTTACGACTCTCGGTCAAGGGGCGATCGCTAGTGCCGATCTAGAAAATGAAAAGTTAGTAATTGGAAAAGATTACGCCAGCGGAGACTTAGATCAACATGGACAGGCCATCCAGTGGTTCGACTTACAAAAAAGAGTGATCGGCAGTCAAGGAAAAGCCGTGTTGCAACTACCGCTGACTATTAATCAGTCATTCACCATTCAGGGTAGCAATCCACGCATTCAAGGGGTAACAATGCCGATCTGGAGTAGCGATAGTGGACAGTTAATTGGCTATGTGCGCGTTAGCCAGTCTTTGGAAGAGAGCGACGAAACCCTCCGAAAGTTGGATTGGGGTTTAGGCATTAGTGTCGCAATGGCTTTGCTCCTAAGTGGTGCTTGTGGAATTTGGTTAACGCAGCAAGCCATGCAGCCGATCGAGGAAAGTTTTGAGCGTCTGAAGCAGTTTACGGCTGATGCCGCGCACGAGCTACGGAATCCGTTGATGGCCATTCAGAGTAATGCCGAGGTATCACTAAAGTATTCAGCAGGAATGCGGCCTGACGATACCGAGAGTCTGCAAGCAATTACTAGCGCGACGGGTCAGATGGTGCGGCTTACGGAAGATTTGCTATTACTAGCTCGGGCTGACTCTATGGGAAAGATGCTGCACAAGCAAGCGCCCCAACAGCTCAGTGAGCGTGTAAATATTGTGGAGCTGCTCAATAACCTCGGTGATTTGTATAGTACTACGGCAACAGTTAAGCAGATTATCCTCACCGTCGCTCCCAGCTTACAACCCATCTATGTTTGGGGAAACACTGATCAGCTGACCCGCCTATTTACTAACTTAATTGTTAATGCAGTACAGCATACGCCCGCCAATGGCAGCGTTACGGTAGCGACTAGTACTACGGGTAAAACAACACTTGTCCAGGTGATTGATACTGGGATCGGCATTGCTCCAGAGTATTTGGGGCGAATATTCGACAGATTTTGGCGGGTCGATCAATCCCGTACCTATCGTGCCCAGGGTTCTGGCTTAGGATTATCGATCGCCCAGGCTATTGCCCACAGTCATGGCGGGAACATTACTGCAACAAGTAAGGTTGGCAGCGGTAGCTGTTTTACAGTGTATTTGCCCAAAAATACTGCTTAGATCGCCAGGGAACATGAATCCAAATTGAACTCTGGCCTTGTACCTAAATCAAGAGCAAGCTCACCCTTGCATTACACCCACCGCTATCCACATTATGAGTAACTCAATTTTTCAGCGCCGTCAGTTTCTGTTATTTGGCTTGGGTGCAGCTGGAGCCGGAGTAGCCGCCAGCTTGTGGCCACACGGATCGACAGCTACCTCTAGCCGCCGCGCCACCCCCTTGAATTATCCCAGCGCATCAACTCCGCACGAATCAACCATTGCCACTGCACCTTTACTACCAGAATTTCAAGGCATTCAACAGTGGTTAAATTCGCCCCCACTGACCAGACAAGATCTCAAAGGTAGCGTGGTCTTACTCCAGTTTTGGACATTGGGCTGTATTAACTGCCAACGGACTCTACCCTACATGACTCGTTGGCATCAGCAGTATGCGGCCCAAGGACTGAAAGTAGTTGGTGTGCATACCCCAGAGTTTCCTTTTGAGCGCAAGGTCAGCAATATCCAAGCAGCGATGAAGCGTCATGGCATTACGTATCCGGTGGCTGTCGATAATGGCTTTAAAACTTGGCAGGCTTACAAAAATGAATATTGGCCACATCTATTTTTGGCCGATCGCCAGGGCATTATTCGCTACGACCACATTGGCGAAGGCGCTTACCCAGAGACTGCTCAAATGATTCAGCAACTATTAAAGTCATGACTAGCCCGCTGCTATCGATCGGTTTAGCTTTGGGGGGTGGCGTTATCACCGTTTTATCACCCTGTGTTTTGCCCATCTTGCCGATTATTATTGGCCGATCACTACAGTCGCATCGCTATGGTCCGATCGCCATGGTGGCTGGTTTAATCGGGGGATTTGCAGTCGCTGGTAGCTTATTGGGCTTTGCGGCTAGTTGGATCCCAGATTTAGCCGATGGACTACGCACGATCGCCATCTTCCTCTTGTTAATTATGGGTTTACTCTCCATTTTTCCGCAGTGGGGCTATCGATTTTTTCGATTGTTCGCCATTAACTTTAAGAATCCCACCTCTCTGGGATTGGTAAGTGAGTTCTGGCTGGGAACTCAACTCGGACTCCTGTGGACACCCTGTGCCGGTCCAGTGCTGGCCAGTATTTTGTTATTGGCCGCCGTGCAGCATCAGCCTTTCCAGGCTTTGGGAATGTTACTGGTCTACGGTCTGGGAGCCGGAGTACCGATGTTGGTAATCGCCTATGGTGGTCGCTATCTAAGTCGTCGTTTGTTACAATTGCGATCGCATTCTAGTAAAATTCAAACAATTGGCGGCATCATGATTGTAAGTACAGCGATCGCGATGCTACTAGGGATAGATGTCCAGCTACAGCTGTGGCTCGCTCCCTTATTTCCGGCTTTACCACTCTAGAACTGCTATGGCCAACCCTAAAAAATCTCCGCCAATTCCTCACCAGCAGCTGGTGATCAAGCTTTTTCACGGCATTATCATTGTCAGTCTTATCTTAATGATTAGCAGTGGTCTGCAAATTTATAATGCCACGCCAGTGTTCGGCGGCAAAGATGGCTGGCATTTTCCCGATTTTCTGACCCTCGGGGAGTGGCTCGCTGGTGGCCGCGATTGGCATTTTGCCATGATGTGGGTGTTTTCGTTTAACTTGCTGATTTACGGCATTTATATTTTCTTGACCAAGCGCTGGCAACGCCGTTTTGCCTCGGGGAGTGATCTGCAAGCTCTCAAAGTTGGGCAAAACCCCAAGCGCAAAGCCTACGCTTGGCATCGGGTGCTGTACACGGGCATTATTCCAATTTTGCTGCTAGCGATTGCTAGTGGATTGGCGATGTATAAACCAGTACAGCTGGCTTGGTTGTCGGGTTTGTTTGTTAACTGGCAAACGCTGCGTACTATTCATTTCATGACAGTGCCGCTCGCCCTGCTCTTTGTGATTGCCCATATGCTAATGGGTTTAAAGGTTGGGGGAATGCGGATCGTGCGATCAATGTTTGTATAACTTTCACAAGGTGATCATGAATCCTAAATTTTGGAGTCGGCGGCAGTTATTGCAATTGTCTGGTCTGTCGGGCATGGGTTTGTTGCTGAATGGCTGCCGCTCGGTGGACTTTGCCATGGGTGTAGGGAAAGCGATCGATCCGCTCAATCAACGAGTCGAAGAGTTGTTACTCAATCCCCAAGCTTTGGCCTTTGAGTATCCAGTTAGTGCGATCGACCCCCAGTCATTAATCATCAATACATTCGATCGTGAATACCAGCCAGCCATTGACCCGGCTACTTTCGAGTTAGTTGTTGATGGGGCCGTGCAGCATCCCCTGCAATTGAGGATGAGTGATATTCAAAAAATGCCCTTACAATCGATGGTGATTCGGCATGTCTGCGTGGAAGGTTGGGCCGCGATCGTGCAGTGGGGCGGGGTCAGACTTCGCGATTTAATTGCGCTTGCCCAACCGCAAGCTACGGCTCGTTATGTCTATTTTGAATCGGATGATGGCTATTACAACAGTTGGGATATGGCTTCGGCATTGCATCCGCAAACGCTGTTGGCTTATCAAATGAATGGTAAGCCGTTACCGGCCGATAATGGTGCGCCGCTGCGGTTGGCGGCTCCGGTCAAGCTGGGTTACAAGCAAAGCAAATGGGTGACGAAGGTAACTTTAATGAGTCAGTTACCAACGAAGCAGGGTTATTGGGAAGATCAAGGCTACGAATGGTTTGGCGGGCTATAAAAAATTATTTTAATCAATGAAAGAATCCAATCAGGCATTGATCTTGTATACCTAACAGAACTTACACAAACTCAGGGATAGTGATCAGCCAGAATCTATTCTGGCTTTTTTATTGGTCAGCTATCAGATATAGCAATAGCCAAGATCGTTAGGACGTTTTTCAATTAGTCCGCGTAGGCGGACTTTGCATCACGAGCGGCGATTTCAATCGCTGAAGTGTCTTAACTATACAAAAGCAATCCAAGTGAAACCTGACTCTAAGTTCTAAAAAATACCTACTAGTCATCCAGACATGTCAACTCATCGGGTCAACCATCTCTATCGACTCATCTTCAGCCTCTGGCTGTTGTCGCCCATACTGGTAGCTTGTGAGATGCCACCCACGATTAGCACCAATCCTAACTGGACTTCAGCAATGATCGCGGCCAGCAAAATCGATCCACCAGCAGATTCTTCACCGACTGCGGTAACGGAATTACAGACGGTCGTGCTAGCTGGTGGCTGCTTTTGGGGCGTAGAAGCAGTCTTCGAGCAGCTCCAAGGTGTTTCTAATGTCGTCTCTGGCTTTGCTGGGGGTGAGGCTCAGATGGCTAACTATGTAGCTGTCAGTAACGGTACGACGGGTCATGCCGAAGCTGTCAAAATTACTTACAATCCCCAGCAAATTTCTTTCGGACAATTATTGAAGATTTACTTTCTTGTCGCCCACGATCCCACTGAGGTCAATCGGCAAGGCCCAGACAATGGTACCCAATATCGATCGGCAATCTTTTTTGCCAATCCTCAGCAGCACAAGGTGGCGCAAGTTTATATCGATCGCCTGAACCAAGCACATGTTTTTGTACAGCCGATCGCCACTCAGTTACTGCCCCTATCCAATTTTTATCCAGCAGAAGAATACCATCAAAATTTTATGGCCCGCAACCCTAATTACCCGTATGTGGTGGTAAATGATTTACCCAAGCTCGATCGGCTTCGGCAACAGTTCCCTGAGCTTATTAAACGATAATAGTGATATCGAAACTATGGTTAACTGGCTTGAATTATTCTCAGCTTGATTAAATAACAGAATGATAGTGTAAGTGACTATGCGAATTTTGAGTAGTTATATTGGGTGAATGGTCGTGCGCATGTTGTTCATCATGTAGATGATCGTGTTCATGCCACAGTCCGTTCTCTAAATCGGTCAGTTTTGATGGCTTGAATACCACATACACAACAACCAACAATCCAAATCCAATTAAACTACTATAGAAAAAATTATGAGCAGGTACCCGACTACTCAGCCAGCCCGCCAGTGGATAAGACACCACCCACCAGAGATGACTCCAGGCAAAATGAGCGCCGTATACTCGTCCTTGTAAATCAACAGCCACACGATCGGCAATTAAAGTCTGAGTCGGCACATTTACCAGGGTTTGTCCAACTCCAGCGATCGTCCACAACACCAACAACCCACCCAAGTTCACTATATCTGCCGGCCCCACCGCCACTGTCATCAGCGCTGCCCCAATACTTACAAGCAACACTGGCTTAATTTTCTGCGGCGAGTTACCCAGCCCTAGCGATGCTAATGTCGCCCCCATGCCAAAGGCGGCCATTGCCCAACCATATTCGATTTTGCCAAAATGGAGTGCGCCTTGAACATGACCAACCGTGTTGACCAGAATTTCTGCCCCAGCAATTGCGGCAATTAATTGCAGCGCCAGTGCATAGCGAATTGGTCGATCGGCAAATAGACAAGCTGTGCCGATCTGTATATCCGTGAGGAGGCGGTTAGTTGTCTGAGTGGCTTTTTGATCCTGATTCACTATTAGTTGTCCTGGTAGTGTCATCATTAAAATTGCAGCGATCAAAAAAGTGATGCCGTCTAGGAAAAAAACCTGCCTGGTACCCACAAAGGCGGCAATACTGCCAGCCAAACCAGGGCCTAAGACACCCAATAGCTGGTAGGTGGCACTCGACATGGCGATCGCCTGCGCACGTTCTGTTTCAGTAGTTACTAATGGAATAGTGGCAGTATAAGTAGGCGCAAAAAATGCATAGAACACATTTAGGGATAGTACAATCGCATAGATTTGCCAAACCTGAGTCACGAACGGCAGTAAACAAACAATACCCATGCGTGCCAAATGAGTTGTAATCATTAGCCGTTTTCGATCGACTCGATCGGCAACTACACCAGCTATCGGCGAAAGTAATACAAACACTGTCACGCGCAGCGTCAGTGCCCCAGCTAAAACCGTTCCGGCTTGCTCTCCCGCTAACTCAAAGGCCAATAAAGCTAACCCGAGCCAAGTCAGGGAGTCTCCGACCAGGTTAATGGTCTGAGCCAGATATAGTCTGGCAAAAATCGGATTGCTCAGACCGCGAAAAAAGCTAAATTTATGCACGATCACCTCAATTCTGCGCGTGTCGCATTCAAAATTGCCAGCAAAGCCAAGCTCGCACTGGAGCCATCTTCATCAACCCTAGCCCCATAAATATAACCTTGACAGCCATTAACAGCATCATAAATATTAATTAACTGCCGCTATTTGAGTAGATGCATCAATCCACAATGAGTGATACGATATGTCGGAACATTATTTCGTGGTCATTCGTCTAGTATTCAATAAGTATCCTGACTCAGTAGAAATTTAGCTGAAGTTTAGGTGTAAGTATTCTCAATCGCTGCTCCAGATTTTATTCACTCACTGTCAACAGAAATAATGAAAAAACTGCTTCTCGCCCTACTTTCAATGCCAACTATGATTGGCGCAATGGCTCCTGTGCTGTTGCACTCCCCAAAAGCAATGGCTGTTGAGCTGCCTAGCCAAAAGCTAGGAGAACTTTGCCTTAAAGAACATGGCAAGCTGTACTGTGTACGCCAAACAAAAGTAGATCGGACGAAGGTGCAGGCCGGTAGAAGTATTGCTAGAACTCCAGATATGGGGGTTAATTTTACTGATGAAGAAAGTGATGCCGCCATTGCCATGTTTGGCTGCGATTGCCCCGCTTGTATTCGATCGATTAAACAAATCCGGGCTTTTACCGGAGCAGTATCCTAGAACTTCAGGCAGCAGTCACTGGTGAGTTTCATCAGTGGCACAATGATCAGCAACTGCATAACATACTAGTTAGCCACCCAGAGTTTTCATAAAACGCTTTAAGCCACTGAAAATGCCCGCAGCTGTTGCCGGAGCAGACTCCTGATCTGCCATCAAAATCCTGTCCAGCTCATCTCCCAACGGCTTGGAGGGCAACTCGGAAATCACCTGATAATTACCATCGACAACCTGCCAAACCTGCCATTGCCCCGGAAAACAACGGTAAATTGTCACCTCATTCGATAGCGGCTTAATGTAATAAGCAGTAGTCAAATTCTTGATAAACCGATCGCGCAATTGCCGCGCCGCATAACCAATCCCCACAATCGCCGCATCTTCCAATTTCGGCATCAACAACACCACCGGCCGTCCCGCTGCTGCTCCACAAAGCTTCTCGATCTGTTCTACTTCCACTGCCGACGGCTCCACCGCCACATAGAGCCGATCTTCCGGCTGAATCTTATCGATCACCGGACTACGGCTGCTGCCCATGTCACTAATCTGAAAACCCGCTGTCGGCCAATCTCGCCGAGCCAGTGCTGCTGCGCCTGTATCAGAAAACAGCACCCGCAATGTTGCCCCATATTCTTCCGCTAGCACTGGCAGAAACTGCTGGGCAACACCCATGCTGCGCAATTCTGGATAGACAATTTCGACAGTAATCTTGGGATGGCCAGCAGCAATTACTTCCTGGGTCGCGACCTTGGCCTGTTCGATCGCTTCTTCAATACTTTGGGGCAGCATGGAATATTAAAAATCTTTTTGAGGGGATCAAGAAGATTCTAATCCCCTAGTGGCGCATTAAACTAGGAACTCTTGATAAGCCGCTGTGCCATAGACCATGTTTTTATCAAAAGCCGATAGCACTTGGTTCTCCGCTCGATCGGATGCCAAACACTGACAGACTAAAGTGGCTACGTCTGCTCGACAAATACTACCCGCCACATGAGTGTCTAGAGTTAACACGCCATTGCCCGTGGCTGGCTCCGACTTCAAGCCGCCCGGACGTACAATCGTGTAATTCAGACCACTATCGATCAGATATTGCTCGGCTTTCTCCTTGTCGGCTAGCACTGTCGCTAAAGATTCATAAGCCGCTGCTGGAATAGCATCTTTTGTGGCACCGGCACCCAACGAAGAAACCAGCACAAATCGACTCACGCCGCTTTTCACCGCCGCGTCAATTAATTGCTTATTGCCCAAGTAATCTGCTCGTTGACCATCTTGAGGCATCCCGCCGATCGTACTGATGATCGCACTAATCTGACCGATCATGGCATTGGTTACATCAGCCAAATTCAGCGCATCACCCACCACAGTTTCTACATTCATTGCTTGTAAGTCGGTTTGGGCGGCAGGCGACCTAATCAATGCCAGTACAGGTAGATTTTGAGTAGATAGAATTCGAGCTATTTGGTTGCCAACACCACGGCTAGCACCAGCAATAAAAATCGAGCCAGAAGTTGTCATGGTTACAGGTGAATAGAACTTCAATTCAAATCCTAGCAAATTCTCGATCGGAGATTTGGCGGTTTTCCGCATTTTAATGTAGGTTGGATTATTGAAATTCCTCCAGCGGAAACAAGTATTTCAATTGACCAAACTGGGGATTAGTTTCTCTGTAACTGGCAGTGTTATATTGTGACTGTCGATGTTCATCATAAAATCAACCATGCTTCGCAGTTGGCCGCGTCCGCCCGATCGAAAGGATCTAGAATACCGTAAAGTAGATGATCGCATGAACTTTGCCGTGCATGTGCTGGCCTTCTCTGCGAGCAACTCCACTCTGTGGTTTCTGAAGATTTTGCTAAAAGCTGATTGGGATTGGCCAATCAAGTTCACCGGGGCTTGGGCAGCGGTGATTCTGCTTCATGCCCTCTACGTTTTTGTAATTGCAAATTATTCGGAGAAATCCCATGGCTAATAACAGCGAACAACTAGAAACACTAGCCAGCGAAATTGGTGACAAAATCTACATTGATGTGGCTAAGTGGCATCTTTATCTCAAAGAAGCAAAGCTTCACACTATTCTGGCCGAGAAAGCTTACCCATTTTTAGCAGCGGGCAACATAACTGGCGATAAAGTGAACGAAATCCTCAGCCAAGTTGTTGTGCCACTCGGTGGTGGTCGCAAAGAAGTGCCTCTATCAGATTTACTGCCAGTAGCTTGCCAAGCCAGCTTACTAGATATTTTGCAAGAATTTGCCCGGAACTCCTAGGAACATGATCGATTTAGTAGATATCAAAAGAGACATTGGCATGTTAGGCGATCGCTTGGGTAAAACTCAAGATTATCTTTGACCTGCCTAATCTCACCGCTAAAATCCACGATCTAGAGCAAGTTGCCGCCCAGTCTGATTTCTGGGATAACCGTGAAACGGCTCAAGCTACTTTGCAGCAGCTGGATGACCTTAAATCTAACTTACAGCAGTTGCACCGTTGGCAAAGTAGTTTGGCAGATGCTGATGTGGCACTGGAGATGCTGGAGTTGGAGGCGGATGCCGTTTTGCTGGTCGAAGCCCAGCAAAGCCTTCAGACCTTAAAGGCAGAACTCGACAGATGGGAGCTAGAGCGGTTGCTATCGGGGATTTATGATGCCAAAGGCGCTGTTTTAACAATCAATGCTGGTGCTGGTGGCACCGATGCTCAAGATTGGGCCGAAATGTTACTGCGGATGTATACGCGATGGGCAGAGCAGCATAAATACAAAGTACAAATTGATGAAATCTCAGAAGGAGAAGAGGCTGGCTTGAAGTCAGTAACGATCGAGATTATTGGTCGTTATGCCTATGGCTACTTAAAAAGCGAAAAGGGCACACATCGACTGGTGAGGATTTCACCATTTAATGCCAACGATAAGCGTCAAACGAGCTTTGCGGGTGTCGAAGTGATGCCATTGATTGACAACACGGTGCATCTGGATATCCCCGATACTGATCTGGAGATTACCACAACGAGAGCGGGTGGGAAGGGCGGTCAAAACGTCAATAAAGTAGAAACGGCAGTACGGATTGTCCATCGGCCGACGGGAATTGCGGTGCGTTGTACGCAAGAGCGTAGCCAGCTCCAAAACAAGGAAAAAGCCTTGGTGATTTTGAAAGCCAAGCTGCTAATTGTGGCACAAGAGCAAAAGGCTAAAGAAATCGCAGAGATTCGGGGGGATATTGTCGAAGCCGCGTGGGGCACGCAGATTCGCAACTACGTTTTTCAGCCTTATCAGATGGTGAAGGATTTGCGGACAAGCGTAGAAACGAGTGCGGTTAATGATGTGATGGATGGCGATTTGGATGATTTTATTGAAGCTTATCTCCGTCTAGAAAATCAGATTGTCTAGAGCCAATAAACTTGAGTTATTTGCCCAAACCATCTCGAATTAGTGGCTCAAACATCGGGACTAACTCCGACCTGGCTAGCAACAAACTAGGTAATGGATAACTACCATAATCCTTTCCTACCTGTGCCGGAAAAATCGGGTCTGCTGACAGCGAAATCCAATGACCACCCGCCGCGTGCAAAATCGGCCACACTGCCGCCAAATCCCAAATCTTTGGCGTCGATTCCACCGCTCCAATCATCAACCCCGCCGCCACCGCCGAAAAGCTATAGGTCGTCACCCCAATCATTCGTATCTTAGATGGTAGCTTATTCTTTAAAACACTGCTACTGCGGGCACAGAGACCAAACAGATGATTGCTACTGGGCTGATCGGTACTGCTCTGAATCGGTTGGCCATTCAGCCAAGCCCCCTGCGGCAGATCCAAACCAGTGGTTCCCGGCCAGTAGCCATGAAAAGTTTGCTGCACAGGGGGAAAATAAATGTAGCCAAATACTGGCTGACCTTGATAAAGCAGCCCGATCGACACGCCCCACAGCGGAATTCCTCTAGTGAAATTGGTAGTACCATCGATCGGATCAATGACCCAAGTCCAAGGGGTATCGGTAAATAGATGAAAGTCTTCTTCACTGAGGACGGCATGATCGGGGAAAGCCATCGTAATCGTCTTTTTAATCTCCGCATCTGCCCAGCGATCAGACTGCGTAACCAAGCTACCATCGGCTTTGGTCTGCGCCGTAGCATGGCCAAAATCTTGCAGGAGTTGCTGACCAACCCGCTGGGCAGTCGATTCTGCCAGGGTGAATACCTGCTTCCAAAAATCCATGTGCGGCGCTCCTTTAGTGTCAACCATTAACAATCCTGCTGTATCATACCGCTGTTACTTGATTTTCAACTTTTAACATTGCTATAAAATGGGGTTAACCATCTGTTGTTTATGTCGAGTGTGACCCATGACCTTTGAAGAAATGCAACAAGTTTTTCAGCAAATATTTGCTATTCAGCGAAACTTGCAAGAGGGTCAGTTAAAACTGCAAGAAAGCCAGCAAGCTGATAGACAAGACATTCGGCAAATGTTAGCCGTTCAGCAAGACCTCCAAGAAAGCCAGCAAGCTGATAGACAAGATATTCGGCAAATGTTAGCCGTTCAGCAAGACCTCCAAGAAAGTCAGCTGCGGCAGTTGAGTGCGATCGAGAAACTACTGGTGCAATCAGAACGCCAGGAGCGTATCATGAATCAACTGATCGGATACAGTATTTCTAATGAATCAGATCATTTAGACTTGGAAGAAAAAATCAGAGCTTTAGGCACCAAAGTAAAAAGACTTGAAAACCAAAATAAATAGGGAAAGACCAGTCTCACTATCCTTTTCAGCTAGAATATTACTGAATTTAGAAATTCACTGGGTCTAAAAGTAGCTGTATGGAAATCGCTGGTCAACAACATCAAAAAAAACAGCCGAGTATGCGATCGCGTCGTGCCCTCTTAATTGGATTAGGTGCCTGGGGCGGATCGATCGCCTGGGGAGGCTCTAAAAGTAGGGCTACTACTCGTAAATCTATAGAATTAAGTAATGGTATCCAGTTGGAAATGGTGGCTATTCCAAATGGCAGCTTTTTGATGGGCGCACCAGCCACCGAACCTGCTAGTAAACACGACGAAAGACCACAACATCAGGTGATGGTACCAGCCTTTCAGATCGCTCGGTATCCTGTTACCCAGCGACAGTGGCGCATCGTGATGGGTAATAATCCATCGTATTTTCAGGGTGATAATTTGCCCGTGGAACAAGTCAGTTGGCAGCAGTCCGTAGAATTTTGTCAAAAGCTGTCGGCTATGACTAACCAAAAATATCGGTTGCCATCCGAAGCCGAATGGGAATATGCCTGTCGAGCAGGCACCACTACCTCATATCATTTTGGTCAGGTAGTGAGTCAAAAAGTGGCCAATTATTATGTCTATGACTCTAGTCAGCCGCGCCAGACTTCTCCCGTCGGCAGCTTTTCAGCCAATGCTTTTGGCTTGCATGATATGCATGGCAACGTCGAAGAGTGGTGTGCCGATGAATTTCATCGTAACTATGAGGGCGCCCCAACTGATGGTAGCGCTTGGCTGCATGGCGATCGCGATAGTTACGTAGTACGCGGTGGTTCTTGGGTGATTAATCCAGGTTGCTGTCGATCGGCTAATCGCGATTTTTGTGATGCGGAGTCCAGCTACGTTGGCTTGCGGGTAGCCTGCGGGTAACAACCTGCTAACTGAAGCGTTAAAATATTGTTATGGAATCGATCGATCAAATCATACATATCATTACCCAAGAACCAGTTTGGGACAGCTACCGGGCTTGGAAAGAAATTTTAGCGGCTTGGCCGTTAGTGATCAATGCCATTCTGGTACCCCAGCGAGAGGTTGCGGATATATATCCTCGGTTGCGCGTCGAAGATACCCTCTATGTGGCCACTATTAACGCTAGCTTGGCCGATCATTGCAATTGGCAACGGCGGCAGATTCTCAATTCTCTCAATAACCACATCACTACGCCCCTCACCGAAATTCGGTTCTCCAGCAGTCGTTGGCAGCTACTTAAACCACCAACTGAGACCCTTGATAGTTTAGGCGATCGCTCTCTAGAGCGCTGTGTTTGTCCGCAATGTGGTGTTTGTACTCCTCGTTGGGAACTCGATCGCTGGTTGGAATGTCGGTTTTGCGCGGCTAAACACTGGAAATAATTGACATTGCTAGTACTGGTACTGGTTTGGCAGAAGATTCGATCGTAATCATTACTTCTGGCGCGGGGGCTAAAGGCGATCGCAATTTAGTAAGATTCACCGCACAGGCTTTTAGCTCTGGTTGCTTGGAATCTGGGCAGGCATGACCATGGGTAATCACATTGGCCTCCGCCTGATCTGCCCATAGCTCGCCCCAATGCATCGGGACAAACACGGTGCCCGGTGAAATAAATTCGGTAACCAGTGCTGGAAACTGCGCCTGTCCGCGCACAGATTTTACGCCGACTAAATCGCCCGATGCAATGCCTAATTGCCGAGCATCTTTCGGGTGGATTTCAATAAACGGCTGGGGGTGCATCTGCTGAATCTTGGGAATTCGGCCAGTGCGAGTGAGGGTATGCCAATGCCCATAGAGGCGGCCAGTAGTGAGGATCAATGGATACTCGGGATTAGCTGGTTCGGCCAAGCCTCGGGTGTGATGAGCCACAAACTGAGCTTTTTTATTGGGCGTATGGAAACGGTAATCGGTATAGAGACGTTTGCCCAATCGCTTGTCGGTGAATTCGGCAAATGGCCACTGGGTGGGTCCCTTCTCGGCCAACTCCCGATGACTCAGACCCGTGACATCGCAGGGACGGCTGCGGGTAAGTTCAGTGAATTCTCGATAGACCTCAGCGCTGTTGCCAAAGGCAAATTGTTTTTGGAAGCCCAGCCGCCGGCCAACCTCTGCAAAAATTTCCCAGTCTGCTTTCGCTTCACCCGGAGCAATCCGAAAAGCCGGACAAATCGTCACTACTCGCTCTGAGTTAGTCATGACTCCGGTTTTTTCGCTCCATTGTGCTGCTGGCAACAGCAGATGAGCGTATTTAGCAGTTTCGGTAGGGTAATAAGCATCCTGATGAATCGTAAACGGTGACTTGGCGAGGGCGGCTTTAGTCCTGACTAGATCTGGCAAACTCACGGCGGGATTAGTAGCGACAATCCACATCACCCCTACTTCACCTCGTTCTAGCCCCTCAATCATATCTCCCACCGTCCGACCAGGCTGTGCCGAAATTTTGCCCGGTGGCAATTGCCAGAGCTGTTCTACCTCGGCTCGATGCCCGGGATTTTTTACCAAGCGATACCCCGGCAAGATATGCGCCAAACCGCCAGCTTCCCGACCGCCCATGGCGTTGGGCTGGCCAGTAAGGGAGAAGGGACCCGCACCGGGCTTGCCAATTTGCTTAGTCATCAGGTGCAGGTTAATAATGCTGCGGACTTTAGCAGTCCCTTCACTCGATTGATTGATTCCCATCGACCATAGTGATAACACCCGCTTGGATTCCGCCCACCACCGGGCGGCTGTTTCTAAATCAAATTGAGAAATGCCACAGCGATCGGCCACCATCGCTGGGTGATAATGGCTAGCAACTTCGGCAAAAGCCGCAAAGTTATCGGTGTGTTGATTAATGAAATCGCGATCGATCTTGCCCCAGTTAATCAACAAGTGAGCCATGCCATTGAGCAAATCGATATCACTACCGGGCTTAATGGCCAAATGCAAATCCGCCGCTGCGGCAGTGGCCGTACGGCGCGGATCGACCACCACCATTTTGACGTGATGATGTTTGCGGTGATATTTCTTCAGCCGATTAAACAGCACCGGATGACAGTCGGCGGCGTTAGAACCAATAATAAAAGCGTAGTCGGTCTGGTCGATGTCGTCATAGCAACAGGGCGGACCATCCGCGCCAAAACTTTGGATATAGCCCGATACAGCCGAAGACATGCAGAGTCGAGAATTAGCATCAAAGTTGTTGGTACTTAAGCAGCCCTTCAGTAACTTTTGAGCCACATAGTAGTCTTCGGTTTGGAACTGCCCGGAACCATACATGCAGATGCCATCACCGCCTTGCTCCATCATCACTTGTCGAATATGGTGGGCAATGCGATCGAACGCCACTTCCCAACTCACTTGTTGAAAAGGTTGATCTAGCCGATCGCGCAGCATGGGATGGAGTAACCGCCCCTCATCTAGAGATTCTGCAATCGTCGCACCCTTGACACAGACCATCCCCTGACTGGAAGGATGCGTTTTATCCCCAGTTACTTTCCAAATGGGTCGACCCTTGCTATCGCGGGTAATTGGCTTACCTGGCCGCGCGGGGGGCGAAACTTCTAAGCCACAGCCCACACCACAATAAGGGCAAAGAGTTTTAGTGAGGTCGGCCATAGGTGAAGAGATGAGGTAAGTTTCTACAGTTGCTTATTTTTGAGTAAAGATTCTGTATCAGCTAATACGGAAAAATTAGGATTGGAAAACGCAGAAATCCCTCGTTAGAGGGATTTATTGATGAGCGTGGATGTGAGCTAGATACCCGATGGCTCTCCCTGGGTGATTACTTCAGTCTCTTGGCCAAAAGAATTTTGCGGCTCCTTTAAGAAAAAGGCACAGAGCGAAGCGCAGACTAGAGCGGAAATACCCATAGTGGCAAAGAGGGTGGCATCGTTGGTCAGACTGTGAATAGTCAGGTATACTACGCCGCCAAAGTTACCGTAGGCACCGACGTTCCCAGCAATTTGACCAGTAATTTCGGGCTTAATCAAAGGCACGATCGCATAGGTGCCACCGCACCCAGCTTGCGCAAAGTAAGCAGTGATCATCATCACAATTACGGCAGCGGCCAATGGCCAACCACTGTTGATTTTGGTAGCTGCCAAATAGCCAAACCCAATACAAACGGACACAATTGTCATTGTCCATTTGCGACTCCCTAGTCGATCAGACAGTAAACCGCCACTTGGCCGAGAAACCAAGTTTAAGAAGGGATAGCTAGCGGCAATCATCGCGGCCATAGCATGTTGTAGCCCAAAGGTCTTCTCAAAAAACAGCGGTAACATTGATACTGCGGCTAGTTCAGAGCCAAAGTTCGTGATGTAAGTAAATTGCAGCAAAGCTACTTGGCGAAACTCATAGCGTTCTTGAGGTGAATAGGTTTTTTGGCCAGTAATTACTTCTTTGTTGACCTGCCAAGCTTGATAGCTCTGATAGCCATAGAGAGCGAGCAGTCCAACCCATACCACATACATCGAGGCGGGGCTGAGGAAGTGAATCTTGGGTTGAGCTAACCGCCAAGCCAATAATCCGAGAGCAAAGATCAAGCCGAAGTTCATGGCTAGCAGCCCATAGAAGCTGCCGGGGCTAGTAATGGACATGGCTCCATATTTTTTAGGGCGCTTATATTCTTGGCCCGGCGGAGTATCGGTGACGTTGTTGTAATAGATCGCGCCGTAAATTGCGGCAATGACCCCCGTCATCGCGATCGCCAACCGCCAATTGTATTGACCGCCAGCGAGTACTGCTGTTGCACCAGCAATTAAAGGCAGTGCAAACTCGGCCACGAAAGCACCAAAGTTGCCCCAACCGCCATAGATGCCTTGCGCCATGCCAATATCTTTTGGTGGAAACCACTCTGCCACCATCCGAATGCCCAAAACAAAGCCAGAACCAACGATGCCCATCAATAACCGACTGACTACCAATTGATTAAAGTCATGAGCTGTAGCGGTTAACAAACATGGAATCAGGGCAAATATCAGGAGCAGCGAGTAAGTCTTACGTGGTCCAAATTTGTCTAGTAACGCCCCAATCACGATCCGCGCTGGAATCGTAATGGCCAGGTTGCAAATTGCAATAGTCTTCAGCTGGGCAGCATCTAAACCAAGTTCTTTGCCAATGATGGCGGCAAAGGGGGCAAAGTTAAACCAACAGACAAAAGTAATTAAAAATGCTAACCATGTCAGGTGCAAAATACGATAGCGATCGCGAAATGAAAATAGGTTTGCCAGCATAACGAATAAAAATGGTTGGGGCGCGTCAGTGGCTTTGTTGTAGCCCACCGAACTAACGTCAGCCTAGGGGGATTGCCCCATTTAATTCGTATCATTGGCTACGAAATGTTAAAAGCAATGAATTATTTGAAATTAAAATATGCGTTTTACGCATAAGGAGCAATAATTTCGGCGACGCGGCCAGCCGGCTCCTGATGCGACAGTATGATTTGCCAATAGCTGGGGGGTAAATAAGGCAACTTTTCTGACCATTCGATCGCCACAATGCCGGGTGCTACTTCTAGCCCTTCCCAATATTGCTCTAAATGCAGAGCCATGATCTCAGCGCGCTCCAGTCGATAAAGATCCAGATGATACAGCGGACAGCGTCCTGACAAATACTCATTAATCAAGGTGAATGTTGGGCTGGTCACCGCGTCCGTAATACCCAAGCCGGACGCTAGCCCCTGCACAAAGGTGGTCTTACCACTGCCCAGATCGCCGCCCAGCAGTAGGACTACTCCCGGAGCTAGCTGGTCACTAAAGTCATGACCAAGCTGCTGGGTGGCGGCACTATCGGCCAGCCAATATTTATGCCGATCGCTCATTTTCTTTCACTTCGGACTTTTGCTGACGATACCAAAAGAACAATGCCCGCCCTAGTTTTCGGGAATTGTGCCGGAGCGATCCCTTGTTATCTTCTTCCATCACATTCACTGACAAAATCTGCCGCCCCAGCTTTTGAATATCTTCTTCGTCTAACAGCACTGGGAAAGAATCTTCAAGGGCATACCGCTCTAGGCAAGCGATCGAAGGACTGTTCTTTTGCACTAACACCGCATCAAATAGCCGTTGACCACAAGCGTGATCGATCGCCTTAATGTGATCGCCCACATTGTAGCCCGTGGTCTCCCCGGGCTGGCTCATGATATTACAGACATAAATGCAGGGCACCCGGCGTTTCGCAATGGCTTGAGCAATTTCTGGTACCAATAGATTAGGAATCACGCTGGTGTACAAACTACCTGGTCCAATCACGATATAGTTGGCTTCGCCGATGGCTTTCAGCACGGCTGGCAGAGCTGGTGGTCTTTCGGGAATACAGCCAATCCGGACAATCTGCCCCCCCGCCTCGGTAATCCGCGATTCCCCTTCAATCCGTCGGCCATCGGCTAGTTCTGCCCACAAATCAACGTGGGTAAGGGTGGCTGGTAATACTCGTCCTTGAATGGCTAACACCTTCGAGCTAGCGGCAATCCCCCGCTCCAGATCGCCAGTAATATCGGACATCGCCGTCAGAAATAAGTTGCCAAAACTATGACCTTCTAAGCCTTCACCAGCCTGGAAACGATATTGAAATAGCTCTGTCAACAATTTTTCTTCGTCAGCCAACGCTGCAATACAGTTGCGAATATCCCCCGGTGGTAACACGCCAAAGTCCCGGCGGAGCCGCCCCGAAGAACCACCGTCATCAGCCACGGTGACCACGGCGGTAATATTGGCGCTGTAATATTTCAAACCCCGCAGCAGAGTCGATAGACCCGTCCCGCCCCCGATCGCCACAATCTTTGGGCCTCTAGCCCGTCGCCGATTAGTCATCAACATGTCTAGCAACGTTTTTTCACTCTGCGGATCCAGCGCCCCGCTAACTGCCCGCAGCGAACGCATCTGTCCCCAAAACAACAGAAAAAAGCCCGTCGCCAAAATAATTGGGCCAGATACCCGATTGGGTATGACCGTAGAGATTCTGTATAGCAAAGCATCAGCGAGTTCGACTAGTGAGCGAATGGGCATGAGTCTGACCCAAATTGCCACCCCTAGCCCAATTAATATCACCCCAGCCAGGGTGACCATAAACCAGCGCTTCACGAACAACCCCGGTGCTAGCCACTGCATGGATTTATTCACAATGCCAGTTTCTCTAGTGAAACGTTCTTCACTAGGATGGGGTTCATCCTGAATTTGTTTTAAGACTTTCGAGACGGTTTTAGGCATTATATATAGCCAGATAGTTGAGAAATAAGGGTAAAAAAGTATGCTGGGATGAAGAGAGTATGCTTACAATTTGAATTTCAACAACCACGAAATAGGCAGCTTAGAACATTACCTATGGTATAGATTCTATTATCTAATTGTTAATATGCTGTTAAAAATGCGAATGAATTGTTAAGTAAGTGACAAAAAAAAGGATTTTAGGACTAGATCCAGGACTCGCCACCCTGGGTTTTGGCATCATTGATATCACCGTCAATCCGGTGAAAGGTATGGCTCCACTCCAAATGGTGGATTTTGGGATTATTCAAACTCCGGCTAAGACCGAAATTAGCCAGCGACTGCAAATCATTTATGATGACCTAACTAGTGTGGTTGACGAGTTTCAGCCAGATTTAGTTGCGATCGAGAAATTTTTCTTTTACCGCATGGCCAATACGATTGCTGTTGCCCAAGCTAGAGGAATAGTTTTACTAGTTTTAGCACAGCATGATCTCGCCTATATGGAGTTTACCCCAGCCCAGATCAAACAAGCTATCACTGGCTATGGAAACGCCCAAAAAGACGAAGTGCAAGCGGCGGTGGCTAGAGAATTGGCTCTGGATTACATCCCTCGGCCCGATGATGCCGCTGATGCTTTGGCAATCGCGATTACCGGCTGGATGAATTTGTAATCTGGTCTTAGGCATATTGGCGTTGAGCTAGTTTGGCCAGTTGTTGAGCTTCGTTCTGCGTCCATTGCTGGGCAGCGATGAGGTGCTCAACAGTCTGAAAGGGTATCAACCAAGCCTCATCTTGCAACAATTCAGCGATGAGTTCGGCAATGACTTTGCCACAACTATCGGCATAATCGGTTGTTTGGAGGCTACTAAAGCGCATAACAACCCAGCCTTGGTTTAGGTACAAATTGTTGTGTCGCTGGTCTAACGTGGAGCCAACATAGTTCGTGGCTTGAATTTCGCCATTGATTTTTTGATACGGCTCATCAATCTCGATGCTGATGTGAAGATTAGAGGCTCGATCGATCAACGCCAATCCGGCCTCCGTATGAATACGGCCAGGAAACCACTCTGTTAATGCTTGGGCAAATTGCCTGGCAGCTGGGGTTAAACTTCGCGCACCACCACAGTTAGTTTGCGTATGTTTAAGAACTGCCGATACCTTTTGCCGCCGATAGCGGGCAATACCATCGGCGGTCTGTAACCGGGCGGAGCGAGCTTGACTGAACTGGGTTTCCCACTGTTTCTGTAAATAACGTTCGCTGGCCGCTCGATAAAGATACCAACGATCAGAATAAGTTCGGCTCATGGCGAAGGCATGGGCGACAACCAACAGCAGTCCGCCGCCCCCCATCAAAATTCCCATGAACCAACTGAAGCGGAACCATCCCCACCCCCCGATGATCACGGCACTGGCTGCTTCGATCGCCAGCAGGGGCAAATTAAAATACTGCGGTACCGATGCGGGCTGGCCGGCGGCGGGCTGCTCGAAGTTGGCTAAGACTGGCTCAGAACGATAGGCTCGTTCTAGCGCAGCGGGAATTTTAATGATGGGATATGAAGACATGCCGGCATTGTCCGAAAGACTTTGACCTTAGGTTGCCCAGTTTGAGAAGAAATCTTGCCAGTTTGCTATCAAGATTTATGGAGGTGGCTTTCTCCGCTACATTTAAGGTAGCGGTAGAAATTAAAAAAATAATTTTGCTGCTCGTTCTTTGTCCTGACTCTAAATCTATGGATACCAAAGCATTTAAGCGATCGCTGAACCACGCCGATAATTACAATCGCAAGGGCTTTGGCCACCAGGAAGAAGCCAATCTGGCTTTGGAGTTGGCCTATCAGAGCGATCTTATTCAGCAGATTCGGGCAAATAATTACACCTGGCGATCGGGTGCCGTGACAATCCGGTTGGCCGCGTCTTTTGGTTTTTGTTGGGGGGTAGAGCGGGCGGTGGCGATGGCCTATGAAACTCGGCAACATTTTCCGACCCAGCAGATTTGGATTACCAATGAAATCATTCATAACCCTTCAGTTAATCAACGTCTGAAGGATATGGCTGTGAATTTTATTGAGGTAGAAGAGAATGGTGAAAAAGATTTTGGGGCGATCGGTAATGCTGATGTAGTGATTTTGCCTGCTTTTGGCGCTAGTGTGCAGGAAATGCAGTTGCTGAATGAGAAGGGTTGCATGATTGTGGATACAACTTGTCCGTGGGTATCGAAGGTTTGGAACACTGTCGAGAAGCACAAGAAGAAAGATCATACTTCTATCATTCATGGTAAATATAACCACGAAGAAACCGTAGCTACTAGTTCTTTTGCCGGCAAGTATCTGGTGGTACTGAATATGGCAGAAGCTAACTATATTTGCAACTATATTTTGCAGGGTGGCGATCGCCAAGAGTTTTTGGAGAAGTTTAGCAAGTCTCATTCGGAGGGCTTTGACCCGGATACTGATTTAGAGCGGGTGGGGATCGCCAACCAGACGACGATGCTCAAAACTGAAACTGAGGAAATCGGTAAGCTGTTTGAGCGGACGATGATGAAAAAATACAGTACTGCCGAGCTAAATGAGCATTTTCTGAGTTTCAATACCATCTGTGATGCGACTCAGGAACGTCAGGATGCGATGTTTGATTTGGTGGAAGAAAAGCTGGATTTGATGATGGTGATTGGCGGTTTTAATTCTTCTAATACTACGCACTTGCAGGAAATCTCGATCGATCGACAGATTCCTTCCTACCATATTGATAGTGCCGAACGGATCTTGAGTGGCAACCGTTTGGAGCATCAGCCTTTGGGTCAGGATTTGATAGTGACAGAGAACTGGTTACCAGCTGGTGACATTACGGTAGGTATTACGTCGGGGGCTTCTACTCCGGATAAAGTTGTAGAAGAGGTGATTAAGCTGATTTTTGCTCAGAAGAGCTGAGGATCTAAACTAAATAATTGTCGTTTAAGTCAATGTTATTCCAAAACTGAATGCGATCGCTGCATCCCCAGAATCAACGACTCTTAGCCCTGAAAATTGAACGCCTGCACCATGTTCAGTTTCCCAATTACAGCCCAGCTCAATGCCAAAAATTGGTTCCCCAGCAGCACTCATCCCGCCAATATGCAGTGCTACCACACCACAAAGGGGCGCGAGATCCTCTGGATTTTCAATCTTGGGGACTACCGTATCTGGATCTTCGTCAATCAGGCACTCAATTACCAGATCGCGCATTTCCCAATATTGATCGACAAGAGCAGCGAATAGCTTAGGTCTGATGTCATTATCATGATTAATCACCCATAAGATGGCAGCTTGAAAAACTTGTGGATCGAGCGATTTATCTGCAATGGCGTGAGTGTCTCCGGTTGAAGCACCAGGTTCAGAAACAGATCCATAAGGACCATTTACAATCTGCATTCCAGTGAAGGCCGGCAATCGAATACTTGATAAATGATGGTATTCATCGTCAATATATTCTGGAAAATTCGGTGCATTAACGTTATACATATAGTCGATAGCTATGGAAGTAGGATGTCATCGTAGATTAATCGATCTGTTTGCTAGTTAAAAACTTTAGATTAAGGATTGAGTATTTTCTCTATTCGTCGATTCTCCTGGGGAGAGGCTACGCCAACAGGTACCAGCCAGATAATTGCGACTAAAGCATATAGTCCAATCGAGCTACGCTCCTAACCATTTGACTAGGGCAAATTCCCCCCATTTTCCTGGTGCCATCAGGGTCGATCGAAAGGCTGGAACTAAACGCGTTAGCATAGCCTCTCTGCTGAGGCAGACGCTGCGCGAACAGAATGAGAATCGATTGACACCAAATTAGAGAGTCAGATATTTTTGGTGTGAGTGGTGTAGCTGGTTAAAATAAACAACTTAAACCTCTGCTTCAATCACAGTGACGATCGCAGTTGTTATTGATGTCATTTCTTCTGGAGTGAGCGATCCGAGTTTGCGGATAAATCGCTGGAGATCGACACCGCGTAGTTGAAGTGTATCGACACTAGATTCTTTACTCAAACCATTATCAGCATTAGGATTTAACTTGATATGCCATAAATTTCCTGCGTACCAGTCTTTCCAGTCTGTAATGGGCGCAACTAGTTTAATCGGTAATACTCCAATAGTATTCGAGCTGATAAGCACTTCTGGTCTAATTTTCCTAATTTCGGTGCCGATGGTTGGGTCAAAATTGACCATCCACACCTCTCCCCGTTGTGGTGTATCCGAGCTAGTCATCGATAATGTCCCCAGCCATCAATTCGCGCCATTCGGTTGACGATTGATAGTGTTCGACCATCTGTTGGGCTTGTTGGGCTAGAATGAGTTGTCGTTGGGCTAGAGGTTTGCGAAGAAAAGCCCGCCGATCTTCTAAGGTTAACTCAATCTTGCGATCGGGCAACTCGCGATCGGATAATATGGATAATTTCTGTTTGACCAATTCCCGTTCCGCTGGGGGAAGGGTTTCAACCATGTGAACGATCGAATCTACTAACTGAGTATTCATTGATGGGTAAGCTCAGGAATCTAGTTACTATTATATCTAGAGCCGCGATCGTTGGCGTAGCCTACCGGAGGTAATCGATACCAAATTAGAGAGTTAGATGTTCTTGGTGTGAGTGGCGTGGCTGGGTAAGATAAGGATCGACAGCAAAGGTTCTCTCTATTTATAGTTGAGCCTGTCGAACCATCCAGATCGATCGAAAGGCTGTGGCTAAACGAGATCGATCAGCACCAAATTAGAGAGTTAGATATTGTTTGTGTGAGTGGTGTGGCTGGTTAAGATAAGGATCGATCGCAATGAATTGAAATTAATATCTGCCTGATAAATATTAATTTCTTGTCTTTTACTGCCGTGTAAGTGCATCTCCCCAAATTGTAATTAGGGTACTGAAAGATCCAGGATTAGATGCCACAATCTTAATAGAGATTGGAATAAAGCTTTTGCCTTGATATTCTGGAACCGCACGATATTCCGTTATTTTTCCCTCGTCAGCAAGTTTAGCAATAACATTACGATCTATTCCATCTTTAATTTCTGCAATCCCAATC
>CAXTSZ010000026.1:0-42703 GCA_964247125.1 uncultured bacterium
CTCCTCCGTCGGGTGCCCGAGCTAGATTTAGTCATGGGTCCCCAACATGCCAACCGGATTGATGAGCTACTACACCAAGTTTTTAGTGGTCAGCAAGTTTTAGCCACTGAGCAAATTCATATTATTGAAGACATTACCAAGCCCCGCCGCGATAGTGCGACCTCCGCTTGGGTCAATATCATCTACGGCTGTAATGAACGTTGCACATATTGCGTGGTGCCCTCCGTGCGTGGCGTTGAACAATCGCGCACTCCTGCGGCTATTCGATCGGAGATAATCGATCTCGGTACCCAGGGCTATCAAGAAATTACTTTACTCGGCCAAAACATTGATGCCTATGGTCGAGACCTACCTGGCTCGAAGCCCGATGGTCAAAATCTACATACCTTCACTGACTTGCTGTATTTTGTCCATGATGCACCGGGGATCGAACGGTTGCGCTTTGCCACGAGCCATCCGCGCTACTTTACCGATCGATTAATCAAAGCTTGTGCTGAGTTGCCCAAAGTCTGTGAGCATTTCCATATTCCCGTTCAGTCTGGCAACAATGACATTTTGCAAGCAATGTCTCGGGGCTATACGCACCAAAAGTATCGGCGAATTATCGATAAAATTCGGGAGCTACTGCCCGATGCATCGATTAGTACCGATATTATTGTGGGCTTTCCTGGCGAGACCGATGAGCAGTTTGCCGACACCTTGCAGCTAGTGACAGATATTGGCTTTGATATGGTGAATACCGCTGCTTATTCACCCCGACCGGGCACGCCCGCCGCCGTCTGGGCAAACCAATTAAGCGAAGAAGTAAAGGTCGATCGGCTTCAGCAGATTAATCAACTGGGGCGCAAACAGGCCGAAGATCGGTCGCAGCGATATCTAGGCCGGATTGAAGAAATTTTAGTAGAAGCCCAAAACCCCAAGAATCCCACGCAGGTTTTAGGGCGCACGCGGGGCAATCGCCTGACTTTCTTTGCAGGAGACATCAACGAGTTACAGGGTCAAACAATACCAGTAAAGATCACTGAGGCGCGGCCTTTTAGTTTGACTGGGGTATCTACCATCAATAATTAACTAACCTGTAATTGCAGTTCGGGGCGCTCTTCTGGCAAAATGGCGCCAGTGACTGGACAAACTTGTAGACAAATACCACAGTCAATACAAGTAGAAAAATCAATCCAGTACCAGTCTGTTCCAATGGTGTTTTTACCGGGTCCTTCGTGAATACAAGCTACCGGACAAGCGCTCACACAGTCGGCCACGCCTTCACAAATATTAGTAACGATCGAATGAGACATGCAATAAAAGCTCTGAAAAGTGCTGACCATCTACTACTGTATCAAAAACTGGGGTTGAAATCAGCTGACTTTGGCCAAATGGATGGATTGATGGTGTTGCGGTAAAGATTTCAGGAAGTTGCCCAGCAATTGTTTACCAGCACTAGTCAAAATGCTTTCTGGATGAAACTGCACCCCTTCAATCCAGGGATAGTCGCGGTGGCGCACACCCATTATTGTGTCGTCAGCGATCCAAGCTGTAATTTCCAGGACAGCAGGACAAGTTGGTCGATCGATAATCAAACTATGGTAGCGAGTAGCAACGAAAGGACTCTCGACCCCCGCAAATACTCCTTGATTGGTATGATAGACCGCCGATGTCTTACCATGCATGAGTTCGGCGGCTCGTACCACCTGACCACCAAAAACTTCGCCAATACTTTGATGCCCAAGACAAACGCCGAGGATCGGAAAATGCTGACCCAGCTCGCGAATAATCGACATCGATACACCGGCGGCGGCTGGTCGGCCAGGACCAGGAGAAATAAGAATGGCATCGGGTTGCAGATCCTGGATTTCGGCGAGGGTAATGCGATCGTTCCGAAATACCCGCAGATCCTGAGCCATTGGCCAGTCTTTACCTAGCTCACCCAAATATTGCACTAGGTTGTAGGTAAAACTGTCGTAGTTGTCGATAACAATGATCATGGCCAGCCCCGAGAAATCGCCGTCTACTATAGCTTACAGCGAAACCAGTGTCACTCGCTACTGAATTATTAGGGCTAGACATCTCGGCAGCAATAGCCAAGCCGCTACCATCAAGGAAGCCATTGCTGAAATCAATACTGCTCCAGCAGCACAATCTTTGGCAATTTTAGCTAGTTCATGATAAGTCTGCTCGACAGTGAGATCAACTACTGATTCGATCGCCGTATTCAACAGTTCCAGAGTAAGAACCAAACTACTAGTCACAGAAATAATTGCCATTTCGAGCGGCGGCAAGCGGAGGCAAGCACCCAGACAGATGGCGATCGTGCCCATGAGACAGTGAATACGAAAGTTCCTTTGAGTTAGAAACGCATAACTAACACCAGCCCAGGCGTAGCGAAAACTGGAAAAAATATTATTGGCTACTTGCCAAGCTAGATCGCGTTTTTGTCCTGGTCTGATTGTTAATCCAGATGATTTACTAGTCATGGAATCAGGGGATAAAGGAATGATGACCGACTCGTCCAGTTTAGACTCCATACTCAAATTCACCTATTGTCAAAAATATGATTTATGAAATTGGATGGCTGATACTTATGGCTTACTAGCGCCAGTCGATGAGCCTATATCAATTGTTCCCAAGAGTTGCTCTTGACGTTGCAACATATTGTTCAGACTCTCTTCATCGGGGTGATCCCAGCCGAGTAAATGCAAAAATCCATGACTGGCCAGCCAAGCCAGCTCTTCTATCAAAGAATGATTATAGGCTAATGCTTGACGAGCGGCAGTGTCTACAGAAATAATAATATCCCCCAGATAAATCGGCAACCCCTGGACGATGGGCATATCGTTTTCCAAGGCCGCAAAAGCCAGCACATCGGTGGGCTGGTCTTTTTGGCGATATTGACTGTTGAGCAGCTGGATCTCTTCGTCACTGGTGAGACGGAGACTCAGTTCGTATTGATCAGCAACAGGCAAGTCTAGATCGGTCTGAGCCAGCCAATTGTTAAACCAATTCACCCAGAGTTCGCTGGGTATCGAACAGTCTGGGTGAAGGTTTTGGACGGTGATTTCGCAGTTCAAATTATTTGGTGAGATAAGCGAGGGCAATAAAAAGTCCGAGTAAGCCAACAGTACTTAAAAAAAAGTGCTGGAGAGACTTGCCGCGTTTGCGCACCATATTTCGCATGGCATGTTTTACATAGCTGCCCGGTGGGGGCTT
Source organism: uncultured bacterium (assembly GCA_964247125.1). GTDB lineage: Bacteria > Cyanobacteriota > Cyanobacteriia > Cyanobacteriales > Chamaesiphonaceae > JAAFHZ01. The sequence goes on from CAXTSZ010000026.1 coordinate 3,205, forward strand.
GATCTCCGAGAGATCGCTGGCAGGAGTTAGATCTTCGACTATTTCGACTACCGCTGTCGGCAATGTTGGTTCAATGGGGATGGCATTTTGATTCATAGATTAAATATTTCCTGTTAGTTACTCCAGCTTTCCCGATCGCTTTGGCCACCCAGCGAACCGCGATTACCACGATCGGACTGCACTTTATTTTTGGCTTTGCTAGCGCTGCGTTTCAGAGCATCTAAGCGCGATTCGTAGCGGCGGCGGAGACTTTTCTTGGCAGTGTCGTCAATGAGGGTTTTAAGCGCACTGCCCAGACTCTTATAGGCATTGGGCAGGGTATAACCAAAACGCATGGCCAAAGAAATAGCTTTCTCGTCAGCATCGATCGATTCTTTTACATATCGTTCAGTATTGTTGCGAGCATAGAGGCGATAGCCCGAGATGCCACAGAGGGCTAAAGCCAACACTAGAAGTAGACCATCGCGCACCCATAGCTCACCAACAGCCCCACCTAAACCGATCGCTAACGCGGCCATTTCCCAGCCATCACGGGGGATCGTATCTTGCTGGACGCGGGCGACTTCATGCCAGAACAGTAGGTTTCGCTGATCGATCGCTAGCTTCTCCCATTTCACCAAATCAATCTGGATTTCCACCTGATCCTTGCCAATTTCTTCGCAGCGAACTAGGGGGGGATTGACTTCGACCGTCGTTTCGACCGATACCCAGCTTTGCAGTTCCGGCGGGATAATGCTTTTGAGCCGACGCAGTTCACTCATTTCGGCGCGTGCCGAGGCAGTGGAATAAGATGTCATAGGAAGGGCGCTAAGTTTGCGATCAACATAATCTCTATTGTAGCGAGTCGGTATCCGAATGGATATCTGGAATACCGACTACCGTTAAATATTTTTCCGCTAGCCATTGACTTTAGCGACAGCAGCATCCCAGACCTTTTGACTAGCTTGGTTAAATATCCACCTCTGTTACATCCCCACAAATTAAGGGAACAATTGAGTTGTTAGGTACCGACAGCTTCTGGTGCATAATACAGTCATAATACAGTGGGTTAAATTTGTCTAGGATTAAGACGAAACAGTCCAAAGCCTACTGCAAATATATCTTATTGTCGATTTGAGTAGCTTCTGATCATCCTAACTTTAAGAATTTGCCGACTTCGGAAACGTTTTGGGGCAATTGAGAGTCGAGAGGGAAAACAATCATCCGAGGAATATCTAACTTGATAGATTTTTATCCTGACTTTCCCTACTTGTCACAGAAACTATAACTATTAGGTAGACGACCGTTCGTCAAAACTATGTTCTTTTATTTATTACAACAGCCAACTTGCTGGGCATCAGGGGTCAAATGAAAAAAATTCTACTGTTAGATGATGATAAAACACTACAAACCGTTTTGACTCGCTACCTAGAAAAGCGGGGTTATTCGGTGCAGGTTGTTAACTCTGGTGTCCAAGGACTCAAGCTATTTGCCCAAGACCCCCCAGATTTGGTGGTGTCCGATATTATGATGCCCGGCATGGATGGCCTAGAATTTTGCCGCCGCCTCCGTGCTACTCGTCCTGGTCAACTGGTACCATTTATTTTCCTCACTGCTAAAAAGGATTTAGAAGACCGCGTACAGGGTCATTACATGGGTGCTGATGACTATATTACTAAGCCTTTTGAGCCGCTCGAACTATTGGCTAAAATTGAATCTCAATTAGAGCGATCGCGCCGGATTCATTCAGAAATGATCCGATTAATTCAGCAGGGATCGGATGAAGATAATGCTCCGGCCACTGCCATTGAAGCTACCCCCGCCCTGAAAAATCAGGTCACCGAGACTCTTTATACTGAACCCCAAGAAGACCTACCGCTCACGCCGGCGGAAGCACGGGTATTCTGGGAGGTGATTCAGGGTTTAACCAACAAACAGATCAGTCAGCGCTTGTTTATTAGTCCCCGGACAGTGCAGACGCATCTGAGTAATATTCTAACGAAGTTAAGCCTAGAAAATCGATCGCAGTTGGTGCGGTTTGCTTTTGAGCATGGCTATCGTCCACCTGTTAGTGAAGCGAAGGTCAATGACTAAATCTATGCGGATTTCTTGGTGAGTAGCGGTGCAGCGGCTAGTAATTCCTTGGTGTACTGGGCTTGGGGATTATTGAAAATGCTGACAGTATCGCCCATCTCGACGATCTGACCCTGATTCATCACGGCAATCCGATCGCACAAAAATCTCGCTAACCATAGATCATGGGTAATGAATAAATAGGTGAGTTTGAATTCATCTTTGAGAGCCAGCATGAGGTCTAAAACCTGAGTTTGGATAGTGGCATCAAGCATACTGACCGGTTCATCACAGATCACTAACTTGGGCTGAGTAATGAGCGCTCGGGCAATGCCAACACGCTGCTGTTGACCACCAGAGAGGGCGGCGGGATAGCGATCGATAAACTCAGTGGCTGGTACTAATCCAACTTTTTCCATCATCTCTAGTACCCGGACCCGCGCCGCTGCTGGCTCGGCCATATTGTGAATCAGCAGGGCATCGGCAATACTATCCCCAATTGTCATTTTCGGATTGAGGGAGGCGCTGGGATCTTGAAAAATCATTTGCATTTCACGCCGTTTGGATTGCATGGCGCGGGGTGAGAGCTGCGTGAGTTCTTGGCCAAAAAATTTGACCTGGCCATCGGTGGCCGGAATTAACTGCAAAATTGTGCGGGAGAGGGTACTTTTGCCACAGCCAGATTCGCCAACCAAGCCAAAGATTTCGCCTTCATACAACTCCAGTTCGACGTTGTCGACGGCTTTAATGGTTTTGCCGTCGGCGCGACCCATTAATTTCTGGATGAAGTTGGATTCGAGAGTGTAGTGTTTTTGGAGATTGGTGAGCTTGAGAATAGATTTTTGGGCACCAGGGATTTTGGCGGTGCGCTGATTACTTTGAATATGCAGAGCAGCATGGAGTAATGTTTGGGTGTATTCTTGCTGGGGTGCTGCAAAGATTTGTTTAACGGTGCCTGTTTCAATTTGTTGACCATTGTTCATGACCATGAGGCGATCGCAATATTCGGCCATCATTGCTAAATCATGGGAAATGAGCATTAAAGCCAGGTTACGTTCTTGACAAAGTCTGGTTAGCTCGCGCAGGATTTCCGCCGATACCCGGACATCCAGGCTGGTCGTAGGTTCATCAGCAATAATCATTTTGGGGTTGAGAACCAGGGCGAGGGCGATCGCCACCCGTTGGCGCATACCGCCGCTAAATTCGTGGGGATATTGTTGCCAGCGAGCAGCATCGATTTTGACAGTATCCAGGGTAGCGAGGGTGCGTTCTTGGGCGACGGCTCTGCTCGTTTGGGGTTCGTGTGCCAGGATGGTTTCGATGCAGTGTTCGCCGATCGTCATGAGCGGATTGAGCCGGGTCATGGGGTCTTGGAAGACGATTGAGACAGCTTCACCTCGGAATTTACGCAGGGCAGGGGGATCGAGGTCAAAGATGGCTTGGCCTTGGAAGGTAGCCATGCCACTAACTTGGGCAGTAGGGGGTAGCAGACGGATGAGGGCACGTCCGATCGTGGACTTACCGCTACCCGACTCGCCGACAAATCCGAGTTTTTCGCCAGCAGCTAGTTGAAAGGAAATATCTTGGACGGCATACTTGATGCCGGTGTGCGCAGCGTTCGGATAGGCGACATTTAGGTTTTCGACGACGAGGAGGGGCGAATTGTTGGTCATAGCTGTCTGGCTACCAGATTTTCATTTACCAACCATATCGCACAATGTTTCAGAAATTCTCAGCGGGATCTGGATATTACGGCAGTGACCAGAGCTTTTTAGTTGATTCATCACAGCCAACAGCAGGTAGAATTATTGCTAGAAAATTTGGGTAGTATGGGGGAATGAACTTTTCCGCTGTCGAGCCATCTCCGCCCACCACCATTCTTTTTATTGACTACGAGAATGTTACCCAAGTCCGGCTTTCTAGCATCCAACGCCCCCATCTAAAAATCTTTATTTTTGTCGGCTGCGCCCAAGCCAAGATTCCTTTCGAGCTAGTGCGCGAAGCTCACCAGCTGGGAGCAGCAGTAGAATGGATTGGGGTAGAAGGAATGGGGCCTAATACTTTAGACTTTCATATTGTTTTTCATCTCGGTCAAATTAGTCTGCAATCTCCTGCCTCTAACTTTGTGATCCTCTCCCGCGATCGGGGTTTCGATCCTCTGATCCAACACCTCAGCAAATTGGGCATTTCCTGCAAAAGGATTGAAAATCTGGAGATGTTTTCGCAGCAGTCCGATTTCACCTACTCACCAGATTTCTTGGCTGATATTGCCTTGGCTAAATTAGCGACCATCGATCCTAAAAATAGGCCAAAAACAAAGCCAGCCTTGTACAAATATTTAAAATCACTGCTGACTAAATATCAACTGAGCGAGCAAGATATTGAGCAGCTATTGGATACATTAGCCGAGACGGAAAAAGTCATTCGGTCTCAGGGAAGAATTACCTACAGATTTTAACAAGGATGGCATAGTGCTTCACTCCGCATTGACCCAGATGGTCTGGAGTGGATTCCCATAAATCCCCCTGGGTCGGCGAAAATCGGCTACTGAATAGGGGTGTGTTAGGCTAGGGAGCAACAACTTTATGGCTTTTCCTGATGTCTGATTCCGTCCCGATTCCGATCTTTGATGCTGCTGGATTACTACCAGTGGCACCGCCAGACTTCCGATCGGGATTTGTGGGAATTATTGGTCGTCCCAACGTTGGCAAATCGACCTTAATGAACCAGTTGGTTGGTCAAAAGGTGGCCATTACTTCGCCCGTGGCGCAGACTACTCGGAACCGCTTGCAAGGGATTGTCACAACCGATCACGCCCAAATTATTTTAGTTGATACCCCCGGCATTCATAAACCGCACCACCGCTTGGGCGAAGTTCTGGTTCACAATGCTCAGTCTGCGATCAACGCTGTGGATGTCGTCCTATTCCTCGTCGATGGTAGCGAAAAAGCCGGAGGTGGCGATCGATTTATTGCCGATCTACTGGCCGACGTTACTACACCAGTAGTAATTGGCCTGAACAAAATTGATGCTTGCCCCGAACCTTGTGTTCTAGAAGAAAACCGTGATACCTATCAAGAACTTAGTGGCGAACGGGATTGGTCGATCGCCGATTTCTCGGCTCTGCTAGGTACTGGCATGACAGAGTTGCAAGATCTACTAATTGCGCAACTGGAGCCGGGGCCATTCTATTACCCCCCCGATCTGGTGACTGATAAGCCCGAGCGCTTCATTATGGGTGAGCTAATCCGTGAGCAAATTTTACTTCTCACCAAAGAAGAAGTCCCCCATTCGGTGGCCGTGACGATCGATCGAGTACAAGAAGATGCCAAGATCACGAGAGTTTTAGCTACCATTTATGTGGAAAGAGATTCCCAAAAAGGAATTTTAATTGGCAAAGGCGGCCTGATGTTGAAATCGATTGGGAGCAATGCCCGTGCCGAAATGCAGAAACTGATTGCGGGGAAAGTTTACCTAGAATTATTTGTGAAGGTCCAACCCAAGTGGCGGCAATCTCGCCTCCGACTGGCTGAACTGGGATACCGTCTCGAAGAGTAAGCGATGTCCAGTCTGTTTTAATATTATTTTGAAGACAAAATTGTTAAAGAATTGAATATTTGTTTCATCTATAACAACCTCAAAAAAATCTCCAACTATAATGGCTACCATAAGCTTTTTGAGTCCGTTTCCGAGATGGGCTGCTGAACTATTGCAAATCGGCAGCGTTATGGTCTATCTTTAACCACAAGCAATGAATAATTGTTTAGCTAGCAGATCATAAAACTGTTATTGATGACAATATCCACATAATTTTGTTATTACTACAATGAAAGTTATTACTACAATGAAAACAAAAGCAAGTTCGGTAGTAACACTATCGCTGGTTGCAGGGTTTATGGCAGCAGCACCATCGGTGCTAGCCCAATTATCGCCAGAAATACAATTTCCCCTGCCAGATAAGTTGCCAACTGGCACTACGGTTAAAATTGATGGCTCCCAGAGCTTAGAAGCTGTTAATAAAGGCTTGGAAGCAGGTTTCAAGAAAAAATTTGCGGATGCGGCTCTTACCACTAGTTACAGCAGCAGCCAACAAGGTATTGAAGCGGTCAGCAAAGGGACTGTTGATCTAGCCCCAGTCGGTCGATTGTTGACTAGCGAAGAGCAAGCTAAAGGCTTGGCTGTTAAATCGCTGGGCGTTGAAAAGATCGCAATTATTGTTAGTGACAAGAGTCCCTTTGCCGATGGAAATATTACGCTGGCGCAGTTCGCCCAGATCTACCGAGGCGAAATTCAAGATTGGTCTAAGGTGGGCGATCCCAAAAGTACCAACAAAATCAGTGGCCCAATTAAGGTAATTGATAGCCCCGATCGGAGTGATACCCGTCAAGCCTTTGCCCGCTACCCAGTTTTTAAAGATGGTGTCAAAACTGGTAGTAATGTTGTCAAATTGACGGAAGAAGGGTCTGATGCCGTAGCTCAAAAGCTAGGCACCGAGGGTATTAGTTATGTACCAGTGAGTCAGCTAAAAACGATGAAAGGGGTCAAAGCACTTTCACTCCACAATACTCAGCCGAGCGATCCTAAATATCCTTTCTCTCAGCCAATGTCTTATGTCTACAACAAAGACAAGATCAGTGAAGGAGCCAAAGCATTACTAGGTTTTACGGATAGTACCGAGGGCAAAGCTGCAATCGTGGCATCTGGACTAATGCCAATCGTAGCTGCTGGAGCGGCTGCCAGCCCGGTAGCAAGCGCTAGTTCACTAAGCGGTACCACCGATGGGACTAGTGTGGTGAAGCCCGAGGCCACAAGCGATGCCACCACTGGTGTGACGGCTACCGCTACCGACAAAGGTGGTTTTCCTTGGTGGCTATTGGCAATTCCGGCTCTTGGCCTAGGAGCTTGGGCATTGTTTGGTCGTAAGCGAGAACCAGAACCGCCATTGCAATTGAAAGATTCCGTGACGCGTAATACTGGCGTTACTGGAACTGTGAAGGCTGTTAAAACGGATATCAAAGATTCTAATATTCCCCTGTCTGGCAACTTAAGTATTCCCACTGGTGATTTGAGCGGCACTGTTAAAAATGCTGCAAATAGTACCGCTGGAGTTGTCAAGAATACTACTACTGATCTACTTAAGGGAGCTGGTTTAGCTGGTGGCGCAGCTTTAGCTGGCGGTGCTGCCATTGCTGGCGGGTTAGGCCGATTGGGCCACGATGGTGATCAGTCAGACAGCCTGAGTGACGACATTAGTGGTGAATTACCCAAGATTGACATTGGTAATAAAGCAGCTGGCATAGTGCCCAATGTAAAATTGGATGATCCTCTGGATGGTGCCGACTCTAATCTTTTCCGTAGCAAGTTGCCCAATATGCCAGATTTAGGTAACCCTGTTACTGGAGTTGGTAATGCAGCAGGTGATCTGCTCAAAGGTGCTGGACTCGCTGGGGGAGCAGCTTTAGCTGGGGGGGCAGCCTTAGCGGGCGGTTTGTTAGGTAAACAAAAGGACAGCCCTAAAGATGACGACGATATCCAAGCAAAGTCTCCCTTTGACTTTGGAAATCCACTAGCTGGTATTCAAGATAAAGCCGGAGACTTATTCCATGATGGTAAAGCTGCTGGCGGAGCGGCTTTGGCTGGCGGTGCTGGGGCATTCTTAGGATTGGGTCATGACGATGATAAATCTGAAGAACTCAGCTTGGAAAATCCTGAATTTGCTTCAGAGATTTCGGCATTGCATCCACCTGTTATGCCAAATTCACTGGATTTACCCAGTGGAGACTTGGAATTGCTCAGTGGTGATTTGAATCAATTTAGCCTAGATATGCCTACTGGTGACCTAGATTTAGGTATTGGTTCCCCTGATCCTTTTGATGATTCGATCCTATCTGAACCGAGTGGCATCAGCGGATTCAATCCTCTAGGAGCATTAGGAAATCTCAAGGATAAGGCTGTTGATACCATGCAGGGTGTGGCTGGTAGCGGTACTGCCGCTGTTGTTGGTGGCATCGCTGCTGCTGGCGGAGTGGTCGCTGGTGCTGGCCAAGCAGCCAAGTCTTTTGTTGGTGGCGATCAGGGTCAAGCCAGCGGCGATGTTTATGGGGAAGGTCAAATTACTTTGGTTTCCCCAAATCCGGCTCAAGCTTATGTCCACTGGGATGTGCCCGTAAAACTAAAGCGCCAACTGCGCCAACAGGGTGGTAAGAAGCTGGCTGTTCGGATGTATGACGTCACTTCTTTGGATATTAACCAACCACTGCCTACCAATTTCCAAGAATTTGAGTGCGATGAGTTGGCTTGGGATTTGCACTTGCCAGTGCCGCAAGCCGATCGACAGTACTTGGTCGAAATTGGTTATGTAACAGAAAACAGTCAATGGATGATGTTGGCCCGATCGACTCCAGTCTGGATTCGCTCTAGCGCTAGCTAACTACTATTAAGCTGTTGAAAAAGACCCGCTAATTTTAAAATTGGCGGGTCTTTTTTGATTATCTTCAATAATTTACTATCTTATTGGTGATGAGTTACTTCCACTACTGTATGGACATTACCCCGAGGCGAGTAGTCGGCCTTGACGGTAATTGATAGGGGATTCATCGCTGCTACCAAGTCATCTAAAATTTGATTAGCCGACTCTTCATGAGAAATAGACCTGTCGCGATAGCTGTTGATATAAAGCTTTAGTGCTTTTAGCTCTACTACTTTTTGGTCGGGGGAATAGGTGACATAAATAGTAGCAAAATCTGGATAACCAGAAAAAGGGCACTTACAGGTAAATTCTGGCAGCGTAATATTTACGTCATACTTACGGCCGGGGCGAGGATTTGGAAAAGTGGTTAAGGTTCCTTCCAAGATTGCGCGCTCGCCATATTTCATTTCAGTCATGCTCGTTCGCCATATTCATTTATCTAAATATGGTAACTGCTAGCAATGTTCTGTGGGGCTATTCTTGTTCCCAATCTGGACAACTGTTGCCATCCCAACCATAGGGGTGAAAACCACAAACTAACAGGTTGCCACCAAAAGTAGTGCCACTGTAGTTTTGGCAACCAATACAAGCTGGTTGAAATGTGGCCGAGGCCGCTTGGCGAGGTTCGTGGTAGGTTGGCCACTCATCGGTATTTTCTAGATCGCTGAAAAAGTTTAAAACCTGATTTTGGCTATCTAAGATCTCTTCGAACCAGCCGCCGTGAAATACTTCTTCTTGCAATTCTTGTATTTCGGTGTTGATCAGTTCTAACTCGTTAGCAATGATCTGACCAAATTCGGTGGCGGTTTCTTGGAGGGTAGCATTAAACTCCTCTGACAGTTCGATTAGAGCTTCCCATACTGCGGTCAAATCTTTCTGCCAGTCAGACATATAACTCCTGTCAATTAGAGAAGGTTCGATCGAGATTTGAAGAGTTCAGTTCGTCGCCAGAGCAGAACTATTGTCTTTTCAGGCGTTGCAACTCTTGTTGTAATTCCTCAACTTGTCGCTGCATATCAGCTACGCCAGTACTTTTTGTGGGGGTTTCTTCGTCTTGAATCTCAATTTTGCGGGGTTCTTGGGGCTTAGTAGTCTCAGCCGGCTCTGGCTTTACCTGTGCTTGTTGGGCTGAACTTAGCATTCCGTCTACCATTTTACGCGCTTCATCAGCATTAATTTCGCCTTTAGCGACCATTTCATCGGCTAATTTTTGCGCCTGTGCCCTTACATCACCAGCCTTCTCTCCGGCGGTAGCTGCAATGCCGATCCCTAAATAAAATGCTTTTTGAACGAAATCACCTAAACCAGCCATAACTTAACTTCTGGGTTGTGAGATGTGATATTTAGTATTTCGATTTGACCCGGAGACCACGCCTGTAATAAGCATCCCGTATTGCTGCTACCTTCCGATTCTGACAAGGTTGGGGCGTTACGACCGCGCGGATCCAGATCGATTCTATGATAACACGCTGCTGGGCATGATCACGCACCATTCGTGTAAGTCGTATTCAACGCAATGGTTTTGAATGAGGGGGTCAGCGGCTAGGAGCTGCTGGGCTTCGGTTAAGGAACTGGCCTCAAAAAGCATCATGCCGCCACCCCGTTCTTTCCAATAGCCCGTTTGGGCTTGATGACCACGATCGATCAACCCCTGCACATAAGCTTTATGCGCCGACACATACTTATCAAATTCTGGCTTGGGCACGATGCCCCTCTCAATTTTGACGAACCAAGGCATGAGGCTGACAGGTGGTGGGCTGTGGTCATTTTACCCCAGGGTGATTATCTTTAATTCAGAATAATCTGAAACCTAGCCACTCTTGTAAGAACTAAGCAATTCTCTGTGGTCGGGGCGCGGTCAGTCCGATCGATCATCAACTGCTATCCTAGATAATATTTTTGACCACGAGCTTCCCGATGACTCTTGCCCCTTTGAACACTACCGATCTATCCAAAATTAAATTGGTCGCCACCGATATTGATGGCACTCTCACTAAAAATGGCAAATTTACGCCCCAGTTAATCACGGCTTTACTTCAGTTACAGTCAGCCAACATCGCGGTGTTATTGGTCACCGGTCGATCGGCTGGTTGGGTCAGTAGCTTAAGCAATTATTTACCAGTGGTGGGGGCGATCGGCGAAAATGGCGGCTGTTATTTTAGTACGGCCACTGACTGTCAGCTACTCTCTAATCTTAAAATCAAAGAAATTAGTAAGCACCGCGAAAAGCTGACGGACTGCTTTTGGCAACTGCAAGAAACTCACCCGAAATTACAAGAATCCACTGATAACCGCTTTCGACTTACTGACTGGACATTTGATATCGACCAGCTAAAGCCCAGCGATCTATGGGAAATTGGTGCCCAGTGTGAGCGCTGGGCTTGGGATTTTACCTATAGCACTATCCAAGGTCATATTAAGCTGACTACTCAGAGTAAGGCTACCGGGATTGGACAAGTACTAAAACAACATTTTCCGAAGTTAAAACCCCAGCAAATTCTGACGGTGGGCGACAGTCCGAATGATGCTGCGATGTTTGACCCCGAGAAGTTTCCACAGTCGGTGGGGGTGGCGAATGTATTGCACTACCAAGAACAGATGAAACACTTGCCAGCTTATGTCACGGCACTACCGGAAGTCGGTGGTTTTGGAGAGATTGTCGATCGCCTCCTAGCTTGTGCGGTGGCCGAGCCAATTGCCAAAGAGACTGGATTTGAAAAAATCACTAGCTATATTGAGCGATCGCTAAATTGATTAGTCCAAAGAAGAGTATTAATAACTAAGATGTATACCCAAGATCGGGAATTTTCAAAGTAATTAGTGTTGAAATAGAAGGATAGGAGTCGGTAGCTGAACTCCTCATAAATCATCCAATAGGGCGATCGCCCTTAGGTAAAATGAAAAAATTATTTGTGCGACGACTAGTGTTACCGTTTGCGGCGGCGGTCTTGACCGCTGGCAGTGTGGGCATTGTCTCGCCACCAGCCCAGGCACAACCCGTCCAAATTGCCCAAACAATTCCTGGGGGCTTGACCATTCCGATCTGGGCTTATGCGATCGGTAGCACTGTCTTAATCTTAGTTTTCTTGCCCAAGATTGGTTGGATTCTGGGTCTGATCGTCATTGGTGAACGGGAAGTGGGGATTATCACCAAGAAATTCTCTAAAAAGAACTTACCACCCGGCCAGATGATTGCCTTGAATGGCGAGGCCGGATTGCAAGCCGATACGTTGCCACCGGGCTGGCACTTTGGCTTTTTCCCCTGGCAATACAGCGTGCGCAAAGAGCCAGTGGTCGTCATTCCTCAAGATGAGATTGGTTTAATTGTGGCCAACGATGGCCGCGCCATCTCGCCAGAGCGCATTCTGGGTAAAGTTGTTGATTCTGATAACTTCCAAGATGCGCGCAAATTCTTGATAAATAGTGGCGAAAAAGGGCGGCAAATGGCCGTCCTGACTACTGGTACCTACCGGATTAATACCGCGTTGTTTGAAGTAATTCTCTCGACCAGCGCTACGGTGCATGGCATGTCTCCCCAACAGCTGCGGGTGTTTAGCATTGCCCCTGATCGGGTGGGAATTGTGACAACTTTGGATGGCGCACCGATCGAGGAAGGGTCAATTGCTGGACCTGTAATTGCCAAACATGACAACTTTCAAAATGCTCAAGTCTTCATTAATAGCGGCGGTAGTCGGGGCTTACAAGAGCAAGTCATGCTCTCTGGCTCTTGGAACTTAAACCCCTGGTTTGTCAGGGTGGAAGAAGTCGCCATGACCGAAGTCCCGATCGGCTATGTCGGAGTGGTGATTTCCTATGTCGGCCAGTCTGGTAAAGATGTGACCGGCGATTCCTTTGCCCACGGCAGCTTAGTTCATAAGGGCGATCGTGGGGTCTGGATCGAACCTCTAAATCCGGGCAAGCATCCCCTGAATACCAAAATCATGAAAGTGGAATTGGTACCCACCACCAACATTGTCTTGAACTTCACGGCGCGCTACAGTGGCGAACATGGCTATGATGCCAAGCTCACTGCCCTTCAGCTCCTATCCTGTGATGGTTTTACCTACGAAACAGAAGTCTTCCAAATTATCCATGTCGGTTCGGCAGACGCGCCGAAGGTGATTTCCCGACTGGGTTCGATGCAAAATTTGGTAGACCATGTCTTGCGCCCGATCGTTGGTAACTACTTCCGTAACTCTGCCCAGGAATACACTATCTTGGACTTTTTGATTGCACGGGGCGATCGACAGGCCGAAGCCGCAGAGTATGTCCGCCAAGCCCTGCGCGCCTATGATGTCCAAGCCGTAGACACCCTGATTGGTCTGATTACTCCCCCCGTCGAACTAATGCAGACCCTCACCGAGCGCAAACTGGCCGAGGAAAAACAAAAAACCTATGAAGTCCAGCGGGTCGCCGAATCCCAACGCCAAGAGCTGGTGCGCGAAACAGCCTTAGCGGATATCCAAAAAGAAGTGGTCACCGCCGAGCAAGGGGTGAATATCGCCGAACTCAAAGCTTCTGCCACCGTCAAACAAGCGGCGGGGGAAGCCGAAGCCATTCGCTTAACCGGGGAAGCCAAAGCCGATGCGTACCAAGCGGGGGTAGAATCATTGGGTGCCCAAGCCTATACAGCGCTTCAGCTAATGCAGGTAATTGGCGATCGGCAAGTGCGGGTCGTGCCCGATGTATCGGTCACTGGTAGCAGTAACGGCTCGGGCTTAATGGATAGTTTGATGGGGATGTTAGTCTGGAAGCAGGCGCAGGAAATGAATGGTCATGCCGATGCTACTGATTCAGAGTCACCAGCCGTACCACCAGAAACTAATGATATTAGTTTACCCACAGTCTCGGAACCACCAATTACGCCACCTAGTATCGATCGTAAACCCCTAAAAATTGTCAATGGGACAGATTTTGTGAATCTAGACGATCTACTGAAATAGAGAGAGTTCGCGATAAGAATAGCCTAGAGACTGAAATCGGTGCGGTGCTTGAACGTAGCAAATAACCTTAACCCGAACTCACGTTGAAATAAAGAGGGAGATTCAAATTCTTAGTTATGACTAAGAATCTAATACCATGTTGCAGGGTCCAATCTCGATCGATCACATTGGTCAGATCCTGGCAGATATTCTGCCGGTGCTGCACCAGCTCCATGGCCAAGGGCAATTACATGGTGATATTACACCAACTCATCTGAGCTGGCATGACGATTTGAGGGTTTATCAGCTGGCACCTAATACCTCAACCTCATCGTTAGCTAATCCGGTGTACAGTGCCCCAGAGCAGCTAGCTGGCCAGCCCTGCGCGGCCAGTGATTTGTACAGTTTGGGGGTAGCTTGCATTCATCTATTGACTGGCATCCATCCTTTCGATCTGTTTGATATCACCGAGCAGCAATGGGTTTGGCGAGACTATTGGCTACTCACTGCCACAGACCAGCATGGTGAAAAAATTGCCAGCATTCTCGATCGATTGATTCAGCCAGATTTAGCACAGCGCTGGCAGTCTGTAACTGATGTGATAGCCGAAATTGCCAAATTCACAAAACCTTTGATTATCCAGCCCCCAGCTCTATGGCATTGTCGTCACACCTGCATCGGTCATCGGGGTGTTTTTGCGGCGATTACTAGCCTAGCGGTAAGTGCGCATTACCTGGCCAGCACTAGCGAAGATCAAACAATTAGGTTATGGGATATAGCTACTCACCAAACCAGCTACATCTTACGCGGACATCAAGGTTTTGTGGAAACCGTGGCTTTCCGGCCGGGCAATAGCCAGCTGTTAGCCAGTGGCAGTCGCGATCGCACGATCAAAATATGGGAGGCTGACCAGGTTGTCTACAACCTGACTGACCATACCCAAGCGGTCAACAGTGTTGCCTTCAGTCCTGACGGTCAACGATTAGCCAGCGGGAGTAGCGATCGCACAATTAAGTTATGGGAGATGCCGACCGGCAAACTGCTCCAAACGCTCACTGGTCACAAGCTAAAAGTCACAGCCGTCACCTTTAGCACTGGTGGGATTCTCGCTAGTGCTAGCGCCGATGGCAGTATTGGGATCTGGACTGATATGCCGCAGCAACTCACTGGACATATTGGGGCTGTGACGGCGATCGCTTTCAGTCCTGATAGTCGGTTACTGGCCAGTGGCGGTGAAGATCGATCTATTCGGCTTTGGGATACCAGCACCGGGGCTTGTGTCCGAGTATTAACTGGTCATCCCTGGTTGGTTTCCGCTCTTGCTTTTACAGCCAATGGTGAAATGTTATTTAGTGGTAGCTGGGATCGGACAATTAAAGTCTGGCAAATTTCGACTGGCTGTGCTGTCGATGTCCTCACGGGTCATACCGATTCGGTGACTTGTCTGGTGGTTGGTGCTGATGGTCAACAGCTTTTTACGGGGAGTCGCGATCGATCGATTAAAATTTGGCAATATTGCAGTCCCCCCGTTTTTCATAGCTAGTAACAAAAAAATCAGTTCTCCGTAATGAGCGATTTACCGATTGTATGGCTCGATAGCTAAGGTTATTGGAGCAAACTAATGTTGTCCCGTTCATTACAAAAACTCTCAGCGATTCGCGATTATTCACGATACTTGAGCCGCATCTTGCTGGTTCAATACGGATTGCGGGAGCAATATTTGCCGACAGAAGTAAAACAAATGATCCAAAAATATGGATGTAATACGGCCTACGATCGTTATGGGTTGGCTATGTATTGCAATCAGTCTGATTTTATGAATTTTTTGCGATCGACTGGTGAATCCTGGAACTATGTAGACCTGCGTCAGGAAATTAGTAAGTGTTTATCTCTTCCTTACAATACTTTTGATGCATCTGACATAATTGAATTTGGCACTAGGGCTAGCAATGTCGGTAGTGGCGATGATGAACGTTCAGCAATTCGCGATTACTCTATGTATTTGAGCCGAATTCTGCGCGGTCGATATGGGTTGCGTCATCAGTACCCGTCAGCACAAGTCAAACAGACTATTCAACAGTATGGATATCGTACTGACTATGATTGCTATGCGCTGGCCATGTATTGTGATCAGCCAGATTTTGTGGATTTTCATCGATCGATCGGCGAATCATGTAACTATACAGAAATGCGCTACGCAATCAGCGATTGCTTATCTTTAAATAACACCGCCTTTGACGCTTCTGACCTGATTGGTCTAGGTAGTATATATGAAAGTGGCAGCGGAGAATACCATCACAGTAGCAGCAACTATGATATGGGAAGCTATGATGAAATATATGAAAGTAGTAGCGGCAACTATGACGGTGATGGTTCTTAGCTACGTTTAAGCACTCGATTAAAATCGGTGCAGTGGTGCAAAGTCCGCCTGCGCGGACTGAATTATCTAGTCCGCGCAAGCGGACTTTGCATCATGAGCCGAGACTTTAGTCTCTAGGCTATTCTTATCCCATTGGCGGAGCCTCTCCGCTAGGAGAAACTCACGTTAGCTAACAGGCGATTGTTGGTTAAACTGCCCCTTTAGAGATAAATTAAGGGAACTGAAGATTAATTGACATGATAGAAGTAACTCTTTTTGTGTGCATTGGCTGGATTGTGTCCATCTGCTTTCACGAATTCGGCCATGCCCTGGTGGCCTATTGGGGTGGTGATACTTCTGTCAAAGAAAAAGGGTACCTCAGTCTCAATCCTTTTAAATACATCGAACCGGGCTACTCGCTAGTGTTCCCATTGCTGTTTCTCATGATGGGGGGCATTGGTTTGCCGGGAGCGGCAGTTTATATCAATAATCAAAATTTACGCAGTCGTTGGTGGCAGAGTGCCGTAGCTGCTGCTGGCCCCATCGCCAGTATTCTGACCGTGGTAGTCATGGCCGGAATTTTCCGGATTAGTAGTAGCAGTCAAATCTTGTGGTTGCCGCCCGCGCTAGCCTTCTTGATTTTGATCCAAGTCTGGGGAATTATCATCAATCTGCTGCCGATCCCCTCGATCGATGGTTTTGGCATTATTGAACCCTTTTTGTCTCGCAGTGTTCGATCGCGCTTGCAACCACTCTATCGCTATGGCTTTATCGTCCTCATTGTGCTGTTGTTTGTGCCATCCTTTAGTCATTTTCTGGGAAAAGCCGTCATTACGATTACCAATCAAGTCTTGGGCGTACCGATAGCGGTATCCTTGCTGGGACAAATTTTATTTAAAAAATGGTCATTACCACTGTTGCTAGTCCTGATTGCCATCTTGGCCATTGGCCATAAACTCACCAAAACACCCGCCCAAAATAGCATCGAGCAGAGCGAAAAACTGATCAAACAAAAGCGCTACGCGGCGGCGGTGGCTATTTTGGATCAAGACCTAGATCGAAATCCGCAGCATTTCGATGCGTGGTGGCAAAAAGGCACCGCTCTTTGCAATTTGCATCGCTACGAGGAAGCCTTAGATTGTTATCAATCAGCCCTAGCCATTAATCCGAACGTCGCTAGCCTCTGGCAAAATTCGGCACTCTTATTATCGGTAATGAGCCAGCCCCAGCAGGCGATCGATATGTACAACCGCGCTTTGGAATTAGAGCCGGATGATGTACAGCTGTGGGTAAACAAGGCTAATCTATGGGCAGAAATTGGTAATTTCCCCAAGGCGCTGGCCACGATCGATCGAGCAGTAGAAGTCGATCCGCGCTGTATGGATGCCTGGTATGAACGGGCTTGTTATCAGGCTCAATTGGGCAATCACGACAAAGCCTTGATCAGTTTACAGCAGGCCATTCAGCTAAACCCCACCGCTCGGCAGGCGGCGCGCACCGATCCAAACTTTATTAATTTGCGGCACAGCTTGGTTTTCCACCAGTTAACAGCGGATCGCTAGCAGTGATGAATAATTTTGGGGGCTGTCTGTTCGTCAGGATGGGCAGCTTTTCGCATCGTATTCAAAGATAAATGTGTAAAGAACTTTTTTGCCTTGTTCGGCTACTTTTTGCGCAGCAGATCGAGCTTCGTATTGTTTTTTGGCCATTTCATCAGCTTCTTTCAAACTACTTTGAATAAATAAACCAGACATCCGATTCGACGCTTGCGGGTTCTCTCCGACGCCGACATTTTTTGGTTCTAATTCGGTCGAAGTACTGAGTAGTGGTAAGTCTAGGGGAGTCCCTTCGTCGTCCAACAGCACCCCAACGCTGACGTAGCCATTGCGCTGATTACTACAATTTTTGACGATGATGCGGGGGTAATCTCTAATGGGCAGAGCTGCTGGTTGCTTTTCTACTACCCCAGGATACTTACTTCTGAGACTTTGCACTTGTTTGTCAAACTTGAGTTGAACTTGCCGTAATTCGTTAGGGGATTTCTTAATTGGCGGTTGGGCGGGGGGTATTTTTTTTGGACTACTGGGAGCGGTGGGTGGTGATGGGGGGACGCGAGTGCCTTTTGGATCTTCCAAGCTCGGTGCAGTTGTCTCTTGATTGGGACTACCTTGTGGTTTAGAACCAGGTGTTCCAGGCGATGTTGGATTGCTGGACGATGATGGCGTACCACCATCGTCTAGGGAGGGAGAGTCACCCGGTTTTGGTGGAGGAGTAGTCGGTGGACTTAGCGGTGGTGAGGGACTAACTTTAATTTCAGGACTTAGTGGAGGTTTAACTCGGACATTAGAGCGATCGGACTGTGGCGGAATAGATTTGTCAGGGGTCGTCGGCAAAATTCGGGCAGGCTTAGTTGTGGTGGTGGGAGGCAGTGGACTGTTCTGGCCAAAGGGATTGAAAGGCTGACGAGTGGCGGTAGCAGGATCGATCGGTGTTGGCGAGATGGGTAACGGGGCTGATTTCACCGCCGCCGGCACGCGCGTTTGTTCGGCAGGAGTTAGTTCGACCACCTTCACCCCACCGCTAAACGGCCGAATTTTGGGGGGATCGAAGCGGGCAAATAGATCTAAATTATTGGCCAGCAAGTAATGTAACCCAGCAGATATAGCGATCGCCAATACCTGCGGGAAAATAACCAACTTTGATGATCTGTGACGGATAGAGGAATTGTAAAGCATCTCAAGGTCGATACTACCAGAATGACGGGTTAGTTGAACGTAGTTGCTATTTTTGTAACATCATGCCGCGCCAGAGTTGCTAGCGATCGCTGAAAATAGAAAACAGTTATTAATGCTCAGTCCATGCTCCCAACTGTTATTTTACCTGGATATCTAGAGAGTTCCAAAGCTTATCTATCTCTAGCTCAAGATTTAACCCAACAGGGTTCACCTACTACCGTTGTGCCCACGAATTTTAGAGACTGGCTGCCGACCATTGGTGGTCGGTCGATGGTACCAATTTTGCGTCTTTTGCACCAAACAGTAACAGCTGTGTTGGCCGAGCCAGGCGTTAATCAAATTAATTTGATTGGTCATTCGGCCGGTGGTTGGATCGCCCGGATGTATTTGGGAGAGGTGCCTTACACCATTCACCATGATATTAGTGCTGACGAGGGGCTATGGAATGCCCAGCGGCAAGTAGCCACTTTAATTTGTTTGGGTACGCCACAGTTCAGTGGTGAAAAGTGGACAAAAAAGAATTTGAACTTTGTCAATGACAACTATCCGGGGGCTTTTTATCCGGAAGTGAATTATGTCTGTGTCGCTGGTAAATCTGTGTATGGTCAACTGCAATGGGGCAGTCTGTTGGCCTATCAAAGCTATCAGTTAACCTGCGGTACGGGTAAAACTTGGGGAGACGGCATTACTCCGATCGAGGCCGCCCATTTAGCTGGTGCCAAAAACTTAGTAATTGAAAATGTTAAGCATTCTCCCCGGTCTAGAGATCCTTGGTATGGTTCACCGATCGCCTTGGCGGCCTGGAGTCAATATTTGCAGTAAAGCGATCGCTAATAACATCTCAGCCACACTTCCTCGGGCAAGTTTATTGGTGCTGGCTTTACAAAAAATGGTGGGTGCCCAAAAAAGCGGTCACTTCTGCCGAGGTGGGTTGGGCATCGATCGCGCCCGGTCTTAGAGTAGTCAGCGCCCCCGCTGCCGCTGCATAGCGCATAATGTTTGCCGCCTGTTGTTCACCCCGACATATTTGATGCACGACGGCTGCGACAAAAGCGTCCCCCGCTCCCGTTGTGTCTATGGCTGGCACCACAAAAGCAGGCATCTCACCCGCTTGCTCCCATAGAAAATAGCGACAACTATTGGCACCGTCACTAACAATCACCCCCTGGGCGTGGGGCAACAGTCGGTGCAATTGCTGGGGGGCGGTTTGTTGGTATAGCAGCTGCGCTTCTTCTTGGGCAAATTTTACGAAATCTGCTACTAGTAATAAATCCTTAATTAGTACTGTGGCAATTGTGGGATCTGGCCAAAAATTGGGTCGCCAATTGACATCCACTAAAATTTTTATGTGCTGCTGCTGCGCCAATCGTACCGCTGTCCAGGTGGCGGCTCGGCTGTGCGGATAAGCCAAGCCAATGGTGCCTAATACCAAAAACTGGGCATCTGTAAATAACGCTGCCGGGATGTGATCTAGATAGGCATCGGCGAATTGGTCGGTAGGTATTTCCCCAAAACCAGCAAAAGTGCGATCGCCACCTATCGATCGCAACACCTGTACTTGCCGAGTAGGCGCAGTGGGATGATACTGTAAGCCGCGTAGACCCACTCCTTGCGCTTGTAACTTGGCCGCTAGGGCTAGTCCAGCTGGGTCTTGACCCACGCACCCCATAAACTCTGACCTAGTACCCAATTTAACTAGACCACAGGCTACATTCGCGGGGGCGCCACCCGCAAAGGCCGTCCAAGATGTGACAGACTCCGCCACTACCCCCACCTGGTCAGCCAAGCGATCGAATAAAACTTCCCCTAGACAAATTACATTTGGCATTACACAAATGGCAGCTAGCGATATTAGCCGTTACAATCTATATATTATAGATGAGTATATATACTAGTCATGAGCAATTCTAAAGTCCAGACATCAGCCAATCTATCAGACCGAGAAGTAGAGATTGTGACATTGATTGCTGATGGCCTGACTAATGAAGATATCGCCAACAAACTAGATATCAGCAAACGCACTGTAGACAACCACATCAGTAATATTCTTAGGAAAACTGATACAGACAATCGTGTTTCACTAGTGCGTTGGGCACTACAGTGGGGTAAGGTTTGTATTGATGAGGTGAACTGCTGCAATCTTTCCCATGCCCCAAAACCATAACAGTTTTAAAAAAATCTTAGCTATTTTGCTGAAGTCCAGATGGCGATGGTTGCCTGGACTGTCTACTGTTTTGCTGACTATTATTTTATTTAAGTTGGGAGTTTGGGACCCATTTGAGCGTCTCGCCTACCGTCAAACATTTAGGCTGCGGGGCATGCGTCCGCTAGATAATCAGATTGTAGTAATAGCAATCGATGATCGGAGCTTACTCACGGGCGGCGGATTTCCCTGGCAACATAGTCGCTATGCAGAACTCCTCGCAAAGATTCGGCAGTCTCATGCTCAAGTAGTTGGTTTTACATTTCCCTTTGCCGACAGCGCAGCTGATGCCGAAATGAGTATTGGCTCCCCTGTAGTATTGGCTGATCGGGATAGCCGAGGCATACCAATCAAGTCCACTGCCAAGCTAGGAAAAAAGACCCGCTTAGGTCATGTACAAAGTACCGAAGATTTTGATGGGATCGTCCGTTCTGTCCCCGTAATTCGGAATAATCAACTGGCTTTTGGCCTAGCCGTAGTGAAGTCTGCTCGATCCAACTTCTCGGAAAAGTTGTTGTCTGACGATCTGTTAATAAACTGGGGGAGTTCGGCTCCGGCGATCACTACCTATTCTTTTGCTGATGTAATGCGATCGGATTTCAAAGTTAGCCTTTTATCTGAAAAGATCGTTTTGGTGGGTGTGACGGCTAAAGGCATTGACCGAGTGGGTACCCCATTTGATCGCCATAATAGTGGTAGTGGGGTCTATCTCCAAGCTACTGTGATTGACAATTTGCTTCAGCATAGTAGCCTTCAGACTTTTTCCGAACCACTATTCATTTTTTTGTTGTGTATTTTTAGTCCGTTTCTCAGTTGGCGACTCAGTTATTACAGTCATGGTCATCGGCTCGTGGCGATTTTGCTGGTGGGCACGGGTTGGGTGCTGCTCGCCACTGTTGGTTTGTATTTCAACTATCTGGTGTGGGTAGCTCTCCCGATCGCCCTCATTGGCATGACTGGTGTCGCAGTAGCTTTCAGTGAAAAATTTTACGTAGATTCCTTGATCGATCAACAGATTCTTCAGCTCTGGCAAGCCCACCAAATTGATGTAATCGATCGCCAGCCCATCACCCCGGATTACCCGAGTATTCCTTCTTTTGCCAGAGTATCCAAGCTAGCCGCCATGGCCGCTGATTTTGGGCGGGCACAATCCGCACAAGCCGCAATCGCGCACAGTTTGTCGCTGGGACTGGTAGCTACCGAGCTAAATGGTACTGTCTGGTTTTGTAATCCAGTGGCCTCGCGCTTACTCCAAATCAATGTGGGCGACAATATTGACCAATTTTTGGTGCCCCACTGGCTGAGTAATGAAGAATGGCAGGTCAATCTACGCAATCTGAACAATTGTCGATACATCACTCCCCGCGAAATTCAACAAGGAGAGCAGTTTTTTGTATTGAAGATCGAACCTCTGCTCAATTGGCCATCATTACAACGGGATATAGATGATGGTAAGGATATTCTAGATAGCACTGTCGTGTCGGGAGTGCTGCT
This sequence comes from uncultured bacterium, assembly GCA_964247125.1. Lineage (GTDB taxonomy): Bacteria > Cyanobacteriota > Cyanobacteriia > Cyanobacteriales > Chamaesiphonaceae > JAAFHZ01. Next base: position 25,439 of record CAXTSZ010000026.1, read on the forward strand.
AGTAATTGAAGAAACTACCGCGAACAAACGTCTTCAGTCTATTATGCTGGATGTGGAAATTCAGCGTCGCCAAGAATTGACCAAACAAAATATTGCCCTGAATAAAGCGCGACAACTAGCTGAATCGGCAGCTAGTATCAAAAGTGCTTTTTTGGCTAACATGAGTCACGAAATTCGGACACCGATGAATGCAGTGGTAGGGCTGACCAACCTCTTACTCGAAACGCCTCTCAACTACGAGCAAAAAGATTTTGCTTCTACGATCCAAGTGAGTGCCGATCATCTGCTCAAGATTATTAACGAGATTTTAGATTTCTCCAAGTTGGAATCGGGAGAAATGCAGCTAGAGTCGATCGCCTTTAATCTCAGTAAGTTAATTGAACAAGTTGTAGAAATTTTGGCCAATAGTGCCCATCGGAAAAATCTAAATCTGAGCTATTGGATCGATCCAGCTACGCCCATGATGGTGGAGGGCGATCCGACCCGCCTCAATCAGATTTTGACTAATTTAATTGGGAATGCTATTAAATTTACCGACAAAGGGGGCGTTAGCATCGATGTTCAGCCCTGTAGTAAAGAACCAAACCATATCAAAATTTCGATTACTGATACTGGCATTGGCATTTCGGCAGCTAACCAGCATAAATTATTTCAATCCTTTTCCCAAGCGGATGCTTCGACCACTCGCAAGTATGGTGGTACTGGTTTGGGTCTGGCTATTTGTCAGCGACTGCTTGAACTAATGAATGGTGAAATCGGTCTGGATAGCAGCGTTAATCAAGGCTCAACTTTTTGGTTTAAGCTGCCCCTAGTCACTCTTCCCACGCCATCCGCCAGTCAATATCAAATTCTCCAACAAGTAAAAATTTTGATTGTGGACACTTGGCCACACCAGCTCGCATCTTTGGCTAAAAATACTGCCCAGTGGGGAATGCTACCGATCGCCACCAGTGCAGTTGATCCGAGTATTTTGGCCGAACACTCGCCGCAAATTGCCCTGGTTGACTGGAAAAAAGGTGGTTCGCGTCAGTTAATTGAGAAAATTCGCGAACAGCAAATTCCAGTGATTGTCATGACCACCTTCGAGCGTTATGAATCAGCACGGTCTAAATTAGGCGATCACGCTAGCTATTTGTTTAAACCCATCAAACCACTGCGGCTCGTAAGCTTATTGCAAGAATTATTATTACCTAGTCCTACTATCGACATCATCGAAGAGCTATTCGAACATTTGGATGTCGTTCCCACGCGGTCTAACCACAAACTTTCTCATATCAATATCCTCTTGGCCGAAGATAATCAAATCAATCAAAAAGTCGCCCTGCGGCAGTTATCGAAGCTGGGTTATCAGGTCGATGTCGCTAATAATGGCCAAGAAGTCTTAAACAAAATCAAGCAAAAATACTACGAACTAATTTTAATGGATTGTCATATGCCCATTCTGGATGGCTACGCGACGACCGAAGCCATCCGGCAACTACCCACTCAATATAGTCAACCCCCGGTGATTATTGCCCTGACGGCCAGTGCGATGGAATCGGACATGGAATATGCCTTAGCCGTTGGCATGAACGACTTTTTATCGAAACCAGTTAAAATTGAACAATTGCAACAAATGATTGAGAAGTGGCTGAGTCACTAGCTAGTGAGAAGTGGATGACAGCGATCGGCATTCCCACGGTATTATTTAAATAGAAACCCGCTCAAACTATCCCGACCATGCAAACTGCTGTCAAAAAGCGTAGAAGACGTCCTTTTTTATCGCGGCTGCTCTGGCTAGGGCTATCGGGAGTAGCTATTTTTAATCTGTTGCCGCGCACGAAAGAACTGCTGGGATTGCCGGCTGATTCCCAACATTCAGCTGTTTTGCGACTGGCCGCCCTCTCTGCTAGTGATCGATCGCAAGGTCTGGCCGATATTGTTATTCAAGACAATAATTCACGGGAAGTCAGCCGTGCTAAATATGTACTGGCTAGTGATTTAATTCAGCAAGAGCAAGGTTCTAAAGCTCTTAAATACCTGAATAATTTAGAAAAAGAGTATCCGCTGCTGGCGCCTCATATTTTATTTAAACGTGCTCTCGCCCATGAACTGGTAGGTGAGAAAGCTGCTGTTACTCAAGACCTGACTCAGTTAGCAACGAGTTATGGCAATTCACCAATCGTCGTGGAAGCTTGGGAGCGATTGGGTCGGCAGCAAGAAGGTCTTTGGGAGCAGGCGCTGAAAAATTTCCCCCACTACCCCCGTTCGGTCAATGTTATTCAGAATATGATGGAACGCAATCCTAGTAATATGGAGTTGATGTTTACCTATCTGCGTAGTGGTGGCAGTCGCACCATTAAAGGCTTAGAAATTGCCGATAAGCTGGGCAGCGAATACATCAATAGATTACAACCAGCAGATTGGCGATTACTGGCGGAAACCTATTTGCAAAATGGTCTACCCGAACGAGCGATAGTGCCGCTGGATCGATCGCCTCAAACTGCGGAAAATTTGTTGTTAGCTGGTCAAACTGCCCGCAGTATCAAAAGAATCCCCGCTGCCAAAACGGCTTATCAAGAACTAGTGGCCAAGCATCGTAGCACCCCAGCAGCCGATAAAGCACTCTTGGAATTAGCCGAGTTGTCAGCCAATAATGTAGAGGCAATTTCTTACTTAGACCAACTAGCCCAGCAGCACGATGCTCCTTTAGCCCCAGCGGCCTTGGCTCGCAAAGCTATCCTGCTTGGCAAAAACCAGGCCGCCGCCCGGCGCGTCCAAGCTGAAATTATTCAATGGTTCCCTAAATCAGAAGCCGCTGCTGGGATCCGCTGGGAGCAAGCACTGGCGTTTGCCGCTCGCCAAAACTATGCTCAGGCATGGGCTAGTGCCAAGTCGATCGTCAGTGATAGTCCTGATACTCGCTATAGTGCCCGCGCCTCTTTTTGGATTGGCAAGTGGGCACAGCGCTTGGGGCGACAAGAAGATGCTAAAAAAGCATTTACTTACACTCTTTTGAAGTACACCCAGTCTTACTACAGTTGGCGCGCGGCTAAATATTTGGGCTGGGATGTGGGTGATTTTGAGACAATTCGCTCTCTGTCGCCGGCCATTCAGAAAAACCAAATTAATGGGCCACTACCGATCGGATCGTTAGTACTGAAAGAGCTATACCAAATTGGGGCTTATAAGGATGCTTGGGCACTATGGCAAAACGAATTTCCCGATCGCACGCAGTATTCGGTCACCGAACAATTTGCCGAAGGTTTGCTATTGCGGGGTCTGGAACGCTACCAATTAGCTTTAGCAAAGGTGTCTCAGTTAGAGAAACGCGATGCGCCTACCGAAAAAGAGCAGTATCAAGTAGTGCGCCAGCATCCTAACTATTGGTCAGCACTCTATCCACTGGCTTATATGGATGCGATGCAAGCGGCGGCTCGTCAGCGCGAAATCAACCCGCTATTGGTGATCAGTATTGCCCGTCAGGAATCTAAATTTGATCCAGAAACTAAATCTAGCGTTGGGGCTTTGGGACTGATGCAAGTTATTCCTAGTACCGCTCAGTTTGTAGCCGCTAAAATTGACTTGCCCACCTATTCGCTGGTGACTCCCGCCGATAATATTAAGTTGGGTACTTGGTACCTGGCACATGTCCACGATCGCGTCAAAAACAATTCTTTGCTGGCGATCGCTGGTTACAATGCTGGTCCGGGCAATGTTAGCAAGTGGGTGAAGGAAATTAGCCTGAGCGATCCAGATGAATTTGTGGAAAAAATCCCTTTCGATGAAACGCAAGGCTATGTGCGGAATGTGTTAGGTAACTACTGGAACTATCTTCGCACTTATAATCCAGGTATCTCGCAAAAAATGTCTAAATTCTTAGCTGACTACCAAACATGACAACTCGACCAATCCCGGTGCGCATTTTTCATTGGCTAAATTTAATTACGCTGTGGGGCATGATCGGCAGCGGTCTGCAAATTTATAATGCCAATCCGGTATTTGGTGGCCGGGAGGGTTGGCATTTGCCAGGAATCTTTTTGCTGGGTGGCTGGCTGGCCGGGGCGCGGAATTGGCATTTTACACTGATGTGGATTTTTGGGATTAATTTATTTGCTTATGGTTTGTATATTGCTTTTAGTCAGCGCTGGCAGCACTATTTTGTACAAAAGCAAGATCTCAAGGCGTTGCAGGAAAGCACGAATCCGCAGCGGCGGCGGTTTGCTTGGCATCGATTGGCTTACACGATCGTGATACCGGTGTTGTTGTTATCGATCTGTACTGGTCTAGCAATGTATCAACCAGCGCAGTTTCATTGGTTGGCCGATTGGTTTGGTGATTGGCAATCACTACGAATCATTCATTTCTTGGCGGTGCCGACTTTTATTATTTTTGCGATCGTGCATAGTTCTTTGGCGCTGAGTATTGGTAATGGGGTGTTGGCGCAGGGAATTTTTGCAGTTAATAATAAATTATATTTACTATTAGTGAAAAAATAAATACCTAATATTTTCTTTTTGTATACTACAAGAATATACAATTGGAGAATTAATATGACCATTAATCTTGCCGAGCGGATGTGGACTCTCCGCGATGACCTGGTGGTGGCACAAGGAACTGAGCCGATCTTGAATGATGTGGGTTCGATCGTTAATACCCTGTCTGGGAATGACAACATTGATGGGCTATTGCTGAACCAAGGCGTAATTGATACAGGTTTGGGGAACGATATTATTCAGTCGATGTTTGAAATTCGGAACTCAGGCATCATCAATACTGGTAACGGGAACGATATTATTCATGTTGAAGGCTCTGTTTCTTTAGGCATCCATAACACCGGCATCATCAATACGGGTACTGGGAATGACACTATTATTGGGGTGCGCGGGATTAATAATATGGGCACCATCAACACTGGCACTGGAAATGACACCATACAGGGATTTGGACTTAGAGGTGTTGGTATTAATAATGTAGGTACGATCGATACTAGTTTAGGGGACGATAACATCTCTGGGTCTGGTGAAGCTCGTGGCATTGCCAACTTCGGTATGTTTAATACGGGCACTGGCAATGACACCATCAATACCACTAGTGGCATTCTTGGCATTTACAATAGCGGCACGATCAATACTGGCTTGGGAAATGACACTATTAATGCAACGGTAGGGAATGGTGGTGGCATCGTGAATGAAAGTGGTGGTCTCATTGACACTGGAGCGGGGAATGATACCATCAACATCAATTCTGCTGGTGCATTTAACGTTGGTATTTCTAACAATAACAGTGCGATTAATACCGGTTTGGGAAATGATACTATCAATGTTATTGGTGGCAAAATTGGCATTGAAAATATTGATGGCACGATCGATCTCGGTGCCGGCGATGACAAATTATTTGTCACTAGTAATGCGGGTGGCTTAGATTTTTCGGGGAATGGCCAGGTTTTCCTGGGCACTGGTAACGATACTCTAGGGGGTTTTGGCACTGGTGAATTTCATGGCGGCGCAGGCAAAGACACCCTGGTATTAGCAGCTGGTAATTATTCCTTCGGTTCTGCCGGAGGGTTTACTACCATCACCCGCGACAGTGTTACCATGAACGTCAAAGAATTTGAAGTTTTAAGCATTGGTGGTAATAGCTACAATTTTGCTAATCTACCCAGCTCGATTGATTTCCACTCAACCGGAGCAAATTAAACTATTGGATTGCCCGGAAAAGATATTGGGTGACGGTGATTTGTTAGTCTCGATCGGCGGAAGTATTTTAAAGCTTCTCCCGATTTTTTATTATCAAATTAGACCAGCGCAGTAGAGCGATCTGAACCAATGAATTCATTCAGTAGCTGGACGTAATTAAACCGATCATGATAGAATCGCCCTCATCCCAAGTATGAGAGAAGGGAGATGAGGGCAGAAGGATAGCGTCTTATATTTAATTCTGCTTACCTACTTAGAGAAATGATTGCTAACTATCACGATTCTAGAGAATGACTACACCTACCCAGTCCCGTCAAGAATCGATCGGTTTTGCCTATGGGTTTCTGGGCATTGTAATGTTTAGTATGACGCTGCCCGCCACGAAGCTAGCGATCGCGGGGGGCTTCGATCCGGTATTTGTGGGTCTGGGTCGAGCAGTCACAGCTGCCATATTGGCCTTAATTTTATTGGTTATGACCCGTCAACCCCTGCCGCCTTGGCGATTTTTGCCTAGATTTACCATTGTAGTGGTCGGGGTGATTATTGGCTTCCCACTATTGTCGGCATTAGCAATGCGTGATGCCCCAGCCTCTTATGGAGCAGTGATCACAGGTTTATTGCCGTTAGCTACTGCTTCATTTGGTGCTTGGCGAGGTGGCGAGCGACCATCTTTACTTTTTTGGATTTGGGCAGTGGTAGGTAGCATTTTGGTGGTGGTTTTCGCCCTAATTACTGGTGAGGGTACATTGCGTTTTGCAGATTTGGCTTTGCTGGGTGCGATCGCGGCGGCGGGATTGGGATACGCCGAAGGTGCGGTGTTAGCGCGGACTTTTGGGGCTTGGCAAGTGATTTGCTGGTCGTTAGTATTGTCGGTACCAGTGCTGCTGCCGATCGCCTGCCAACATTTACCTACTACTAATACCATGATTACTAGTGGCGCTCTTTGGGGATTTTTGTATGTGAGCGTATTCAGTATGTTTTTGGGCTTTTTTGCTTGGTATCAGGGATTGTTGTTGGGTGGGATTGCGCGGGTCGGTCAATTGCAACTTTTTCAGCCATTTTTGACTATTTTGGCCTCGGCGCTGCTGTTAGGTGAACGGTTGTCGATAGGTACCCTCGGTTTTGCACTGGGAGTCATTTGCTGTGTGGCCATGGGGAAGAAGACTCAAATTAAAGCAATAGCCAACCCAGAGATTTAATGCTTTTACAACCCTTAAAACTTTTACTCATGTCCACCTCTGTCAGACTGCTAGATTCGGGATTAGGTAGGGGTGTGGAATTAACTAGGTTCGATATTTTTGCAGCAGTTCTGACAACACCAACTCCGATGACTATAATAGATCTCTACAAATGAGATTATTCCCAGCAGTGAGTGTAAACAAGTTTGATGAATGATAACAAATGGTCGCGGCGGCAGATTCTACAATGGGCAGGAGCTGGCTTACTATTCAACACCGCCGGGACCCTGCTGTACGATCCGATCGGACGGCTCATTATGCCCATCAACGACAAATTAGGCTCAGTTCTGTTGTCATCAAAACCAGTACCAGAATACACCGCCGCCCAAATTCAACCCGATCAACTAATCATCAATAGCTTGCACGGCACCCCCCAGATCGATCCGCAAAAGTTTCGCTTGCAAGTCATGGGCAAAGTCCAAAAACCCCTGAGCTTCAGCCTTGCTGATCTCCAGCAGCTGCCTTTTACTTCTACAACCATTCAACAGGTCTGCGTTGAAGGTTGGGCCGCCGTAGTGCAATGGGGCGGCGTGCGCCTCAGTGATCTGTTGCAAATGGCTGAACTGCAACCAAATGCCAAATATATCTACTTCAGTTCAGCCGATGGCTACTACGAAAGCTGGGACTTAACTTCCGCGCTACATCCCCAAACCCTGTTGGCCTATCAAAAAAATGGCGCACCATTGCCACCCGACAACGGTGCCCCTCTCAGGCTATCAGCCCCCATCAAACTGGGGTATAAACTCAGCAAATGGGTAACGGCAGTAATTGTGACCGACAAGTTATTACCGAAACGCGGTTACTGGGAAGATTTAGGTTACGACTGGTTCGCTGGCATTTAAGTGCGGCTGGGTCTAACTAGCCAATAAGTCATCGAGCTTGCCCGTAGATTCCAAGGCATAGATATCATCGCAGCCCCCAATATGCTGATCGTTAATAAAAATCTGCGGTACGGATCTGCGACCATCGCCCCGTGCTGCCATCTTCGTCCGTGCCGTCTCATCGCCGTCAATGCCATATTCCGTAAACTGCACCCCTTTTTTAGTGAGCAATCCCTTCGCTCGAATACAGAAGGGACAGGTACTCCAGGTATAAATTTCGACGTTTGCCACAGTTTAAGCTCCGCATTGTAAAAAAAGCAGGGATTCTTCCCTACCGACAATTGTAGAATCCTACCGAATTATTCAGCAAGATTTCGTGAGCCACTGGGTACAATAAAGCAGGATCTTAATTCTCTATCTAATGCGATGACCAGTAGCACAGCCAAACTGGACGAACAATTTCAGCTGCAATTCTGGGGCGTGCGTGGTAGCATTGCCTGTCCAGGTTCAGCAACTCTCCGTTATGGCGGCAATACGCCCTGTCTAGCAATGCGCGTCGGCGGACAGTTATTGATTTTTGATGCGGGCACGGGGATTCGCTTATTGGGTCAACAGCTGGCCACTACCGAAAATGTCACTGGCCATATTTTCTTTAGTCATTCCCATTGGGATCATATTCAGGGCTTCCCTTTTTTCGCTCCCGCCTTTTTGCCCGGTAATCGATTTGATATTTATGGGGGGATCGTGCCGGACGGTCAATCGATCGAACAACGCTTAAACCATCAAATGATGGATCCCAATTTTCCGGTGCCATTGAACATCATGGCTGCCGACTTACGTTTTCATAATCTGCCAGCTGGCGAAGTGGTGCAGATCGGCGCAGTCCAAGTCGAAATTGGCCAATTAAACCATCCTGGTGGTGCTTATGGCTACCGCGTGAGCTGTCTGGGTCGATCGGTAGCCTATATTACTGATACGGAGCATCGCCCAGGTGAGCTGGATGCCAATGTGCTGAAGCTGGCACGCCAAGCCGATGTTTTTATCTATGACTGTACTTATACCAACGCTGAATACCACGATCCAGTCACTAGCAAAATTGGCTGGGGTCATTCTACTTGGCAAGAAGGAGTCAAGTTAGCGACAGCAGCACAAGCTAAAAGATTAGTCATTTTCCACCACGATCCTGGCCATGACGATGATTTTATGGATCGAGTGGGTCTGGCAGCAGCGCAGAGCTTCCCACAGATCACTGTTGCCCAGGAGGGGATGGTGTTTGATTTGGTATCAAATTCGTATGCAGCAGCCAAGATTTAATTTGCCAGGGCTGTACTAGTTGATTATTGGCAATATCCGGTAATGGGGTTTCGAGTAGATCGATCGCCTCTCCCATTGCTAAACCCACAGAATTCTGGAGATCGCAAACGATAGATTGCCCGGCCGACTCATAGCAGCGTAGTACCACGCGATCGGCATGAAGATGCGCTGGACTTAAAGCCATTAAAACCAATTGGGCACCAGCAGCACCTAAATCCAAGAAACTATGCACGTTCGGGGCCACCCCAGACTGCGGCGTTGCTAACACGATCTGTAAGGGCGAATTCAATTCCACCCCTTGCCGGACAACGTTGGCCGCAGACCAACTACCGACATGTGGATAAATGCTGTAAGTGAAATGATGCTGACCAAGATCGGCCTGCGGATCTGGCCAAGTACTGCTGCGCAACAGGGTGAGACTCAGGCGATCGGGCTGATAGCTATAGCCATACTTACAATCATTTAAAAGACTCACGCCATAATTCAGTTCTGCATTGGTGAGGTCTACCCATCGGTAGGCCGGGATTTCCCACTTAGCAATGTCCAAAGGTTGCTCTGGTTGGGTTGGTCTGACCATGACCCCGCAGGGCACTTCACAGGTCACCGTCGCTGCCCGAAAATTCAGCGGAAAAGTCGCCTTGACTAACACATGCTCTTCTTGCCAATCGACCGTGGTTTCGATCGCTAACACCGGTGTATGTGCCGCCAGTACATAATCTTGGGTAAAAGTAGATTTCCCGATGGTGCGTACTACTTGCAGCCGTTGTTCAATTTCACCATCATGTAGCCATTCAATCGACTGTAATAACGACGGCGGTAAAGGATGGTCGGCATAGTGAGGGTCAATATTCCAGGCATCCCAATACTGACCAGCATCGGTGAAAGATTGCAACTGATTGCCCGGTGCCGACAGGACAGAGCGGTGCTGGATTTTGTCAAAAATACTGGCAATATCCCCCGTCACCGCATCAATAACCACTCGTACATATTGATTTTCTAAACACCAATGGGGCGGGGCTAACGCCGGGGCCTTCCTAGCACCAGCTATCAACCACACCGTCTGATACCCCACACTGGGCAAATCAGTGATCAAAAATATCAATTCTCCCTGGCTTTGTTCACTAGGCACTAGCTGTCCTTGATTGTCATAAACTTGCCAACTCGCCATGCTTTCGGCGATCGGCCAATGAATAACCGCAGTTCTCGACCAATTTAAGCTATTAAAAATTACCAGCGGCACGGCATCAGGACTAGGCGGCTGCGCTAAATCGAGCTGCTGACAAATAGTGGCTAGCGATCGATTAATCACCTCCGTCGTTAGTTCTTGCACTAGCAGCCACTCCTCATTAGCCGTGGCATAAACGGGCTGAATAGCGCTCCCCGGCAAAATGTCATGAAATTGATTAAACAAGGTCAGCTGCCACGCTTGCTCAATTTCTGGTAAGGGCTGACAATTACCTTGGCGTAAACTGGCGATCGTAGACCACAGTTCGGCTTGATACAGCAGATCTTCAGATTGACGATTAGCCCGCTTCTGATCGGCATGGGTGGTATAGCAGCCCCGATGAAATTCCAGGTACAGCTCATCTGTCCACACGGGTAACTGGTCACTCACTTTGCTGGCCAAGTATTGCTCGGCAGTAGTGAATTGCATGGGTGGACAAAAGGGCGAATGTTGCCAACGCTCTTGGATCGCCAACATATCGCGGCTGGGGCCACCACCGTGATCGCCGACCCCAAATAGCCACAGGGCATCTGTTTCGCCAGTACTGGCCGTCCACTGCTCGGCATATTTGGCGATCTTGACTGGCTCAATGCCTTCCCCAATGGGAGCGGACATATAGCTCAAAACCTTGCTGCCATCGGGGCTTTGCCACCAAAAAAGTTGATGGGGAAATTGGTTAGTATCATTCCACAAGAATTTCTGGGTCACAAAGTAATCAATCTGCCCCAACTGCAACAGCTGTGGTAACTGTTGACAAAAACCAAAAGTATCTGGCAACCAAGCCACCCGACTGACTGATCCAAATTTTGATTGGACATAGCGCTGGCCGTAGATAATTTGGCGGGCGATCGATTCCCCACTAATCAAGTTTAAATCTGGCTCAATCCACATGCCTCCCACTACTTCCCAGCGCCCTGTTTTTACCTGCGCCTGAATCTGGGCAAACAACTGTGGACGATGCTCCTCTAGCCACGCATACAGGGCGGGGCTAGTATGGCCAAAAGTGAGCTGCGGATACTCGGCCTGTAACGCCAATACCGACTGAAAAGTACGATCGGCCACTTCCCAGGTCTCGGCCACTTCCCACAGCCAAGCCATGTCTAAGTGGGCATGACTCAACAGCGAAATTTGCGCGGTAGTAGGTAGCTGAACAGTGGCCATGAGCTGCTGACGCAGTTCTTGGAGCTGTGTTTTAAAGGCCAAAGCATCAGTTGCTAACAACTGCCAATCGATCGCCTGTAAGCTCTGCGCAATCTGGGGATGATTCGGCAAATAAGCACTAACCACCGCTAATTCAGTGGCGATAAATCCTGGTTCTGGCTGGCTGGGATCGTTGGATTCATAGATAGCGATCGACTGCATCAAAGCTCCTTTGTCATGACCGGGACTCACCAACCTGATGCGCACATCCCAAGCATCGCCGGGCTGCACCGATTCACTAAGTAGCACCCGCACCCGTGCATCAAACAAGTCCCCCGCTTGCACCAGCTGACCATTGACATAAATCTGGACATCGATCGACCACCAGATTAGCGATAACCGCAAGCTCTGCCAATGAGTGGGATAGTTATTTAATGTCGAGGGCACTGTAATTACTTGACCCAGCCATTGCACCTGTCCCGCTGGCCAGGTCAGATATTTCTTTTCATTTACTTCCCCGCCAGTCCAAGTATCCAGATCAGCTGTCAAAGCCATGGGGACGATCAAATCCGCTGCCCAGTAGCGCCAACCGGTCATCGTCGGCTGTTGGCTCAACCCGTGTAAACGTTCCAATATTGGCTGTGAAATCGGGTTAAGATGTGCGATATCAATCATAAATCTGGCAATTAGGCGATCTGCTGGCAATGCTGGCAATTATAGTTTTTTCTCGCTTACTACCAACGAAGCATTATGGCTGGGACTTATCAAAGTAGAGCATTTAACTTCATCAATAGCCAAACCAATCGGGTCAAAAATAGCCTGAGCTATGGTTGGCGGCAGGTGAAAGTTTCTGCCCAGTGGACCGGACAAATCCTCTTGGCTCCGCTCCGCTGGTTAAATCGATTTAGTCAAGATACCGATCGCCAAATTCCCGGCGGTAAAAAGTCACGGCTTTTATCAGACAAATCGGCCGGAGACGATCGTCACCTGGCAACTGAGGAAGAGCACATCGCCTTGACCCATCAGGCCAGTCAGGCGATCGCCAGAGATGCCAGCAAAGCGATCGAAAGCCTGTTAGCAGAAGTAGTTGCCGCTGGTTATGGCTTGTTGCCAGCTGCGGCCTTACCGTTATCCACAACTGATGACTGGTCAGTGATTGACGAAAATGAGTGGGACACAGCCTTTCTCAATGAAAGTAACCGCGCGCTCACCGGGAACTCGCTCCCGGCCTTACCGCCTCGACCAGTTATTCAAGGATTGGCCACTCTGTTGTCCAATCAAAATCTGGTATTAATCGATCAACATAACCAGATCTTAGATGTTCTTTCGCCTAGTCAGCAGCTGCATATTCGCCAGCAAATTGGCTCAATCATTAAGCGCTCTCTCCCGCCAGTGGCCGACCAGCAATTGCCTGATGCCCGGCCACAATCTTTACCCACCCTGCCGCCGCGCCTTGTTTTAGCCCCGCTCCCCGCTAGGCCGCGTAACGTTTTCCAAAAGCTCGGCTACTGGAGCAAGTTTTACCTAGAATACTGGCGAGTAGATATCGGTCGCGGCGCTGTTGATAGTGACCCGGTACTACATCACCCATTGGTGTTGCCGTCACCGCTGTCCAAATCTTTGGCCGTGATCCCCACCTCGATCGATTCTCTTGCCCCGGAAGTAGAGAGCTTTTTTCCAGCATCCTTAGATAATTTAACCAACGCTAAGGGTCGAAGTATGGCCGTTGAAGCCAGTGTTGCGATCGATGTCAGCAGTACGAAGAGTCAGTCGCAGGTGTCTTTTCAGCCAGAATGGATTGAAGCACCCACCGAAACATTGGGCTATGAACGATCGCTCCTGAGACAGCTATGGGAATGGCTCGATCGCCTCATGCTCAAAATTGAAAACTGGATTATTAGTATCTATGAACGATTCAAAGGAGCTAAATAAGTAGGCTAATGTTAATATCTGGTCAGACAAATCTGTCTGAATTGCGACTACGCAAAAAGGCGTAAACCTTGCATTATACCTTGACATTCGGGGTCAAAAGATATGAAATCAAGGAAAGGTTAACACACTTGTTAAGTAAAATGAACACACTCCAAGCCAACCCCGCATCCGCAGTCAAACTAACTCCGATTACTGCTAACTGTGAAATCTTGCAAGCGATTGAACTGCAAAATAAAATTTTATCGGAAGGCTGGCGTTGGAACTTGATGAGTGAATTTTTGGTAATTGGCAAATATTACTTGGTCAAACGCAGTGTAGATTTCGTTTTTGCAGCGGTATTCATCTGCTTACTATCCCCAGTGTATTTAGCAATTGCGCTAGCTATTAAGCTAGATTCTGCTGGCCCAGTATTTTTTAAGCAAACTCGCATTGGTCTGCACGGTAGAAAGTTTCAGGTGTGGAAATTTCGGACGATGAGAGTAGATGCCGAAAAGATGCAAAAAGAGCTAGAAGCGCTCAATGAAACCAAGGATGGCGTGATCTTTAAAATCAAAAATGACCCCCGCATCACAGGCATTGGGGCGTTTCTGCGCCGTTACAGTTTGGATGAGCTGCCCCAAATGTTTAATGTTTTATTAGGCGAAATGGCACTGGTCGGCCCGCGTCCTTTACCCATGAGGGATGTCGATAATTTTTCTCCTCACCATTTCTTTAGACACGAAGTTCTACCGGGGGTAACGGGTCTATGGCAGGTTTCGGGACGCTCTAACATTGTAGATTTCGAGCAGGTGATCAGGCTAGATTTCAACTACATCGAAAATTGGTCGCTGGCCATGGATCTGCGCATCTTGCTGAAGACAGTAAAAGTAGTTTTCAAAAAAGAGGGTGCTTACTAAGAAAATAGTTGTCGTTAACGGTGTCTTAACTGAAATCCCTGTGTCTGGAGGCATGGGGATTTTAATTTGCTGATTTATTCACCTTGGTTTTATCTATATCCAATATATGTCAGGGATATAGATACCAGCAGTGATCAATCTCACTAAGCGCTAACAGGGCATGATTAAATTACCGGAAACATTTATGAGTTCGTTCAGCATGTGTCCAACTGCTACTCTCCTAGTCTATTGCCCAAATCAGCGCGGCCTGGTGGCCAAGATCTCTAACTTTGTCTATGCCAATGGTGGCAATATTATTAGTGCAGATCATCACACCGACACCACTGCAGATATATTTTTGACACGCATCGAATGGGAGTTGGCGGGTTTTCATTTACCCAAAGAGATAATTAGTGCAGCTTTCGGGGCGATCGCCCAACCCTGGCAAGCCACCTACGAACTACATTTTTCGGATGATGTACCGCGCTTGGCTATTTGGGTGAGCAAACAAGATCACTGCCTGTTAGATTTACTATGGCGCTGGCGGGCTAAGGAATTTTTGGCAGATATCCCCTTAATAATCAGTAATCATCCTGACTTGCACGAGATCGCCCAGCAATTTGGCATTGACTACCATTACCTACCACTGACGACGGCCAACAAACTAGAACAGCAGCAATACCAGTTAGAACTTTTAAGTAAGTACAAGATTGATCTCGTGATTTTGGCCAAGTACATGCAGATCCTCAGCACCGAGGTGATCGATCGATTGGGCAGCAGTCATATTATCAATATTCATCACTCTTTTCTACCAGCTTTTGTCGGTGCCCAGCCCTATCACAAAGCATACGAACGCGGCGTAAAAATCATTGGTGCTACGGCACACTATGCCACTGCCGACTTAGATGCTGGGCCAATCATTGAACAGGATGTGGTGCGGATTACCCATCGCCACGGTGTCGATGATTTAATTCGCAAAGGTAAAGACCTAGAGCGCATGGTATTAGCTAGAGCGGTGCGTTTGCATCTCCAAAACCGCGTGTTGGTTTATGGCAATAAAACCGTAGTCTTTGACTAGATTTGGTCGGTCATTAGCGGCTGGAAAAGCTTACACTGGGTTTTGCAACTAAACCCAATCTACCAATGCAGATCCGGAATTTTATCTTAGTGGGATTTTTGTTTACCACTTTAGCTTTGAGCGGCTGTGATACGCCGAAAGCTAGTACGACTTTGACCAGTCCAGCAGCAGAACTTAAGACCAATGCAGCACCCAGTGCCTCTTATGATGCTGTTTCGGCACCAGCCGTGGCCGCTGAGAAAGGTATTAATCAACAATTTGCCAATTTACCGCGCTTGCAAGGTAAAGCAACGGTATTTCTGACAGTTCAAGGCAAGCCGATCGAGATCGAAGTTGATGGTAACAACGCCCCGATTACCGCTGGTAACTTTGTGGATTTAGTCCAAAAGGGTTTTTATAAAAATCTTACTTTTCACCGGGTGGAGCCAGCCTTTGTTGTGCAGGGTGGCGATCCAAAAGGCAATGGGAGTGGCGGCTATGTGCCAGCAGGACAATCGCAAGAGCGGCGTATTCCATTAGAAATAAAAATCAAAGGATCGGCGGCACCAACTTATAGTCAGGCCTTTGAGCCACCACAGATTGTAGCCCAGCCACCAATCCTTACCCATAAGCGCGGTGTGATTGCGATGGCACGTTCGCCAATGCTCGACAGTGCTTCTTCCCAGTTTTATATCACGCTGACTCAAAAGGATTTCTTAGATGGTCAGTATGCTGTCTTTGGCAAGGTAATCAGCGGGATGGAAGTGGTCGATAACATTAAGGTGGGTGATAAGATCACTGCGGCTAAGATCACTAAAGGTAAAGAAGGTTTGCAATCACCTACCACTAAGAAATAAGAATAGTTGAATGGCATATTTCTTCGCTGCTAGCAGCGAAGAAATATACTCATACATTGAATTTTCATCGGAATTTATTTTTAAATGAATTATTACATCGCGCCCAGCTTTCTCGATCGCCTCGCCATCCACATCACCAAAAACTTTTTGGACTTACCGGGGGTGAAGGTTCCCCTCATTCTGGGCGTACACGGACGCAAAGGCGAAGGCAAAACCTTCCAGTGCGAACTCGTCTATGAACGGATGGGCATTGAAGTCGTTCACATTAGCGCCGGTGAACTAGAAAGCCCTGATGCTGGAGACTCTAGTCGTTTGATTCGGTTGCGCTATCGCGAAGCCGCCGAGGTAATTAAAGTACGCGGTAAAATGTGTGTACTGATGATCAATGACTTGGATGCGGGTGCTGGCCGCTTTGATAGCGGTACCCAATACACCGTTAACACCCAGCTTGTGAATGCGACGCTGATGAATATTGCCGACAACCCTACTAACGTGCAGCTGCCCGGTAGTTATGACTCCACACCGCTACCGCGCATTCCGATTATCGTTACGGGTAATGACTTTTCGACACTTTATGCGCCGCTGATTCGGGATGGCCGGATGGATAAGTATTATTGGCACCCCACTCGGGAAGATAAAATCGGGATTGTGGTGGGTATTTTTGCCCCGGACGGTTTAGGGAAAGAAGAAATTACCAGATTAGTGGATAGATTTCCGGAGCAGGCCATTGATTTTTATGGTGCGATGCGATCGCGGATGTATGACGAGCAAGTGCGGAAATATATTCAAGAAGTAGGGATCGATCGCGTTTCCAAGTCTTTGGTCAATAGTGCCACCGATAAACCAACTTTCACTCCTCCTTATATCAGCGTTGCTCGCCTCATTGAGTTTGGGGATGTCATTTTGCATGAACAAAAGCTGGTTGCGAACAATCGGTTAGTAGATGAATATAACCTGCGGCTATACAAAGGCTGAACCTGCTTTTGTCATTTTATTGCAGTTTCCCACCAATTCAGTAAAGGGTGATTTCGAGGCGGCTGGTATCTCCCTTTAACCCGAATTGCAGTCAATGCAGCTTTTAATATTGTCGAATCAATTTCTGATTTATCTGACCAGTGCTTAATCGCA
>CAXTSZ010000027.1:0-3760 GCA_964247125.1 uncultured bacterium
GCAAGATTATCGCGAGAGACTGGGCGAAATTATCGGCTACCGACCGAGGCAGAATGGGAATATGCTTGTCGGGCTGGAACTACCACCCCTTTCCATTTTGGCCAGACAATTACAGGTAAGTTGGCGAATTATAACTCTGATACCACTTATGCTCAAGAGCGCAAAGTTAAAAGTGAAGGGAAAACGATTCCAGTAGGAACTTTTCCGCCTAATGCTTTTGGCTTATACGATATGCATGGGAATGTCTGGGAATGGTGTTTAGACCATTGGCATGATAATTATGAAGGCGCACCTACTGACGGCAAGGCATGGCTATTGGAGGATAAAAAGTCCAGACATATTGTGCGGGGCGGTTCCTGGAATTATGATCCGCGTTATTGCCGTTCTGCGAATCGCTTCAATTATACCCCCGTCAACCATATCAGCGATTTCGGTTTTCGAGTTGTCTGTGAGATGCCCAGGACTTTGTAATCCTTTACTCTCTTACCCTTTAGCCCTTTTCTCTGTATTCTTTACACTTCCCTATTGGCGCGCAGCGCTCGATTTAATTTTTATCATGAGCGATCTACCTATCATCCAGAAAACCTACGACCTCATCAAGTGGTATGTACCAATTTTAGAACGCTTGCCCCAACGCCATCGCTTCATACTCGGCGAACGCATCAGCAATGGACTCTACGATATCCTAGAAGGCTTAATTACCGCTCGCTACGCCAAACAGAAGCTATCCCAACTAGAAAGGCTAAATACCAAACTAGAGATTCTTCGCCACCAAACCCGCCTATTGCTTGATTTTGAACTAATCGCTGTCCATCGCTACGAATTTGCCAGTAAAGCTATTAACGCAATCGGTACCGATTTAGGTGGCTGGATCAAGCAGCAGCGGAGTGCCCTCATCCCCTAACCCCTTCTCCCAAGTTTGGGAGAAGGGGGATCGGAATCTTACTCCCCTCGCCCAGACTTGGGAGAGGGGCTGGGGGTGAGGGCAGATCATGAAACGGCAAGGCAATCTTTACCCGCAAATTACCGCCTTCGAAAACTTACTAATTGCTGCCCGACAAGCGCAACGCAGCAAACGATTCCGCCCCAACATTCTAGAATTCAACTATCACCTAGAAGAAGAGCTAGAGCGGCTGCAAACCGAATTACAACAGCGCACCTACACCCCCGGCGAATACAAAACCTTTCGCATCTTTGACCCCAAACCCCGCTTAATTTCGGCAGCACCCTATCGGGACAGAGTGGTGCATCATGCTTTGTGTAATGTCATTATGCCAATTATCGATCGCACCTTTATCCGTGATTCCTACGCTAACCGCACCGGATTTGGCACCCACCGTGCCCTGCATCGCTTTACGAAGTTTGCCAGAGCCAGCCGCTACGTTTTGCAATGCGATATCCGTTTGTACTTTCCCAGCATCGACCACGAAATTCTGAAAACAATTTTACGGCACAAAATCAAATGTCCCGACACCCTGTGGTTAATCGATCACATCCTCGATCATAGCAACGCCCAAGAACCTGTCATCCATTACTTTTTGGGCGACGATCTGCTCACTCCCATTACTCGCCGCCACGGACTCCCGATCGGCAATCTCACCAGTCAATTTTTTGCCAATGTCTATTTGAGCGGGTTCGACAGGTTTGTTAAGGAAAAGCTAAAAATTAGTAGCTATCTGCGCTACGTCGATGATTTTGCCTTATTTTCTGACGATCGAGCTGAATTAGTTGCTGCTCGGTCAGCAATTGAAAACTACTTAGACACCCTCCGTCTCAAACTCCACCCGATCAAAAGCCAGTTATTTGAAACTAGCTGTGGCGCTAACTTTGTCGGCTTTCGGGTTTTACCAGATCGAATTCGGGTGCGCAACGACAATCTCAAGCGTGGTCGCCTGCGCTTGCAGCAACTCCAACAAGATTACGAGCAAGGAAAAATCACTTGGGAGCAAGTCAATCACAGCCATCAAAGCTGGAATGCTCATCTGCAACATGGCGATACCTATCGACTGCGCCAACATATTTTCTACTAAAGTCCCCTCCTCGGAGGGGTGCCCGCCAGGGTGGGGTGGGTCACCATTTATGCGCTTACACTATCTAATGCTGTAGTAAGTTGACATTGCCAACCCGACCGAACTACAAATCCAGTTCACCTGTGTTTAATGTCTAGCAGGGAGACGATCTCGATCTGGTGGGTGGGTGGCGAAGATCTGACCCACCCCGCCCTGGCGGGCACCCCTCCAAGGAGGGGACTTTTTGGAGAGGGCAAATTACGCTAACCTAGCAAGTGGGGCAGGCAAACCAAAGCGGGGCGGTTCCTGGAACAATAATCCGCGTAATTGCCGTTCTGCGACTCGCAACAACAATACCCCCGACAACCATAACAACAATATCGGTTTTCGAGTTGTCTGTGAGATGCCCAGCACTCTTTTGTACCAGAACTGGCAGGTGGGAATCTGTCGGGCGTGTTAGAAAGAGTCCAGACCTGCTCCAGTGATGTGAATAACATCCAAAAATAAACCGCGTTCGTCCAGCTTAGTAGGGCAACCGAAACGTCGGGCGAGCGCACTAGACAACCTGCCGATGGGCGTACCAGAAGTTTTAATCGATCTCCTAATCTAGTCAATACCAGATATTGACAATCAGTTCTCCAGATGAGAACCTAGAGAGAACAATTAACATATTAAAATGATGAATAGACTAGTAAACCATGCACCTCATTACTATTAGTAATCTTCGACAAGATGCTGCACCATACCCTGATGTCCAAAAGCAGCTCAAAGATTGGTATGACATTGTAAAAACAGCCGAATGGCAAAATTTAATTGACATTCAGGCTACCTATCGAGATGCAGAAGCCATAAGTAACTTCACTGTTTTTAATATCAAAGGCAACAAATACCGTCTGATTGTATCGATCGACTATGAAGAGCAAGTAGTTTACTATAAATATTTTCTTACTCACGCTGAATACGATAAGGAGCAGTGGAAAAATGACCCTCACTATTAATCAAAATAACTACTTGCAACTTTGGGCTAAAGTAGATATCAGCCCCAAAGTAATTGAGTCAGAAGCTGAGTACAGAAAGTTTTTGACAGTAGCAGAAAGCCTGCTGACGAAGAGAAACATGAGAACTCCAGAAGAAACAGCCCTATTTCGGTTAGTCGTAAAACTGATTGAAGACTACGAATTCCAGCACTATAATTTAGAGGACTGGGGGAAATCGGCACCGCATGAAATTCTACAACATATTATGACGGCTAGTGAGACTAAGCAGGTTGATTTAGTTGGTATTATTGGTAGTAAGGGAGTCGTTTCTGAGGTAGTAAATGGTAACCGCACTATTAGCAAGGCTCAAGCCAAAAAATTAGGCGAAATGTTTAAAGTATCTCCTAGTTTATTTATTTAGCCAGAAGAATACTGAGCATTTTCTGAAAAGAGTCCAGACCTGCTCTGGTGATGTGCAAGCATCCAAAAATCAACCGCGCTTGTCCAGCTTAGTAGGGCAACCGCACCCAATTCCCACATTTTCTATGGCTCAACTTTCAGTCCGTCAACATCCGCAAAAGGTTCATTACTTCGCCGAACCGCTCCATCCCAGCCCTAAGCACGTTGTTAAGCCAATTAATATGGTGTTGATTATGGGTGGCACCTTTCAAATGGGTTCCCCACAAAAAGAAGTAGATAGACAGGACAGTGAAGACCCCCAGCATCTGGTGACTGTGCCCTCTTTCTTTATGAGTGAGTATCCGATCGCTAAAG
>CAXTSZ010000027.1:3860-42040 GCA_964247125.1 uncultured bacterium
CAGCATCTGGTGACTGTGCCCTCTTTCTTTATGAGTGAGTATCCGATCGCTAAAGTCCATTGGTGGGAAGTGGCGCAAATGCCAAAGATAGAAAGAGAGCTGGAGCATAGACCTTCTCATTTTAGTAAAGGTACTAGTGAGCCAGTAGAAAGCGTTAGTTGGTGGGAAGCAGTAGAATTTTGTGCCAGATTATCTCGGCACAGTGGGCGTACTTATCGACTACCAAGTGAGGCCGAGTGGGAATACGCTTGTCGGGCAGGTACCACAACACCATTTCACTGTGGGGATACAATTACTACTGACTTAGCCAATTACCGGGGGACAGATGATGAAGATTTGCAATGGTCTGGCTCCTATGGCTCAGGGCCAAAAGGGATTTATCGTGAAAAAACAACCCCAGTAGATGCCTTTCTGCCTAATGCTCTTGGTTTGTATGACATTCATGGAAATGTATGGGAGTGGTGTGAGGATCACTGGCACGATAACTATGAAGGCGCACCCACAGATGGCAGGGCTTGGCTATCTGATGATAATAATGCTGCAAGGGTTATGCGGGGCGGTTCCTGGTACCTTAATCCGCGTTATTGCCGTTCTGCGACTCGCTTCTACGGTACCCCCGGCGGCCATAACGACGATATCGGTTTTCGAGTTGTCTGTGAGATGCCCAGGACTCCGTAATCCTTTACCCTCTTACTCTTTAACCCTTTTCTCTGTATTCTTTACACTTCCATATTGGCGCGCAGCGCTCGATTTATTTTTTTATTATCTGAAATATGAATCGCCCTCACCCCCAACCCCTTCTCCCAAGATTGGGAAAAGGAAGATCGGAATCTTGCCCCCCTCGCCCAATCTTGGGAGAGGGGCTGGGGGTGAGGGCAAAATCGATTTCCACACCACAATTTAGCATCGCCCAATGGCGATAGTTTCCATCATTGATGATCGGCTAGTCGCAGACCACTGAATTGCCAACGAGTTTCTGGAGGGAAAAAGTTGCGATAACTGGGGCGGATATGACTGCGAGAAGTCGCGCACGATCCGCCCCGCAAAACCATTTGGTTACACATGAATTTGCCATTGTACTCTCCCACCGCTCCTGCTGCTGACTGAAAGCCGGGATAAGGTAAGTAGGCACTTTGTGTCCATTCCCACACATCCCCAAACATCTGGTCAAGATGAGTGGTGACCTTTGTGGGCGAGGGGTGCAGTTGGGCGCTTTCCCAAAAATTTCCCTGAATCGAAACTTGGCTAGCAGCTACCTCCCACTCGGCTTCCGTCGGCAATCGTTTCCCCGCCCAGCGGGCATAGGCATCAGCTTCATAAAAACTAATATGACAAACTGGCTCATCTAGGTATAAATGATGCTGTCCCGACAACGTCATTACCCACCATTGGTCAGCTATTTTTTCCCAGTACAGAGGAGCTTGCCACTGTTCTTTTTGCACTATAGCCCAGCCAGCGGATAACCAATAATCTGCTTGCTGATAACCGCCAGCGATTATGAATGCTAAATATTCAGCATTAGTTACCAACCGATGGGCGAGGGCAAAATCTTGGAGATAAACAGAGTGACGAGGGGACTCATTATCGAAGGCGAATTCACTGCCTGAAACATTTTCTGGATGGCCGATTTCATACAAACCGCTGGGGTATTCCAACCATTGGATAGGAGCCAGGGGAATGAGAGGAGTAGTCTGCCATAAATCGATGTCATAGGCAGGGCGAAGTGGGTTGCTGCCGAGGATATGTTTGATATCGGTGAGTAACAATTCCTGATGTTGCTGTTCATGGTGTAGTCCTAGTTCCACCAAATTTGCTAATTTTAAATCAATTGATAGCTGAGATAGAATGGTGGTCATAGCCTGATCGATCGCTGCTCGATAGCGATATATTTCAGCTACGGTTGGCCGAGATAGTAATCCCCGTTGTACCCGAGGATGCCTTTCTCCTACTGCTTCGTAGTAAGAATTGAACAGATACCCAAACTGGGGGTGAAAGATTTGATAATTGGACAGATGGGGCACCAGAATAAAGGTTTCAAAAAACCAGGTGGTATGTGCCAGATGCCATTTGGGCGGGCTGACATCGGGCATACTCTGCACCCCATAATCTTCGATCGCTAGTGGTTGGCAAAGTTGTTCACTAACTTGACGAATGTTTTGATAACGTTGGCGAAGCTTCTCCTGCGGAGAATCGGTCAATAATTGCTGATTAGTCTGGGATCCAGAAGGAGAGATTGCCATAGTCATTTTTTTGGTTTTTAACAAATCAGTATAGAACCCATTTAGGAGTTTAAGAAATGATGGATAAGCAGGATGGGGAGCAGCAAGTTTATTTAGAATTGGTACACAAGTTTTTGAATTGTCCGCCGGGAGAAAAACCAGCTCTGCTGGTGACAAGACCGGAGTTGGCAAATAAGCAGTTAGTGGAGGCTTTGTTGGCGCAGGCTCGGCTGCTTCGTGAGCAGGATGGCCTAGCAGCAGAGTCTGCCGTGCTGGTTTTGGTGGGTAGGGCACAGGATTTAGCCCAGCAATTGGGGTTAGAGCTGGGTGGCGACGATCCGCATAAACAGTTGCGCTTTTTGATGCAAGTATTACAGTCAATTGAGGATAGCGATGGAAATCCAGCGGTGGTTTATCCGCTGTGGCAACAGAATTTGGCACTGTTGGATGACAGCATGATGGAGGTGCTGAAAGCTTGGGTGAATTCGACCTTTCGCGAGGTTGAACCCGCTATTCAAAAGTCGATCGCCATGACCATTTATAAATTTGGCGACCTAATTCAGCAATTTTCCGTTGGGAACAAAGCTGTGCATATGGAGCTGTCGATCGCTTGCTACACCATAGTCTTAGAGATATTTACGGTTGTAAAAGATGCTCACACCTGGGGAATAATTCAGAACAGTTTAGGTATTGCATACCGCAACCGTATCCGGGAGGATAACGCTCAAAACCTAGAAAAAGCGATCGCTAGCTATGAATATGCGCTGGAGATCAGAACCCGGCGAAATTTTCCTGTGCAGTGGGCCGCAACCCAAAATAATCTGGCGAATGCTTATTTAAAACGGGTGATTGGCGATCCAGCTCAGAATCTAGAACAGGCTATCGCTGGCTATGAATCTGCGCTAGAGATCAGAACCCGGCAAAATTTTCCTATGCAGTGGGCCGCAACCCAAAATAATCTGGCGAATGCTTATTTAAGCCGGGTGATTGGCGATCCAGCTCAGAATTTGGAACGAGCCATTGCTGGCTATGCATCTGCGCTAGAGATCAGAACTCAGCAAAGTTTCCCTGTGCAGTGGGCAACTACCCAAAATAATCTAGCGAATGCTTATTTAAACCGGGTGATTGGTGATCCAGCTCAGAATTTGGAACGAGCCATTGCTGGCTATTCCTCTACTTTAGCGATTTTCACGCCTTCAACAATCCCAATTTATTGTCTAAAATCAGCCAGACAATTGGGCGATATTTACTTCTATCAAAATCATTGGCAACACGCGATCGAAGCTTACGAAATTGCCATGCAAGCCTCCGAAACATTACATCACTGGTCAGTAGATGACCCAGAGCGCCAGCGTATCTTCCAAACTGCTCATGGCATTTACGAAAATGCTATTCAATCTGCCATTAACTTAAAAAATGATCAGCAAGCGATCGCCTACACCAAGCGCCGCCAAACCTTGAAAGGAGATTTCCGAGGTTCCCAATGATTGTTAGACTATGAATAGTACAAAATTCCTGAATACCGATGAACCGACGGACTTGGTTATCAACTGCGGTAGTTTTGACAGGTACTGCGGTTGGAATTTATTCTTTATCTAAAAAATCACCACAAATGGCAACTATACCAGACAAATTTGAAATCACAAAAACTGAAGAAGAGTGGCGGGCGCTGCTGACCCCCGAGCAGTTCAATGTGCTGCGTAAGCATGGCACCGAACGGGCTGGCACCAGTATTTTAGACAAGGAACATGGTAAAGGCACGTTTGTCTGTGCGGGTTGCGATTTGCCGTTATTTGTGGCCGATACCAAGTTTAATAGTGGTACGGGTTGGCCAAGCTTCTTTGACCCGCTCCCCAATGCGATCGCGACCACAGTCGATCGCACATTGCTCATGAAGCGTACCGAAGTGCATTGCCGACGTTGCGGTGGGCATTTGGGACATGTGTTTGAAGACGGTCCCAGACCCACTGGGCTGCGCTATTGCATGAATGGGATATCGATGAAATTCGTCCCAGCCTGATCAACTTTAAAAAATCAAGATCTTCTTATGTCAGAAATTGTCAGCTGGTGGATGCAAACAGTGGCCACCGGCAGTGGCTGGCAGCGGTTAGGGCTTTTTGGGGGTACTTGGATGCTGCTCTGGTTGCCAGTGGCCATTCCGATCGCATTTAAATTGTCATGGCAACCGTTCCAGCCTTTAGCTGCTGCCCAAAAATTGCCATTGTTGGGGCCATTGTATTTGATCGCCCCGTTGGTGATGAACGGATTACTAACTGCCCAGGGCAAGGGTTGGGACTACTATGGCTTAGTGATCAATGGTGCTGCTATTGGCTCGCTACTGCTGGGATTGGGGATATCGATCGCCAGTTTAGTAATGGTTTTTGGCTGGGAAGGGTGGCAAGGCTGGGTGGTCTGGCACCCCGAAAACCACCGTCAATTGCTCATCAATGGTCTGCCCATTTTGTTGTTAGCGCTGTGGATTGGCGTGACCGAAGAATTGATCTTCCGGGGCTGTTGGCAAACCGAGTTGGCGACGGACTATGACTGGCGAGTGGCAGGGTTATTTACCAGTCTAATTTTTGCAGTATTGCATCTGGTGTGGGAACGGCAACAAACGCTACCGCAAATACCGGGCTTGATCTTGATGGGTGGGGTGTTGACGCTGGCCAGAGTCGTTGATCATGGTGGCTTGGGGCTGGCGATCGGGCTGCATGCTGGTTGGGTCTGGGGTTTGACTTGTTTGGATACGGCGCAACTTATTACTTATGAAGAATCAGCTTCACCGTGGCTAATTGGTTGGTATCAACAGCCCTTGGCGGGGGGCGCGGGCATTGTTTGCTTACTTGGTACCGCAGTTAGTCTACTTTTTATGTAGGTCACCTTTGGTGGCCTATTGACTGCGAAAAATCGTGAGTGTAGCTATTGATAATTCAAGAGAAAGTCTATGGATAGTTGGCAGCAGCAACGAGCTTGGATCGAAATCAATCATCAGGCTTTGGCTCATAATACTCAGCAGCTGAAGAGCTTGCTCTCGCCCCAGACGGCTTTAATGGCTGTAGTCAAAGCTGATGCCTATGGTCATGGGGCGATCGCCGTCGCCCAGACCGTCCTCGCTCATGGCGCCAGTTGGTTGGCGGTCGCCACCGTGCCCGAAGGAATTGAACTGCGGCAGGCTGGGATTACCGCACCGATTCTATTATTGGGTGCTGCCCATACCCCGGCTCAAATTAGTTCGATCGCTCAGTGGCATCTGCAACCCACGATCGTCAATATTGCTCAGGCCATGAACTTTCAACAAGAGCTACCCCATGCCGTTACTGTTCATCTCAAGATTGACACCGGGATGTCGCGGTTAGGGACTAACTGGCAAGAGGCTAGAGAGCTTTGTCAAGCTGTGCAGCAGTTACCCGCGCTGCAAATTGCCAGTATCTACTCGCACTTAGCAACGGCTGATGATGTTGATCAAACGGTTGTATGGCAGCAGCAGCAAAGATTTGAACAAGTAATTGCCGATCTGCGGCCTTTGTTTGCCACCATGCCGCTGTTGCATTTAGCGAACTCTGCTGGCCTGTTGCTAAATGAACGGCTGCATTACGATTTAGTGCGGCCAGGGCTGGCCTTGTACGGCTTTTATCCAGAGCCACACTTACGAGACAATCGCATTCAGCTCCAACCAGTATTAACGCTCCAAGCCCGCATTACACAAATCAAGAAAATTCCAGCTGGGGCTGGGGTCAGCTATGGTCATCGCTTTGTTGCTCCGCAGGAAATGTCGATCGCCATCATCGGTATTGGTTATGCTGATGGAGTGCCGCGACGGCTATCCCAAACACTATCAGTGTTAATTGCTGGTCAACGCATTCCGCAAATTGGCACCATTACGATGGATCAGATTATATTAGATGTGAGCAGCCTGCCGACAGTCCAAGTCGGGGACGTTGTCACGCTACTGGGTAATGAAATTACAGCTGATGATTGGGCACAGCAACTCGGTACCATTTCTTGGGAAATCCTGTGCGGTTTCCAGCAACGCTTGCCCCGGTTTTCGCTCTATTAAGCACTGTAAGGATCAGTATAGTTTTGAATATTTTCGGGATTGAAAGTGCGCAAAATTTTAGTGGCTTTTTGAATCACTAATGCAGAACCCTCCACCACCACAATGTAATTACCTGCGGCTAACTGACTCCGATAGGGAATAGCATCCTTACTGTTAAACAACCTCCCCATACTGCCACCCACGGCGATACTGCCCATTGCCCCCCCGATCGCCCCCAGCAAACCACCAACGGCATGATTCCCGTACTCCCCTGCCCAGGAAAAAGTTTGTAAACCAGTGGCCAAACTAAAAGCAATCCCCCCCAGAAAACCAAAAGGAATAATCCAAGTAGCCATCAGCTGTGATTGCTTAATCACGTCATTGTTCGGGTCAACCAGACCAAACTCATCGGCACTTTTATAGCCGCGTCCCAACATCGTTACCTTGTCCATCGCGAAACCCTGACGCTCTAACTCGGTATAGGCGGCTTCAGCTTGGATGCGATCGATCAACACTGTAATAAGACAATTCATAAAGTTATATATTTATTAGAATTAAGTGAGAAAAATATCAAAAAATCAGGAATTCAGATAAATCGCTGCGGCGAAAGGCACCCATAAGACCTAAAATGGCACTTTGCACGATCTAATTTTATTTGATCGTTATCCTTGCACAGTAACTTACCTCACTCACTATGTCTAAGGTTCTTGTTTCCGACCCAATCGACCAAGCTGGGATCGATATATTATCTCAAGTTGCGCAAGTAGATATCAAAACTGGCCTAAAGCCAGACGAACTGATCAAAATCATCCCGGAATATGATGCGATTATGATTCGGTCAGAAACCCGTGTGACCAAAGAGGTTATTGAGGCCGCTAGCAAGCTGAAAATTATTGGGCGAGCCGGCGTAGGAGTCGACAACGTTGATGTCCCCGCAGCCACCCGTAAAGGGATTGTGGTGGTCAATTCACCCGAAGGTAATACGATCGCGGCGGCTGAACATGCTTTAGCCATGATGCTGTCTCTTGCCCGTTATATTCCCGTCGCCAACCAATCGATGAAGAATGGGGAATGGAACCGCAAACAGTTTGTGGGTACTGAAGTCTACAAAAAAACTTTAGGCGTCGTGGGTCTGGGCAAAATTGGCTCCCACGTTGCCACCGTGGCGCGGGCGATGGGCATGAAGCTATTGGCTTTTGATCCCTTTATTTCGGTAGAACGGGCGGAGGAATTGGGCTGTACCTTGGTGGAATTAGACTTGTTGTTCAGTCAGTCTGACTACATCACCCTGCACATTCCCAAAACACCAGAAACAGCCAATTTGATCAATGCTGAGTCGATCGGCAAAATGAAGCCTACGGCGCGGATTATCAACTGTGCGCGGGGTGGGATCATTGATGAAGCGGCTCTAGCAGCAGCAATCACCAGTGGCAAAATTGCGGGCGCGGCGATCGATGTCTTTGCCGAAGAACCCCTCGGCGATTCCCCACTCCGCGCTGTGGGCAAGGAACTCGTCCTGACTCCCCACTTAGGGGCATCAACCGCCGAGGCGCAAGTTAATGTTGCTTTGGATGTAGCTGAGCAAATTCGCGACGTGTTACTGGGTTTACCTGCCCGGTCGGCGGTGAATATTCCGGGTCTGCGCCCCGAGGACATGGAAAACATCAAGCCCTATCTGCAACTAGCCGAAACACTGGGCAATATGATTGGTCAGTTGGCTGGTGGCCGTATTGATCATCTCGATATCTCGTTCTTTGGGGATTTGGCCGAGCAACAGACTAAACCAGTCGTCGTAGCGGCACTGAAAGGTCTGCTGACCAATGCTCTACAGGAGCGAGTGAACTACGTCAATGCGGGCATTGAAGCCAAAGAACGAGGTATTAATGTCGTGGAAACTCGCGATCCTTCCCAGCGGGACTATACTGGCTCCATGCAGCTCACGGCGAAGGGGACACTTGGTCAACATAGTGTGAAAGGTGCTTTACTGAGTCATGAAGAGATTCGGATTACTAGCGTCGATGACTTCCCGGTCAGCGTTTCGCCGACGCGAAACATGCTATTTACCCTCCATGAAGATGTACCAGGTATTATTGGCAATATTGGCTCTTTACTGGGTAAATTCAATGTCAACATTGCCAGTATGCAAGTGGGGCGTAAAATTGTGCGGGGTGATGCCGTCATGGTCTTAAGCCTCGACGATCCGCTGCCGGATGGAATCTTGCCAGAAATTAGTAAGATTCCGGGGATTCGGGATGCCTACACCGTAACTTTAAACGGTTAAAAATCCAGTTCAACTGTCCACATTTAACAAATTCCATGTATATGTCTTCCAATAAATGGTGGGAAATCGAAATCAATTGTCATCCGGCATTGGAGGAGACGATTTTCTGGCGATTGGAAGACTTCGGCTGCAAGGGAATGGCGATCCATCAGCAGCCGGAAGGTTTGATGATTAAGGCTTATATTCCGCAGATTCAAACCGACTTGCCCCGACTGTCGATCTTTTTGGCGCAGTTTGAGAAAGATGCCCGGCTGATGAAAGTCTCTGTCCCCATGGGGGGTTGTCGGCTGATTGATGAAGAAGACTGGGCACGGAGCTGGAAAGATCACTGGCAACCAATGGAAATTGGCAATCGGCTACTGATCAATCCGGCCTGGTTGGAGCCACCTGTGACCGATCGCTTAATTATCAAGCTAGAACCTGGTTCGGCCTTTGGCACGGGTACTCATGCGACGACACAGCTATGTCTCAAGGCGCTAGAAATGCGCTTAATACCAGATAAAAGTGGTCCAATGATTGCTGACTTGGGCTGTGGCTCGGGTATTTTGGGGGTGGCCGGGTTAATGCTGGGTGCTAAGCAAGTCTATGCGACTGACACGGATTCGCTAGCGGTGAAAGCTACCACCGAAAATATGGAATTGAACGCGCTACCGATCGATCGATTAGAAGTCGCCGAAGGTAGTATCGAAATGCTGCTGACCCTAATTCCGGAGCCTTTAGATGGCTTTGTCTGCAATATTTTGGCCAATGTCATTATTGATTTAATTCCGCAGATGGGTGAGCTAGTAAAGCCGCGCGGCTGGGGAATTTTGAGTGGCATTCTGAGTTCCCAGGTGTCGGATGTTTCGCAGCAGCTCGAAAAATATGGTTGGGACTTAGGTTCGGTTTGGCAGCAAGAGGGCTGGGCATGTTTGAATATTAAGCGATCGAAGAATGAACTCTAATCAATTAGTCCGGCATCACGGGCTTTCTTGAGAGTTAAGACCCGCAAATTTACCTGGCCATCACCCTTACCGTAGATTTCTAACACGTCTTGTAATTTTGTCCAATAATGACGCACGGCTCGATCGGTCACATTTAATTTTTGGGCGATGGCTTTATCTTGTAAACCCTGGTCAGCTAGTTGCAGAGTATTCAGCCATTCTGGCTTCAACTCTAGCCCTTTTCTGATCTCTCTGGTGAGGGCGATGCCATCAGCGGCATACTGCATTCTTTTTTGGATTTCGGCTGGTGCTAGACTTTTGTCAGCGATCGTAAAACCACCCTGATGGTTGTCAATTTGGTGTTTCAACTGCACTAAAACTTTAATATTACTGCTGCACACCATTAAATTTAGGTCGGGATATTGTTGCATGATCGCGCGTAATAAATTTAGCCCTGTTTCAGGTTTGGCGGAATCATGCTGATCTTGAGGGATAGATAAATCTGCGAGGACTAGTTGCCAATCTCCACTATCAGCTGTTAATTTTTGTTGAGCGGCGTTGGCGGTGTTGACAGTCGTTATTTGTGCAGCCGGAAATTGGTCTGCTGTTAATTGTTTGATGCTATTCAACATCAACGGATGATCGTCAATAATCAAAATATTCATTGTTCGATCGGTGTGAATTGACAGCAATTCATGACTGGGGCATTGACAATTCTCTCCATTAATTCTAAATCGTCTTTACTGGGGTCGCTGGGCAAAGAATACTTAATGTCAGGAGATTCAAAAATCAAGGATCTAAAAGCAATGGCTAATTGATTGTCCCGAGGATTTTGCTGCCGGAGGGCAATTAATTCAGTTAGCAATTCATGCCAAATTCCTCTTTGAGCATAGTTCTGCAATCGATCTTGGGCTGTTTTGGCCACTACTGAATTTGTACTATCCTCTTTTTGAACATGACCAGCTAAGGTTTGCTTATGACAACCGACTTGTTGATAACTAAATTGCCATTCATAGGTATCATTCGCCAATGGTACACCTTTGTATAGTATTTTTAGTAATCCAGATTCCAGTTTTTTAGACTCTGCTGGCAAATCTGCTATCCAAATTTCTTGGTCTTTTTGAAATAGTCTAAATTGTAGTGATGCGACATTGTGAGAGCTAGGCGGCAAGTAAAACCAAAAAGTAGGATTTGTCAGATTAGTTACGCCTATATAATTTCCCTGATACTGCGGAATTAGGGCGACAATATCTAATTCACAGCCATCTCCTCTACCGCCGGCTATTCTAGTGCGTCGCAGCCCACCATGATTAGTGATGGGCTGATTTTTTGGTGCCCCACTTTTAAAGAAGAAGATTAGTTTATGCCAGATGTTGGTGAGCGGCGCTCCTGGCTTGGGGGTAGCGCTCACATCTACGAGGCCAAAAGAAACAATTGTACTGAGAGCAAAAGTGGCGCATATTAGCCAAAACTTAATTTTTGCAGTCATTGGGTCTTTTTTGATGTACTACTGACAGCAGGTCATAAGTATGTTCATGCCGCAGCATCGAACAGCCAGTCTGCCAGTGACATTGTAGCGTCTCCAGCCAGCATGAAGATTTTGGTTGATTTAATGACCGATAATTGGAAGGTGATTAACTATTTTTAATCTATGCCGGCCAATGTTCCATTTTAAGCTGTTTCAGTTTTTACGATCGAAAAATCGCTACCTGTGGTACTTACTGCTGCCGCTATTATTCACGGTCATTTTACGGGAAAGTGGGGTGGTTAGGCAGTGGGATTTATGGGCTCTCGATCGCTTATTAATGCTGCGACCCTTGGAAGCAATGGATGAGCGAATTGTGATCGTGACGATTGATGAAGATGATCTGAAGCAAGAAATTGGTAAAAATAGTATTTCTGATCAAAATTTAGCTAGAGCCATCAATCTCATTGCAGCAGCTCAACCTAGTGTCATTGGAGTAGATATTATCCGAGATGGGAATATTGATCCGACGTTGCAGGATGCCTATCAAAAACACGATAATGTGATTGGGTTAGCTAAGGTTTTACCACCCGATCTGATCTTACCACCACCAGGATTAGCCCCCGAACGAGTGGGTTTTGGGGATTATCAACCCGATGTGGACAGTGTCGTGCGTCGTGCTACCTTGGCCATTTTTCATCCAGATTCGCCGTCTCCTCTAGCACCAGAATATTCTTTCGCTTGGCAAATTTCCCGTCTTTATTTACAAAAGCGGCATCAGCAAATTAAGATTACGCCAGCACGCCTAGAGCTAGGCACACATTCGATACGCCCTTTTAAAACATCGGCTTCAGAGCAGAATAGCTATTTTGATATCCTTATTAATTATAGTCATGTTTATCCATCTTTTCCTGAAGTTAAATTCAGGGATGTTTTAGCAAATAAATTACCAGACCTTCAGAATAGAATTGTTGTATTTGGCTATACCGCTGCGACCAAGCAAGATTTTGTTAATACTCCAGTGGTTCCTAGTAACCTCGGTAAAATCAATGGCAATATCTATGGTGTCGAATATCATGCTCACATTGTGAGCCAATTAGTCGCAACTACTTTAAATGAGAGAATCTTTATAGCATCTTTACCCCTATGGGGTGACTATTTGTGGATTTTGACTTGTGTTGTTAGTAGCGGATTTATGATGAGAATCGTGAAGTTTAAAACCCCACTATGGATATTCTTGGCAGCGATGGCCAGCTACATGATTGGTCTGTGTTTGAGTATTTATTTTTTATTCTTGGCTGGTTGGTGGTTACCGATCGGACTAACGTTCACTTTGCTAATAATTGATGTTCCACTAGTACTCTTCTATCAACGAGAACAGTCACTACTGGCGATCGCCGAAAAACGCCGTCAAACAATTACCGATACTTTTAATGCTATTCATAATGGGCCGTTACAGGAATTAAGCTTACTAATGCAAGCGGTCAAATCAGAAAATATTTATCTGCCAGAAATAAATAATCGTCTGGAGAAAATCAATCAGCAAGTTCGTCATGTCAGTAGATCTTTGCAGATCGATGCTAATCAAGAGATGCTAGTGCTCGGCAATGGCGATCGCCTTGATTTAAATATACCTCTGAATGAACTTTTTTACTTGGTATCCGATCGCACTCTTGATCACGATCGGTATCCAAGCTTCAGTAGTTTAAAGATGAAAATTATCAATTTTCAAGAAATACCTGCTGAGAGCAAATTAAGCATTAATCATAAGCGTGAACTATGCCAGTTTTTAGAAGAGGCGATCGGGAATGTGGGCAAGTATGCCGGGAGTGCCACGAGATTACAACTACTCGGTAAAGTAGAAGGAAATTTATATCGTCTCAGTATTGAAGACAATGGGCAGAGCAAAATTTCGAGTCGAGTTGGTGAGGGAACGCAGCAAGCCAAGCGACTAGCGGCTAGTCTAGAAGGCCGGTTTGATCGATCGCAAAACATTGCTGCTCATGGAGTAATTTGCTATCTTGAATGGAGTGTCCGTAGAAAATAAAAACAGCAGTACCAAACTGCTGCTGACATCGCTCCTTTTTTTTAGTTGTTAGGGCTTGAACTTTATGCTGTTCTAAAATTTGCACTAACAACTAAATCGTTAAAATCTCGATCGCCGCCACCATAGAGATCCTCTACCGCAAAAGTATTAGCACCAGTGAGACGAAAATGATCGAAATTATCGGGGTTGGCACCGATATAGTTAAAGTAAGCATGGATTACATTGCCGTCACCACTATTAGTGGGGTTTCTGTTGACAAAATCAGCCAATGTACCTTGAGCGACAACTACAGGGGCATAAATTTGACCACCAGTTATATCTAGACCAAGTTTGCTATCGATTTTACCGACTTGTAATACAGCTTTCTTAATTGCTTCTACGGCATAGTTGGCATCGCCTGGTTTAAGGGTAGTGCCATTGGTCAATTTAATCGCTCCAGTGAGGGCATCTTCTACCGCATAGAAACCGATATTATTGGTGTAGGCGGCATCGCCATTGCTAACTACATCTAACTTGAGGGCTTGACCAGCATAGTCAGTCAGATCGATCGTCCGTTGCGTGAAACTTTGGGATTTAGTGCCGATCACATTGGTAGCAGCAGGAGGCAAAGTAGTCGGGGTTGTGGCTGTGCCAAAAATTGTAGTAGCACCACTAATATTCAGAATACCTGAGGTCGCCTGACCGAGTGTTCCTATGCCAGTGGTTGGATTAATGCTAATTTTGTTGCTTGTTCCATCTGGCTTATTACTAAATCCAGTCAATTGACCATTTTCAAAATCAATAGCTGTCACATTAGCAAATCCAATTAAACCGATCCTGGTTGCTCCAGCAGGGTTGGCGATCGGGATTTGCCAGAGGGCATCGTTGCCAGGGATGCCTTCTGCTGTCACCAAGAAACGACTATTGGCGGCATCGTAAACTAAATCGCCGCCCTTATTCATCAGTCCTGGCGGTAGATCGCCGACGAGAGTAGCAACTCTGGTAGCAAGATCGATCGTATACAACTTATCGCCAGCCGTCGTCCGATCGAGTGCGTAAAGTTTATTATTAGCAAATTCGATCGCATCGATCGTCCCACCCAGTGTTGTGCCTTGAGCCGTCGTCACAATACTTGTGACGAGAGCACCACCCGCTGGGACAATTTGGTTGTCTCGATACGCTTTTGGATCGATGCGATACAAAAAGTTGGCAGTGCCACTACTACTACTTGTAATCCCATAAAACTGACGATCGGGAGCTAAAGCCACATCCGATAACGTAGTACCAGCACTAGTTGCCAACGGAAAAAACTTACCATCTGCACCAACTGTCCCCACGCCAGCAATACTTCTCGCGTCACCGCCCAGCTTAGTTTGGACTTGACTAGTACTAACGATCGAAGTCGCTTTACCGCCATTTACAGTTGATAGTGTATACGCCCCATTACCACCACTAATCAGCAGTTTGTATTTAACCCCAGGAAATGTAGTGTAATTTAGAGAAAGTTTGCCGCCCCCAATAATATCTATTGCTTCAGCCAAGATTTGATCTGTTGTAGCATCTCTTAGCTCGACGTTAAAAGGATTGAAGAGGTTCGGGCGCGTAACAGTGATGCCTAACTGCCTGAAATCATCTAGATCAGTGAAGTCGTATTGATCGTAAACAGCATTACTATTAGTAAATTTGAGATCGTCAGGGGTTAATGATCCCGTAACACTTTGACCTAATGCAATATTTACCATAGCTCTTGGGGGTATTGTTTTAGTGAGTTAATAAAGATGCTATATTTTTCTCTGTGACCGCTAATAATAGAGAAAATCTTTAAGTAAGTCACGATCAATTCCGGTAGAACCAAGTGGACTAATGTACTTAGTGATACGGAGAAAAGTACGTAAAATTGCCATAGACATTGATTTTCCAGGTAAAGTCAGGCTACTATGCACCATAATATTTTGCTTAGACCTACGCTCATGAAAGCTCCCCCGGTTTTGTTGCCTCTCATTTTTCTAGGTAGTGTACTAGGAGGGGAAAGGATTGCCCAAGCCCAAACCTATCAACCATCCAACCGTATTCCGATCGCCGATAATACTTTGGGAACTCAGGTGACTGGGAGTGGCAATAATTTTACGGTTACTGGTGGCGCAAGTCGGGGACAGAACGTATTTCATAGTTTTCAAGACTTCTCTGTACCCACCGGCGGCACGACAACATTCACTAATCCGGTTGCCAATCAATCGATCATCACCCGCGTGACAGGTAATTTATTTTCGGATATCAATGGAAAAATTGATACCCAAGGAGTCAATTTCTTACTAATTAACCCAAATGGTGTAGTGTTTGGGCCTGGTACGCAGTTGCAGGTCGGTAGAATATTTGCAGCGAGTACAGCCAATGACATTGATTTAGTCGACGGAGCCGGCAAGACGATAAATTTTGGGACTAATGCTAGTGGCGATGCACCGTTGTTAGCGATCGATCCAAAAGTATTTTTCAAGGTCTCGCAGTTCAATATGGCTGGTGGCAATGGCGAAATCAGAAATTTTGGCACACTCCAAACTGGCAACCAAAATCAATATATTGGGTTAATTGGTGGGAATATCTCGATCGATGGTGGACAGATCAACGCCCCTGGCGGCAAAATAGAGCTGGGTGTTGATCGATCACCTTTGGTGTCAGCACCGCTATCGAATGTCTCTATTACTAATGGGGCGCGGATCAATGTCGCCGGGACTAACAATGGTGATATTGCTATCAATGCTCATAATATTGAGGTGCTGGGAGATAGTGTGATTCGCGCTGGCATAGAGGCGGGATTGGGAACACCGACGGCTATTGCCGGAGATATCAACATCAAGGCAACAGGGGCAATAGTGATCGATTCTAATGGTGCGGTAGCTAACAATGTGCGCGTCAATTCGCAGGGGCAGAGCGGCAATATTACTATTCAGGCTAATTCTCTCGTGCTGCGCAATGGTGCTAGCATTCAAGCTTTTACTTTAGGTCGCGGGAATGCTGGCGATATTCGGGTATCGATCGCTGGAGATATCACTATCATGGGTACAAACAGCGGTATTAATACTTTTGTCGGTAAAAATGCAGTTGGGAATGGCGGAAATATTACTATTGCAACTGGTGCTCTTTCCTTGCAAAATAGTGCGACCTTAGCAGCCGTAACTAGTGGCCAAGGAAACGCTGGTAATATAACGGTAAATGCCAAAAATGCCATTCTATTGGTAGCCGCTGATATCGCTAGCACGATGGAGGGATGGGGAAATGGCGGAAATATTGATATCAA
Source organism: uncultured bacterium (assembly GCA_964247125.1). Taxonomy (GTDB): domain Bacteria; phylum Cyanobacteriota; class Cyanobacteriia; order Cyanobacteriales; family Chamaesiphonaceae; genus JAAFHZ01. The sequence continues at coordinate 20,106 of CAXTSZ010000027.1, forward strand.
TGCGGATTCTCTATCGTTACGCAACGGTGCGACACTCACGGCTTCAACTTTCGGCCAGGGCAATGCTGGCAATGTTAAGGCTCAAGTGACGGGAGCTATCGATATTGTTGGTAGTGGTATTGTTACTGCCGTTAACCAAGAAGCCGTAGGGATGGGCGGGGCGATCGTAATCGATGCGGGTTCATTATCCTTACGAGATGGTGGACAACTCAGAGCTTCAACTTTCGGCCAGGGAAATGCTGGCAACGTGACGGTGACAGCCAGAAATGCTGTTTCTCTCACTGGTGAAAGAACTGCCATTATCGATAGTGTAGAAACAGGCAGTGTGGGAAAGGGTGGGAACATTGATATCCAAGCCGATTCTCTGTTCCTCACGAATGGTTCTTTCCTCACATCTTCCAATAACGGAACGGGTGATGCTGGAAATATCAGCGTGAAAGCGGCTGGGGTTGTCAATGTTGTAGGCATCAATAGTAATAAACTGGTCGGCGGTATTGCCAGCCTGGTCAGCCCCAAAACAATAGGTAACGGCGGTAATATTACGATCGATGCTCGGTCTTTCTTACTCCAAGACAGTGCTGCACTTGTGGCGGGAAATTTGGGACAGGGTAATGCTGGGGCAATTAAAATTACTGCCGTTGAGGCCGTACTGCTATCTGGCGGGGGAGGCTTATTTGTCACTACTACTAGCAATCAGGGAACTGGGGGCGATATCGCAATTGTCTCGCCGCAAGTAATATTGGATAACGGTAGTAGAATTAACGCTGACTCTATTTCTGGCAATGGTGGTAACATTCGCATCGGTAGCCCAGCTACTGACTTACTCCTGCTGCGACGTGGTACTCAATTGGCTACCAACGCCAGCGGTACGCCTCAACAGGGCGGCGACGGTGGCAACATTAACATCAAATCCAAACTCATCGTCGCGATTCCCACTGAAAACAGCGACATCACTGCCAATGCCGTTAAAGGTAGAGGTGGCAACGTCAACATCAATTCTCAAGGGCTGTTTGGCATTCAACTGCGCCCTCAGCAAACCAGCAATAGTGACATTACCGCTAGTTCGGTTTTCGGGCAAAGTGGCAACATTAGCATCAACACCCCCGGCAGCGATCCCGGTAAAAACAATGGCCAACTACCGATCGCCCCGACCGATGCCAGCAAACAGATTTCTCAGGCTTGTAGTCGCCAACGCCGCGCCAACAAATTCTATATTACTGGGCGTGGCGGACACCCGCCCAATACCGATAATCCCCTCACCAACGATGTCGTTTGGCTCGATCCGCGCACGGCTCAAGCACCCACCGCTGCCAGCCGCACTCCAGCCACCCCCAAATTTTCGCCCGCAGTAGGTTGGCTATTTAATGGCCAGAGAAAAGTAACTCTCATTGCCGCCAATCCCACCGGCGCAACCACTAAAGTTCAAACTATTTGTCCCACCCTGGCTACGCCCTAACAATATGAATTACCTCAAAATCCACTGGATCATCCTACTGTTAGGCATTGTGACGACCTTCTCCGCTACTACCTACCATGCCCCAGCAACAACAGCCGCGAGCCCTCAATCTATTGATGATTCCTTACTCACTACTGCCCAGACATTTAACCAGCAGGGTGCCGACGATTTAGCCGCTGGCCAGCCAACTCTCGCTCTAGAGCAATGGCAACAAGCCCACAAAATCTACACTACTCTTAAAGATCAAGCAGGGATAATTGGGACTGAAATCAATCAAGCCCAAGCTTTCCAAGCATTAGGTTACTACCGTCAGGCTTTGGTGAGCTTGCGAATAGTGCAAGCTCGGTTACAACCAGCATCCAACTCACCCCTGAAAGTACGCGCGCTCTTGAGCTTAGGCAACACCTTAATATCCTTGCGACTGCTAGAAGTTAAACCTGGCAATACGGCTTCCAGAAATGACTGGGGCGCTAAAGAAATCCTGAAGGAAGCATTGATCATGGCGATCGATCTTCATGATCCAGTGGCCGCCGATCAAATCCGGCTCAGTTTAGGAAATACCCTGCAATTAATTCATGCCCAGCAAAAAAATAGTGGTCATAGTAGTGAAAAACTGCCCAAAGATGCCATCGCGCAATATCAAGCAGTTCGAGATTCCAGTACTTCTCCACTGTTGAGAATTCAGGCACAGGTTAATTTGTATCGGCTGGAGTCACTACCACACCAGCAACTCAATTCTTTGATAGTCTTAAAAACTATTAGAAAAGATCTCGATGCCCTTCCTCCTACTCATAGCACCGTCCATGTCTACGTTAACTTGGCCAAAATCATCCAAGGAAATCAGCCAGATCATTTCAGCAATGGCGAGTTGCTAACCCAAACGGGAGAGCTACTAACTATGGCGATCGGCCAAGCCAGAAGCATTAAAGATTTTCGCGGTGAAGCGCAAGCGCTGGGGACGCTCGGTAGTTTGTATCATTTCACCGGACAACATAAATATGCTCAAAAGCTCACTACTCAAGCCTTAGTAATTGCCGAAGGTCTACCAGCTCCCGATATTGCCTATCGCTTGCAGTGGCAACTGGGCAGAATTCTCACCGTGAACAATCCTAACGATGTAACTGCGGCTATTACCGCTTATCGCCAAGCCATTGGTCATTTAAAAACCCTGCGCAACGATTTGAACGCTAGTGATGCTGATCTGCAATTTTCTTTTCGCGATAGCGTCGAGCCAGTTTATCGAGAACTAGTCGGTTTGTTACTAAAAGATGGCCATCAAATCCTGGCCGCTAACCTCACCATTGCCCGCGATTTAATCGAATCCTTACAGGTCGCTGAGTTAGAAGACTTTCTCCGTCAAGGTTGTCTTGATACTTACACCGTCCAGCTCGATAAAATTGATCGATCGGCTGCCATTATTTACCCGATCATTCTGCCCGATCGCGTGGCCGTTATCACCGCCATTCCTCAGCAACCACTACGTTATCACAGTAGGCCAATATCTAAAACTGAATTTGAAGCAACTATCAGCAAACTCCGCGCTGATCTTAGTATTAATCCTGAATTTTATGAACCAGCCTTCCAGCAGCGGTCTCAACGAATTTATGATCTGCTCATCGCCCCTCTCGCTGCCGATTTACAACGATCGCATACCAAGACTTTAGTTTTTGTGTTAGACGGCGAATTAAGAAGCATTCCCATGTCGATTCTGTATGATGGCAAAAATTATTTAGTCGAAAAATACAATTTAGCTTTAACACCAGGATTACAACTAGTTCCCCCCGGAAATGCTGCGGGCAATCATCCCTATCAGGCTTTCTTGGGGGGTATTAGTGAAGCACGCCAAGGCTATGCTGCTCTCCCCAACGTCAAGACAGAGCTAGAGAGCATTAGCAAGTTAATGCCCAGCCAGCAACTCCTCAATGCCCAGTTCAATCAAAGCCGAGCCGTCACTGACTTAGTAGCGAATAGTTCATCAATTGTGCATCTAGCGACTCACGGAGAATTTAGTGCTAATCCGGCAGATACTTTTATTCTGACCTGGGATGGTCGCCTCGATCTCCATCAGTTAAACAATCTATTGCAAAATCGGAATATTCAATCTGGTAAGACCATTGACTTGTTGGTATTAAGTGCCTGTAAAACAGCTACTGGTGACAATCGTAATTTACTGGGTTTAGCTGGCGTAGCCGTGCGTGCCGGGACGAAAAGTACGATCGCCTCTCTTTGGCAGATTGATGATGAATCAACCCAATTATTAATGACTAGTCTTTATCAAAACCTAGTCATTCAGAAGCTCGGCAAAGCCGCATCCTTGAGCATCGCTCAGCAGACCTTGCTCCGTAATTCTAATCCTAAGTATCGTTCTCCCTATTACTGGGCATCCTTCGTGTTAATCGGTAATTGGCAATGAATGCTGCTACACTGCTGTCTCCAGAGGCCATCGGCTCCATTGCAATACTTATGCAATAGATTTTTTGTTGCCGCAGCAGGGGTAGCCGATTACTTTAGTGAGAGATGAGGATTTTGGGCACCAATAAACCAAGATCAAGTATCTTGGCTGAATTTTTTCAGCTATTTTCAATTTCTAGAGTATGATCTAACATGTCAAGTAAAACTAGTCAACTGGATAGTCTTGGTCATTATAAAGCCCTGAACACAGTGACATTTGTAATGATTTCAATCATCTAAACTAGGCTTTTTATTAATGTCACAGAAACGTAAACTAGTGAGTAATTCAGTGTCGATGCTAGTTAACAAACTAGTGCAAGGAGGCACTAGTTTCTTACTGACTGCATCGATCGCTCGTACCCTGGGTGCCCAAGTTTTGGGTCAGTATTTATTAGCAGTTAGCTATCACTATATTTTTGTAAATATTTTTTCACAGGGATTGAAAACTTCATTTACCCGAGAAGTATCTCTCAACCCAGAAAAAACTTCAACTTATTTAGTCAGTGGTACTTTATTACAGTTTGTTCTCAGTATTATTGCTTATGCTAGCATGGTACTGGTAGTTTATCTACTTCCCTATAGCAACGATACATCATTGATTTGTTATATTTTAGGACTAACAATTATTCCTTTTGCACTTTCTAATATTACTGAGGCTATTCTTCAAGCTCAAGAGAGAATGCATTTAATTGCTATTTCAACAGTGCCGTTCTACATTTTGCGCGTGTCTATAATGATTTGGGTCATGATGCAGCATTTTGGGATCGAATATGTTGCTGGGATATTTGTGATATCAGAATTGGTGATATTTATAGTTCAATGGTTTTTATTAGTACACATTGTTAAACCAGTATGGGAAATTAATCAAGATTTTATTTGGAATAGTCTCCGATCAGCCCGTACTTTATTTGCGATCGAAGGAATGGGCATTGTTGCTTCCAGAATAGATATTTTATCTCTATCCCTTTTGGGTAGCGAGTTTGCTCTAGGTCTATACGGCGCTGTTGGTCAGCTCATGCAGCCATTCACTTTGGTATCTAGAAGTCTAGCCTTGGCCGCTTTTCCCCGCATGTCCAAAGCCGTCCAGTTTGGAAAAGAACAACAACGGCAAGAAGCTGAAAATACTCTGCGGCTATTGCTGGGGATGGGATTACCATTTTTTGTAGCTATGTTCGTTTTCAGCAATGAAATCCTGATGTTTGTCTACAATGACTCTAACTTTCTTCAGGCCAATACAATATTGAAGATATTTTCTTTCATGTTGATTCCCAATATTTTCTCATTGGTATTCAGCTATATTTTGATAGCCAATGGTTTAGAGAAGTTCACTTTAATGGAAGTTTCGATTACTACTATCATTGGTGGATTGTCTAGCATAGTACTAATAACCAATTATCAGCTAATGGGGGCAGCCTTAACGGTCTTGATTATGTCTATCTCCTCTTTTACTGTTGTTGTGTTTGCCATGTATAAATACTTGTTCTTAATCAATTTGGGACAAGTCATCCGTCTACCATTGTTAGTTAGTAGCTTAATGTTAATTGTTTTCTTGTTGCTGAAAGCAAGTAAAATAGACTTTTTGTATATTATTATTATGTCAACTACTTTCTACTTGATCTTAGTTGCTTTATTGGTTGCACATGAATTCGGTAGACTAAATCAGGTCTGGCGTAAGCTCCTCAAAAAAGGATGAATTAATCCGGAGAGTCAAGATGACTGCCGACCTCTTGACAATTAGCTAGGCAAACCGTTTATATCAACTAATCATTTACTCTCGACATTAAGAATGAAACTTAGAGTTGCGCTGCTGCATTTTTGTTTTGAAGACTATACTATTGACCTAGCTAATGGCTTGTCTCAATACGTAAACTTAACACTGATTCAACCAGAAAAAATCTCCGCTATCTGTCGTGATTATCTTGATCCGAGTATTCAGGTCATGAGTTTTAAGAAGCCACGCATGCGCGATCCGCGCAACCCCCTAGCGATGATCGCGATGATGCGGATTATTAAAGGTCTCCAACCCGATGTTTTACATGTGCAGGAAACCAATGACATGTGGTATGACTTAACGTTGTTGCTGAACAAGATGCCAACATTAGTGACCACTGTGCATGACGTGTACAGTCATCCGGGTGATCGCGATATGCGTTTTGGCGCGGAGTACACTAGACGGCTGGCTTACTATCGGTCAAAGCAAATAATTGTGCATACTGAACCGCTCCGGCAAGCGCTTGTGCAAAATTTTCGGGTGCCGCCCCAGCGGGTTGAGGTGGTATCTATTGGTGAAGGGGGCAGTTTATTTAAGCGACGCGCTGGCGGCGTAACGCTTAAACGAGAACCCTATACATTGCTGTTCTTCGGTAGAATTTGGCCCTATAAAGGTCTGAAATATTTACTAGAGGCCATGCCCCTCATTGCGGCTCAGATCCCAGAAGTCAAGTTAATTATTGCCGGGAAAGGAGAAAGCCTTGATCGATATCTGGCTAGTAGCAATGACCATCAGTACTTAGAAATTATGAATGATTTTATTCCTTTAGAAAAAGTAGCCGGACTTTTTCAGCGCAGTGCTATTTCGGTCTTGCCATATATTGAGGCATCACAAAGTGCTGTGGTGAGTTTATCGTATGGGATGGGCACCCCAGTCATCGCCTCGGACATTGGCGGCTTGGGAGAACTCGTCCGCAATGAAGAAGACGGACTGCTGGTACCACCCGGTGATGTCCCGGCCTTAGCCAATGCCATTATTCGGTTGTTAAGCGATCCGCAATTGCAAGCGAAACTCGGCGCGGCAGCACTAGAGCGTTGTCAGCAAGACTTGAACTGGTCTAATATTGCAGCTCAAACGGTAGAGGTTTATCGGCAAGCAATTGCTTAAACAATCCCAGGCAGCGTAACGGTGACGGTTGTACCAATATCTATTTCACTCTCGATCGATACTTCACCCTGATAACGATGGGCAATAGCTTGGACGATCGACAGCCCTAGCCCAGAACCTTGCTGACCATTAACGGCTGGATACACCCGATAAAAGCGGTCCAAAAGTCTTGGTAAATCGCTGGCGGCGATGCCAATACCCCGATCTTGCACCTGGACTTGCCATAACGGCGGGTTAGATTTAAAAGCTGGCTGGAGATGAATTGATACTACCGAGGCAGGTTTGTCGGGTGTATACTGCACTGCATTGGTAATGAGATTAGTAAAAAGTCGGGCTAGTTCATCCCAGTCGCCGATCACATTAAATTCTTGGGGATGATCGGCGATCTCCAGCTTAATTTGAATGCCTTTAACTGTAGCAGCCAACTGCTGCTCTTCCATAACTTCTAACAGTAGGGCATCCAATGGAATAGCCTCAGCGGTAATCGGCGCGGTGCTATCTTGACGAGCTAAAAACAGTAAGTCATCCACGAGCCTTCCCAGTCGGCGGGTCAGACGTTCAATAACTTGCAATTGCTGGCGCTGCTCCTTGGGCAGTTGGGCGTTGGTCGCCAAGGCCACTTGCACATTGGTTTGGATGGTGGCAAGCGGGTTGCGTAATTCGTGAGAAGCATCAGCGGTAAATTGCTTCAGCTGTTGATAAGAAGCCTTGATTGGCTCCATCGCCAAGCCCGATAGAAACCACCCCACCCCAGAAACAGTAACGATCATGAGCGAGGTACCTGCTAACAGATCCCAAAATAGCAGTTGGCTAGGCTTGGTCACTTCAAACCAGGGATGACTCACCCGCAGCCAGCCCAGGGTTTGCTGATGGAAGCTGATGGGCTGGGTAATTTGGCGCAAGAGATGGTCTTGGTCGTCACCTCTCTCTTGGAAGATTGAGGTAGTTTCACCATTGGCATTGTGATGTAGCGGCGCACGGAGAGGTGTTGGCCAGGTCGACCATAGTAGCTTATTTTGCAAGTCAAACAATTCCAGATCGATATGGTCGTCTTCTAAATCGGCAAAATTATTGTGAAAACTTTCCGCCACATCAATTTGACCATGTTTATCAATGGCGATCGATCTACGCACAACTTCAACAACGTGATCGAGAGTGTCATCAATCCGCTCAATCAGGGTGCCCCGCACATAGAAAAAGACACCACTGGCAAATACCAGCAACACCACAGCAGTCACAATCGAATACCAAATAGCCAAGCGGCGACGAGTAGCTTGAAACACAATATTTCCAAAAACTCCCAGGATTTCCGTTCCAGCCGGAAATATGTCCGGGTTAACAGTAATAGTCAAGGTATATACAAACTATGGAATAATTAGAGCAAATGAGGTCAGCAAAATTCATGAATGAACTTGCCCCAACAATGGTGAGTGTGGTAATTCCTTCCCGCAACAGACCTCAGCTAGCTAGCAGAGCAGTCCATAGTGTATTAGCTCAAACAGTGGACTGTATTGAGGTCATTGTAGTAGTAGATGGGCCTGATGAACAGACTGTGCGGGAGCTAAAAAAAATACCAGATGGTCGCCTCCGCATCATTGAACTAGCTGTCAATGGTGGACCTTCCGGAGCCAGAAATGCTGGCGTAAAGGCAGCCTATGGTACCTGGATTGCTTTCTTAGATGATGACGATGAATGGTTACCGGGCAAAATTGAACAACAATTGGCGGTAGCCCAGAATTCACCCTATGTTCGTCCGGTGGTGGCCAGTCGTTTTTTTGCGCGGACGAATACGGGCGAACTAATTTGGCCGCGAAGACTACCGGGGGTCTCAGAACCAATCTGCGAATATCTATTTGTTCGTCATTCTTTGTCATTAGGAGAAGGATTTATCCAGACTTCGACCTTGTTTGCGCCGCGTGAACTATTGCTCCATCAACCTTTGAATACTAAGCTACCAAAGCATGAAGATTGGGATTGGTTGCTACATGTCTGTGCTTTAGAAGGTGTTGGGATGGAGTTTGCCGCCGAGCCACTGGCCGTTTGGCATTCAGAAGTAGAACGCCCGCGCCTGAGTAACAGCAGTGATTGGCAGTATTCTTTGGATTGGATTCGGTCTGTGCGAAACTTAGTAACGCCACGCGCTTATGCTGCTTTCATCACTACTGTGGTCAGTTCGCAAGCCGCGGCGGTCGGTGACTGGCGTGCTTTCTTGCCCCTGTTGTGGGAATCGATCAAAATTGGTCGCCCACGAGTTTTTGATATTTTGTTGTATTTATCGATGTGGTTGGTGCCGCCAAGTTATCGGCGAAGTTGGCGATCGCGTCCCCACAAATAATACCCCAACAATCTAGTCACAACTTTTGCTGCTGATACACTGCACTGGCTGCTCGAAAAACCAAAGAATGTCGATAGACTAAACTATCCAAATCGGCACCATAGCCACCCCCAATGACGTAAGCTACCGGATAACCCGCTCCCACACAAGTCGTCAGCACTTGCATATCGCGACAGAACAATCCGCGATCGGTGAGCGCCAACTTGCCCAATCGATCGCTGATATGAGGATCGACGCCCGCATCGTACAGCACCAAATCGGGCTTAAATGCCGACAATAAATCGGGTAGATACCGAGCCAGCGTTTGCAAATATTCATCATCTTCCATCCCCTCCGCCAAGGGTACATCCAAATCGCTATTTTGCTTGGTGCTGGGAAAATTGATGCCGCAATGCATCGAAAAAGTAAAAACATGCGGGTCATCCTGAAAGATTGCTGCTGTCCCATCGCCTTGATGGACATCTAAATCGATAATTAATACTTTTTGGACTAGCCCTTCCTGCTGTAGTACTTTCGTGGCTACGGCTAAATCATTAAAAATACAAAATCCTGATCCATAACCCGGAAAAGCATGATGAGTGCCGCCAGCAGCATTACCCGCCAGCCCAAAATCCAGCGCTAACCGCGCGGCCAAGGTGGTTCCCCCCAGGGCAATGTGAGTCCGATTCACCAGCTGGGGACTCCAGGGTAAGCCAATGCGGCGCATGGCCTGAGCGTCGATCGATCCATCCTGGTACGACTGCACATAGGCCGCAGTGTGAACTAGCTCAATCCAGTCGGTGGTTGGTAGCTCTGGTTGGTAAATGCGATCGACCACCCCCTCGGCCACCAACAGATCGCGCAAGATGCCAAACTTCGCCATCGGAAACCGATGGCCAGCGGGCAACGGCGTGACATAGTCTGGGTGATATACCAAGGGTGGGGTCATTGGGGTAAAGTATTGGGTAGATATTCTTTTGAACTACTGATGCTGAGACGAATCGCCAGACTCCTCGTAACCCTGTTGCTCATTGTACAGATTGGTACTACTCCGGCCCAAGCCGCTGGCTTGAAAGGGCACATTGATACTCTTGATGGTTATAAGTTTCTCTATCCCAATGGTTGGGTGGAAGTGCCGTTCAAGAGCGATGCGGATACGGTGTATCACGACCTGATCGAACCCACCGAGAATGTTAGTGTCATTATCAGTCAAGTTCCGGGCAACAAGCAGTTAGCTGATCTGGGTAGCCCCAGCGAAGTTGGCTACAAACTGGGTAAAAGTGCGATCGCCCCCACCGGATCAGGGCGAGAGGCAGAATTGACTAGCGCTGAGTCGGCAGAGATTCAGGGCAAAACCTATTACTATCTAGAATACCTAGTGAAAGTCGGCGAACAACAGCGTTACAACCTAGCCAGTGTGGTCGTCAGTCGCGGCAAGCTATTTACTTGCAATGCTTCCACCACCGCTCGGCGCTGGCCAAAAATGAAAAAAACCCTCACCGAAATGATCCATTCTTTCAATGTCGCTTAACTTGCCGCCGATCGTGCTGGCCTCGGCCTCACCTGCCCGCCGCCGACTCTTGCAGACCATTGGGATCGAGCCACTAGTAGAGATCAGCAATTTTGATGAAGATCAAATTCAGTTGCGCGATCCGCAGGAATTAGTTCAGGCTTTGGCGCTGGCTAAAGCTCAGACCGTCAGTGACCGATTGACCTACGACCACTGTGTGGTGTTGGGCTGTGATTCGATTTTATGGTTTAATGGCCAAATTCAGGGCAAGCCTCCCAACGCGGCCATTGCAATCGAGCGCTGGCAAGAGATGCGCGGTAGTGTAGGATTAATTTATACCGGTCATGTGCTGATCGATCGCCAACAGCAAAAAACGGTCATCCGGTGCGGTTGTACTAAAGTCTTTTTTGGACAGGTCAGCGATCGGCAAATTGCTGCTTACGTGGCTACCGGAGAACCGCTCAACTGTGCTGGTGGATTTGCACTGGAGGGGATGGGCGGGCTATTGGTCGATAAAATTGAAGGCTGTCATACCAACGTCATTGGTCTGAGTTTGCCGCTGATGCGCTCCATGCTGGCCGACCTTGGCTATGATGTCATCTAGATATTTGACAGGAAATTTGTAAATTGATGGGGTAAGTAGAAGTATGACAGCTAGCCAAGAATTTCAAGAAAGCACCGGGCAAATTGCCGCCGCCATCGCACTGGTCATCGGCAAATTAGTTGAACTTGATGTAACCACCGATCTATCTGCTACTGATACCATTCCTAAAACTAGCCTGAGGACCCACATTAGTCTACTTACTGGTCAAATTACTACTGAAGTCAATCCCGAATTATTGAGTCGAGATTCTTCCCAACAACTCCTCGCTTTTCATACTGCTCAAATTGTTGCTACCAATGAAGTTGTGCGCGATCACCTGCATAGTCTGCGGGAGCTATTGCAAATTCTCAATGGTGTGATGCCCCCGATGACACCAGAGACGACTGAGCTTCCAACTACTCCGATTGTTATGCCCATGTCTCCGACAGAAACAGTTCCAGTTCCAACAATTCCAGCTCCAGTTGTCGTGCATAGTTCAGCAAAATTGGTGGCTGGCTTGAGTGCTATTGGGATGGTCGCTGCCGCGGCCCAAGCTGGTTCCCCTCAATTGAATGAAGCTGATTTGCTGCCGAATAAATTCGATCAGGTGCTAAAATCTGCAGGGGTCAAAGAAGATGCCGGAAATAATCCTTTCATGTCGGCAGGGCAGATATCGACGGAGCCAGACATAAAACAGCTTACTACTCCTAGCCATGAAGCCCAGAACTTTCCTGGATCTGATGAGGAATGGGATAAATGGTTGATAGAAGAAGATGAGATTTTATCGGAATTATCGCAAGCCAGTGCCGAAGTAGCCAAAGACAAAATTCCGAATTGGGATGAACAATGGTTCAGCTCACCCCAGAAACTAAAAGATACCTCAGCAGACTGGGAGCAATTTATCCCAGAATATGTAGACCTAGATGCCCCAGCCCATCGTGGGCAAGCTAATGTGGAACGCTTTCGCCAAAATCTGGTGAATGATCCGCAGTTAATGAGTGAACTATTAGCCGAGCTAGATGATATTGAGAAGTTAAGTAAGGATGAGTTTCCTAAGCCTTAGCTATTATCAGCTGGTCAACCTGGGCTAGTAGATCGGTCTCGGAGCCAGAGTTATCCAAAACGAAATCGGCTAGCTTGATTTTAGCCGTCAGGGGCATTTGGCTATCGATCCGCGCTTGGACTTGAGCGGTGGTTAGTTGATCGCGCTGTTGCAGCCGAGCTAATTGTTGAGCCGCACTACAGACTACCACCCATACCTCGGTTACCTTGTTTTGCCAGTGGGCTTCAATTAATAGCGGGATCACTGCTACCACGGTGGAGCTAGTCGCAGCAGTGATATCCCGATCGAAGCAATCGCGCACACAAGGATGAACAATCGATTCCAGCCACTGCTTTTCGGGGGCTTGATTAAATACTATTGCGGCCAGTTGAGACCGGTCGAGCGTACCATCGGCATGAAGTATCCTGACACCATAGCGATCGATAATCTGCTGCAATCCCGCAGTGTTTGGTGCGACGGCCTCTCTAGCATAGAGATCAGCATCAAATACCGGGAGCTGATGATGCTGTGCCAAATACTTAGAAACAGTGCTTTTGCCGGTGCTGATGCCGCCGGTGAGGCCAATAATACGCCGCAAATTAGGCTGCTACTTCCGAAAGCTCAATGACCCGACCTTCGTAGTCTTTGACCAGAAAGTTTAAGGGCTTTTCCCGCTGAATTTTGTGCTTGAGACCACGGGTTTGAATGCGCATCAACAACATTTCTAGACACTCGCGATCGAAACATACATGCCTATCACGATCTCTCTCCGAAACGCTAGCGCCAGTGATAATATGCAGCTGAGTATTTTTCTTGAGCTGATACCACAGGCCATCCGAAGGACGATTACCACGGACTGCGGCTCTACCCATCGGGGCTGATAAATAGATGGGGTCAAGTCCGACGCCGCCCATACTCTGCTCGTAATCGTAGTAATAGTGCAATGGCACATCCGCCACGGGTAAATTTAACAAACCTTCGTACAAGTCTCTCGCACCTTCTAGATCAGACACCATCAGGGTATGAACCTTGGGGGCACTGGTCAAAAACATCCACATGGCCACCGCATATGCGGCGAGGAGCATTACCATGATGCCTTGGGTAGAAAGGAGACTATCGAGTGGCATAGTGTTACTTCTAGAGTCTGACAACGAAATTCTAATGACCAGTATAGATCGGTTTATTAACTTCGTGCATCCAACGTAATACTGAGTAAAGATTGCTAAAGTTTACAGAAAGCCAAAACCCAGCTCGCAGGAGCTGGGTCTTTGTTGAATTCAAAATTGTTAGTAATCCTAGGTTGCTGCTGCTGATGTTTCTTCGTTGTCTTCTTCAGCAGAGTTAGAAGATGGTGAGCGGAATCTGGATTTAAACATCCGACCGTTAGCTGGGCGCTTACGGAATTTACGGGCGTAAGCCTGGTTGCGTTCTGCTTTTTCTTTCTTGAGGTTGCGGCGTTTGGCCATGTTTGCCTGCGAGGTAATGAATAGTGGGAAATCATCTGCACAGCTATCTTAAAATTTGCTGGCGAAGATTTGTTTGACGGCTGGTCTTAAAATGAGCCAAGTCCATACAACAGTCATATAGCATAACATGTTTGGTGATCGATCGATCATCTGGAGATCTGCTCTGGGGAAATCCTCATGCTGAAAAGATTTAAGCTACTCCAATAAACTGGCGATCGCATATCGTAACCATTCCTCCACATTCTGACTCGTCATAATCGTCTCATTACGACTTACTGCTTGCAGTGCCTGCCGCACCTCCAGATCGCTATAGCCCAACGCCAATAACGTCGATTCCACCTCCGATTGCAACTTTGTATCCAGATCGACATCCAGCTCAATCAAATTCAAATCCACCACATCCCGCCATTGGCGCAATTTAGTCTTTAGCTCCACCGTTAACCGCTCCGCTGTCTTCGTACCAATTCCTGGCGTTTTTGTTAACAACTTAGTATTACCAAGGACGATCGCTTGCACCAATTCGGTCATCCCCAAATGATCGATCAACACAATCCCAATACTGGCTCCTACCCCACTGACCGTAATTAGTTGCCGAAACAAATCTCGCTCCGTTGCTGACCCAAAACCATAGAGCGATGTTTGGTCTTCCCGCGTTTGCTGATGCGTAAAAACCTGCACTTCCACCTGGCGCGGGAAAGTACTACTACTGGGTACCTGCATTTCGTAACCCACCCCCTGCACCTCCAACACCAAAATTGTTTTGGTACTACTCAGTTTTTGGACATCGGCAACTAGGCCTTTCAGGTAACTAATCATTAGGTAAATGCTCTGGGATAAAAAACTAGTGAAGCTATCTAGCAAGTCCCCGCTCCAAAACGGTGAAAACGCCGATTGACAGCCAATGATAACGCTTTCATGATAAAATTGAACTAGTAATTATCACAGTCGGTAGAGAAGCATTCCATGACTTACTCCCAAGAGCGGATTATCCCGATCGATCTTCGCCAAGAAATGTCCAGCTCATACCTGGAATATGCCATGAGCGTGATTGTTGGGCGCGCTCTCCCCGATGCCCGTGATGGCCTAAAGCCAGTGCATCGCCGCATTTTGTATGCCATGCACGAGCTGGGTTTAACCGCCGACCGACCGTTTCGGAAATGCGCCCGGGTCGTCGGGGAAGTATTGGGTAAGTATCACCCGCACGGCGATACCGCAGTTTATGATGCTCTCGTGCGCATGGCGCAAGACTTTTCGCTACGCAGTCCGCTGATTAATGGTCATGGAAACTTCGGCTCGATCGACAACGATCCCCCCGCTGCCATGCGGTACACCGAGTCGCGGCTGCAAGCGCTGACGCAAGAAGCCTTGTTGCGCGACATTGAATGTGAAACGGTCGATTTTGCTGACAACTTTGATGGCTCCCAGCAAGAACCGACCGTATTACCTGCCCGCGTGCCGCAGTTGCTCATGAATGGCTCCTCCGGGATTGCGGTGGGGATGGCGACCAACATTCCACCCCACAATTTGGGCGAAGTCATCGATGGACTCACTGCTCTCATTGCCAATCCCGAGATTACTGATCTGGAATTGATGCAATACATTCCCGGGCCAGACTTTCCTACTGGTGGGCACATTCTGGGCGTTTCACCAATCAAAGAAGCCTACACGACGGGGCGCGGTTCGGTCGTGATGCGCGGGGTGGCGACCATTGAAACGCTGGAGTATGCTGGTCGTCCCGATCGCGAAGCAATTATCATCACCGAGCTACCTTTCCAAACCAACAAAGCGGCGATGATCGAACGCATCGCCGAAATGGTTAACGAAAAGCGACTGGAGGGCATTTCCGACATTCGGGATGAGAGCGATCGCGATGGTATGCGGGTGGTAATTGAGCTGAAACGCGATGCCTACCCTCGGGTTGTTCTGAATAATCTCTACAAACAAACGCCGCTGCAAAGCAATTTCGGCTGTAACATGTTGGCGATCGTGGGTGGCAAGCCGGAGTTACTCACACTCAAGAAGTTTTTAACTGTTTTCTTGGATTTTCGGATTATTTCGATTACCCGGCGGACGCAGTATGAATTGCGCAAAGCCGAAGAGCGCGATCACTTGCTGCAAGGTCTATTGATTGCCTTGGCCAATATGGAGGCGATGATTCAGTTGATTCGGGGTTCCGCCGATACCGCCTCCGCTAAACAGGAAATGCTCGATCGGTTCCAGCTTTCCGAAATCCAAGCAGATGCCATTTTGCAAATGCAGCTGCGGCGGCTGACTGCTTTAGAATCTGATAAAATTCATCTCGAACACGATGAACTGCAAGTCAAAATCACCGACTTTAAAGATATCCTCGCCAAGCGTGAGCGGATTTTAGAGATTATCATCACCGAAGTCACCGAAATCAAAACCGCCTTCTCCACGCCTCGCCGCACCTTGATCGAACATGGCGGTGGTGACTTAGAAGACATCGACCTGATTGCCAATGAGAAAGCTCTGATTCTGGTTACCGAACAGGGTTATATCAAGCGGATGCCAGTAGCCACGTTCGATGTCCAAAGTCGAGCGACGCGCGGGAAAAAAGGCACCGGAATGAAAGATGAGGATGCGATCGAGCATTTCATTACTTGCTGTGACCACGACAGTATTTTGCTCTTTAGCGATCGCGGGGTGGTCTATCACATCAAGGCTTATCAAATCCCGGCATCTTCTCGTACCGCCAAGGGCGTGCCCCTGGTGCAGATGCTGCCCATTCCGCGCCACGAAAAAATCACCTCAGTCGTGCCAGTCAGCGAGTTTAGTGATAACGAATATTTAGTGATGCTCACTCAAAAGGGCTTCATCAAAAAAACAGCCTTAACTGCTTTTGCTAACATTCGCACTAATGGCCTGATTGCGATTTCTCTGGAAGAAGGCGATCAACTCCGCTGGGTGCGCAGTGCCCGCGCCGAAGATAGCATTATCATTGGCACCAGATTGGGGATGGCCATTCATTTCCGTACTAGCCATGATCAATTGCGACCGTTGGGTCGAGCTACGCGGGGTGTGCGATCGATGTCGCTGAAGAAAGGCGATGAACTAATTAGTATGGATATTCTGCCTAGCCAAGTCGTGGATGCGATCGCTGCTGCTACTGGTGAAGACTCCGCCGAGAACGAAGTGGAAGTCGAAAGCGTGGAAGTGGAAGTCACTGAAAACGCCGAAACGGAAGAAGTGGCAGTGGTTGCTGGCACTGGCCCCTGGGTCTTAGTTGTCACTACTAATGGTTTTGGGAAGAGAGTTCCAGTTAACCAATTTAGACTGCAACGACGGGCGGGCATGGGCGTAATGGCTACCAAGTTCAAGAAAAAAGGCGATCGCATTGCCGCCATCCGGGTTGTCAATGCCGACGAGGAAATGATGATGGTGACTAGTCGGGGGATTATCATCCGACAGGCTGTCAACGCCATTTCTCACCAATCGCGGATGGCCACCGGCGTTCGTGTCCAGAAGTTGGATAGTGATGATGCTATTTTTGCAGTGGCTCTGGTGCCACCCGGTGAAGGTGATATTGAATTAGCTGAAGAAGAATAAAATCCTTTAAATTTTTTGCAACCTAGATAGTGATACCTACTATCTAGGTTTTTTTATGATGGTTTACCTTTACCAATCAGGCTATCGCTGAAGCATTTGTGATAGCCTAGACATGAATTACCCCAATCCTTAATGCAATGTAGTCTCCTTAGAGAAATCTTCATTGCCTGTATTTATGACGCAGTCTTCCGATAGAATCATCTCTAGCCCCGATCCCTCACAGTCGAAGCCTAAAACGCTATCAGAAATTGGGGTGGGCGGATTCAAGTCGTTTGCAGAACTCACAAAGATTAAGTTAGGTTCGCTATCTATTTTGGCTGGTACTAATAGCTCTGGTAAATCCAGCATTATGCAGCCATTGCTATTGATGAAACAAACCATCGAGGCTCCCTATGATCCGGGAATACTGCTTTTAGATGGTCCAAATGTTAAATTCACCTCTAGTGAACAGTTTTTATCGTTAAAATCGTTACCTAGTAATAAAATCAAAGAATTCCAAATATTTATAGCAACAAATGATATAAACAGCATTCAAAGTAACTTGCAGTGGTCTATTGAGAATGGATTATCACAATATTCTCAAATTTATACTATGTCAGGTAAAGAATATATTCTCCGACTAGATATGAGTACATCAGAAATCACAAAAGTAATGCCCTTCATGTCATATGATGGTCAGCAAGTTTCAATAGAGAGGTGCTTCCTTATAGTAAAGAGTGAAATGGGTCGGCACTTTCTGAGTTCTACAATTCTCGAAAAAATTTTACGATCGATCATTCATGTTCCTGGTGTGCGCGGCAATCCTGAACGAATCTATAAAACTGCTGCTACTGATGGCAATACTTTTGCAGGGTTATTTGAAAATTATGTAGTTAGTGTGATCGATCGCTTCCAAAAGAAAGAACCTGAGAAGTTAATACAATTGCAGTCTCACCTGAAAAAACTGGGCTTAACCGATACAATTCAGACGCAGCGGCTCAATGAAACCCAGTTTGAACTCCGAGTTGGTCGGGTACCTGGAAACAGCACTGATACCGTTAATATTGCCGATGTCGGTTTTGGTGTATCCCAAGTTTTGCCTGTCGTGGTTGCTCTCTTAGTCGCCCAGCCCGAACAGATAGTCTACATCGAACAACCCGAAATCCATCTCCATCCCCGCGCTCAAGTTGCCCTTGCCGACATCTTTGCCGAAGCCATTAATCGGGGCGTTCAAGTTATTGTGGAAACCCACAGTGAACTATTTTTACTCGGTATTCAAACCCTTGTGGCTGAGAACAAAATTGACCCTACAGACATACAATTGCACTGGTTCAATCGCAACGTCGATGGCACATCGACCGTCACCACCGCAGAACTCGATGAAGCGGGAGCCTTCGGTGATTGGCCAGAAGACTTTGGCTCGACAGCCCTCGACCTCACCAATCGATATCTCAGTTCTGCCGAAAAAAAGCTATGGAACTCGGCAAATAATGGTTAGTATCGTTGTTGATGCATCAGTAGCTAGATCCTGTGGTGATGCTAACGCTATTCATCCTTTGCCCATTCAATGTCGAGACTTCCTATTGGCAATGCAAAAGCACAATCATTGTCTGGTGATGACCCCAGAAATCAGAGCAGAATGGAATAAACATCAATCTCGTTTTGCCCTAACCTGGCTACGTCAAATGGTCTCCAGAAAACAATTCAAGCCTATTTCCTTACCTGAACTTGATCAAGATATTTGGAAGCCGATCGAAGCACTTGCCAAAACCGATAAAGAAAGAGCAGCAATGACCAAAGATATTTTGTTGCTAGAGGCTGCCCTTGCAACCGATCAACGCATTGTTTCTTTAGATGAAAGGACTGCTCGTAAATACTTCACCGATGCCGCTAAAGAAATTGTCAAACTCCGGCAGTTGGTTTGGGTAAATCCCAGCAAAGAACAAGAAAGCCCGATCGAATGGTTGCAAAATGGTGCCCCAACAGAAATAGAAAGAATGTTAGGCTATCAGTGATTGTTGCTAAATTTCTGGGATATCACTAAGCCCACAAGAGTTTTCCGCTGAGAGACACTGACATTACTTAGCGACAAATGGTGAAAACTTCCCGCCTAAGCCTTCCACGACTGCTTGAGTATTGGCTATTAGCATTTTTTGATATGTTTCGCCCGCACTACCTGGTGCTCCTAAACCATCAGCAAATAGTGGTTTAGGAGAAATTTTGACTTTTGCTTCGCGGGCTACTTGCTCTAATACTTTCGAGCTGGCGGTGACCTCGGCAAAAACTGTAGGTACACCAGTTTTTTTGATTTTATCGACTAACTTTTTAATTCCGATTGGTGTTGGTCTTTCTTCAGTGCTGAGACCCTGCAATGCTCCGTCAATGGGGATTTTATAAGCATCGGCATAGTATCCCAAAGCATCATGGGTGGTAACTAGCTGCCGAGATTTACTAGGAATCGTCGCAATCTGTGCCCTAATCCAGGTGTCTACTTGTCTAATTTGGGTGGTCAGGGCTTGAGCATTTTGACTATAGCTATCGGCATTGGCGGGGATGGCTTTAGCCAGACTGGACTGAATGGCAGCAATGATTTTGATCCCATTTTGGGCATTATGCCAAACGTGAGGGTCAGTTTCTTTTTTACCATCTTCTGTCATCGTGAGCGGCGCGGTCACGGCAACTTCATCGATCGCTATTTTCAGTGCTGGGTTGCTGCTGGCTTGCACTAGTTTGATAATGCCGGGTTCAAAGTTATAGCCAGCGTAGAGAATCAATGTAGCATTATCAATCGCCACCCGATCGGCGGGGGTTGGTTGATAAACGTGCGGATCGGCTCCAGCGTCAATTAAGCATTTGAGATCGATCGTATCTTTGGCAATTTCCTTGGTTAAGTCACAAATAACGCTGGTGGTCGCTACTACCAATGGTTTTTTATTACTAGTTGTTGTGGGATTAACTACCACAGAGTTACTGGCATTATCGATGCGCGGGGATGTTTGAGTACAGCCAGATACCGCTCCAGTAACTAGCAAAACTCGGACGATCGATCGACAAGATAATAAAATTTTAAACATAGTGTTTGGCAGGAATATTGATGAATGCTGGCATCTGGTATTATGATAATGATTATCATAATACCAGATGCGTTGATCATATCTATGGCAAGTTTCAATTGGAACCCATAACCCAACAAATCCTTACGTAGCTAAAATTATCAATAGCTAATAATTAGTTTGACAAATTATGGTGTGCTACTGACACTAGATTTGGTTCCAATATGGTCAGTTGACGGAGA
Organism: uncultured bacterium; assembly: GCA_964247125.1. Lineage (GTDB taxonomy): Bacteria > Cyanobacteriota > Cyanobacteriia > Cyanobacteriales > Chamaesiphonaceae > JAAFHZ01. The sequence continues at coordinate 40,647 of CAXTSZ010000027.1, forward strand.
TTTGCTGTTGCCACCAAGAACGAAGCGATCGAACTGCCTCAATTTCGTCCTCCTGGGCTGCTAATACAGCCGCTACTACTAAATCTGGCGGTGGATCATTTGGTTTGAAGTTCTGGTGCGGCAATTACCATAGTTATTTTTTTGCTAAATTTTTCCGAACCCAGCGTCTAAATTCTTTCCTGGATTCACTCATCAATATTTCGGAGTTAAGCTCTAAAATATGTGAGAAGCCTTCATTGATTGGAAGTGTGGGAAACAAGGAGCTAGTATCAGATGCGAGGTAATGTCCATCTACTAGGATAAATATCGCTAGTTTACCTTGTTGATATCTCCAGATCTCGGGCACACCCAGTGCTTCATAAGCACTAAGTTGAGTGGGCGAAGTCAGATCAATTTCTATGGCTAAATCTGGCGGTGGATCGATCGTCAAATCTAATCGCTTTTTGCCAACTATTGCCTGACAATTTTTTAGGTAGAAGCAGTCATCTGGCTCTATGCCTGTCTTCATTTTAGAATTCTTGAAGGTGGAAGAACCTAGTGACTCCCAGGGTAAGTCTAATTCTTCCAGTAACACCACGAGTAGATTACTAATTAAGACTTTAATCCGTTCGTGTTCTGGTAATGGCATCCGAATTTCTAATTCTCCAGCACAATAAGCAATTCTGGTGGCTCTCTTCTCTCCCAATTCCAGCAGAATTTGCTCGAATTCTGCCCAGCTTACGTCATGCAGGTAGATTTTCTGCCCCGGGCTAATTTTGATGCGGTTTAGGGATATCGATGTCACCATGTCTCTATCGTTCGTGTAACGTCGGCTGTGCCGAATCGATTTAACCAGATTATATCGTTTTAGTCATGTAACGCATTCGCTCAGACATGATGTTTTCTAACTCAGTGGGGGGGGATAGAAATTGGGTAGTCCCATTTCTTAAAGGATGGAGAATAATCACTATCTTTAGAATGCCCTGCTAGAATTGAACTCCAGGAATCAGCTTTTCCTCTGTCCTTTATAAAAATGCATTACCCCATAGTTTTAGTAAGGTGATTATTTGATTCTTATCTATAATAAGTCAACATTATTCTAACGCACAACCGAAAATGGTACGCGATCGATCGCTTTTTAGAGTAGGTATGAAGTTACACAATCACAAATCCCCAGTAAAAATCCATGCTGGCAGCTATTGATAGATATCTTTGTGTCAAAATGGATAAATAGAGTTTGCGGGTGACGACAATGACCACTTTAGAGATAATTATCAGTGAACTATCAGCAGCACCAGAAGAACTACTACTGGAGGTTGCCAGATTTATTCAGTCCGCAAAAGATAATGCTTCTTTAGTATCTAATTTACAACGGACTCCCGGTTTGCATCAGGGAGAAATTTGGATGAGTGATG
>CAXTSZ010000028.1:0-7153 GCA_964247125.1 uncultured bacterium
TTACTAAAATAATATTTATTCAAAATACCTCATGGTCTTGAAAGTTAAAATTCTTGATGTTTAATGAGGTATAGGAGCAATAAAAAATTTATTGTTTCTACTGCCTCAAGTCTTGAATGTCTTGCTGTATATTACTTCTGACTTCATATTTATTTACTTTGACGGAAATTTATTACTGATCAAAAACTGAGCAATAAGGCTTTAAGGCTGACTAAGACTACCATTAAATTTCCTCTCGCAAGAAAATAAAACAAATCATCTCAGCACAGTTTTTATCTTTTCTGGAAACTAGTAAGTATTTTTTAATTAAGCTCGTGCTAATCATTCATGAGTATAAATATCTTAAGTTGTATTACGTTGATAATTCTCTTTCTAAAACAATTATGCTAAAATCATGGCGCAGCAAGTGGAACGAAAATGGCAGTTAATGAAGATGTGAAGCTAGGCAAAAGCGTCAAAATTTTTCATCCTCAACTTGTTAACCTTTACGGTTGTCAGATCGATGATGATACGAAAATTGGTGCATTCGTTGAGATTCAAAAGAATACAGTAGTCGGCAAGCGCTGTAAAATATCGTCGCACAGTTTTTTGTGTGAGGGTGTCGTCATCGAAGATGAAGTATTTATTGGGCATGGAGTTATGTTTACCAACGATCTCTATCCGCGATCAACTAACCCCGATGGCAGTTTGCAAATAGATACAGATTGGGATGTTATTACGACTCGGGTTAAGCGTGGTGCCTCTATTGGTAGTAATGCCACCATTTTGGCCGGATTAACAATTGGCGAAAATGCCTTGATTGGGGCGGGAGCGGTGGTAACTCATGATGTCTCAGATTATGCCATTGTGGCTGGGGTGCCAGCGCGGGTGGTCGGTGATATCCGCGATCACTCAGTTGCTCGGAACGAGAATCAGACTGTGCCCAAATAATTAACGCGTACAATTTAATTTAGATTGAAATACTTAATAATATGGCAAACGACATTAATATTGGTGTGATTGGCTATGGTTACTGGGGGCCAAATCTAGTTAGAAACTTCGCCGAACTGCCGGGAGTGCAGGTGAAAACTGTTAGTGACTTTAGCCCAGCACTTTTGGCAAAAGTCCAAGCACGTTATCCGGCAATGCAAGTGACCACCAACTGTCAGGATATTTTCAACGATCCCGAGATTGAGGCCGTGTTGATCGCGACTCCTGTTTCCTCGCACTATCAGCTAGCGCTATCAGCATTACAGGCTGGGAAGCATGTGATGGTCGAAAAGCCCATGACGATGACATCTGCGCAATCGATCGAACTGATTGCTGAAGCCCAGCGTCAGCAGCGGGTGCTCATGGTAGATCATACTTTTGTTTATACAGGAGCAGTCCAGAAAATGGCTGAGCTAGTCTCCACTGGACAACTTGGTGATATTTACTACTACGATTCAGTGCGCGTCAATTTGGGACTATTTCAACATGATATTAATGTTCTCTGGGATTTAGCTGTTCACGACCTTTCGATCATGGACTATGTTTTACCAGCTAAACCCTATGCAGTATCAGCGACAGGTATTAGTCATGTCCCGAACGGCACCGAAAATATTGCTTACTTGACTTTATTTTTTGAAAACAATTTAATTGCTCACCTACATGTGAACTGGTTGGCACCTGTCAAGGTGCGGCGGACTTTGGTCGGCGGCAGTCAAAAAATGATCGTATTTGATGACTTAGATCCGAGTGAAAAGATTAAAGTTTATGACAAAGGCATTACGGTCAATAATGACGATCCCGAAAGTTTTTACCAAAAAATGATTGGTTATCGCACAGGTGATATGTGGTCACCTAAGTTGAATATCACAGAAGCACTACGGACAGAAGGAGAGCACTTTTTAGATTGCATCCGCACCGGGAAACGCCCGATGAGTGATGGTGCTGCCGGACTGCGGATTGTCAAAATCTTAGAAGCAGCAGATCAGTCCATGAAACAGCAAGGGCAGTTAGTCAAATTGAATTTAGAGGAGATAGCATCATGATTCCATTTGTGGATCTGAGATCACAGTATCTGAGTATCAAAGATGAAATTGATACAGCAGTATTAAAAATTTTAGATAGTACGCAATTTATTCTGGGTAGTGAAGTCGCTGCCCTAGAAATGGAGTTTGCTAACTATTGCCAAGCCGATTTTGGTGTGGCACTGAATACTGGGACTAGTGCGCTCCATTTGGCATTACTAGCAGCGGGGATTGGGGCGGGCGATGAAGTAATTACGGTACCGATGACCTTTGTCGCGACGACAGCTGCAATTTGCTATACCGGAGCCACGCCGGTTTTTGTCGATATCGATCCAGTGACTTATACGATCGATGTCACCCAAATTGAAGCCGCAATTACTGCCAAAACTAAAGCCATTCTGCCTGTACATTTGTATGGTCAACCAGCAGATATGGATCCGATTTTAGACATCGCCCGTCGTCACAATCTGATCGTGATCGAAGATGCTGCTCAAGCGCATGGTGCTGAGTATAAGGGGCGGCGAGTTGGGAGTATCGGCGACATTGGTTGTTTTAGTTTTTACCCTGGTAAAAACCTAGGTGCTTATGGTGAAGGCGGGATGGCGGTCACCAACAATCCCGAGTATGACCATACGATGCGGATGCTCCGCGACTGGGGGCAAGAAAGTCGCTATCACCATGTGCTAAAAGGATACAACTACCGAATGGATGGCATCCAGGGGGCAATTTTACGGGTGAAGATGCAATATATCGAAGCCTGGACAGAAGCTAGAATTACCTGTGCCGCTAACTATCACCAGCTTTTCGCGGAATCCGACTTGGTGCTACCCAAAACAATGCCGCACAATCGTCATGTCTACCATGTCTATGCTTTGCGATCCCCAAAACGGGATGTGATCCAACAAAGTCTACAGACGCAGGAAATTCAGACTGGTATTCATTATCCAATTCCAGTGCATCTGCAAAAGTCCTATGCTGATCTTGGTTACAAACTGGGTGCGTTCCCGCAATCGGAATTGGTTGCTAGCGAAGAACTCTCATTACCGATGTATCCAGAGCTAACCATCGAGTCTCAAACTCAGGTTGCTAAAGCAGTACTTAGCTCAATTTGCTAACAGAGAAGATCTATGTCCGATTTAGGAAATACTAAAGTAGTCTCATCTGTATATGGCTTACAACCAGAACAGATCGACCCCGATTTTGAAGTACAATTAGCCGCATATTTAGGCACTCAGTACGATCGATCGGCATTAGTCGAATTTTATGCGCGCTTTGTCACCAGTGATGGTGATTTTGATGGGCTAATGCGGCGGACAGTATGGCGAGCCGTTGCCCGTAAATTTGGACACAATGTGCGGATTGGTAGTGGTGTCGGGTTTAAGCATCTAGAAACCTTTGAGATTGGGGATCAGGTATTCATTGGCTCTCAAAGTTATATTCAAGGTCGATTTGATGGCACTTGTCGAATTGGCAATCATGTTTGGATCGGACCACAGAGTTACTTGGATGCTCGCGATCTGATTATTGAAGATTATGTCGGCTGGGGACCCGGCGCAAAGGTACTGGGATCGACTCATACGGCCTTACCCATTGACATTCCCATTATCCAAACCGACTTGGAAATCAAATCGGTAATAGTGAAAAAGGGAGCCGATATCGGGATGAATGCAGTGATCTTGCCGGGTATTACCATTGGCGAAGGCAGCATTGTTGGTGCTGGAGCGGTCGTGACCAAAAATGTGCCGCCCTATGCGATCGTAGCTGGCCTGCCAGCTAAGTTTTTACGCTGGCGTGAAGGATATCAACCATTAGAAAATACTTTAGAACATGAAAAATAGTCGCGTATTAATTACAGGTGGTGCGGGTTTTATTGGTTCTGAACTAGTTCGCCAGATAGTGGCCCAATCGCCAAGTCGGACGATTGTTGTCGATAATCTGGTGAATGGCAAGCGCGAGAACCTTACCGAGTTGTTAGCTACTGACCAGATCGAACTAGTGGTCGCAGATATTCGAGATCAAGATCGCATGGCAGAGTTAATGTCTGGCGTAGATATTGTTTTTCATCTGGCTTGTTTGGGGGTCAGGCATTCAATTCACTCACCAATTGAAAATCATGAAGTCAATGCTACTGCGACGCTCCAGCTGTTGATGTCTGCCAGAGCAGCTGGCGTGTCTCGATTTGTATATGTATCTAGTTCGGAAGTCTACGGCACTGCTCGGTGGGTACCAATGACCGAAGAACATCCCACTTGGCCGATGACAGTTTATGGTTCAGCAAAGTTGGCCGGGGAATGTTATACCCGAGCATTTTTTGAAACCTATGGCTACCCAACTGTGGTGGTGCGTCCTTTCAACGCTTATGGACCACGTTGTCACCATGAAGGCGATAGTGGCGAAGTTATCCCTAAATTTTTATTACGAAGCATGGCGGGTCAGCCCCTGGTGATTTTGGGTGATGGCACTCAGACCAGAGATTTTACTTATGTTAGCGATACAGCCACAGGAATTTTGATGGCGGGACTCAATGATGCCGCTATCGGTCAAACCATTAACTTGGGTAGTGGTTTTGAAATCACGATTAATGATCTAGCAAAAGAGATTGCCGCAATTGTTGATCGATCGGATATCAGCGTAATTCATGACAAACCTCGCCCTGGTGATGTTCTGCGTTTATACGCTGAAAGCAAGAAATCGACCGAGCTATTAGGCTTCAACCCTCAAGTATCATTGGCCGCAGGTCTGCTCGAACTAAAAAAATGGTATTTAAGTCTTGATCTATCTCCAGAGGTACTACTGGAAAACGAATTTGTGCGTAATTGGGATATCACGGGAGGAAAATAAGTATGTCTGAAGAAAAAATGTCTTTTCTCCCGATCGCTAAACCTTGGATGGGTGAAGCTGAAGCCGCCGCCGCTAGTCGGGCTATTTTGTCGGGCTGGGTCACACAAGGACCAGAAGTGGCAGCCTTCGAGCAAGAGTTTGCCGATTATGTGGGAGCGCCGTATGCCTGTGCCGTCTCGAATTGTACAACAGCATTACACTTGGCACTCTTAGCCGTTGGAGTGCAGCTAGACGATGAAGTAATTACGGTCAGTCATTCTTATATTGCGACCGCCAATAGTATTCGCTATTGTGGTGCAGTCCCTGTATTTATAGATATCGATCCACAATCTTATAATATCAATCCACTCTTAATTGCTGCTGCCATTAGCGATCGCACTCGCGCTATCTTGGTAGTTCACCAAATTGGGATGCCTTGCAATCTTCGGGCTATTTTAGCGATCGCCCATCAACACAATTTACCTGTCATTGAAGATGCCGCTTGTGCGATTGGCAGTGAAATTCTTTGGGATCATGAATGGCAAAAAATTGGTCAGCCTCATGCCGATATCGCTTGTTTTTCCTTTCATCCCCGTAAAGTGATTTCGACAGGCGATGGTGGCATGTTAACTACAGCAAATCCTGAATGGGATCGGCAGTTTCGACTGTTGCGACAACATGGGATGAGTGTAACAGATGCTGTTCGTCATGGCTCCAAACAAGTCATTTTTGAATCTTATCCAATTCTGGGCTACAACTATCGGATGACCGATATCCAAGCTGCTGTTGGACGCGAACAGCTGAAACGTCTGCCGGAAATTGTCGAACGCCGCCGCTATTTAGCGCAACAATATCAAGAACTGTTGGCCGATATCGAAGGCTTGGAATTACCCACTGAGCGAGAGGGGGTAAAGAGCAATTGGCAAAGTTTTTGTGTCAGGCTGACGGGTCAACACAACCAAATAAAAGTCATGCAGAAGATGCTAGATCTAGGTATTGCCACCAGGCGCGGCATCATGTGTACCCATCGTGAACCAGCTTATCACCAAGAAAAATGGTCTTGTGGAGTCGCCCAGAAAGAATGTAAATGTGCGATCGGCACATGCGATCGACTGCTCGAAAGCGAGAAAGCGCAAGATAATTGCATCTTGCTACCACTTTTTCATCAAATGACAGATGAAGATATCGATCGAGTTGTGCGAGCTTTGAAAAATTTATAAAATATTAGACTCGTGGATGACTTAATATTGATCAATCAAAATATCATCAAACTTATTAACAATTAATTTCTTTCATAAGAGTTTATAGAGTTTTTTTAGATATATCTTCCTACAGATTTTTCTCTTGCTGTAGTTAAACAATAAGACATTTTGAGCCGTTTTACTTATTTACATTTGAATATCTTTGGTAACATAATTGAGTTGAACCTCAATGAAGACTTATTGCCTCAATTTCCTTAAAGTAACCTCAGAATTGCGAAAAGCATAAGAACATCATGATGTCAGACAATTACTTTGCCCGCCAAACTTTTGAATCGCTATCAACACCACAGCAATTCATAGATCCCCTACAATTGCCAGCGATTGCGGGGAGCAACTTAATTAGTCCACATACCATTGCTTTTGTTGATTCCCATATTGATGATGCCATGACTGTCATGGCAAACCTGCACGCCGATATCAAAATCTTTCTAGATCCAACCAGAGACGGGATTGCCCAAATAACTGAAGCTCTCAATCGATATCAAGGTTTGTCAGGTATTGATATTATTTCTCATGGCAATGTTGCCGATCTACAGTTAGGCAATAGTTCTTTAAACGCAAACTCCCTGACACAGTATTCCAAAGATCTCCAGCAATGGACAAAATCCTTTGCGCCAGAAGCAGATATCCTCTTTTATGGTTGTAATATTGCAGCTGGAGTATTTGGGCAAGCTTTCATTAATGAGATCGGTAATTTAACTGGTGCCGATGTTGCAGCCTCTACAAATTCAACGGGCAATGCTGCCAAAGGTGGCGACTGGACTTTAGAGTATGCTACAGGCAAGATTGAAACGGCTACGCCTTTCACCGATGCCTTCATGAACTCCTACCAAGGAATCTTACCAAGTCTTTTTACAACCCAAACGCCGATCCAAACCAATCTAACCGATGGTACGGGTAGTGCTGGAGACTACGAACTAGGACTAGAATTCCAAAGCGCTAAGAGCGGAAAAATCAACGCGATTCGCTACTATAAGGCCACTAGTGAAATAGGTACCCATATAGGTAGAATCTGGTCTAGTTCCGGTCAAGAGTTAGCCAGTGTCACCTTTACCAATGAGACGGCCTCCGGCTGGCAAG
>CAXTSZ010000028.1:7253-23302 GCA_964247125.1 uncultured bacterium
TTAACCCTCGCTCAAGCTCAAGTCGGTAATCGAGTAAGAGTGGGTGCAACTTATATAGATGCCCTGGGGAGTAGCGAGACCTTAACTAGTACGCCCACCACCAATGTTGTTAACATCAATGAATTGGGCACAGTCATTCTTAAGGGTAGTGCAACGATCGGTCATGATCTAGATGAAACGGTTTTAGATACTGATGGTTTATCTGGAGTTACTATCAACTATCAATGGCAGCAGTTTGTAAACAGTACTTGGACTAATGTTGCGGGAGCCATATCAAAGTCACTGTTTTTAACGACAGCTTTGTTAGGACAGCAAGTACGGGTATTAGCAAACTATATCGATGCTTTTGGTAGCAGTGAAAGTGTAGCAAGTACGGGAGTGTCAATTGCAGCTCAAAACGCGATCGTACTCGAAAATCAAAAAGCGGGCACAACCGCTTGGGAAATCCCTAATACTAATTTGGCAAACACTCAGATTGTGGGATATGCCGATGCCACCAGCATCAATAAAGGACAAGCTATTAACTTTAAAGTTTCGCTAGAGCAAGCTGGACAATACCAGATTGATGTGTATCGGTTAGGTTACTATGGTGGTGCGGGTGGTCGGCTCATCAACAGTACTACCGGGCTAAATGGGGTAATTCAAGCAAGTCCAACTATCAATCCAAACACTAGATTAGTTGAGTACCCCTGGAATACCTCTTATACATTGCAAACTGGTAGTGATTGGACTAGTGGACTTTACTTTGCTAAGTTGACTGATAGTAGAACAGGTAAGCAAAATTATATCCAGTTTACGTTGCGAGATGATAATCGCCCTGCTGATATTGGCTTCCAAGATGCCATTGCTACTGCGGAAGCCTATAACAATTATGGTGGATACAGTGTCTATGACTTCAACAGCACAGGTGGACAACGTGCTTACCAAGTATCCTTCGATCGACCATTCCAGTACAATGCCTCTCAGGCCTCAGAGCAATTTAACAATACATTGACCTGGGAATATAACATGACTCGCTGGCTCGAATCTCAGGGTTATGATGTTTCTTACTACACTAATTTGGATGTTAGTACCAATCCCTCGCAATTGTATTCCCAGAAGACATTCCTCTCTGTTGGTCACGATGAATATTGGTCTTCACAAGAGCGCAATAACGTCGAACAAGCCCGAGATAATGGCATTAATTTAGCAGTTTTCTCTGCCAATACTGGCTTTTGGCAAGTCCGGTTTGACCCGTCCAGTAACGGACAAGCTAACCGCGTCATGACTGTTTATAAGGATACTTCTGGGAAAGGCTTTGGGACTGCACTTGATCCCATCGCCCAAACTAACCCTACTTCTGCAACAACACTGTTTCGTAGTTCGGAAGTCAATCGACCAGAAAATGCCTTGCTCGGGGTCGGGTACATCGGGGATGGAGGTTTTAGTATTCTTTACAATGGTTCTGACTATGTAGTTAGCAATGCTGCCGATCCTTATTATGCCAATACCGGACTTAGGAATGGGGATAAACTTACTGGCTTAGTGGGCTATGAGTGGGATGGATTATTAAATAACGGTTTGGCACCAACAGGGCTTGTTGTATTATCACAATCTCCTGTGCCCACAAACAATACTCCAGTTCCATCAGGAACTAATACAGCTATTTCTAATAGTGTGCGGTATACAGCAGCCAGTGGGGCAAAGGTTTTCTCGACTGGCTCCATTCAATGGGTGTGGGGATTAGATAGCGCTAGGGTAATAAATCCTCGGGTTGATTCTCGCGCTCAACAAATTGCAGTTAATGTTTTTTCAGATCTAGGAGCAAAGCCACAAACTCCATCCTCGGGTATTGTTGTTACTTAACTCACCTAGTGTGCAAGTTCGGAAAGCTTACTCAAAAGCAGTCAGTAAGGTTTATAACTATGATTAACAACTACAAAATTAAATACATTTATACTAGCGTGTATTAGGAGCCAGATCATGAGAAAAGTTTCTTCAAGGTTACCAAACTGGGCAATAAAGCCTTTCCGATATACAAAAAGCTATGTGGAGAATTTACCTTATTATGGGCAGGGAAGATTTTGTCCTATTTGTGGCGAGTCGTCCCGTCAATTTAAACAGTTTGGAGTAGTACCCCGTGCCGATGCTCAATGCGTTCATTGCGGCTCATTAGAGCGTCATCGTCTCTCATGGCTATTTATCAAACAAAAGACGGATCTTTTTGACGGCAGTCCCAAGAAGATGCTCCACGTTGCGCCAGAGCCAGTTTTTGAATCAAAATTTGCAGAACAGTTGGGTACTAATTACCTGACGGCCGATTTGTTTAACCCGCGTGCGATGCTGAAAATGGATATAACCGATATTCAATACTCAGATCAATCATTTGATGTTATCTATTGCAGCCATGTATTAGAGCATGTTCTTGATGACAGGCAAGCCATAAGAGAATTTTTCCGGGTACTAAAAAATACTGGCTGGGCAATACTACTTGTCCCCATTGAGAGTGATCAGACATTTGAAGATCCATCTATTACTGACCCTACCGAGCGATTAAGGGTTTTCGGTTTAGAAGATCATGTCCGCAATTATGGACCAGACTATATTGAGAGGCTCAGAGAAGCGGGATTCACTGTGCAAGTTACAAAAGTTAGCGACATCGTCAATAGCGAAGAAGTCATAAAAATGGGATTAACGCCAGCTAGTGGGGAAATCTATTATTGTACAAAAGAAATATGAAGAATTCACCTGATTTTCCACAAGAAAAAATTGCTGATAATATTTTCCTTAGAGGTAGTGCTACGGTTGGTCACACCTTATTGTCAGATATTTTTGATCATGATGGTTTGATAGGGGGGATTATTAACTATCAATGGCAACAGTTAGTAAATGACATTTGGATCGATATTTTTGGAGAAACAGCGCGATCGCTAACTTTAACTGATTTTCTGTTAGGCATGAAAGTACGTGTAATAGCAATTTGCACTGATTCTTTGGGGCATCAGAAAAGCATTGCAACATCAGGAGTAATTATTGCAGCGCAGAATGTGATCGTTATAGAAAACCGAAAACCCGGAACAACAGCTTGGCAAATCCATGAAAACCAACAAGCTACAACTGAAATAATGGGTTATGCCAATGCCACAAGCATCAATAAAGGACAAGATTTAAACTTTAAAGTTGCTCTTGCCCAAGCTGGACAGTACAAAATAGATGTTTATAGATTGGGTTACTATAGTGGAACTGGCGGTCGTCTTGTTGTTAGTATTACTGGACTTGACGGCGTAACTCCAATAGACCCTGTAATTGATCTAAGCACCAGACTAGTTGAATATAAATGGAAAACTTCCTATACCTTACACACTGACTCAGACTGGGTCAGTGGAATTTACTTTGCTAAGTTGACCGATAGTAGAACTGGCAAGCAAAATTATATTCATTTTGTATTGCGCGATGATCATCGCCCCGCTGATATTGGCTTCCAGGATGCCATCGCGACACATCAGGCTTATAATAACTATGGTGGCTACAGTGCTTATAACTTTAATAGTACTGGAGGAGTACCGACTGCGATGGTTATGAATATAAATGTTTTTAACCAAAGCCATAACTGGCCAGCATTTTTCAAAACTTGTATTACATATATACAGACAAAACTAAGACGCAGCCAAGCTCACGGTCAACGTGCTAACCAGGTATCGTTCGATCGACCATGCCAGTACGATGGCTCTTCTGCCTCAGAACAATACAACAATCCTCTGACCTGGGAGCATCACATGATTCGCTGGCTAGAATCCCAGGGTTATGATGTTTCTTACTATACCAACATTGATGTTTCGACTAATCCATTTCAATTGTATTCACAGCAAATATTTCTCTCAGTAGGTCACGATGAATACTGGTCGATGGAACAGCGAAATAATGTTGAGCAAGCCCGTGATCGCGGCATTAATTTAGCTTTCTTCTCAGCAAATACGGCCTACTGGCGTGTTCGATTCGATCCCTCTAGCCGCGGGCAGCCAAATCGGATTATGAGTATTTATAAAGATACTACTGGAATTGGCACTGGTGAATCACTCGACCCAATTGCTAAAATTGATCCTGCTGCTGCGACCACTCTGTTCCGGAGTCCTCAAGTCAATCGACCAGAAAATGCATTATTAGGAGTGGGCTATATTGGCGATATTGGTTGTGGTGGTGTTTACCAAGGCTTTGACTATGTAGTGAGTAATGCCTCTGATCCCTATTACGACAATACTGGACTCCAGAATGGCGATCGGCTTAGGGGCTTGGTTGGTTACGAATATGATGCTGTGTTGAATAACGATTTTACTCCAGCCGGGTTGGTAGTATTATCACAATCGCCAGTGCCCTCTAGTGGACTTGGGCAATTGGGTCTTCTACCATCAGGGACTAACGACACTATTTCAAATGCAGTCCGCTACACAGCATCCAGTGGTGCCAAAGTATTCTCAACTGGCTCCATCCAGTGGATATGGGGGTTAAATAGCGATCTAGTTACAAATTCTCGGGTTGATTCTCGCGCTCAACAAATTGCAGTCAATGTTTTTGCAGATATGGGAGCTATCCCCACAACACCAGATAGTCATTTAATAGATCCTCTGACAGACAATCCTTTCTCGCTAAATTACTCATCGTCCCCCTCCGTAAAATCAGACAGTATCTTGGCAACAGAAGATTTTTCAGGAAAAAAGGTTCGATCGACAAATCATACACTTATGCCGAGGAAATATTATGCAGAAAACACTTGACGACACGTTTAGCCTTTGGCGAGCAGAAGGTACTAGTCTTATTCCACAAAATTTTAAGATATTTCATGATTTTCTTTCACGAGCATTGTCTTTAGAAAAATCTGGAGAATATGATGCAGCAGCTGCCTATGCCCAAATTGCCGCTAACCATGCCCAAGTAAATCATTGTGGTTTTTATGTTAGTCCAGAGCTTGATAAACTTCTCCTGGAAATAGGCCGAAAAGTAATATCAACAGATATTAATCATCGAGAAAGAGATTTTTTACCAGAGCATCCCCAACATATTTTGCATGTTTCCACTCATGTCAGAGATATCGGTGGAATTTCCAGATTGTTGTGGCGCTGGATTCAGCAGGATTCCAAACGTCCGCACTCAGTGGCTTTAACTAGGCAAGGGGCACAAGAGGTTCCAGAAAAACTCAGAGATGCTGTGCGGAGGAGTCAAGGAGAAATATATATCCTAAATGACGATAGCGATGGTATCACTTCGATCGCTAAACGTCTTCATAAATGTGCAGCAACCGCAGATATCGTGGTGCTACATACTTGGGAATACGATGTTGTGCCAACCATTGCATTTGCAAACAGGAAGCAATCTCCACCGATTATTTACACCAATAATGGCGATCAGTTGTTTTGGGTAGGAGCTAGTATTAGTGATGTTGTTGCTAATTTACGGGAGTCAGGTATGCAACTGTCGCAGACGAGACGAGGAATTGAGCCAGCTCGAAACATGCTTCTACCCACAATTTTGGAGCCTGCGAACAGAGTACTTACTAAATCCGAGGCGAAGCATAAACTTAATGTTGGTGAAGATAATGTCTTGCTCCTCTCTATCGCCAGAACAGAAAAATACAAAACAATTGATGGTATTAACTTTGCAGAAGCACATGTTCAGCTTCTAAAAAGATACAGTCAATGTATCTTAATTGTGATTGGAGCTGGAGATAGTACTGAAGATTGGTCTAAGGCTATTCAGGAAACGGGTGGAAGAATTCAGATCCTGGGACAGACTAAAGACACAGCTGTATATTATCAGGCTGCTGACATTTATGTTGATTCCTTTCCCTTTGTCTCCAACACATCACTTCTGGAAGCGGGGAGCTTTGGTGTACCTTTAGTAAGTCGCTATCCTTATCCTTCAGATGCCTGCCAAGTTCTTGGTGCCGATATGCCAGGTTTGACTGGTAATCTCATCAGAGTAAGAAATCTGGAGGAATACACAGTGGTACTATCAAACTTGGTTGAGAATGAAAAGTTCCGACTCGAAAAAGGAGAAGCAACCAGAGCTTCTATTGAGAAAAATCACTGGGGCGAAAATTGGCAACGTCAATTAGATGATGTATATAATTGTGCTGTCACTTTACCAAGGATAAATACAAATCTATACTCAGTTACTGAGATGTTTTTGGATGAGCCAGATGTTTTCCTCCCAAGCGTTAATGGTAAGGATAATAGGCAAATTATGCATTGGCATCTGCCATTACTGCCGCTCAGTCATCGCTTGTACTGGTGGTTTGGTTTGGTGAGAAAATATGGGATACATAATAATCCTCTAAATCTTTTAATAGCAGAAGGTCTCAGATCACGCTATTATAAATTTCGATCGATTATCAATTCTATAATATCAGGCTGAATTTAAATTTCCGATAGTTTTCTTTATGTATTATTAAGGGGAGATGTTGTACAGCCATGAACAAATTAGTATCTATTATAATCCCCTGCTATAATGCTGAGAGATGGATAAGAGAAGCTATTGAAAGCTGTTTGAGACAGACATATTTATACACAGAAGTTATTGTAATTGATGATGGATCAACAGATTGCTCACTAAAAATTATTAAAGATTTTGCCGATAGAGTGATTTGGGAAACTGGAGTAAATCGAGGTGGAGATTATGCCCGCAATCGTGGATATATTTTATCTAAAGGTGAATATATTCAATACTTAGATGCGGATGATTATATATTGCCTGAGAAAATCGAAAGGCAAGTGATTTTCTTAGAGGAAAAAGGTATAGATGTTGTTTATGGTGATTGGAGACATCAGCGACATTTACCTAATAACAAAATTATTCTTGAGGATATAAGAATTTCAGGGGAACAAGTAGATATTCTTGCTGCCTTGTTATCTGATTGGTGGGTTTCTCCTGCTTGCCTAATGTTTAGTAGAAAAGCTGTCCAAAAGTCTGGTGGATGGGATGAAAAATTAAAAGCTGTACAGGACAAAGATTTCTTTATATCTGTAGTAATGAGTGGAGCAAAAGTTGCTTATCAATCTGGTTGCCATTCAATTTATAGACGTTATGGAAACGTAACAGTTTCCACATCCTCTAAGACTAAACATCTAGAAAGTCAGATTATTGTTAACAAAAAAGTTGAAAGCAATTTAAGGCAGTCAGGCAAATTCTTCACAAAATATCAAAAAGCTTTGGCAGAATCTTATTTCCTAATTGCTAGAGGATATATTGAAGTTAACCCAGATACTTATGAGGAAATATTAAGAAAAGTCATGTTATTAGATCCGAATTTCCAAGCTGGCTCTACAAATAGAACCATAATCTATAGTTTTGTACAGAGTGTATTGGGCTTTGAAAAACTTGAGAAAATGGTCTACATGATTAAACTTGTGAAGAAATCAGTAGTAGATCGAGTTCTATCTTTTAAAAGTTAATTTCTTGAAAAATATACATTCAAAATCTAATAATTAAAGAATCAAATGAAGAAGATAAGATTTGCTTTGCATAATTCATCAGTAACACTTTTTCTGCATAAATTCTTATATCTCACAAGAGGACATCATAGATCTCTGGTTCTAATGATATGCCTATTTCTAATTACCGCCTGTCTAGAAATCTTGGGAACTGGGATAATTGGTCCATTTATAGCTATTGCTACTAATCCAGATTCATTTAATAGCAGTGATCAGTTAAGTATAATTTTCAAACAACTAAATTTTAGTTCCAAGAAGCAATTCATGCTTATCTTTGGATTGCTAATCATTCTTGCCTTTTGGGTAAAATCATTTGTAGCTTTCCATGCCCAAAAAAAGATTTTTGAATTTAGCTATAATCTGCGTGGTGACCTCGCAAATAAATTAATGAGAGCTTATCTTAATGCCCCTTATAACTTTCATCTGCACAACAATTCTGCAATATTAATTCAAAATTTATCTGTTTCGACAATGGACTTCTGTCTGGGCGTAGTCATGTCATTATTAAGTTCTATTTCCAATGTGCTGATTATTATAGCATTAATGCTGCTTTTACTCAGAACAAGCTCTATGGCTTTGATATTTATTGCCATGATTTTACTGGTCATGCTGGGGTTATTCTATCCCCTAAAAGATCGTTTGTCACATTGGGGGCAAGAAGGGTGGAAAGCTAATGGTGAAATGATTCGCATTATGAATCATGGAATTGGTAGTTTGAAAGAAACTCGTATACTTGGTGTTGAATCTTATTTTGGTCAGCAGATGGAAGAGGAGACTAAGAAGTTTGCGAAAAATTCAAGCCTATCTAAAAGTTACGGAAATCTTCCAAGATTTGTAATTGAGGCTTTTATGATTAGTTTTGTAATTGGTTTTACCCTTTTATATATCAGTAGTCCTCAAAAATCTGGGGAAAGTCTTACTGCGGTTCTAGGAATTTTTGCACTTGCTTCAATTCGCTTACTTCCAGCTACCGGTAATTTAATATCTGGTATCAGTAATGCCAGATCCGAAATTCATACTCTCGATCAATTATTTTTCACCTTTAAAGAGTTGGAAAATGAGAGAATCTTGTCCAATAATAATACTAATGAATATTCAGAGGTGAGTTTTTCAAAGAAGCAGGAAAAGCAGACTGTCCTTTTTACAGACAAGATAATTTTAGACAAACTTGTTTTTTCATATCCAGGTACTGAGAAGAAGATTTTAGATGAGATTTCTCTTACAATAAAGAAAGGACAATCCATTGGTTTGATTGGTAGCTCTGGTTCAGGTAAAACTACATTAGCTGATGTTTTTCTTGGGCTATTCAATCCTCAATCTGGGGATATTAAAGTCGATGGTATCTCAATATATAATGATTTATATGCTTGGAGAAATATGCTTGGCTATGTTCCTCAATCTATCTTTTTGATTGATGATACACTCGAACGTAATATTGCATTCGGAGTTCCAGCTTATCTAATCGACCATACTAAATTAAGGAAAGCTATTGAGATGGCTCAACTAAGTGATGTCATTGAGAAATTGCCCAATGGTATTCAAACGGTTGTTGGGGAAAGAGGTATTCTGTTGTCAGGGGGACAACGACAACGAGTTGGTATAGCTCGCGTACTGTATCACGAAAGAGAAATCTTAGTGTTTGATGAAGCTACCGCAGCATTAGATACAGAGACCGAGAAATTAGTGACTGAGGCTACAAAAGCCTTAGCTGGTCAAAAAACTATAATCATTATTGCGCATCGTCTATCTACACTAAAACATTGTGATTGTATTTATGAAATTGAACAAGGTCAAGTTATAAAATCCGGTAGTTATCAAGAAGTTGTTTCCGGACATTGACAAATTAATTGAATTGTCAAAATATTACTTAATAATACATCGTAGTCAGACAATGTATATATGTCTTATAATTCATCAGAAGCACAAAATCTGATTTCGAATGAATTGGAAAATGATATAGACGTAAAGTTAGAATGCAAATATGTAACTCTGGAGGAAAAGATGTGTTCTTTAATTAAGAGTGCTTTGCAGAGGCAATGTGACCAGGAGAAACAATGTAATGAATTGCAAATTCTTAGTTAGCATCATCATCAATAACTACAATTATGATCGCTTTCTTACTCAAGCAATAGATAGTGCTTTAGAACAAACCTATATACATACGGAGGTCATCGTGGTTGATGATGGCTCCACAGATAAATCTCGTGAAATTATTGCTGGTTATGGTGATCTGATTATGCCAATTCTACAGCCAAATGGCAAACAAGCAGCAGCTTTCAACAGCGGTTTTGCTTATAGCAATGGAGATATTGTCATTTTTTTGGATTCAGATGATTATCTATTTCCTCAGGCTGTCGATCGAATTGTTTCAATCTGGGATCTCAAGCTTGCTAAAGTTCATTATCGTTTGTCGGTAGTAGATAGTATCGGTGAATCTCTAGGCTATTCATTTCCCCAAGGAACAGTGTCACTGTCTCAAGGCGAGGTCTGGAAAACTATTCTGGATAATGGCGGCTATAGCACTACGCCCACTAGCGGTAATGCTTTAAGTCGTCATGCTTTAGAAAAGCTGTTTCCAATACCTGATTCTTATAAGCTTACAGCAGATGATTATTTATCATATCAAGTACCCTTTTATGGCAGTATCGCGGCAATCGAGGAGCCGCTAGGAGCTTATCGGATTCATGATTCCAATCAATGGGCGTTATCCAAAGTGACAGCAGCCAAATTTCAGCGCTTCGTTCGTCATGACATCCAAAATTTTAATTTAATAATTCACAAAGCTAAAGAATTTGGTTATCAGTATCCAGCTGATCTAGAACAGCGTTCTATTGGCCGCCTATGGTCACGAATTGTTTCATTACGCCTCGATCCAAAAGCACATCCGATGGCAGAGGATCGCGCCTTGAATTTAATTTATTGCGGTATTCGATCGCTATGGAAATATTCGGATTTCAACTGGCAAAAGCGATTGATTTATAGTATCTGGTTTCTCTGGGTAGGATTACTACCGCTACCAATAGCTAATCCTGCCATTAATTGGTTATATACCCCACAATATCGACCAAAATTTATTGATTGGATGGTTAATCGAATTCGGGCACTTACTAAATGAAAACTATTGAATAAAGTATTTAGATATGAAAGCAACTACCAATCTTGATTTATTGGTCAACTTCACCAAATCTTCCGGTGATCAATTAAAGGTTCTGTTTATCAGTCATGCTTATGTCGTAGGAGTCAATCAAGGAAAACTAGATGCGATTGCCCAAGTCAAGGGCATTACTGTTGGACTGCTTGCTCCTAGTAACTGGAGATCTTTAGAGTGGGATCGGATGTTACCATTAGAATATCCCTATCCTGACCTTCAGATCTATTCAGCATCCGTCATGTTTTCAAGCCGGGTAGGAGCGTATTTATATGCGCCATGGTCACTCTGGAAAGTCTTTCAAGATTTTAAACCCGATATTATTCAAGTTGAAGAAGAAGTGTTTTCGATTTGCTCTTTCCAAGTCGCTATTTTATCTCGTCTGACTGGCAAACCAATGGTCGTATTTGGATGGGAAAATCAGCTACGACGACTGCCACTAATTCGTTGGCAGATTTGTCAGTTTGTACTCAATACTGCAAGTGCTATTATCCCCGGTAATCAAGATGGCGCAAACGTCATGAAAAAGTGGGACTATCAGGGCTTACTCGAAGTAATGCCTCAAATGGGAGTCGATCCACAGCTTTTCGCCCCATCCGTCAAATCTTCTACCCCTGACGCAGCCACTTTTCGGATTGGCTTTCTCGGTCGATTGTCTCACAGCAAAGGAATTGATCTGATTTTTCAGGCTGTTGCTAGGCTACGCGATCGCGGTATCAACAGTCAAATTATTCTTTGTGGCTCTGGTTCTGAAGAAACAGCGCTCCGAAAACTAGCCAGAAATCTTCAAATTGCAGATATTGTTGTCTGGCGGGGTGCAGTTCCACACAAGCAAGCCCCCGCAGAACTGAGCCAATTTGATGTATTAGTACTACCTTCTCGATCAACAGCAACTTGGAAGGAGCAGTTCGGTCATGTGCTAATTGAAGCAATGTCTATGGGGATTCCGGTAGTAGGGTCTAATTCAGGTGAAATCCCCAATGTAATTGGTCGTTCTGACTTGGTATTTCCAGAGGAAGATCACAGTACACTAGCTGATATCCTAGAGCGATTAATCAATAATACCGGATGGAGAAAGGAAACTGGTATCTACTGTATTACCCGTGTACATCAACTTTACAGTCATGAAAAAATTGCTCATAGATTGATTTCCCTATGGCAAACTATTCTCCAAAAAGGTGAGAGTGTGATGGGCTAATACATTTTAGATATTAATGGACAGCAATTTACGGCAAAAAAATCACATGTAAATTAAAAATAGCAAGATTTTAATCTATTCAATAATAAGGGCTATCAAACCAAAATGAGTGATTGCAATCAATTAAATATATTCTATGAAGTCGCCAAGATGTCAGCCTACGATATTCTTGTTTTCAGAGGGCAAGAGCCTAAACTTCTACCTCATGTAAAAGCTACTTGGTTTCGTAAAACCTTTAAAATCCTCGAACTGATTATCTGTCATATTAATATCGGTCGTCGAATATTACAAAATCAAAACAAAGATGCCATCATCTTACATGGCTTTTCAACAGAGTTCCTCTTGTTTACATACTTATTTTCTTTTTTCAATTCTCGTAATGTTTATATCCTAACCCATCATAATGTTCAGCAGGCCTTTGATAATTTACTGATAAGAGCTTTATTGAAACTGTACAATTTATTGCATTACAGATTCATAATAAATGAGGAATCTTCGGTTTTAAGTCATCTGGGATTTAGTGAGCAACAGAGAGTTCGTCATTTGTCTTTATTGCATCCGGTTGTGAAATCAGTTCTAAATCAAAAGGAGATATCAAACAAAAAAAATAATATTACGAGTACTAAGAAAATCGGAGTAATTGGGAGAATATCTCAAGGCAAACAATTCAAGAGAACAATAAATTTATTATTAAAAATGCAGGAAAAGTTGGATTTCAATTTGATAATTGGAACTGACGATTTATCACACATCGAAAAAACTTATTTGAATAATACTAGTGTTGTTGACACATCCGATCGCAATGAATATTTCAAGGCTTTAGCTATGTGCGACATTGTTGTGTTGAATTATGAAAAGTCGAAATATTTCTATCGGTGTAGTGGAGTTGCAGCCGATGCAATTGCTGTCAATACTTTTGTCGTCTGCCCAAATTTTCCATTTATGAGCAATCAAATTAACTATCCACAGCAAGTAGGAGTGACATATGATAGTGAACTAGACTTAGAAGAGGCAATAGAAAAAGCATTTGAAATAGTATCTATTTCTGATGAAGAGATGTTTAGAATGCATTATGTAGAGCGGTCAATTGAAAAGATTGCAGCTAATTTCATCAAAGAACTTGAAGCCCAGATTGTTATATTAAAATAGTTGTATTTGTGAAATAGCTTCAGAAACTATTCAAATATTGCCACAACTAAATTCATTCACTTTCCATTATTGAACAAATATATTATATGAAGCTTTTATTGGTTACTTTTCCAGTTGATTTTGGAAGCACAACATACGAACAACGTTTTGTAAATTTTTTTTCTGATTGCCCAGAAATTGATCTTCAAGTTTTTCGTTTTGCACCTAGTCAAAATATCCCTCATCCAAAGTCGATTTTCACTTTTAATTATGTTCGGCTGTTATTAGGAAGACTTGGAAACTCGCTTAAACTCTGGAAAATAATTTATCAAGCTAAATTAGAAGAGCGTAAAATTTTAATTATGGGTGTATCTCCTGCGATGTTTGCTTATTTTGCAACTGGGCAAAATAATAGCCATATTGTAACAGATTGGACTCGAAAACTATATGAACCAATCTGGGGATCTTCCGGATCACCAACTTGGCTAACATTAATTCATGAGAAAATACTTAATGCCCAGATATCCATTTTAGGGTTGACAGAAGTAGTAGTAAAAGAAATTGAAAGAGATTATCATGTCCCAAGCAGGAATATTAAAAAAGTTAAAGTCCCATTTTCGGTGGATTTAGAATTGTTCAGCCCTATTCTTCAACGTGAAGATGATGAAATACGTCTATTGTTTGTGGGTGGAGATTTTCAACGTAAAGGAGGTGATGTTTTATTGAAATGGTTTAAGAAAAACTATACATCAGGACTGAAAATGACAATGGTTACAGGATTCCCTGTTGATAATCATCCTGGAATATCTATTGAGAAAGATATACATTATGGTCAACCGCAGCACATTGATTTGTTCAGGAGTCATGATATCTTTGTTCTTCCTACAACTTGTGATGCTTATCCATCAGTACTGGGGGAGGCCGCCTGTGCTGGGCTGTGCATTCTCACCACTAGCAAAGCTCTAGGAGCAACGGAAGTAATACAGCATCAAATCAATGGGTATATCCTCGACTCTCAAGATGATTTGCTTGAATGCCTAACTAAATTAATTCAAGATAAAGAAAAAATTAAATTAATGAAACAAAATAGCCGAAAGTTCATGGAGATAGAATTTTCTAAGGAAAAGGTGATGAATGAGTATCTTGAATGTATTTTTTGATAACTACTTAAAACAAAAATATCGAGATCTATAAATAGGTTTCTTAGACAACCTATTTTATGAAAATTTATTGAGAGATGGATAATGCGAATAATGATTGTGCGACGGGTGCCAGGATCTACGTTCAGCATAGATGTCTATGCTGACAACCTAGTGGCAGCCTTAAAAGCAGTGCGCCCCAACTGGGAGATTCTGGAAATTGCGCCCATTCCATGGAATAGCTCTGAAAAACTTTGGCAATCGGGTATAGGTATTAAAAAATACTATGAAACTTTTTGGCGACATCCTCGTGCTGTCGCCCGATTAGAAGCAGATGTTTTTCATGTCATCGATCAGTGTGAGAGCCATATAGTTTATGGACTACATCAAGCTAATAAGCTTGTAGTTGTTACTTGTCATGACCTAGTGCAATTTATCTATCCAGAAATCCTTAAAGATCAGTCTCGTTTGCCAGCCTTGAGTATGGCAACTTGGAAATATTCGGTTAGTGGCATGGAAAAAGCTAATCAGATAATTGCGGTTTCGACGAATACTGCTTTAGATGTTTCCCAGATGTTAAAGATAGAACCAGCGAGAGTTACGGTGATACCTAATGGTATCAATCCAGAATTTCGAGTGTTGCCTACTTCAGAAGTTACTGAAACCCGAAGGAAGTATACGCGATCGCCTGATACATTTTGCTTACTTAATGTAGGGACCACACATCAACGAAAAAATATTTTGACAGTACTACGCGTATTGATGAACTTAAAGGAAAAAGGATGTTCTATTTGTCTATGGCGAGTAGGAAGTGACTTTACTAAAGATCAAAAAGCTTTCATTAAAGAGCATCATCTGGAGTCAGATATATTCGATTTAGGTAATCCAGATAAAGCCCATCTAGTACAAATTTACAATGCTGCTGACATATTATTAGCCCCCTCTCTATACGAAGGATTTGGATTGACAATTCTAGAATCAATGGCCTGCGGTACTCCGGTGGTCACTTCTAATGTTTCATCTTTACCAGAAGTAGTGGGTGATGCTGCTGTTTTAGTTGATCCTTTGAATATAGAAAAAATCACCGCAGAAATTTTCCAACTCAAGCAAGATACTAATTATTATAATCAGCTAGTAGAGAAGGGGTTATTAAGAGCAAAGTTTTTTAGCTGGCAGAAGACAGCAGAGCAGGTTGCTAAAGTATATGAAAGTATTGTTCTTAAATAATTTTTTAGATATTTTATAATAATTTAGGGAGCTTCTCTAGTTATGAAAATTCTTTTGTCGGCCTATTCTTGTGAACCGGGGAAAGGCTCTGAGCGAGGAGTCGGTTGGAACGTTGCGCGCGAAGTCGCCAAACATCATGATGTTTGGGTCTTGACTCGCCCAGATGAAAGCCGAGAGGCGATCGAGGCCGAACTGCAACATAACCCTATTCCTAATCTGCATTTTATTTACTTTACGCTACCATTTTGGTCAGATAGTCTCCGCTGGGGACAGTCAGGAGCAATGCAGATACATTACTATCTCTGGCAGATTCAGGCTTATTTAGTTGCTCGTAAATTACATAAAGAAATCGGTTTTGACATTGCTCATCACGTTACTTTTGTACGTTACTCTAATCCTAGCTTTTTATGCTTGCTCCCTATCCCGTTTGTCTGGGGACCCGTCGGTGGTAGTGAGTCTGCGCCTGCTGCTTTCTGGCAAGATTTCAGCCTCAAAAACAAAATATACGAAACGTTACGTGGTGTCTGGCAATTTGTGGGTGAACATGATCCGTTTACGCGTATGACTGCTCGGCGCAGCGCAATCGCCTTGGCTACTACCGCCGACACTGCCCAACATCTTCAGAAAATGGGCGCACAGCAAGTCCAAATTATATCGGCTCTCTTTTTTCTGCAACAACAGCTGACCGAGCTTAGTCAAGCAGATCCACCCAGTGTTGATCCAATCCGTTTTATTGATATCGCTCG